>CAZPEN010000009.1:0-111725 GCA_964585615.1 uncultured Chthoniobacter sp. | reverse complement strand
TGATTGCCAGAAGGCGGTTCTTGTTGCGCGCGTCACGCTCCTTCGCGTGCCGCTCTTCGATAACGGCTGCCACTTCGGGTAGCCCCAGTTTGAGTTTGCGTCCTCGCATTCCTCATCCTCGTGTCCAAATACACACATGTCACGTTATTTATGAGATATGGTATTATGCGGAAAGAGCGGCGGAGACGAACGGTCCCATCCTTTAGCCGGGCTGCTCGCACAACCCAAGTGGTCAAACGGACGCGTGCCGTCCCCACCGCAAAGTGTCCCTGGCCGGTGCTTTCAGGCTTGGGAAGGTTTGGCGAGCGTGAGACCGAGCTTTTGCGCCGAGCATTGGCCGGTCTCAATGCGCCACAGATCCACAGCCAACCGCCGCGCCACGGCCACCGCCGCTCGCTTGCACATCCTCGCCCCGCTGGCCTCCCGCAACTTCTTGAGCGGAGGGTAGGTCGGCTGCCAGATTTGCAAGCGCCAGACGGCCTCCACCAACTGATGTCGCACGCGCGGATTGCCGTGTTTGCTGATGGATCCCTGCTTGCGCTTCTCTCCGCTGGAATGCTCGCTCGGACACAGCCCGGTGTAACTCGCCACCTGCCGCCGGTTCTTGAATCGGTGCCAGTCCAGGATCTCGCTCCCGAGCAAGGAGGACGTCAGCAACCCCTCCTGCTGCCGACACACCGTGATCTGCCCCGCATGCACGTCGAGCCCAAGTTTCGTTGTCTGTTCTTCCTTGGCTTTCGCCTCGGACCTCGCTTTGATTCCGCTGTTCGTATTCATTGAAACCGACAGGGTGGCACTGAGTCCGCGCGCCTGATTTGAGGCAAGCCGAAATAGAGTCGAGCAGGCCGAAATAGCCCGAAATCCGCGTGTTTATCGGGCTCTGTGGGGCTTCCCTGGGCGAGTCGGGGCCGGAATGCCATTTTGAGGGAGAAAGGCCAGGAAAGGGCCGAATATCAATCGCTAGACGGATATTTTGCGGGGTTGCATTGGCGATTAACAGGGATAAAAGAGGGCATGCACACCAATTTCAGCGAGCGGAGGCGCGGAAATAATGACCCCTGAGTTGGGAATCGGCCCAAGAGGAGGCCGGAAAATGGATCGGTGAGCAGCACCTGGGCCGGGACTTGACCGGCAAGAACATCGATCTGAGCACCGTAGATCTGCCGCATACCGGGCTATTTCGAAGCATGGTCCTCAATGCCGTCCGTCGAAAGCTCAAGAAACGTGGGGCGAGGGAGGTTTTGTTGCCTCCCGAGGAATGATCACCAGTTCCCGGTAGGTTTTCTCCTTTTCCTGGGTAATTCCTTTTGCCCGGTCGATGGCGACGATTTTGCAGTCCGAGAAGATCCTGCGGATATCTGGAGCGTCGTTGAGGGTGACGAGCCAGCGACCTTTGAGCCGGTCGAGGCGCTCTCGAAACTTCTGAACGTCAGCGGTTGTCCAGGCCGCATACATCCCGGCGTTGCAGGCCGTATATGGGGGATCGCAAAAAAAGAACGTCTCGCGGCGGTCGTAAACATCAAGGCACCGCTGCCAGTCCAGGTTTTCAACGGTAGTCCGATCCAATCGGACGTTGAGCTGGCGAATCGCCTCCATCCGTGCCTCCCGAGAACCTCGGGCGCTGGTTGGGGACGTTCCGAACGTCTCCAGATTGGCTCCTCGAAAACAGTTGCGGTTCCGAAAAAACCACCGGGATGCCTGCTGAATGTCCGTGAGGCCAGGTTGATCCCGAAAATCTTCAAATTCCTGTCGGCTCGACAATACGAACTCCAGCTCCGTGAGCAGCACATCGGAATGGAACCGAACACATCGATAGAAGGTGACCAGATCGCCATTGATGTCGTTGAGCACCTCGATCTGTGATCTCGGCTTCGCGAGCAGCACGGCGAGACCTCCGGCGAATGGTTCCACATAGCAGACGTGCTTGGGAATATGGGGCAAGATATGCTTGAGGAGCCGGGCCTTTCCTCCCGGCCAAGTGACGGCGGGTTTGACTGTGTAACCGATGGCTGTTGATTTCATTCCCTGAATTCTATCGGAAAAGAGATCCCGTGTTCCGCGCAGAGTCGTTTTGCCTTCTTGAGAGCACGTTGCTCGATGCGGAAAACAGTGCTCTTTGAGCAACCTGCCCACGCGGCAATGTCCTCATGCGTGAGTGGATGTCCGGTTATCGTGCGTCGCGCCAGGAGCGCGAGCCCGAGATCAATTCTCCGATCCCGCGCGGTCAGCCTTCATGGATTCCGCGCCTCCACGCTTTCATAGAAGATCGAGCTGCGCGGATGGGGCTTTCGCGGCTTTCTTTTTCTTCACGGCCGTCTCGCGCATGAGGCGATTGAGATCGGCGAGTCTGGATGTTGTTGCGTCCTGGGCGTCGCCGAGTTTTTCCCGCTGCTTTTTCGTGAGATTTTCCATCGCGGTATCCGTGATGAAGCGGAGCGATTTTCCCTCGTCGTAATATGCATCGCCCTGATGCTTCATGTGCTGTTGGACGGCGTGCAGGAAGTATTTGCAGAAATACTCGATCTTCCCTGTCGCCCCGTGGTGCATGATCCCCTTGATGATCTCATCAAGGATCTGGCACAGGCGGCGCTCCGGCAGACGGACCCCGCGCTCGTCGAGCCAATGCGCAGGGTGAGTGATCGCGCGAATGAGCAGCGACCGCTGCTGGAAAAAACATTTTTCGTCGTCCGGGTAAAACTGCGTCCGCAGCCGGTGCAGGTAGGTTTTTACCAGATCGGAATCAGCGGCCATAACAAAGGGAGCAAATTCGCACGGCCGGATTGACGGCTGTGGTAAGATTTGAGCTATGCCAGACATTGACTGGACCCAATCCCCGAAGAACGCTCGCTGGTGGGCGATGGATAAAAACAGCGAGGCTCACTGGTTTTGCATCCCGGACGTGAAGCCGTTCACGGATTTTTGGTTTTCTGCCGATCTGGTGCCCGCGCCGACATTCGGATTTTCCGGGGACTGGAAAAAGAGCCTGGTCGAAAGACCTCTGAAGTAGCGCGACCATAATCAGTCGATTCCAGGAATGCGGAAAAGAGCGGGGTATTTTTCCGCGAGATCCCGAGTCCAAGCGCGCCAGCGGTCATTATCGCGGATCAAGGAATCCTCCGGCTGCGGGTTGTGGAGCGTGTAAGTGGCGTGGGTATACCATCCACTGATCCTCTTCCCGTAGATGTGGGTTCTTCCGCCAACTGCGATCAGCCTGTAAACATGGATCGTCTCATCCGGCGAAGCCACATCATCGAGTTGGTCAAGCGCATCGAATTTCCCTGCGCATTCGACAACACGAAGGAGGCGGGGAGTCCTCTTGAGAAACAACGCTTTTCCCTGGGCAGGGCCTGAATCAAAATGAGTCATAAATCAAAAGTGAGCTGGCGCGGGGCTTGGGCGGCGGCGGCAAATGCCTGGTCGAGAAATTTTCGCCCGGAGGCGCGGACCCTTTCTCTCCAGTTGAGAAGCACAATCGCGAGCTGCTTTTTGTTTCCGGATCTCCACAGCCCGGCCTCCTTGGTCATCCAGCGGAGCGGCTCCTTCGGGAAGTCGGCAACCATCGCGGCCACGCCGTCCTCGCTCGCCGGGTATTTTGAGATTTTTAGGCGGACCTGACGGACGGCGAGGAGGCGGATGGAAACTTTTTCTTTCGTGCCAGACTTTGGAGCGCCGAGTGCCTGGCACAGAAACTGGATTTCCTTCAATTTCAATTTCGGGATGTCCCATTCGTTCCATCCCTCATGGTCGAAGTTCCAGAGCAGTTCGTTAAACAGGCTCATAGCTTGATCAGGTCGCCGTCGCAGGCGCGGTTGAGCCAGAGCGCGCCCTGCACGGCGGGGTGGAGCGAGAACGGGAGCTTGCAGTGGACGCAGATCGCATCTCCGGCCACGCGGAGGTATTCTCCTGCCTCCAGTTTCTTTCGGTCTGCCTCGCAGAGCAGGCGATGGTTGTTGCCCATGTTGTCGTAGCCCAGGCACTCGCTCATAGTGAAGTTCATAGCGGAAAGAGAGTGCCTTGTTGGGTGAAGCGCTCGCGCTGGTCGGGAAAAATTCCGACGAAGCGGTTTCTTCGGGAGGAATCCCATCGGCGGGTTTTTCGCAGTTCGGCGATGGCGTGTCGGCGGATGCGGTGTTTGATGGGCAGGTAGTCGGCGGTCGGGAGAAAATCGTTATGGATGAATCCGGACATCCCTTCGCAGGTTGAGGAGACGGCGAAATCGTCTAGGAGTCCGGGGCGGTCACCATCGGCGCGGGTGCGGCGCTCGGGGATTCCGAAACGCTCGCAGATCTGGCGCTTTGAAACCCATCCGCACGCTTCGCGGAGATAGGCTTCGATTTCATGCGCCAGCGAGTTCATCAGTTTCTCCCGTGGAGGACGGGCTGGATCGGGATGATGATGTAGGTGCCGGGAGGGATCTCGGCGCGTTCGACATTGATGTCGAAGATCTCAGCCGAGCCACAGAATGGACATGAGCCGGGCGAGCGGTCCTTGGGACCGTCGAAGATTTCGCGGCACCCCAGGCATTTCCATTTCATCGTGGTGCTCATCAAAAAGGCTCGTTGTCCGGATCGATGGCGTGAATCAGTTCGTCCGGGTTTTTCCAGTGGGCGTTGATGTCGGAGGCAATCATGTCGCCATGGCTCCCTGTTGGCGCTGTGGTGGCCGTGGCTGGCTTATTCGAGCGCCGGGGCGTGAACATGCGAGGAACCTTGTCGAGCACGTATTGGCGGCGCGGGGACGAATGCCGGACGTTCCGGGGATCGTGGCCCAGCTTCCGGCCTGCCCGGTTGTGGATCGTCTTCATGAGGTTGGTGAGGCTGTCGAGGTCCAGATCCTCCCAATTGCCCAGGACGTGGATGTCGCGGGCGCACTCGGCGATGTAGGAAGGAGATAGCCCGGCCTTTTTAGCGTCGTCCTTTATCCTCCAAACGAGGCGGCGGCGTTCGCCGTCTTCATCCGTCCGTTTGCTGCCGCCTGTGCGCTGCCCCTTGGTTTCCTTGCAGGCCGCGAGAAACGTGTCGAAGTGGTTCCGTTTGTTCCAATCCTTGCGGCTGTCGGGAAGGTTGTTCTCCCGGTGAAAGGCTAGGCGCGCGGCTTCGTCGTTAACCTTCCAGTCGCGCGCGGCGCAAACGGCTTTCCATTCCGTGTTGTAACGGAAAAACTGCCCTTTGGTCAGCATGGCTTGGAGAGAGTTGAAATGGCTTCGTCCAGGGAAACAACGAAACGCTCGTGCATACGGAGCGTCATGCGCTGCTTTTCACTTAATCCCTCGTCATCCTGCAGACGTGCAATCACGCGGAGTTCCTCGGATTTGGATGAGTGATGTTCCTTCAGTTCAATGAGTGTGGTGGTGTTCATGGTTTTTTACGGGAGCGGGTCGTTAGCGCGGGGGGGGGGCAGCATGTCCCCTTTCTCCGCACGGCGTTGGATGTCGCGCTGCAGGAGTCGTGCATATTGCGCGGCGGATTCTTCGTTTCGGCATTCGGTTCCACGGTGAACCGGTTTGTTGGAAATCGTGCGGACCACGCACCGCCAGCGGGTGTCGATGGAGCGTTTGTAGATGGTCGGTGTCATGGTGCGATGGGCAGGGTGTAGGAGCGCCGAGCGATTCCGTTCGCGAGAAATTCAAACGGGTTCTCTGGCCAGGGCTGTGAGTCGGCCTCGCGCTGGAGTTGCTCGGCGCGGGAGATCCCGTGGGCTTTGGCCTCCCTGCAGACATGGTCGCAGGTGTCGATTTTCGGGCTCGGGTTCTGATTGCGAACGCGCGCGCCACAGATGCAGCATTTGCGCAGGTTCATGGCTGGAGGAGTTTTGCGAACTCGAAGGCAATCCGCTTGTCGAGACTCGCGATCTGGATGAGCATCTCCTCCTCGCGGGCCAGGAGGGCATAGAGATCCGCATGGTCGCGGTGGATGCGTGCCGGACGGATCTCGCAGACCGGCGCGGAGAATGGGGGCTTTGAGAGTGGGTTGCTCACGAGAGAAATGGCGTGCGGCGGTTGATGCGGAATTGATCGTGGCGGCGGGCTTCCGCGATGACGGCGCGGAGCCAGAGGACAGCGAGAACGAGAATGACGCCGACTACGAGCCCCACGACGAACGCGCTCCACGCGAGCTGGTAGGCGTATTGGATGACGGTTTCCGCGCTCATGCGTTGCTCACATCGAGGTTGATCGGGGAATACGCGCCGGTGGCATCATTGCGCTCATAGACGCGCAGGTAGGTGCGAGTGGACGCGACCAGCAGGCTGTCGCTGATCGCCTGCATGGCGGATTTCCAATCGGGATCATCGAAGCCGAATCGCCGAAGACTGAGCACGCGACCGGTGTTGATGTTGCCGGATTTGTCCACCTGGAATGCATCCTGGACCAGGGCTTTGATCTCGGCCTGAGCATCCTTCGCCCAGCGAGTGAGGCATTTGTCGATGAGGGCCTTGGCTGCTTGCAGTCGCTCATCAAATACGAGCACGTCGGCTATGGCGCGCTGCACCCTGAATTTTCCATCGAAGCTCAGGAGCGAGAGGTTGCCCTTCGTGCCGCCGATCTCGGCACCGTATTTCTCGGCACTGAGAGTCGCGAAGGCATCAATGTCGGCATACGTGCGAGCACGGAAATCGCGCAGGGCGTCGCGCAACAACTTGGCAGAGGAAACAATCTCTCTCACGAGCTTGTCTCGCTCCTGGTCAATGGGCGGGATTGCGGCCTCGGGAACGAGACGGCCTTTTGAGTCTGCTTGGTAGCCTGCTGGGATGTTTGTGGTCATGGTATTAGGATTTGGTCGTTTTGATTTTGCTGCCCTTCAGGAAAAGCTGTTCGGGCGAATTGATTTGTCGGCAGGCCAGAAAGGCTTGCATGAGTTCCTCCGGCGTTGAGCCAGAGATGCAGAAGGTTTCGTGGCTTCGCTTGGTGGAGAGGACTTCGTGCTCGGTGCCAGGATCGAATACGGTGGTCTTCTCGGCCCAGACAATGGCGCGAATGATCGCGGGGCAGAAGATCGGTTCGCTCATTTTTCTGCCCTCCATGCGCGGACTCTTTCAGCCAGTTTTTCGAGCTGATCGGCTGCATCGAAGAGCCACTGTTCGATTTCCTCGGCCTCATTGCCGACCGTGATTCTTTCCTCGATCTCGCGCAGGCGGGTGTTGACTCCGCCCATGTCTTCGAGCGCAATGCACATGCTGCGCCGGATCTTGGCGATGAGTTCCGCGTTCACTTGGCGGTCCTCCTGGTTATGGCTTCACGGGTGCGGAGCCACACGACGATGTGGGGCAGGTAGGCCCGGAAAAGTTCAACCTGCCAGGGCATGAGCGGGGTGTAGGGAATCGTCTTCATGGCGTGAAATCCAAGTCTCGGCAGAGGAAGTCGATGTGGCGCTTCACGCAGTCCCGTGCCGCCATTGCGACGCCTTCTTCCGCATCGTCTTCGCTCCAGTCGATCACGACAAACGCGTGGCAGGATTCCGCTGCTCCCGGCCTGCCGACCGGGAAATCTACCTGCACGCGGACGGCGCTTTGATATTTCGTAAGGCGGCGCTGCTCCTTTGTGGAAATATTCCAGCAAGGGGCATCTGAAGCCGGATGTTCTATCACGCTGACCCTCTGTGTGGGCGGGGTGTAGGTGAGGAGATTCATCACGCGGCGACGGGTTTGGTGTTGATGTGCTGGTTGACGCGGCCGATGGCTTTGACGATGTCTTCGGCGTCATGCTCCTCAGCTTCCTCCAGGACGCGGCGGACGAAGTCGTAGCGGCCAAACCGGTTGGCGGCTTCGGCGACTTTGGGGGCGTGGCCGTCGAGGGTGACGTTCGGCTCCAGAATCTGCTGCATGGCCTGCACGTCCTCCGCGCGCACGGATGGGACGCGGACGATGGCCACGGCCCGGCGCACGAGCTGGTTGGCTTCGTGAGCGCTCTCACGCAACATCCGGTTGAAGTCTGGAGGAAGCGTGCAGAGGACCAAGCTGCAGCGGGTCCGGTTGAGGATGAGCTTGAGGAAATTCAAGCCGTCCTGGGAAAAGTAATTCCCCTCGTCAATCGCGATGGTCCGTGTGCCGCCCGCGCCGAGGCTGACGATGATCGCGCGTTCGGCCGTCCGCACGCTCCGGAACTCGCCGGGGATGCCGAGCTGGCTGGCGATATCGGTGAGCGTGGCGAGATAGCTTTTCCGCCAGGACGGCGCGGCCTCGACGATGACGGTTTCCGAAATGTGCTCGCAAAGGTAATTTGCGAACTCGGTTTTCCCGCCTCCGGTCGGGGCGACAAAAAAGACGAGGCGGATCGGCCCGGCCGTTGCCCGCGCAATCTCGACGGCATCAAGCGCCTCTTCGATGTGTGCGAATTTCACGAATGCGCCCTCGCTTGCGGATGGCGCGTTGCGGGTCTTGTCCAAAGCGGCCTGCAGGCCGGGAAGAACTTTTTCCGCTGTTGGGTATGCCCCCGATTTAACCCGGCTCCATGTGCTGGAGCTGTAGGGGATGTGCATCGTTTTCACGAAAGCCGCATCGGAGAGTTTTTGCACCCGCTGGATTTCAGCGAGGGCAGTTACGGTGGGATGCTCTGCGAGCATCCGTGGTGTTAGGTGCGTGGTGGTGGTGTTCATAAATTAGGCTTCCTGCTCGCGCAGTTTTTCGGCGCGTCGGCGGAGCGATGACCGCGCGTCGGAGACGACGGCTTTTTCTTCAGCGTCCGCATTGCGGAAGGATTCTGTCGCCCTCTGCAGGCCGTTTGAAATGCTCGTGCAGACGACTTGCTTGCCCGCTGTGAGGGTCTCGCAGGCGTCGCTGGGGATGAGGCCCGCGTTGGCAAGAACTTCCAGGTTGCCGTCCATGCGGCGCTGTTCGTCAGCCAGGCGCTCGGCCATCTTGCCGCGCACGCTGGAGACGGCGGAATTCAAGAAGACCTGCTTGCGGCGGATCTCGGCGGCGAGAGCATCACTGTCCCCGCGCGGAATCCTGCGACGTTTCCAAACCCCGACGCAGATCCCCTTGTGGGTGACAATCGCGTAGGTGGGATCGATGGGAGCGTGGTGGAGAGTGATTTCCGATAGGTCGGCGACGGCCTCCTCCGGGGTTTCCGGCCCGAAGATATATTTCCGGCCTTCGAGCGTGATGGCTGCATCCACCCCGTTGACTTTCGCGGCGGTGTGGGAGTCCTCATAAAACCGGACCAGCGCACCGGGAGGAATGAAGCCGACGCGGACGCCATTGCTGAGCCGGAGAGCCCGTTCGCGCGGCGATTCGTTGACGCGGAGCCACTCGACGTGGTCACGCAGTGCGGGATCTGCTTTGAGAAGCTCGACCTCGGATCTCCATTCCATGTCCGATCCCTTCAGTCTCCAGAGGATGGTTTTTCCGAATCCTTCCAGCTCGTGATCGCGGCGACTGTTGATGCGGGCGACCGTGTCGAGGGTTTGCATGTGAGCCTCGCTGAACGTGGCGTAGGGAAGCTTGAGCTGGGCGCGTTGATCGGGAGTAAGCAGAAGTCCGGCTTTGTTGAGCGCCACGGCCTCGCGGTTGCTTCCGTAGAGGGCGGCCGGGGAGTGGTCGCGGTCCTTGCCGACCTGGCCATTGAAGCTGCCCTCGTAGTTGTGGAAGAGATTGTGCCAGCTTTCGAGCGGTCCCTTGCCATCCGAGTTGCCGGACTTCGCTTCCTCCCATGCCAGGACGAATTGACCTTCCATGCTGGTGTAGCCGACTTGGATCTGGCCGTTGCTCAAATCGTAAAGCAGGCGGGCTTCGGCCTGGCTCATGGTCGCCGTGCCACGCTCGACGATCAGATGCATGACGTAGTCGAGCGGGTAGCCGTATTCCATGAGGAGGCTCGCCACCAAGAAAAGGAAGTCGCGGCGCTTGAGCCGGTCGCGGACACCGTCCTTGCGGGGGAGATCGGGGCGGATTCCGAATTTCAAATAGACATCGCTGCCGTAATCGAGCCCGCCAAGCTGGAGCATGCGGAGAGGGTTAAGGTAGCTTGGGACGACGATGTTCCGGTCGCGAACCAGATCGTCGAAGAACACGTATTCCAGCCAGCGAACCCCTTCGCGGGTGCTGTGGATGAGCGGCAGGAACGGCTTGGCTGCAGCGGTGCCCAGGCGGGCAATGGCAAGTTCCACGCGAGGCGGCTGGGCCTTGCGCATGAGGTTGGCGTAACTCCACCCTTCGGGATGGCCCTTGCCGCAATCGCGCGGCGGCTCGTCATACCCAGGGATCGCGAGATCGCGGTTGTGAGTGCGACGCCATTTTTCCCAGCGCAGGATAATGTCGTCGCGATAGGCTGGACGGCTCTTGCGCTGGTTGCCGAGGAGCTTGCCCCCTGCCCATTCCAGGAACTCCTGCGGGAGTCCGCGTTCGGCAGATAGATTCTGCATCTTGGGGAACAGGCGCTTGTCAACCAGGAGGAGGTCATCGCGGGTCTCGCGCCAGGCTTTGAACTTTTTCTGGAGCGTCTTGAGGTTCCAGCCGTCACGACCTGTCGCCGCGAGGCTTTTGAGACGAGGGTCTGCAGGGCCTCCGCATTGGAGTATATCACGGAATGCGTGGCGGAGTTCCAGGGCCGCGTCCTGGACGGCTGTCGGCAGATCGTAAAGGGACAGGGAAGGCTGGGGGCTGAAGTGCTGAAGGGTATTCATTTGCGGGGGCGGAGTTGGGCGCGGCGTTTTTCGGATTCCAGAATTCCGTCGCGGAGATCGATTGCCATTTCCTTCAGCTCGCGGAGCGCCTTGTCATCGAGCAAATCCCACGCTCGCGGGATGATCTCCTTTGGCTTGTGCGGGCCGGTGATGGAGAAAAGATGCTTGAGCGCCCGCCGCGCATCCGTGCAGGCGGCTCCTCCGTTGATCTTGAAATCATCGTGCGCAATTTCAGCCTTCGAGCGGCGTGGCCCACGGCTGGCCGTGCGGTCGCCACCGCGCCCGGTGCGGACCAGTTCGTCTCCGATGGCCTCACATTCGCGGAATTGGAATTGAAGTTGCCGGACGGATTTTCCGGCGATCAGCTCGTCGATTTTCTCACGGACTTCGCGCACGTCTTCGGGAACTTTTGCGGGTGGAAGAGCGAGGGCTTCGTGCAGGGGAAGTGAAAAGTCCAACGCGTTGGACTTTTGCAAACCGACCTGCTTCATGACCTCTGCCGAAAAATCCCTCCATCCGAAAACTGAGGCGCGTTTCGCTCCAATCTCCGCTTCATGCGCATCGATCCACGGCCCCAGCTCGCCATGTTTTAGGTTGGCGACGATTGTCTCGATAAAGAGCCCGCAGATGAGGATGCGTCGCGTGCCGTCCTGCGCGTCGCGGACCAGTCGCCCGAGTTCTGCCGCGACCTGTTTATCGTCGCCTTTTTGGAGGCGAGGAGCTTTGGAAAGTTTGCCCGTTGCGACGGTGATACCTGACTTGGAATCGCTGCTGCCAACGGGCTGGGCGGAAGATCGGTTGATGCCCTTGCAGCGGTGAGCCTTGAGGCCGCGTTCCGTGAATCCGGGGGTGTTGCAGGTTGGGCAGGTGACGAGTGTTTCTTTCATTGGAAAAATCAGGCGGCTGGTGTGGAATGGTGGGATGGAGACGAACCCTGAGATGGAATACCTGCGGAAGCGGTTGGATGAGCTTTGGAGCGAGGTTTACGAGAAGGGGAACCCGACTGCTTGCGGGCTGGCCGAGCTGCGCGGCTGGCGCTCGGTGATTGACGACGTGATCCGGAAGCTGGACGAGCGGGTGTTTGCCCTGGGGCTTGAGGGGATTGGAAAACGGCTTGAGCGAATCGAACGCCAGCAAGATAGCCTGCAAGCGATTCTAGCGCGGCTCGCGCTTGCCCCGCATGCCGACGTCCCTCAAGCGACTCCGAAAGGACCTGGAGGTCGGCGGCGGAAAGCATCGCCGCAAGCGACTGAATGATTCGGATGTTTTCGCGGATCACAAAAATCAGGCGGCTTGTTGGAGGGGGATGAATTTCAGGCCCGCTGCGTCGCGCTTGATGCGTTGACGCGTGGCGTAGATGGCGTTCCGGCGGCGCAGGTCGGCGAGGTCGCGGCAGCGAGGACGGTGATAGGTCCGGTCGAGGTCGCGCTCGCGGACAAGGTCGAGTTTGCGGGCGATGGCGACGAGCGCGCGGATCTCGCGGTATTGTCCGGCTGTGCGCTCGGGCGCTGCGGGCAGGGTGCCGACTGGCCTGCGGAAACAGTGCCGCGCGGAGAATTTGTCTTGGATGTTGCAGCGCAGTGCGCAGAAGAGGTCGAGTGCTTCTTTGTGGTCGAGAGGGATGTTCATACAGCGGTGAGTTTTTTTGCGCGGAGTTTTGTGGCCTCGGCGATGAGGCGGGAAAGTTGGTGGGCGGTGCAGCGGGGGAGGAGGTCGGCGTAGCGCTCGAACCAGAGTTCCGGGTCGGCGCGGAATTGCTCCAGGATGAGCAGGAGCAGGCTGCGGCGGGTGATCCGCTTGCGCTCGACCTGGCGGCCGGTTGGGGCCATCCATTCCAGCTTCCCCTCGGTGATCATGGCGTCCACGAAATCAAGGGAGCGGTCGAGGTATCGGGCGCACTCCTCCGGACGCAGAAGTTCCTTGGTTGTCGGAATCAACCAGTCGAAGGAGGGTTGAGTTTCGCTCATGGCTCAGGCGGCGCTGAGTTTGAGTGAGGCGAGTTTTTCGCGCAGGGCCGCGCGGATGAGTTTACTGCGATCCGTATCGGTGAGTTGAACCGCCCGGTCGAGCTGGTCTTTGAGAGCATCGGGCAGCCAGACGGCGACCGGTTGAGCTTTGTTTTTTGTTACTGTTCCTCGCGTCATATTTATTACTATATATTTCTCAGTAATACACCCGTCAATAAAAAGTTTGGATTTATTCCGGGGTGTAATAATCTCCGCCAATGGCCAACGTAAGAGGAAAAAATCAAACGCTGATAACCTGCCCAATTGACGCCGATCTACTGGAGGAACTGGACGGGGCTCGTGGAAGAATTTCCCGCTCCCAATTTATTCGAGAAGCCATCGCGGAGAAGCTCCGTGGAATGGGTCTTGATGTAAGCGAGGATATCGTATTCCCGCCTGATCGGGTTTCGATTTCCGCGCGTGTTTCCGGCACCGGAAACAAGCTCACGCAAAAAAATTTATCATCCACTTCCAATGCCCCCGCGCGGAAGCTTGCGAAGCCGAGCCGTGGGAAAAGAAATTCTGACAAGTGAGCGTTCGTTCCCGCCGCATTTTTTCGGCGAAGAAGCCACGAATCGGATGTCTGGCTTGGTGCGCGATTATTTGCGTTCCGCTGTTTATCGCGCTGCTTTTGGTTTCTGACTGGCGCTACATTGATGAACGGAGCCCCGATTACAAACTCGGCCGTGAAATGGGTTTTGTGGTTGGGAAAGCTGATTTTTACGATGGGAGAGGACGTAGCCCCGAAAAGGCTCGCAGGTTGGCAACATCCAGCGCGGAACCAAACGGGGCGAAGAATCTCGCAGGATACGAATCGGGTTTCACCGCTGGCTATAATGACGGATTCTATGCGGCGAAATCCGTCAGCCCTACCGCGCGTTAATTTCTTTCCGCTGAGTCCGGCGAGTCCGGTGTAGCTTTTCCCGGTTCGTTTTGGTTGTGGCAGTTTCGCTGCCACATGAGCGAGGCCACCACCGCAACAAAGACATTTTCGCACACGGCGTTCGCCTTGTGCAATTCAATTTCCCGGCGTGGCCCTGTGATGGGGGAACGAGTTCATAACCGCGCCGGGAATTTCTTTTGCAATTACCGTCGGCCTGCGGGCCATAGGTCCATAGCGGCGGCGGCAGCGGTTTATTTGTTTTCCGCTGCCGCCGCTCTGCTTTCCGGATGCGCGCCGGTTTATGCCGGGCATCAGCATTTGGAGAGCTGGTATGCTGACGCGTTGGCTGCCCTGGAGGATGAGCGGGAAGCGCTGTGGGGGAATACGCAGGTGCTGCCGCCTCGGGCCAACTCTGCAACCCCTCCTTACGATCTATGAAAAAAGCACTCCTCAACACCCTGGCCTGGCTGACAGGCGCGTCCAAAACCCTCATCTCATTTTTGCTGCCGATCCTGGCGGACTCGTTGTCCGGGCTGCTCACCGCGCTCCTGCCGATTGCGCTGGACGTGGTGACCGGCCTGGCAGACTCGCCGAAGAGCGGGGCGGAGAAGCGCGCGGCTGCGACGGACGCGATCAAGGCAGCGGCGCTGCAGGCCGGAATAAATGCCTCTGCACGGGCTGTGAATCTCGCCATCGAGTTGGCCCTTCAAAAGTTGGAGGAGGCCAAATGAACAAAGAAGGCGGACCTTACGCGGCTCCCCTGGTGAAGCCGTGGTGGCAGAGCAAAACGCTGATCGGGATCGCGGTCATGCTGCTCTCGCAGCTGCTCCGGCATTTCAAGGTGGATCTGATCGACCAGGAACTCACTGACATCCTCACTCTGGTGCTGGATACCGTTGGCGCTGGTCTCGCGATCTATGGCCGGGTGAATGCGCGGAAGGCGCTCAAGCTCACGATGCCGGGCGGGCCGTTCAACCCAAGCGCCGAGGTGCGACGCGGGAAGCGCTCTGGGCACGTGCGGTGGTCCCTGGTGTTTTCTATGGCTGGCATTGCCTGCTTCTGGTTCGCGATCACGTGTCTGGTCCTCTGGTGGGTCGCTCCGAAATGAAGACACTCACCCTTCTCTTCTGGGGCCTGTTGGCCTTCCATGCGGAAGCACGTGAGCAATGGCGCGTCGAGCGCTACGCTGAAATGGAACGGGCCGGGGTGGTCGAGATCGGGATGTCCGTTCCCGAGGTCCGGAACTCCTGGTTGCCACGCATCACGCCCGGCTGGCCGCTGCGCGGTGGCAAGTGGGTCATTAAATGGGAGGGCACGTTTTGAAGCCGCCAACAAAAACGGCCCGATGGTCTGAGGAGGTTCGCGTCGAGCTGGATCTGTTGTATCGCACAATGAACATCACCGACCCCGACCGCTTCATGTGGGCCGAATCAAAGGCGCTCAACGGCCGCAACTTCTACGCCAAGCTCGGCGACGATTTGAACGGCATCCCCTGGTGGTTCATTGCCTGCGTCCACATGCTGGAATGCTCGTTTAACTTTGAGCAGCACCTTCACAACGGTGACCCGCTCACCGGCCGCACGGTCAACGAACCCGCAGGGAGGCCGGTCGAAAGCAAGCCTCCGTTCCTGTTCCGGATCTCAGCAATCGATGCATTGACCATGCCGGGCAAAGAATTTCACCTGGTCGATGACTGGAGCATCCCGCATGCGCTTTGGCTCCTGGAGGGATTCAACGGGCACGGGTATCGGATGTATCGGAAGATCCACTCGCCCTACCTCTGGGCGGGCACGCAGCACTACACGTCCGGGAAATATGTGCAGGACGGAGTTTACAGCGCCACTGCTGTCAGCAAGCAGGCCGGGTGCGCCGGGCTCATCAAGCTCTTGATCGGAGGTGCCGCGTGATTCCGCTCCTCGCTGTCGATGTTGATAACAACGTCCTGGCCATCGCTGTGATCGCTGTGTTCGTGGGGATGATCACAGCCTACTTCAAGTTCAAATCCTTTGTCCGGGATCTTGCCGGGGTAAAGGAAACGTCGAAGAACGAAATCGGGCCGCAGCCGTTCGTAACAAAAACGGCCGAGGAGTTTGTGACCCGCGCGAGTTTCCACAAGCACGCGGATCTCAACCGGCAACACCATGAGAAGCTGGAGCGGGAAGCGAAGGAGCAAATCAACCGCCTCGAAAACAGTCACAACAATCTGGCGCGAGAGGTGAGCGCGCTGGGAAGCACGGTCGATGTCAACGGCGACCGGCTGCTGCTCATGGACCAAAAGCTCGACCGCCTCATTGAAAGGTTAAAAGCATGACTCCCGCGATCCGCGAAAATCTCCGTATCCTTTTACTCACCGCCCTCAATGCCGCGCGCGGTTACGCTGTCGGCATCGAAGGGCTCCGCCTCGGATTGCCCAAGCATCTCCGCAGGCTGGACGCCGACGACATCACCGCAGAGCTTTCCTACCTCATCGACAAGGGTTTTGTCGCACTGGAGGGGAAGCTCGTCTCCCCGGAGAACCGGGAATGGAAGATCACGGCCAATGGTCGGGACTTCCTCGCCACGGAGGGCCTCGCGTGAATGAGCGCTCAAAAGAAATCTCCGGCGGGCCTGCGGAAAGTGCGTTCGGATTCCGTGCTCGGGAATCTGCCCGAGGAACGGCAGGAGCAAATCATCGCCTGGTCAATGCAGCCCAAGACGGAGGAGCATCCCGGTGGGCTGTCCTACGCTCGCGAGCAGCTCGCGGCGGATGGCCTCAAGGTATCAATCTCTACGCTCTCCGAGTTTGTCTCCTGGTGGCGATTGCAGCGGCGATTTGCGGCAGCGGCGTCGCGTGCCAACCAGGTCGCGGATCTGCTGGAGCAGCGGAATCCCGACATGGAGCCGGAGCACGTCCGGAAGCTGGCGCAATCGATCTTCACCCTGGAAGCCTTGGACTCGGGGGATGCGGACACTTTTGTGAGTCTGGAGCATCTGAAACTTTCACAGGACTCAGCGCGGACGAAGTTCAGTTTGGAAGAGCGGAAGTTGGAACTCGCGGAGAGGCGCGTGAAGGTGATGGAGCGGAAGCTCGATCAACTCAAGGGTGCGTTGACGGAGGGCGAGTTGTCGGACGAACAGCGCGTGCAGCGCATGAAACAAGTCTTCGGCCTGTGAAGAAAAACGAGGGCATCGAGAAGCTGCGGGCGCGTGTGGAATCCGCATGCGCTGAGGCGTCTGCAGGGATGATGCAGGGTGCCAGCATTGAAGATCTCGAAGCCAAGCATGCGGGTCACAAGTTGGGAGAAAATATCAATGGGTGGGTGAATCCCTACCCGTCCGACGATCCCCGGAATCTCCTGCTGCAATACCAGTTTGTCTCCTGGCATGATCCTTCCCGTTTCATCGGCGAGCTGTGGAGTCGGCAAACGGGCAAGGACTTTACCTTGGAAGGCGTTGCCGTTGAGGATTCCTACAAAACGCCCCGCAACGAATGGATGATCGGCGCGCCATCGGAACGCCAGGCGCTTGATTCCCTGGAGAAAGCGAAGGAGTGGGTTGAAGCGTTCAGCCTCAAGATCGCCGACTACAAGGAAGCCCGTGAGGGTTCCAATTCGCAGACGCTGTTGAAGAGCGCGGAAATTATCCTATCGAACAAATCCAAGATCCGCGCGGTGCCAGGCAAGCCGGATACCGTTCGCGGACGCAGCACAAATGTCGGCCTGACCGAATTTGATTTCTTTGAGAATCCCGCCGCCACCTGGCGGGCGTTGCTCCCAAGCATCACGAATCCGCTGCGCGGCGGTCAAAAGAAGCTGCGCGTTGTGACGACTCCCAACGGAGTCAACGGGGCGATGCACAAGATCATGACGAAGGCGGACGGCAAGCGCATGAAGTGGAGCCGCCGCATCGTCACCATTTATCACGCGGTCCTCATGGGCCTGCCGGTGGACATCGAGGAACTGCGCGAGGCGATGGACGACGCGGAGGGCTGGGCGCAGGAATTCCTCTGCCAGTTCCTCGATGGCAGCAATGTGCTGCTCCCTTACGATATCATTCAATTAGCGGAGAGCTTTGATGCCACGGAGATCTGGGACATTGCGATTGAACGCACATCGCACCCGACCTATCTCGGTATTGACTTTGGCCGGAGCAATGACCCGACCGTCTGTTGGACGCTACAGCGCATCGGCGACATCCTGTGGACTCGGGAGGTTCTTGTCCTGCATAACACAGCATCGCCCGAGCAAGAGCAGATCCTGCGGGATCGCATCCGCGCAGCGAACCGGGTTTGCTTTGACTACACCGGCCCTGGTATCGGCCTCGGAGATTACATCGTCCGCACGCATGGTGAGTGGGACCCGGAAAAGCATCTGCTCGGGAAGGTTGAACTCTGCACGTTCACCACAGGCTTCAAACGGGAAATCTTTCCGCGCCTTCGCCGGACATTTGAAGCGCCAACAAAGCTGCGCATCCCGGTCTCCACGGTCATTCGCGAGGACCTGCACGAGATGCAGCAGGTGATCGCAAACGGAGAATATAACTATTGGTCGCCAAGGACAAAGAACGGCCACAGTGACCGCTGCACGGCGCTCGCATTGGCTGTGCGGGCAGTGGGAGACGGCGAATCTGCGGGATTCTTTCACGCCTTCACGAATCCCGGCCGCGCCGCCGCCGCTTATGCCAACCGGCGTGAAAGGAGTGTGGAGGGATGAAACTCTCGCATATTTTCAATCGGGCCAAAGAGTCCGCGTCGAAGACGATCAGCACGATTGTCCAGGTTGCCAACATTACCCTGCATGTGCGGCGCGCAAACGTCTGGCGGGATGCCTACAATCCTCTTCGCGGCCTGAACGTCCGACGCGTGGTTTCGCTCCTGGAGGCCGGGGAACGCGGAGCCTACGCGGAGCTGCAGTGGACATACCGCTTCATTGAAAAGCGGGATGCGGTTTTGCGCGGAGGCAAGCGGTCTCTGATCGCGGCGGTGGGCAGCATGGATTGGGAGATCCGCACAGTTGACGAAAAGAAGCTGCCGCCCGGCGCGACGAAGGCGATGTCCGAGAAACAGCGCGACACCCTGCGCGCCGCTTATGACCGGATCGATAATCTTCGGCAGGCAATCGAGCACTTTTGCCTGGCCGAGTTTCGCGGGTTTGCGCATCTCGAAAAATGCTACGCGGAGGGCGGGCAGAATGACGGGGCGGTCACACGCCTGGAGCCCATCGAGCAATGGTATCTGGTCCGGGACGGCCTCAATGGCGAGTGGCAGTATAATCCGGATGCCAAGTTCGGCAGGACGAAGGGAGAAGAAATTCCGCCCGGTCGCGTGATGGTTCGCGAGGTGGAAGATCCGATCAATGAAATCGCACTGATCGCATTCGTCCGGAAAAACCTATCGCAGAAAGATTGGGATGGATATGTGGAGAGCTACGGCATCCCGTCGATTTTCGCGATCATGCCTCAGCAGGTTCGGCCTGGGGAGGAAGACAAATATCTGGAGGTAGCGGAGAAGGTGATCGGGAATGCGCGGGGCGTTTTACCGAACGGTGCCGACATCAAGAGCATCGACAATGGCGCTCGCGGAGTGAATCCGTTCCGCGATCACCTGCGCTACCAGGACGAACAGATCGCCCTCGCGATCACGAGCGGCCTGCTGACGATGCTGGCAGAAAGCGGCAGTGGCACGCTGGCCGGTGGAGCGCACAGCGAAACCTTTGACCGCATCGCTCGCGGCCTGGCGGGCCGGATCAGCGAGAGCTTTCAGCGGCAGTTCGACAAAGAGATCCTGGAACTGAGTCACCAGGGGGAACCGGTCCTCGCGTATTTTGCCATCGCGGCGGAAGAGGAGACCGACACCGGGGAGTTCATCACCGGCGTCAAAGAGCTGAGTGATGCTGGCTTCGAGGTCAGCCCTGGGCAGATCGCGGAGAAGACCGGATATGACGTGGTGGCGAAAGCAGCGAATCCGGCTCCGGAAACCAAACCCGGAAAGCCTGGCGAACTTTCTGTGAATGCGCCGGTGGCGAATCGCCGGGTAAAGAATAGGACCGATGCGGTCGCGGGGGCGCTGGGAGTTCCCCAGGGATGGGTGTCGCCGATTGAGGATCTGCTTTCCCAAATGGAAGCCAAGGTCTCGGACGGCAACGTGAGCGACGCGGATCTCCTCCAATTTTTCAAAGACACGCAGGCCCGTCTTCCGGAGCTGCTCGGGGATATGGATGTGGAGGCTCTTTCCGGGGTCTTTGAATCCGCCCTGGGAGCGGCCGTTTTGGACGGGGTCCGGGAAACCATGAAAACCAGCCAATCCAAACAGCCATGAGAAGCCGCCTAATCGCCCGAATTTCCGCTTTTGTGGGGTCAATGCCCCATTTTCCCCGTCCGACGCGACTGTCGGCCCGTGCAGCGGGCGTGCAACGGCATCGTGTTGGCCGCGAAACCGTCATTATTGGGAAGGGGGCGGCAAAGTGATCCTGAACCGACTTCCAAACGGGCAGTTCGAGCTGCCAGCGGACGGGTGGTTCCACCTCTCGCCCAAGGGTGAATTTCCCGGAGAGCGGGAATTTGACGATGGCACCACAGAGGATGTGATCCAGGTCGTCGATGACGAAGCCATCAACTCCCTGATTGCCGACATCGAAACGAAAGCCGCGAAACCGGGCTTTGCCGGACTGCTGGTGGACTTCGACCACTTCTCCCATGACAAGGAGAAAAGCACCGAGGCTGCCGGTTGGCTCATGGGTATTCAGAACCGCGCCGATGGCATGTGGGGGAAGATCAATCTTTCCGACACCGGAGAAGCCGCATTGAAGGGTGGCCGCTACCGGTTCATCTCACCGGTCTGGGACGGCCCCGACATTTCCAAAGGCAAGATGCGTCCGACGATCATCGACCGGGCCGGTCTCACCAACGATCCAAATTTGAGAGGCGCATTGCCTCTGTCAAACCGTCGCGGCGGCACCGCGGAAACCAAGTCCGGGAAAAACCCCGACGAAACCAAAGGAAAAACCACAATGACGAAAGTCAACTCAATCCTCGGTTTGAAGCCGGATGCGTCGGAAGATGCAGCCGTTGCGGAGATCGGGGTCATTAAAAACCGGGCTGGTCTTTACGACTCGCTCAAAACCGAACACGACACGTTGCTGAGTTCCGTCGCCGATGGCGATCTCGACGCGCACGGGGTCACGGACGCCGAGGAGCGCAAGGCCGTGAAGCCGTTGCTCATCAGCAACCGCGCCAGCGCGCTCGCTCTCCTCGCTCCGAGGAAAGTGAAAGCGCCCGCGAGCACGCCCGCCGCGCCGGTCATCCACAATCGCGCCACGGTGAAAACACCAGGGCCGACTGGCGACCAGCCGCAGGAAGGCGACGCAGCCGCCGCAGCAGCAGACAAAGCCACGGCTGGCCGCATCGCGAACCGCGCCAACGAACTCTACACCGCCAACCGCTCGCGCGGTTATCGCGCCTGCTTTGAACAGGCACGGGCTGACGTGGAGGCCGCCAAGTAACCGAAACGCCAGCAACCAAAGGAAATCAAATCGTGAATATCACACAGTCCGACACAAAATCCGGCCAGATCCCGCTGAATTGCGGAGTTGATCTGACCGACAAGGAGGGCTTCCTCGTGAAGCTCGGAACCACCGGGGCGCTCCTGCCCACGGCCACCACCGACATCCCGCACTCTCTCTGCGTGAGCGGAGAGGCGTTGAACTCCGTGGGGCACTTCGAGCCGTTCACCGGCGAGAAGAACGTCCGCGTGTTCGCCAAGGGGGCCGGGAACAAGGGCGACCTGCTCGTGCTGGCCGATCCCGCAACACCCGCCGACGCGGGCAAGCTGCGGGCGCTGCCCGCCGCTCCGGCCACCTACCGCGTCGTCGCCATCGCGGAGGAAGACTTCGTTGACGGCCAGTGCGCCAAGGTTCGTCCCTCGCCGGTCGGAAACGTCACCGTCACCTGATCCATCACAAAAAACCAAACTGCAGTAACAAAAAAATACCATTATGGGAGACACAGCAAAACTCAGCGTTCTGAGCGGTCGTCCGACCGTCCAGACTTATGCCCAGGGCCGCGCCCGCGAGGAGACCGGCGAGATCGCCGATTTCATCGCTCCGACCGTGGAGGTCACGAAGCACACCGGCAAATACAAGGAATACGGCAAGAAAAACCGTTTCAAGCTTCCGGAGACACTCCGGGGCCTGGGCGGGCCTGCCACCGTGCTTTCCTTCGACCGGGAAGACAAGGACTTCAATGCCGCGCCGCACGCCCTCGACGTGCCGCTCGACGACATTGAAATCGACGAGGAAGAGGGTGAAAACCTGCTCATGGAAGCGGCGGACGAATCCGCCAGCATCGGTGGCATGTCGCACGAGAAGGGCGTCATCGATCTCGCGGTCGCGAGTGCGACGCCTGTCGCGGGCGCTGGAGCCTTGACCAACCCGGACTTCGATCCGGTCGCGGTCTGGAACCAGATCATCATCGCGGTCTATCTCGCCGCTGGCGGGGGATCGAAGATGGAGATCGGCATCGTGATTGATCCGATGACCATCGTGGCCTTCTTCGCCAATAAAATGGTGAAGGGCTACTTCCCTGGCATCGATACCATCGCCCCAACCCTGGACAACATGAAGAAGCTCTTCGTCGGAAACACCACGACAAAGATCTCCTTCCTGGCCACGGATGTGGAGCCAGCCGGAAAGGCCGCGCGGATGGCATTCGCGCTGCAGAGCAAGGTTCTCATCTTCGCCCGCAACGGAAATCCCACGCGTCGCGATCCCTCGTTCATGAAAACGTTCCGCGTCCGGAACCGTTGGATGAAACCCGGCACCTACCGCAAGGCGGATGACCGTGGCGAGGTGGTCAAGATGGACTGGTCGATGGACGTGAAGTGCGCCAACACCGAAGCCGGAAAGCTCATCGAGATCGAGTAACCAAACCTGACGCGTCGGCGAAACCGACAAGTCGCAACACCCTGGGGCGCGCAAGCGTCGCCAGGGTCGCGGCGGCGCTAGGAATAATCCTAAGAAAATCCAAACCACTAAATCCATGAAATCAAAATCCACACTCCTCAGTCTGTTAACTTGCATCGCCGTCATCGGATCGCTCGCAGTGCTCACCACGCCGCGAGCGTGCGCCCAGGTCGATGCCTTCACGGTCACCTCGCTCACCACGAGCACCAACGCCGTAGCGGCCAGCACCACGGCCGCAGTCACCACGCCTGCCATTGAGGTGCGTGGAGACCAGGGGGTTGGCTTCGTGACGAAGTTCAACGTCGATGGCCCGTCCACCGGAAACGTCACGTTCCATTACAACGTCTCTGCAGACGGCACGAACTGGACCACGACCAAGCCGCTGAACTCCGGAGCCATCGCGGCAAATGGAACGAACAGCGTGACGGCATACTACAACTTCGGCCCTACCGATTCTGCGGAGTTGCGAAACATCCGCTACGTCAAGTTGAGCGAGGTTCAGAACGCCGCGACGAACGCCGTGTCGCTGCAGAGCCTCTGGTCCACAAAGTTCAACCGTTGATTCAAACCCTGCGGCCAGGCGCGGGCCGGGCCGCAGACTTGAATACATGGACAACTGGATTCCCATAACGATTGAGACCCTGCGCGAAGCGAAGGTCGCGAAGGTCATTGACGCCTGCTCCGAAAAAGCGAAGGCGCAAGGACAGCCTGACCGCGCGCCGGGCGTGATCCAGGGAGTCGTCGATACCGTTCGCCGGAAGATCGCCAGCAATGCGAGCAATCGCGTGGACTCAGATCCCGCGCGGATTCCGAAAGGTCTGCGGGATCTGGCGGTGGACATGATCATCGCCCGCCTGAAAATGGCGGTCGGCCTGAGCCTCACGGAAGACGAGCGCAGGCAGCTCGACCGTGCGGACACTGATCTCAACCGCATTGCGGACGGCAAGGATACCATCGACCAGCCGGATGATGCGGTGCAGCCGGAGGCCGAGCACAAGAATCCCTCGCCGAAGATTTCCGCACGGTTATCACGCTATGGAAGGGAGGCTCAGTCCGGATTATGACACTTTCAGATCCAACGCCGTTGGCAGACGCCGTCGCTCGCATGAACGCGAAGACGCCGATTGCGCAGGCGATGACCAGTGCGGAGTGGGCGGACGTTCCCCTGGCTTTGCGCGAGCGGTCATTTTGGACGGCACGGTTTGCAAAGGCGGATGTCCTGCAGCTCATGCATGACAAGATCGGGACAGCGCTGGAGCTGGGGAGCGAGAAGGTAGCGCATGGAGATCGCCTGGTCTCGCGGTCTTCGTTTGTCCGCGATATGCGCAAGGCACTCCAGGACTCGGGATACATTCCGGAGCCGGGCCGCGAGGGCACGTTGCGGGATCATACCTCGCGCGGCCGGCTGGGGCTCATTTACGATTTCAATACCACGCAGGCACAGGAGTTTGCGCGGTGGAAAACCGGGCAAGCCGATGGTGCGCTCGATGCGTTTCCCTGCCAGGAACTTTACCGCGAGGAGGGCCGCATGGTTCCGCGCGACTGGCGCAAACGCTGGGTTGAGAACGGTGGAGAATTGTTCAATGGCCGGATGATCGCCCGCAAGGATTCCCCCATCTGGTCGGCGATCTCCCGCTTCAAGACGCCGTTTCCGCCTTACGATTACAGCAGCGGAATGGGCATCCGCGATGTTTCGCGGGAAGAGTCCATTTCGCTCGGCGTGATCGCTGTCGGCACGAAACAGGAGATGCCACAGGTCGGGTTCAATGACATGCTGCAAAAGAGCGTTGAGCGATACGCTCCGCCAATCCGCACCGCGATCCTGAAGGATCTCGGCAACCGCGCGGTGGTCGAGCAGGGGGTTGCCAAATGGATCGGGGAGCAACCCCCGGTCGTGCAAGCGCCTGCTGAAATGCACGTCTCGGAGGCACGCGCTGCTTTGGAAAAAGGTTTCGAGGTTGAGGATGCGGATGGCGACGTTGTCAAATTCGGTTCCCGCGCCCTGGAGTATTTTGACAAGGCGGACGGCGCGAAGGATGACCGCCTCAAATATCTTGCCTGGGCAGAACAAGCTGTGCGGACCGGCAAGAAAACCATGCTCGGAGACCGGGCGGTTTACACCCAGGCATTCCTGAGCAAGGCCGGGGCACCCAAGGGAATCTTGACGCTTGTCTCTCTGCCGGATGGGGAAGTCTTCAACTTTTACAGGAAGCCAGTCCGGAAACTGATGAGCACTAAGCCGGACGGCAGCACCCGGAGTGCACTGAAGAAGGTTAAGTCGCTGCCAACACCATCCCCAGCCGATCCAAACGTAAAGCCGGGAGGCGGGGAGGTCAAGCCGTGAACTTTACGATCACAGACACGGCGACACCTGGTTTGGCGAAGCTCGGTGGCAGCCTGGCACGCTCGACACGGCGCATGCAGGCCATCGGCAAGCGTGTGGAATTCGAGCTGCGTGCGCACTTCGACAGGAAGAATTCCCAGGGGAATGCAAAAGGCTGGTATCGGTCGAATTTCTGGAACCGCGTGGTGAAGCGCGCGACGGCCTTCCAAAGCGCCACGGGCACAGAGGCCGTGGTGAGCATTGCCAGCAGGGAGTTTGTTCACAAGGTCACCGGGGGCGTCGTCCGCGCGAAGTCGGGCCGCATGCTCGCGATTCCGCTTCGCAGCCAGGCTAAGGAGGCGGGCTCTCCTAAGGAATGGTCCACGCCGGGCGATGGCCAGCTTGTTTTCATAAAGACCCGCAGGGGTGCGTTCTTGTTCCGGAATCTTGGTTTTCGCGGTGGCGGTCGCATCAAGGGCCAGCAGTTGGAAGTCTGGTATAAACTGGTCGCCAGTGTCCGGCACCTCGCCGATCCGACTGCTCTCCCTCCCCGCGCAGATCTCGAAGCGGCAATCCTCGACCAGGTGAAACGGGAAATCTCAAATGAAGCTCTATTACAATAAAGTCACAGATATCCTGAGCCTGGCACCGCTTGGGACCACAAACATCGCGCGCATCCAGCGCAAGCGATATTCCACGCTCAACGTCGAGCTTATCCCCACGAACGAGGCCGGAGCGGTTGAATTGTTCGATCCCGCCACGGTGGGGGTGCTGGTCGTCAAGACGAAGGGTGCATATACCGGCGATGCCAAGCTGCTGGATACCGTCTGGGAGGTTCCTGTCGCCGAGGGTCGCGGATATACTTTCTCCGTGGTCCTCGCCGGGAATGCGCTTGATGGAGTCCTGGGCACGTTGGAAAAGCTCGGCCTCGCATTGGAAATGACGTGGAGCGACGGCACGTCGCGCGGCATCACTCCCACGGTCGATCTTGAGGTCTGGAACAATTACTGGCGCGAAGGCGATCCCGCTCCGCCCGATCCGGAGGTTCCCTTCCCGCTCCCTGCAGAGATCCTCACGAAAACCGGCAACCTCGCCGGGCTCGCCGACAAAGCTGCCGCTCGCGGGAATCTCGACATCAGCGTCGGGGCACTCATCAACAAGGTGGCGGTTCCCGCTGATTCCGCTGCAGCCGGTCAACCCGGCGACTTCGCGATCAGTGCCGATTATCTCTTCCTCTACACCGGCACCGGGCTTGTGCATGCCTGGCTGCGCTTCGCCGGTGCCAACGAATTTTGATCCCATGAAAAAACTCCTCACTCTCATTCTGGCAACGATCACCGCTCACGCGGCCACAAACGATCTGGTCTATTTGCAGAAGAACTCCAGCGGGAAAACCGTGGAGCGTGTTGTCACACTCACGCCCTCGACGTTTCTTTCCGTGAATGGTTCCGGCCAACTGCAGGTGCAATCTTCCTCGGCGTTCCTTGCGGCCATCGGCGGGGCGACCGCCGCACAAGGCGTGAAGGCGGACACTGCCCTGCAGCCGGGCGCTGTCGCCACCACGCTCAACATGGCCACAGCGCGAATCCTGGGACGCACAACGGCCGCATCCGGAGCTGTCGAGGAGCTGACCGCTTCCCAAGTAAAGACCATGCTGGCAATCACTAGTTCGGATGTGAGTGATCTCTCCACTGCGGTGCAGACGGTTGGTGATGCCAGGTATCCGCAGTTGAGCGGCAGCTATGCAGATCCCGCGTGGATCACCAGTCTCGCCTGGTCAAAGCTCACTAGTGTCCCAGTCTTTCTTGCCCCGACCGGAGACGGCTCCGGGTTAACGAACCTGAATGCCTCAGCACTCGCGAGCGGCACTGTGCCTGATGCGAGGTTTCCGGCGACGCTGCCAGCGGCATCGGGCACGAATCTCACGGCACTCAATGCAAGCAACCTGGGCAGCGGCACGGTTCCAGCAGCCCGCCTCACGTCCGCGAATCTCCCGAACATTACCCTCACACTGAGCGGCGTTCTGCACACATCACCAGTGACGATCTCGGGCGGGAGTGGGACGGCTTCACTAGCGAATCAAAATGTGAATCTTATTTTTGCGGGGCCATCCTCCGGGGGCGCGGCCGCACCGACATTCCGGTCGATTGTTCCTGGGGATCTGCCCGCCGCAACAACTTCCGCTCAGGGAGCATCTGTTCTCGCCAGCGATATTGAGATCCAGACTGGAACCGATTCAGCAAAAACCGTCCGCCCGTCCGGTCTCGCGGCGTGGTGGATCTACGTGAAGGCGGTGGCGCAGACGTTCACGGGGAATTTCACCGCTGGCGACGCGGCGGGGGATGAGTTTGTCGCAAACGACGACGATCCTCGATTTCCAAATCTGACCGCAGCATCGTTTTCCGCAGCAGGTGATAGTAAAGTGGCGATCAATGGTGAAGTCGGTGATGCCCGATATACCTGGCCGTTTCGCGGGTCACATATCGTAGTGCCAGCCGCAACGACCGTTTTGCGGGGCTCATTGAACTCTCCCTATGCGGGGGCCGACACTGCGTTTCTGGGATCAGGGGGCATAACGGGCGGACCGATGCGCCTGAACTGCAATACCAGGTTTCAGAATCAACTATATCTCCTGCTCAACCAAAACACGGATGCCACCACGGCATTGTCCGGAACATTCATTTTGCCTGGCACGACAAACTCAAACGCGATTCCGTTTAATAAACGGATCTCGATGTGGGTTCGGCTTACCTCGTGCGCCCTTTCTAGCAATGCGACATTTTCTTACGTTTGCGGAGGGCGGTTGGGAGGAAATACGAACCCAGGTCTCGGCGGCTATGGTTTTGGGATACGGATCAAAGGTGGGGCCACTCAATCGGCGCTGCCTATCTACTTAATCACGGCAAATGCGAGCACTATTACAGGTGGGATCTCAGGAGCGACTAACGCGACGCCCATCGTGATAACCAGCGCAGGTCATGGGCTCTCGACCGGAAATAGAGTGCATGTCTCAGCCGGGGTGGCCGGAAATACGGCTGCCCGTGGGCTTTGGACAGTTACCGTGGTTGATGCCGACACATTCAGCCTGAACAACAGCGTAGGGAATGCAGCCTATACCAGTGGGGGGTCATGGACAAAAATTATAGACACAGAGACCGCCTGCGGGACGATAAATGGATCGGTTGTAAATGAGATTACGACGACCAGCGATGGAGTAGGCAATGTCACGCTCACTATAAACGGATCGTCATCCGGGTCCGCAACCGGCGCGCCAACCAGCGCCAGTAATAATTACGACAGTTGGCTCGTATCAATCATCAATGATGGCGGGACAGCAACCAGCTCCTACGTTGATTTCCACCGCGCCGAGATGCTTATTTATCCATGAAAAAAACCATCGCACTCCTCGCGGCCATTGTGGCCGCGCTCACCGCAAACGCAACAGCCCAATCGCTGCTCACAGATCCACCTGAGACGGCCTATCAGCGGGCTGCGCGTGAAACTGTGCTTGTCCTTCAAGGGGCTCGCAACGCGAACCTGGGAATTCTCCGCGATGGAGTCGGTCGCACCTTTGGAACCGACAATCACCAGGCCGTGATGGATCAGATGGGCGTCAAGGCGGCTGGAGCCGTCGCCATGTATGAGAGCATGTTGATCTGGATGTCGTCGACGATGACTGCCGCTGGCGACACGGCTGGATTGACGGAACTCGCGTCGATCACTGCGCGCGTGCCAGCCCTCACGAAGAATCAGGACGGCACCGTCACGATCACGGAACCCTCCCCAACTCCCGCGCCCTGACATGAACCACCTCCTCGCCATAGCCTGCCTTTGCCTCTCGGCCTGCGCCACGCAGCCTCCGGTCTCGGAGCCTGCATTTTCCGGCAACTACCGGAATGCGTGCGTGCCGGAAGCGACAGCGATGGTGGCTGGCCTGCGCGGGGCAGGGATCGAATCGCGCGTGCTTCTCGTTTCCACTCCGGCATGGAATCACGCGGTGGCAGTCTACCTCTATCCCTCTGGCGACAACCGCCTGTGGGTGTGGGATGCCAATTGGAAAAGCCTCCGCCTCCGCGCCTGGTGGGATGATCCCGCAAGCATCGCGCGTGCTTGGATCGCGGCAACCAACCGGACTCTGCCAGTCACATCCGCCTCCTTCCTCGAATGACCTCCCTCTCTCAAATCCCAAATGCCTGCAAGGCGCTGCTCGACACATTCCAGGGATTGCCCTCGCTGGAGGTGCTGGTCCGCAAGAGCAAGGAAATCGAAAATGATATCTCGGCCGTGGTGGACAGGATTGGGGTGTGCATCTACGTGATGCCCGTTCTTCCACGTCGCGTCAGCGAGGGAGCGGATTTCATTTTCTTTGAGGAGGCAGAAGTCCGCGTCCGGATCATCGAGAACACGCTGGTCAATGACACCGGCCTGGACATCTACGAACTCATGGCCCAGGTGGCGCTCTGCCTGCACGGGAAAAACCCCGGAGACCTTCTCGCCGACAACCTGCGCCTGGCAACGACTCCAATCGAGGGAGTCGAAGATCCGGAGGCCGCAGTCTTCGACGTCCTTTTCACCGCTGCCTTCCAACTCAACCCGTAAAATCACATGCAAATAAAACTGACAAAACCCATCGAAACCGTGGAGACCGTTCAACAAACGGTGCAGCGCACCGAGCTGGCGCTGGAATTCCTGACGGTGAACCCGCTCGACAACAGGCTTGTTCTGAAGCTGCAGCCAGGCAACCGGGAGATCACGCTCAACGGTCCTGCTTACGAAGAGATCAAGGACAAGCTGGAATCCGCAATCGCAAAAGTGCTCGGCCCGGTGATCGAGGCCCGGCTCAACCAATAAAAAGCCATGTCTGCCCAACAATACGGAGTCGCATTAAAGTGGAGCACAGTCGGTGCTCCGAAACCGTTCGGGTGCATCCTGGACTTGTTTGAATATCGGGAAAAACTCAATGAGTTCACCGAGGATGACGAGTCCGGAGATCTGGCCGTCCTGAAACCACACGGCCGCACGGGAGATATCAACTTCGGCGGCACCATCACGGATGCCAGCGTGGATCTCCCTGATCTCTCCTCCGGTGCCAAAATCATCGTGGAAAGCACGGAGACCGCTGCAGGCACGGTCCTCTGCGCAGAGCTGGTCGAAGAGTGGAGCATCGGAACGTCGAAGAAGTTCAACGGCCGCGCCACGCATTTCCCGGATTGCGAAGGCGGCACCGGCGCTTCTGTCGGTGCGCTTGACGGGGTCACCCCGGCACAGGTTCTATCGCCGGTGATCCGGCCCGCCGACAAGATCATCTGGTCCACTGCCGGACTCTCCAGCGCACTTGGCACGGTGCAGCGGCTGCGTATCCAACAGTCACTCACCCTGTCCCCGGAGCCCGATGAACACGGGAGGCTCACCACGGTCACAGCGCACCGCTACATGCGCCGGATCTCGCTGGAAGTGCTCGGCCTGGCCAACGCCACGCGCCCAGCAGCCGACTCAACGCTCGCGGTGGCCGGAGCACCAGCTCACGCCGCGAATGCCTTGATCATGGATTCCGGGATCAAGTGGCAGCGTGGCAAGCGCGCCATGTTCTCGGTCGAGGCGATGTGGTTTCCCGGCATGGTTGCCGCCTAGCTCTCCCGCCTGATGGCCGAGCAAGACATAGATCCGGCGAGCCTCGCCCTGGCCGCTGCGGAAAACGATCCGTGGACGCCATCATGCGTGGCGCGTGCTTTTCTGGATGGGATGCCAGAGGCAACGTCGCCACGCGTCGGGCCGTTTGCTCTTGGTCCGGTGACAATGCTCGCCTGGTTGCGGTTGGAGTTTGCGCGTTCCCTATTCATCACCGGCGAGGAGCCAGTCGACGATGCAGCGCGTCTGCACGCCTTGTGCTTCGCCATTTCCGTGCTGTGTGGGCATGAAGTCACATCGCGCGATCTCATGGGTGCTCTCGATGGGGGCGAAGCAGTCAGCGCGTGGGATACCGTCTCCCTCCGGATCAACGATGCGTTTTCCACGGCGCTGCCCATGAAGCACGTTCCGAAACCCGGAGAGCCCACGCCTCCGGAGCCCCGAGACCACGGCTTCGGATGGTGGGTGCGCGTGCTTACCAAATGCGTGTCGGAACTCGGCATGAAACCCAACACGGCGCTGCTTTCGCCTCTGCCTCAGATTTTCGCGTTGCTCGCCACGCACGGAGTCCTGGAGGGCATGGAGCCGAAGGAGATGAACTGGAAAGAGCGCACCGCGATGGACGTGCTGGAAAGGGAAGAAGCCGATGCCCGATGACCAATACAAAGTAAAGGTCACCAGCGAAGGAGACGACTCCGGCGCAAAGAAGGTCGAGGCGGGCCTGAAGGCGGTTGGCCAGGAAGCCAAAAGGGCCGGGGAGCTTTACCAGGATGCCGCTGGAAAGTGGAGGAATGCGACCGGCCAGTTCGCGACGAATGCCGAGATCGCGGCAGCCGGGATAAATAAATCCGGCAAGGCCGCGACGACTGCCTTCTCGGGCCTTCCGTCCGTGTTCGGAACGGTCAGCGCTTCTGCGACCGCGATGTGGGCGTCGATTACTGGCGGCATCACGGTCGCGATTGGTCTGATCACATCGCTTGTGAAAACGGTTTCCTCGGCATCAGTGAGCGAGGATCTGGAGGCCAGCTTCACTACGCTCCTGGGGAGCCGCCCTGCGGCAAAGTCGCGCATGGAGGATCTGAAGGGCTTCGCCGACAAGACGCCGTTTGAGCTGCCGGAAGTCGCGCAGGCCAGCAAGGTTCTTCAGAATCTTACGGATGGCGCGCTGGCCACGGGCAAAGGCTTGACGATGGTCGGAGACGTGGCATCCGGCACCGACACGGCATTCAGTGAGATCGCCGTCACCGTGGGCAGGTTCTACCAGGCTCTTCAATCCGGAGCGCCTGCCGGAGAGGCGGCGGCACGTTTGACCGAACTGACCGGTGTGAACTTACGCCAGATGAAAAGCTGGGAGGAAGCGGAGCGTGCGTTCTCAAAGTATGCCGGGGAGATGGAACGCCGGAGCAAAACGTTCTCCGGCAAGTCCTCTACATTCGGCGATGCCCTGGGCGGGGTCGGCCGTGAGATTGGCAAGCCGCTGCTCGATATCTTCAAGCCCCTGCTGGATATTGGCACGGCTGTGCTTGGCATCTTCGGCAAGGCGCTGGAAAAGATAAACGAGATCCGCAGCAAGGGATGGACAATGGTCTTCGGAGGCGGGTTGATTCGCGGAGCTGGCAAGGGTTCTGCTCCGGATGCGGAAGAAGACAAGGCGGCAACGTCCGCAACGAAACTTTCCACTGCATCGGTATCCGCAACTGCAGCAGCAAAAGAACTGCGGGAGGAAATCGAGGCGATCATTGATCCGCTCGATCAAATGGCTGCTGCAGCGGAGCGTGCCAGCAAGCGCGTCGAAGCATTGGAAAAGGCCAAGCTGTCATCAGGATTGAAAGAGGTGGATCTCGGGGAAGCGAACGGAAGCCTCACTCCGAAAGAGGCCGCGTTGAAGAAAAGCGCACTCAATGCGGCAGCGGGGTTGTCGGAGAACGACAGGCAGACGGCCGCAGCCAAAGCAGAACTGGAGCGTTCGCAAAAAGCAGCGGATGACCTCCGTCCGAAAACGGACCCTTTGAAGAAGGCTATCGGTCTGGCTCCGCTGTCGGAAAAAGCCAAGGCGCTGCTGGAACTGCAGGATGAACTCGATGCCCGTGTGGAGGATGCAAAGGCAAAGCTCGAAACCCTGTCGGTCGAGCGGACCAACGTCGAACTCACGCGGGATGCCGCAAACCTGAAAGCGCACTCGGACGAAGAAAAGAAAGCAGACAAGGCAGACGAAAACGTCGCAAAGAAAAAGGAAGAGCTGGAACTGGAGGCCAGGCTGTCCGAGGTCAAAGCGTCAGGAAACACCGAGGAAGAAAAAAAGTTGAAATGGCTGCAGGACTACAAGGCAGCTCTTGCGTCCACAAAGGACGAAGCTCTTGCCCGGCGCGTGGCAAATGCCCGGTCTGTCGACGATCAGAAAACCCCGGAGTGGAAAACTCCGCAGGTGAACATGTCGAACATGGCAAAGATGGGCATGGCTGCAGGGGAAACAAGCATGGCTGCGACGATTGGTGCCATGCTCTCCCAGCAACTCGCGGAACAGCGGAAGGTGAATGAAGCCACTGTCAAGAGCGAGGGGCACCTAAAAATCATCAAGGACAAAGTGGGAGGGAAATCGAAGTATGGCTGAGATCTACGGTGCCGTTCCAGAGCCACGGATCGTGGGCGTGCGCCAAGAGCGCCAAGGTGTGGCCGTGCTGACGGTTGCAATCCCAATGGTGCTACGCACGGGCACGGGCGGATTGAGCTATCCCGTTCCGACCAACTATCCCTCCATTTCAGGTTTCGGCTTCGCCGGTGCGCAAGGCAGGCAAAATGACGCTGGTCACTGGGAGTGGGAGCTGACCTATGAAGGCCAGGGACAACTGTCGCCGGACAAGAATGATAAGGACAACGAAGACCAGACGGTTTATGCGCTCGATACCAGCGATGCGGATGTTCCGATCACCACTCATCCGGACCTGATCCGGATCTGGAAAAAATATTACGGCTACCTTGAGGACAACCGCCTGGTCTTTCCAGCGAAGCTCCCGAAGGATGCAGAGGTGGATGCTGAAGCCTACGGCGACGGGAAGAAGAACCCGCTCTATGGCTTGGAGAGTTTCCTGTCGGTCGGTGCCGTGTGGACAAAGACGTATTCCACCATGACGCTTCCCGCTGATCTCTTTTCAAACATCGGCTGCATCGTGGCCACCATCCCTCAGCCAAAGCGGTTCAAGATCCCGAAAATCGGGAAGGGCAGGAACTGGATGAAGCGCGGTCCTGGAATCCGCATCCGGGGCAGCGTGGCCGAGGTTACCGAGCGCTATCTGCTGTCCGGTCGCGGAGGTCACAACAAGGACGTTTATCGGGAGGAAACCCAATGATCTCCGATCCGCTCTCGTATCTGCTCCGCTCGCCTGGTGACGACATCCTGGCTGAAGATCGTGCCCTGCTGGTCCGGGAAATGGAGCGGCGCACGATCCGGCCTGGCAACGGTGTCCGGACGCGCCAGCTCGATACCGCCCTGGTGGTGAGCTATGAAGGCGGTGGGGTGACATCCTTCCCTCACGCCTGGAAACCACGGGCCGACTACACCTCATCGGGAAAGCCTGCGGTGCGATTCTCGCGTGGTCTGGTCAATGGCATCGAGCCGGTGATCGGAGAAATCAAAATGTCGGATGATACCAGTGAGGCACTGGAGATCCCGGAATACAACGATGCCGGTGATTGCCTGCTCTTTGTGGAGCTGAAGCTTAATTCCTTTTGGCAGATCGAAAAGGCCGAGCTGAAAGCTTACGCGACCCCTGAGTGGAAAGCCTGGACGGCCCGCAAGCTGATCGGCATCGCCCAGGAAGAAGGCCGCATCATCCCGCGCGCCCATTTCGACTTTGGATTCTCCAGCTCGGAGCGCAAACCCTCCGGCGCATTCCGTCAATGGTGGTGGGCAATATCATGAGCCTCCTTTCACGAATCTCCGGAGACGATGTCACGGCCGCAGACCATAACGACCTGGTTAACGAGCTGCGCCGCCGCACGCTTGTGGAGGGGCCGCGCACGGCCTCTGCAGCGCCGTATCCGCACCCGTGGAGAACGCGGGTCGTGGCGGATGAATCGGGGCAGTCTGGAAAATGGAGAGCCACGATGGTGGCCGGTTTCGTGAACGATGTGGAAGCCTCGGTCGCTTATCTCAAGACCGGAGATCCGCGCGACTGGACGATGCCCGATGATTACCCCGCCTCCCGGATCGTCGGGGATGTCTGCGAGCGGAGTTGGCGGGAAAGCGGAGAGGCCGCGCCATTCATCTCGCTCGACACAGAGGAAGATTTTATTGCCGTGGCGGACGCTGGCCGGCCGCAAGCATTCCGGACGGCCGATGCGTGGGAGAAGGAGCTACTCGTTGCCAGCGTATATCTATATGCACGGCCGCGCGGGATCTTCATGGCCCGCACCCTTCCGGCCAGGTATCGCACCTGGGCGGGAAAGATGCCGTCGCGGATCGCGTCCTCAACTCTGGCCACGCGGGAACTGGCGAAGATCTACGTGCTGCGGGGAAGCGACCCGACCGACCAACAGGCTTTCGTGAAGCAGGAGGAGTTCTGGGATCTGTTCGCTGCAGGTGTCGAGCCGGTGAAGCTGCTCCCCGACTACAAACCCATCGACGGGAGCTTCGGCGGCATCGGTCTCGGCTTCGCGGATGCGGCCCTTGGCACCTTCAATTTCTTCGGCGACTTTATCACTGATCAGGTCAATGCGGCGCTCGCGCAGATCGGCTGGCAAACCAACAGCGTGGAGTTCTGGACGGTATGAGAGTCATCATCGAAAACCCTGCGCCCCTGAATTCGTTCCGGGCCTTTCCCTACAAGGTGAGCCCGTTCCCGTTTGATTGGCTGCGGCAGTTTACAACGCTCGACGACGACGCGGACCCGGAGACGGCCCCCGCACAAACTTTGGAATCTCTGGAATCATGGACATAAAAATCGGCTTCGATATCGCAAACAAACAACTCGTTTCCCCGGACGGCGGAACGCTCACACTTCCTCCTGTCACTCAGGGGGACACTCTGCGCGTGGTGCTGCAGGGGATGGAACTCCTGGACTCGGGCGACTACCGCAAATGTGCGATTCCCTTCGGCACGATCAAATGCGGGATCGGGTTCGTTGATCGCGCGCCCCTGGATGGTGTGTGGCGTGTGAGCGTCGCCGATGTCGAGACTCCGGATCTGCCGCACAATATCGGCAAGCAGGCGCTCGATGTGGAGCTGAACAAACTCTCGACCGTGATCGCGCGCGGAGGCGTGAAGGTGGTCCAGGGCGGGGCCGCGAACATCTACGCGATCCGGTGGAACAACGCTGCCGAGATCACGGCCTTCGTGGTGACCGGCGCGAAGCTTTATCCGAAATGCTTCACTCGCGTGATCGTGTGGGATCTCGACTACGGTCGCGTCACGCTCATCAAACTCTTCCAGGCTCCGGTCGCGTTCACCGACCAATTCTCGCTGCCCATGCCTCCGGCTGTGGATCGGGCACTGGTGCGCTCGGGAACAGGCACCCGCAACGAGGTGCAGCGGATCTCCATTCCGGTCGGTGCCCTCGGGGAGTTTTCGATTACCTGGAACGGCCTCACAACGGCGATTCTCCCTGTGAGCAATCTCACGGCCGCGAAGATTGCAGCCGTGCTGAATGATCTCTTCACGGACGGTGCAGAGAGGTTCCGCGTCACGCAGCCGAGCGCGCGGTATTACTATGTGGAGTTCGTGGGGCCGCTGGCGCTGGCAGCGCAGGCCCTCATGGAAATCAACATGGAAAACCAGCCGGTGCTGGAAACTCCGGTCGGGAAAATCCCGCTCACCGGACCCGGTGTTGAAGTCGCCCTGGACGGCAAGCCTGATGTGGCGATGTCTATCGAGATCGAAGTTATCTTGGACGGCGAGAGCGGCACGCCTGTGCAGGCTCCCATCACGCTGCTGAATGACATGATCGATGACCCGATGGCCATCGCGAACGATCCGGCCTGGCTGGAGGAGCAGATTGATCCGGTGGCCTGGCTCGAACACGATCACAGCCAGGTATTCCACGGCGAGCGCCACTACGTCGCCATCGTCGGCGACGGGGTGCTCGGCCAGTTCGTTTACGAGCACAACCTGGGCACCACCCGCTTGCACGTGACCCTATGGGAAAACGGTGGCACCAATCTCCGAATCCCGGACAACCTCTACGAGACGAAGGCGCTCGATGACAATCGTGTCCAGGTGACCTTCCCGGATGCTCCGGACGAAAACGCCTACCTGGTCCTGATCACCAGCATCGGGCCGGAGAGTTATTTCCTCGGGCACAACCACACGATCAGTGAAATCATCGGCCTGCAGGAGATCATTGATTCCCTCACGGCCGCAGGCAACCCCGCCGACTTCTGGCCGAACATTCCGGTCGAGAAACTTCCGGTCAATATCCCCTGGGATCGCATCGGCGGCGGGACAACAATCCCGGCCTCGCGTCTGCCTTCCACGGTTCCCCTGCTCAACACGGATGGGAAGCTCGACATCGCCACGATCCCTCTCGGCGTGCCGCGTGTGGATTCCGTAACCGGAGAACTGGTCTATTGGGGAATCGATCAGGCGACCGGAGATCCCATCCGGCGCGTGTTGGCCGATGCGACCGGGAGCATTGTTTTTGATGCAATCCCGAATCGCGACACTCCGGAGCAGATCAAGATCGTCGTTCCGGAGCTCTCGATGGAATACCCGCCGCTCAAAACCTCGGCAACAAGGGCGGCGACATACCGTGCACTGCTGCGCGCTGTGAAGCCTGCGGCCCTCGCTGATATCACGACGCTTATGGTGGGCAGCTCCCTGCCCGATCCCTCAGCTCACGCCGACGTGGTGCTGCAGTGGTCGGGCACCGTCCAGGAAGTCACGGTGCCCGGATCGGCCACACGGCGCGGCGGTTTGCTCACGCGGGCGACAGCGCCGTTTGTGGCGTGCGACGGGGCGCATTGGTTCGCTGCCGAGGTGTTCGACGGCACCTACTACCCTTATGAGTTCAATCGGGAGGTTTTCGATATTCCCGTCCAGGCGGACATGCTCTCGGTCGGCACGTATTGCGAGATCCAGTGGACGCTGCTCGCGCAGCTCCTCGGCCCTCGCCGCGGGCAGTATGTGATGGCCCTCAAACTCGGGACACCTGCAGCGACTGGCGGCGGTATGGGGACAAACCTCGCAAGCGTGGCTTTCGGCACCACGCTTTTCGAGAAGCAGATCCTGCTGAGCGAGGCCGAAACGCAGCACGCGTTTGCCTACCGCGTCCGCCGCCCGGCAAGCGAAACATTCACGGCCGAGCAGCGGCTTTACTTGGCCTGGGCTGATGCGACCGCGCCGACCACGGCCGCGTTCGTGCTGCGCGGAGAACTCAACCGGTTCGATGCGGAAGATCCCACGGCCGCGCTCGGATTCTCATCCTTCACCGGCAACAACGGTGCGCCCGTTGGCCAGGTCAAAATCTCCTGCAAAGGAATCAAAGCAACCATCAGCAAACTCTAAGCCATGCCGATCCCGATTATTGATCCAGAAACGTCCGTCCAATCTCACAGCGTGGGAGAGATGGTCTATTTCCAACCGAACGCGACGGAGACTCCCACCGCGTGGGTGGCCAGCAAGCTTGCTCCGGGGCTTTCAATTGACGCTGGCACCGGGCTGATCAGCGGCAGCCCAACTGCAGCCGGTGTTTTCGACACGCGCCTCAAATGCTCGAATGCCAGCGGCAGCTCACTTGAGATCCTCATCCCCTGGGGAATCGAAATTGCGGACTACACGCGCGACGATTCCGTGGACGTGGACATTGATATCAGCACCGGCGCGGTGACCTTCCCTGGAGGGAAAGACGGTCTGGGATTTGGAAAGCTGGGAGACACAGTTGTGCTGATGGTGGGGTTCAAGAAATACGGAGTGCTCCTCGATCTTCCGATTGTGCTCCTCCGAGTGGGATTCAAGGAGTTTGATGACGGGCAAACGCTGTGGCTCTCGGAGGGGGATTTCACAAGGGTTGGAGCCTACGAAAGCACGCGCTACCGCATGGTGGCCACCATCGACCGGGATTCCTTCTCAGGCACTGTGGCGGGATACGGCGAGGACAAGAAAACCATCCTTGATGCCTTGTCGGAATTTGAATGGATGCAGAACAATCTCGACCCCGCTCTCTCTCCAGCAATCCTGCGCCGGTCATCTCAAGGCTTCACCTTTAACGTGGGCAAAGACCTGGTCACTGACAGCGTTGCTCCCTGACCTATGGCCGCTTCCGTTTTCTTCAACTGGCCCACAGCCAAACGTGTGGGGAAGCGCGGACAAAAGGTCCGCCGAAATGGCTGGACCACGAAGTGGTGGAAATATCAGGGCGGGTTCTGGTGGGTGGTAACGGCTGAAGAGACAAGGATCGTGCGGAACACGGATTATACGAAGGAAGATCTCCGCGCGCTGGATTGGACGAACATGCCCCCCGATTGCGTCACGACAGCTCTTGCTGATGCTGGGAAAACATGCCCGGCCACGGTTGATCCAACGGACCCGGTTTATGTTGTGGACCCGCCGTATCAGCCTCCTACTGATAACCCAACCGATCCAACCGATCCTATTGTCGTCGTTGATCCTCCTCCGGACTTTCCTTCAGATCCCGGAGATCCTCCTGCAGTGGAACCTCCCGGAGATGGAGGAGGCGGGGGCGGAGGAGGTGGTGGGACGCCGCGTCCACCTCGTCCGCCGCGCCCTCCGATTCCAGGACCATCGCTCACATTGGAAGTGACTGACATCAACTCCAACTGCTACGGAGGAGGCAATGAGCTGAAAACCACGACGGTCATCGGGTCGGTCACAATGGGCACGACTACAAATCCGAAGGCGAACGGGATTTATTTTTGCACCGTCCGCTTGGGAAGCAAAATCGTGGCAAACCAGACGATTGTCCCAGGGGGAAACTTTGGTTTCGAGGCCGAGGTCACGGGATATCCATGCGCCGAGTTCACTTTCAAGGCTCGCGCCTGGCGCAGCGGGGTTTCCGATGTCACCGCCAGCGACATGGTGAAACTGCAGCCTTATTGCGTTCATCCGATTTCAATCCATGCCTACTACCGCTCTGAGTGGGGATACCACCAGTGCGACAATGCGGTTTTCGATGTGGACGTGAACGGGGTGGCTCTTGGTCAGATTGATTTGAACAACGGGGACGATGGAGGTGATCGTGATGCCTACCTATCGGCCACGCAGGAGCAAATGGAGGCCGCGTTTGCTGTCAACCCGACGATCACCATCAATTTTGCCTGCGCACTGGGTTACTGCCACGACGGGGTTGCCTACGTTGAAGTCACCGATACGGTCAGTGGCGTCGTGCTATTCAGCGGGAACCAGGCGACCGCCACTCTCGAACTCCATTTCTGCCCTGGACTCTAGCCATGCCTGATCCCACACCATCCTGCTGCGCCTCCCATCCCGGTCCTCCATACCTCGCAAAATTGGAGGTTTTCCGGAAACTCGAAACCACCGATCCGCTCCTCCACGTCGAATTGTCACGGCACGGCCGAGCAGCCGCTGGCATGTGGATCTGCGACCCGGAAGCCTACGCTGCCATCCTGGACCGCCTCGGCCGCACCCCTGCACCGTGAGGCATGTTCCTTTGGAGCGGATCGAAGCTGCAGCCCTGGTGCGCGAGCCCGGCTACCGTGAGGCTTGCCTTGCGGCCGGAACCGTTGCGGGCGGGAAACTGGTCCTCACCGAGGAGAGTTACCAGGAGCTGGTCTCCCGGTTCAAAGAAAACGCTCCGGTCCCACAACCGACCGCCGCTGAACTCCTGGGGAACTTCACTCTGGCCACCGCCAGGTGGGTCGCATCCGGCATGAAGGTCACAAGCGAGGCCGCGTTTACCGCTCGGTTGGAATCCTGCCGTGCCTGCCTGCTTCCAGACAATACCCCGGCATGGAATGAATCAGCTCGCTTCGGTCTCGGCCGATGCGCCCGGTGCGTGTGCTCGAACCTGAAGCTCTGGTCTCCGGGCGAAAAGTGCCCTGTGAAACGGTGGTGAACTTGTTATGCATGCTTCATGCAAAGCGACGACAAGAAAGGGAGCCTCAAGCCCCAATACCTCCAGTCGTTGTTAAAAACCTCAAATCGAGCGCGGCCATACGGCACGCTTCGTGCCTCCTGTCGGCTACATGTCATCTTTTCACCGCGCGGCTGCCCCGCCGCTTGGTTCGCGGGAGTTTACACCGGCGGTCTGCGGGAAGATCAGGAGGAAGGGGGATTCGGCGTGGGAACGGGCGTGGGGCCTGCATTTCCGCCGCCGCCTCCTCCGCTGCCGCCTGTCGGGCCGACGGTTCCGACCGTGCCGGCTCCCTGATCGAAGGAACTTTCTTCGAAGCCGGTGTCGTTGGGAAGCGGTGTCCCCCCCGTGAGCGAAACATTGTCTTCCCGATCCATGGGCAGGTAATCCTCGACAAAATTGTCGAATTCCGGATCCCGGATTCTGTCGAGGGCATTGCTCATTTCGAGGTTGATGTTCAAAGCCAGATCAACTCCGGTGGGCGAGGTTTCGAACATATGGATGGACTGCCGGAGATCGCCCGGCGTCTGAAAAGTGGCACTGATGAGAAGCTCCTGTTGGGGATGGATGTACATGTGCCCAAATTTCTTTGCCTCGGTCTTCAGAGGGATGAAGTCAATCAACCCCTCCTGGAGCTCGATCTTCACATTCAAATTCACATTGTCGGATGCGATATGGACCGTTTCGCGCCAGGTGGTGCCGATGATTTTTGCGGTGCCGACAGGAGTTGAGGAGAAGAAGGTGGATTTTTTCCGGAGCTTTTTCACCTGTGCATACATCGTTCCGCTGGCAAGGAAGATCTTGGTGCGGGAGTAGGAAGGCTCGCGCGGGATGGAGCCGAGGGGAATCACTGTGCCATCGACCACTGTCTTTCCATCTCCGGGAGAAAGATCCAGGTCAAATCCTCCGGCCTGGCGGAATTCATTGATGAGCAGATCGGAGTCCTCTCCAAGGGAAAGACAAGCCCCGTTTGCAAAGAGCAGGACGGCCCGGCTTTTCTTCCCCGTGATGATTCTTGTCTGCTGGAAGATTTGCTTCTTTCCCGTCACTTTTTCCCTGGCGGTTGTGCCTTCCTTTTGGCAGAAGACATCCCCCCGGACCTCGGTAATGTAAACAGGGGCTTCCTGGAACTCCATTTTCTCTGGGTCATACGTGCTGTCTGCCGCATGAAGAAAAACACCGGAGGCGGCCAGCAAAACGGGAAGGATGCAATGTCTCATCGTGGGAAACGGCGTTTTTTTCCGGTGTGCCGGAAAAAAGCCCCCCTTCTGTGGTAACAAAAGGGGGGCTTGGGTTTGGTGCAAGGTTTCTGCGATCGGAAGCTCAGGCTTCTCCTGCCGCACGGCGGCGGCGGATGATGATCACGGCTCCGACGGCTCCGGCTCCGAGAAGCAGGGCGATGGAAGAGGGTTCCGGAACCGCATAGTATTCCACAGTGATCCGTCCCGAGTTCTGCCCGGTCAAAGTCGCTGTGAGACCGGTCGTGTTATCACGTGAAAAATAGAAGGAAGACGTGATGCTGTAGTCGAATCCGATATTGGAAAGACCGCGGAAGATACTGTTCAGATCGGCGGAACTTATGGTGTAGTTACTCGAGTCGAACAGCGTGACAGAGCTCTGCGTGGTGTCCACGGAGCGGCTCAGGGTATCCGGCGCCGTCAGCGTGGTGTTGGCATAGTTCGCACTCACCTTGGTCTTGTTGTAATCGTTGATGTCGCCTCCCGCAGTCACCACCGCGTCATAGACAGACACGGAGGACCCAAGGAATGCCGTGTTTTCGGTAATCCTGTTGGATGTCGCGCTGGAGGAGAATGTCGTCGATCCCGAATCAATGGAAATCGAGGCCGCGATGACGGGGTCCTGGCTCGGAACCGGTTGCGCAATTTTGATAACAACACGGCTCAAGTTGAGAACGCCCGTATATTGGTTGACATATGTTGTCCCCGTCACTCCGTTGGTATTGAATCCGGAGAGAACTTCACCCCTGATCATCACATCACGCGATGTGGCCCAATCCCCCGTTTGAGTTTGCACCAAGACTGGTGTCTGTGCATTTGCCCCGTCCACCGAGAAGAAGCCAAGAACTCCGACTACCCCTGCGGCAATTATGAATTTTGTGAGTTTCATTTTTGTTTTTCTTTATCTGTTTTTCACTTTGCTTGGGCAGAGGGGTTCAAGCATTTGCGGGAGGGTTGTATCCCCTCTCCGTACTTTATGAAATGGGGGGTTCACCCATTTTTCGTAGTTTTTTGAAAACATTGATTATGAATCAAATTTCACAAATTCAAGCACGCTTAACTTGTTGTTACCCAATGCAATTCAATCGTTTAAAAAACGATGACAGATATCAAATATTCTCTTTGGAAAAGAGAAGGAAAGCGTGACGGAAAAGTTCGGGGGAATTGGAAAGCTGGAGTTTCTCCTTCAGGTTTTCCTTATGGCGGTCCACGGTCTTCGGGCTGAGACCGAGTTCCCCTGCGATACTGCGAGTGGGAAGTCCGGCGGCGATCAGACGGAGGATTTCCTTTTCCCGTCTGGTGAATTCGGAGCGTTCCCTGACCGGAGAGGAAAAGAGGCGCCTGAGAGACGGCGACAGCACTTGATCATGAATAAGAACCCGGTGGATCGCGGCGACCAGATCGGACACGGCATCGTATTTTGAGACACATCCTGTTGCGCCATATTCCATGATTCTTTGGACAGAGTCCCGCGTGACCGACCCGGCAAGAAGGAGGAGCCGGACTTTGGGAAACTGTCTGCTCCAGTCTTTGAAAAATATCCGGGAGGAGTCCCTGACGAGTTCGAAATCGAGAAGGACAACATCCGTCTCTCCCCGCCGCAAAATCCCTTCCGCCTCGGAAAAAGAGCCGGCACTTGGCAGAACTTGAAAGTGCCTTTGTCTGGCAAGAACCAAGGACAAACTGTCCCGGACAAGGACAAAACCACCAACCAATAAAATGCGGACCGTCGGATTTCCGGGCATATTTGCGCGGGAAAGTCGCATGGATCGGGTCTTTGTCAAATTTCCATGCAACAGGATACATAGCGCAAAAGCGTTTTTTTTATGAAGATGGGAATCTTCCCCATTTTCTCTTTTCCGGACTTGAAAAAAGTCCGGATGGTGTGAAGTTTTCCGCCGCTTTCGACCGAGAGCCCCGAGCCATTGCTCAATTTTCCAACCGCAAGCCGACTCTTCATACCCGTCCATGTTTCATCTGAATTACTTTCAAGATCCACGATTCGGCCCCGACCGTATCCGTTTGTTTAAATTGCTGTTGGCCGGCCTGGTATTGCTTGCCGGTGCCGGATTGTTGCTCTTTCTCCCGCAAAATCCCGCCCGCAACAGTGCGAAACCCGCCCTTCCCCGGAAGACAACCGAAGAAGCCGTCCCGTCCACGGATACGGCAAACGAAAAATCCCCCGCCCTGCCCTCCGATCCGGAAGAGCGGATCGAAAAAGCCATCCTGGCATACTCGGCCGGCGACACGGGCGGCGCGGAGAAGCTCCTGACCGGCGTGGACCTCCGGCGCCACGGCTCTGCCGGCGCATGGGAACTGGCCGGCTTGCTGAAACAGGCCGCCGGAGACCGGAAAGCAGCAGGCGAGTTCTACACCCAAGGCATCGCCCTTTTCCCTTCGGAGGGGTTGTATTACCGCCGGGCTCTTCTTTACCGCGAAGACGAGGCGCTCAGTCAGGCATTGGAAGACATGAACAAGGCGGCCGCGCACTCCCCCGACGATGTCGTCATCTCCAACGAACGCCTGCTCCTCCTGCTCCAGATCGGGCGCAAAGATCTGGTGGAAAAAGAACTGCAGCAGCTCAATTCCCGCGATGCCGGAAGCAGCCCTGGCGCCTGGATATTTGCCATGTGCGGAGTGGCACTGGAGAATGGAGAGTATGACAAGGCCGCCAGATTGCTCGGCCTGGCAAAAAAATCCGTTCCCCCGCAAATATTCGGGCAACTCCTCAAAAATCCCGTCCTCGTCCGCCAGCAGACACGCCCGGAAATCCTGCCGTTTTATATCAGCAACCTTCCTTCGCAGCAGGGCGGTTGAAAGCGGCCTGTCCTTGGGACATCAAGGAAATCCCACGCCGCCCCCAACCGGGGGACAGCGTGCCAACAAAACAAGAGAGCAGGCCCGCTATAGCTTTTGTTGAAATACTCTAAATGCTCTGAAGCCGTTCGCCTTCAGTGGATTCCATCTTCAAGCCGAGCGCCCGCAGCAGGATTTGAATTTTTTCCCGCTTCCGCAGGGGCAGGGGTCGTTGCGTCCGACTTTGGGGAGTTCGCGCTTGATGGGGAGTTCGAGTTTTGGAGCGGGCGGAGCTTCTTCCGGGGCCAGGGGGGATGGTTGCCCCGGCGCGGGTGCGGCGGGGCGGGTTCGCGCGGCGGGGTCGGCGCGGAGGAGGCTTTGCGGGAGGCTGGCGAGAAGTTGTTCGAAGGCCTGGAGATTTGTGGTGCTGCGGAAGAGGTTGTTGAGGATCTCGGCTTTGATGTTGTCCATCAGCTCAACGAACATCCCGTAGGCGTCGTTCTTGTATTCGACGAGCGGGTCTTTCTGGCCGAAGGCACGGAGGTAAACGGCTTCGCGGAGTCCGTCCATGGCGTAGAGATGTTCCTGCCAGAGGCGGTCCACGGCGTTGAGGATGATGTAGCGCTCGAGACCGTGGAGGGCGTCGGGATTCTCGAGTCCGGCTTTGCGATCATAGGCATCGCGGATCGTCTGCATGAGAAACCGGCCGTTTTCCTCGACGGACCGGGAATCGAGAGCGGCGCGCTCGCGGCTGAGACCGAGAGGGAAGGTGGAGTTGAGCCATTGGAGCAGTCCATCGGCGTCGGGCTCCTCTCCTTCGACGGCTTCGAGGAAGGAGGCGACCTTTTTGGGAACCACCTCGGTGATGACCTCGTGGATGAGGTGACGGGGATTCTCGGAGTCCATCACTTCGTTGCGGTAGCCGTAAATGACCTCGCGCTGCTGGTTCATCACGTCGTCGAACTCAAGGGTGCGGCGGCGCATCTGGTAGTTCCTCTGCTCGACGCGCTTCTGTGCGGTTTCGACGCTCTTGTTGAGCCAGGGATGTTCGAGTTCCTCGCCTTCCTTGAGGCCGAAGGTCTCCATGATCTTTGTCATGCGGTCGCTGGCACCGAAGTTGCGCATGAGGTCGTCCTCGAAGCTCACGTAGAAACGGGAGCGTCCGGGGTCGCCCTGGCGGGCGCAGCGTCCGCGGAGCTGGCGGTCGATGCGGCGGGATTCGTGGCGCTCGGTGCCGATGACGTAGAGTCCGCCGAGGTCGCCGACGCCCTCGCCGAGTTTGATGTCGGTGCCGCGGCCGGCCATGTTGGTGGAGATTGTCACGGCGCCGCGGAGACCGGCACGGGTGACGATCTCGGCTTCCTGCATGTGGTATTTCGCGTTGAGGACGGTGTGCGGAACCTTCTGGAGTTTGAGCATCCGGCTGAGCAATTCGCTGGCTTCGACGCTGGCGGTGCCGACGAGCACGGGCTGTCCGCGTCCGTGGGCTTCACGGATGGCCTCGATGGCGGCGTGGTATTTTTCCCGGCGGGTTTTGAAGATCCGGTCATTCTCGTCCACGCGGGAGACCTTGCGGTTGGTGGGGATGACGTTGACGTCGAGCTGGTAGATGTCGTGGAACTCGTTGACCTCGGTCTCGGCGGTGCCGGTCATGCCGGCGAGTTTCCCGTAGAGGCGGAAGTAGTTTTGGATCGTGATGGTGGCGAGGGTCTGTGTCTCGCGGTCGATCTGGACGCCTTCTTTGGCCTCGACGGCCTGGTGGAGACCGTCGCTCCAGCGGCGTCCCGGCATTTTGCGGCCGGTGAAGGTGTCGACGATGACGACCTTGTTTTCCTCGACGACATATTCCACGTCTTTTTCGTAGAGGCAGTAGGCTTTGAGGAGCTGGGAGATGTTGTGGATGCGCTCGGCCTGTGCGTCGCAATGTTGCTGGCGGGCGGCTTTTTTCCGGGTTTTTTCGGCGGCATCAAGGGCGGGGTCGTTCTCGATGTCGGCGAATTCGGTGAGGAGATCGGGGAGGACGAAGGCGTTCGGATCGTCGGGGTTGAGGTAACTCCGGCCCATCTCGGTGAGGTCGGCATCGTGCTGGCGTTCCTCGATGGTGAAGAAGAGTTCTTCCTTGAGTTCGACGAGAGCGGCCTTGCCGTCGGTGTCCTTGTAGAATTCGAGTTCGGCCTTGTCCGTGACCTTGCGCATCTCGGGATCCTCCATCATGCGGAGGAGGGCTTTGTTGCGGGGCTGGCCGAGTTTGAGTTTGAAGAGCGTGCGGCCGGCTTCGTCGCGTTTTCCGGCATCCAGAAGTTCGCGGGCCTCGGTGGCGAGGCGGGTGCAGAGCATGGTCTGTTTGCGGACCAGCTGCTCGATGAGGGGCTTGAAGCGGTCGTATTGGTGGGTGGAAACCGTGGCGGGGCCGCTGATGATGAGCGGGGTGCGGGCCTCGTCGATGAGGATCGAGTCGACTTCGTCCACGATGGCAAAGTAGTGCCCGCGCTGGACCTGTTGTTCGCGGCTGGTGGCCATGCCGTTGTCGCGGAGGTAGTCAAAGCCGAATTCGCTGTTGGTCCCGTAGGTGATGTCGCACTGGTATTGGGCGCGGCGAAATTCCGGGGGCTGGTCGTTCTGGATCACGCCGACTGTAAGCCCGAGGAAGGTGTAAAGTTGTCCCATCCACTCGGCATCGCGTTTGGCGAGGTAATCGTTGACGGTCACCACATGGACGCCGCGTCCGCTGAGGGCATTGAGATAGACGGCGAGGGTGGCGACGAGGGTTTTTCCCTCACCGGTGGCCATTTCGGCGATCCGGCCCCGGTGCAGGATCATTCCCCCGATCAACTGCACGTCAAAGTGGACCATGTTCCAGGCCAGCGGCTGATCGCAGACAACGATCTCACGGCCGACCATGCGGCGTGCCGCGTTTTTGACCACGGCGAAGGCCTCGGGAAGGAGGGCTTCGAGTTCCGCGGCGAGAGCGGCATTGTCCCCGATCTTGGAAAGACGATCCTTCCATTCCAGGGTTTTGGCGCGCAGGGCGTCATCCGAAAGAGATTGGAGGCCGGTCTCGATCTCGTTGATCCGGCGGACGAGCGGTTGCAACCGGCGGATTTCCCGCTGGTTTTTCGAGCCGATGATTTTCTTGATAATCCAGTTGAACATGGTGAGCAGACGAACTGACCATCAAAGGCGGATTCCTGAAAAAGTAAAACGGGAAAATTGCCATCTTTCCCGGTTCATTCAGAGGGAAAGGCCGGGAGTCAGGGAGTTTCCACGGGTGGGGTGGGGCCGCCGCCGGGTTTGGGGCGGGGTTTTCGCACCACTTCGAGGCCGCGCCGGGCGTAGTCCACCACATGGCCCTGATGGATGAGCCAGGAGAGATCCCCGATCACAGCCGCCTCGCGGGCGGACTCTTCGGGCAGAGAAGACCGGAGGGCGACCAGCGCCTTCCATTGTTCCGCGCGTGGCACGGTGGCGTGGGATTCCAGACAGTCGAGAATACCGGACACGGTCGCGGCGACCGGAGTGACCTGACGGTCCAGATGGCGTGGCCGGGCCACGGAGACGTAGGTGATGTTTTCGTGGGCTTTGAAAATCTGGAGACCCTTGGAAGCCAATCCCTGGCCGACCGTGTGTGCCAGCGGGAGGGGAAATCTCCGGAGATCTCCAACGGTCCTTTGCGCGGCCTGCCGGATGGAAGGATCGGAATGGTGCAGGGCGACGGAGCCGGCGACGCGGACTTCCCCGCTGACAGGGGAGATCGTTGCCGCATGGTTGGCACGGAAATGCCGTTCGACGGCAGCCATGTCCGGGAGTTTGACTTCGCCTTCCGGGCTTTCCAGCGGTTGGAATTCCTCACGGGTGCTTTGCTCGGTCTTCCATTTTTCGAGAATTTCGGGATCCTTGACCATGCGAACCCGGCTTTTGAAGTCCTCGAAGGACATTCTGGAAAACCGTTCCGCGTGCAGACGGCGGAGCCGGGGCTGGTAATCGTGGTAGTTTGGCGGTCCGAGCAACGTGTCGCTCATGCCGCAGACGGCCACACAGGAATAGGCTCCCTTGGGCGGTTCCGTCTGGATCTGCTCCCGGCGGTAATATTTCTCCAAATGCCGGGCGAGGACATGGCGGATGGCATCCGCCTCGCGCAGCCAGAGGCTTCCGTCTTCGGAAAACTGAAAAAGCGTGGTGGCTCCGTCGCCGGTGCGGCGAAGTTCGACGGAAAAACGCTCGGGTTTTTCGAGGATCAGGAAAGCGAGATCGAACAACGGATAGGCTTTGCCGCCCGATTTCAACTGTTTGGCCAGACCGTCGATGCCGCGGGGATCGGGAAGGATCGTGGTTTCCCAGCCTGTCAGAAGAGGAACCGCCGGGCGCTCCCTCTCTTCCCTCCGGGGATCCTGGCGTTGGGAACGTCCCCGGTTTTCCTCCCGGCGTCCGCCGCCGCGTTCCGGCCGACGCCCCCGGGGATCAAAGCCAGGTTTCCGGTCGCGGCGTTCCCCCCGTCCGCCGGAGCGGGGGTCTTCGGAACGGTTGCCATACTGTTCCACGAGAGGGGAATGGTGTTTTGAAGAGGGACCGGTGGGTTTTGCCCAGTCGGGCAGAAAACTCCGGGCCAGATCGATTCCGGAGAAATCGGATTCGGGAGATGAGGCGTCGCTCATAGGGTGGGTTGGATCGGAAGGGCGGGGAAACTTTCCTGATCCGGGTGGGCTGGATGTGTCAGGGCGCTTTGGTTACGGAAGCCGGAGAGGCTTGGGGTGCGGGCACGGGGCGGTCCATGGCGATCAATTCCGAAACCGTGACAAACTTGTAGCCTTTGGCAATCAGCGCGTCGATTGTCTCCGGCATGGCGTTGACCGTGGAGGCGTGGATGTCGTGGGCCAGCACGATCGAACCGGCTTTTGTGCTCTTGAGGATCTCGCTCTTCACTTTCTCGGAATTGCGGTATTTCCAATCCAGCGGGTCCACATCCCACATGATGACTTTCAGCCCGTATTCCTCGTTCAGGCGTTTGGTGATGGAGGCATTCGTCGCTCCGTAGGGAGGGCGGAGGATCACCGGTTTTTTGCCGGTTGCATTTTCGATGGCGTCGTTTGTTTGCGTCACCTGCATGGTGACTCCGGAGGCTCCGGCCTTTGTAAACGCCTGGTGGTTCCAACTGTGATTCCCGATTTCATGTCCCTCGGCAACCGCCCGCTGAAGAATCGCGGGATTGGCCACGACATTTTGTCCAATCACGAAGAACGTGGCTTTGATCCCGCGTTCCTTGAGAATATCGAGAAGCTTCGGGGTCAGGGTCGCATGGGGGCCGTCATCAAATGTCAGTGCGATATACGGCCCCTCGACATTGCAGGAGTTGTAACTCAACTTTTTCGGACCTGTTCCGGTTTCTGCCGGAGGAGCCGTCATCACAGGGGTGGAATCCCCCTGTGCAGGCACCGTGGGCTGCGTCCCGGGGGGCTTTGTCATCTCATCCTGCGGAACGGCAATGACTTGCGGCTGCGGAGAGGATTGCGTCCGGGCGGACTGGCAGGCGGCTCCGAGGAGGCCGACAACAACGGGAATGACAAGCCAGGAACGGGTTTTCATGCAGGATGCTGGTAATTTCCAGCACCTATCGCACAAACCTTTCCAAAATCACACCAAGATTTTTCACGGTTTCCGCAGGCCAGAGATCCCGGGGAGTCACCAGTGCCGCGTCCAGGCTGCGGTGGTCGGGCCAGTCCGGGTGCTCCGGGACAAGGGGAATCGCCCGGGCCAGGATGTCCTTTGCCGTTTCCACGTTTGCATGGAGGTGGGCGACCACGGCATCGGCGGTGACCGGTTCCTCGTCGGTTTTCCAGCAGTCGTAGTCGGTGATCATGGCCAGCGTGGCGAGGGCGATTTCCGCTTCCCGTGCCAGCTTGGCCTCGGGGAGGTTGGTCATCCCGATCACGTCAAACCCGAGCTGCCTGTTGAGGAGGGATTCTGCCCGGGTCGAGAACGCGGGGCCGTCCATGTTCACATAGGTGCCCCCATCGTGAAACGTACGTCCGGATTCCCGGCAGGCGGCGGCCAGGATTTTTCGCAGGTTTGTGCTGACCGGTTCGGCGAATGCCGGGTGGGCCACGATGCCGTTGCCGAAGAATGTGTGAAACTCCCGGCGGCTCGTGCGGTCGAAAAATTGGTCGGGAAGGACGATGTCCCTCGGATGGTATTTCTCCTGGAGGCTGCCGACCGCTGTGACGGCGATGATCCAGCGCACACCCAGGGACCGGAGCGCCCAGATGTTTGCGCGGTGGTTGATCTCATGCGGGGCGATCCGGTGTCCGCGCCCGTGGCGGGGCAGGAAAAAAACCGAGCGCCCGTGCAGAGTGCCCCCGATGATGACATCCGAGGGGGGGCCGAACGGTGTCGGGACAACAATGTCGGCGACCTCCGCAAACCCGTCGATCTGGTAGAGTCCGCTGCCTCCGATAATTCCAATCGCCGGTGCGCTCATTTCTTTGGACGGGGTTTGACGCCGGGGTGTGGCTGGAACTCACTTCCCTCGCCCCCCAGGTCGTTTTTCTCCAGCAGGGCCAGGAATTCCCGGAGCGCGGGAGTGCCGGCGGAGGATTTTTTCACCAGCGTCCCCAAAGGCCGCCACATTTCCGTGTCGGCAAGGTCCAGGGCCACCAGCTGGCCGGTCTCAACCTCGGATCTCACCGAAGTCCGGGGCACGATGGAAACCGCGCTCTCGATTTCCACCGCCCGCTTCACGGTCTCGATGTTGTCAAATTCAAAAGCCACCCGCACCCGGGCTCCCGCCTGCCGGAGCTGGCGGTCCACCTCGCGGCGGGTCGGAAGATCCGGCTCAAAGGCGATGAACTTTTCTCCGCCGAGGTCGGACAGGGAAATCTTCCTCCTGGGAGCCAGCGGGTGGGTGGGGGCGCAGATGACGACCAGACGATCGCGCCAGAAGACGGAGGCCGTGATCCCCCGGCGCGAGGCCGGATAGGCGACCAATCCCACATCCGCGCGGTTTTCCTGCACCGCGGCGTAGACCTGCGCCGAACGGCGATAGTCCATCCGCACTTCCACAAGCGGAAATTCCCGCCGGAACCGCTTCAAATACGGCGGCAATTCGTGCAGACCGATGCTGAAAATCGTCGCAATGCGCAGTTCCCCGGAGACCACTTCCTGCAACTTCTGCATCCGCGTGCCCAACTCATCGTAGGCCCCGACAATCTCCCGGCTGGATGCCAGGAAGGCCTGCCCTTCCGGAGTCAGGCAAAAAGCCCGGCGGCCACGGTCGATCAAGCGCACCTGGAACTGCTCCTCGATGGATCGCACCTGTTGGCTGACCGCGCTCTGGGTGATTCCATTCCGCTCCGCGGCTTTGGAAAAGCTTTCCGTATCCGCCAAATCGCAGAATACTTTGAACGTTTGAATTTGCATTCGACTCCTCGCAGATAAGTTAATCTAATGTCGGAAAGAAATGCCAGAACAGATTTTCTAATGAATTCCATCGAGATCAACCTGGAGTCCGTGCGCCGGCGCATCGAAGCGGCCGCGGAGAAGTCCGGCCGGGATCCCTCCGGAGTCCGCCTGGTGGCCGTGTCCAAAACCCATCCGGCCGACGCCGTGCGCGAGGCCCACGCAGCAGGGCAGCGGGTCTTCGGGGAAAGCCGTGTCCAGGAGTCCGCCGGAAAGATCCCGCTTCTTCCATCCGCGCTGGAGTGGCATTTCATCGGCCACCTGCAAACGAACAAAATCCGGAAGGCGCTTCCCCTCTTCGATCTTTTCCACGGGGTCGACAACGCGGAGCTCGCCGTGCAGATGGACCGCATCGCGGACGAGTGCGGATGCTTTCCCCGCGTGCTTCTGGAGGTCAATGTCTCGGGCGAGGGAACCAAGTTCGGTTTCCAGCCCGACCATCTGTGCGAGGTCATCACGGATCTGCTGGCCCTTCCGCGGGTGCAGGTGGTCGGACTGATGACGATGGCTCCCTACAGCGAGGATCCCGCGGCCGCCCGCCCGTTTTTTTCCGCCCTCCGGCGCCTGCGGGATGATCTGCAGCAGCAGACCGGAACGCCTCTTCCCGAGCTTTCCATGGGAATGAGCGGGGATTTCGAAGCCGCCATTGCCGAGGGCAGCACCCTGGTGCGGGTGGGGTCCGCCATTTTCGGAGACCGTCCCGGGAAGGAAATCTGACTCCGACTTTCCCAAACCTTGCTCCAAATCATGGCTTGCCATCGTTGTGTTTTGTATTAGAGTTTCTAATAATATAACCCACCATCTATGAAACCCGTTCGCTTCAATAACACCGTCCTGCGCGATGGCCACCAGTCCATGGCGGCCACCCGAATGAAAACCAGCCAGATGCTGCCGGCCGCTCCGATTTTGGATTCGATGGGTTTTGGAATGCTGGAGACCTGGGGCGGGGCGACGATTGACACGAGCCTGCGCTTTCTGGGCGAGCAGCCGTTCGATCGTGTGCGGGAATTGCGCAAGGTGGCTCCGAACACCCCGCAGGGAATGCTTCTGCGCGGACAGAACATCGTCCAATACAAATGTTTTCCGGACGACGTGGTGGAACTCTTCGTCAAATGCACGGCGGATGCGGGCATCGAGGTTTTCCGGATTTTTGACGGACTGAACGATCCGCGCAATCTGGCCCCTGCCATCGCGGCGGTGAGGAAAGCCGGCAAGACCGCCCGCGGCGAAATCTGCTACACCACCAGCCCGGCCCACACGGTGGAAGCCTTCCTGAAATTCGCCGGGGAACTCAAGGAAATGGGCTGCGACGAGATCGCCATCAAGGACATGTCCGGGGTCATCACTCCCCGCGTGGCAGGCGAGCTCGTTTCGGGCATCACCAAGCTCACCGGGCTTCCCGTGACGCTGCACAGCCATGAGACCGCCGGCCTGGCTGCCGCTTCCTATGTCGCCGCGACGGACGCGGGCGCCTATGCCGTGGAAACTTCCATCACCCCGTTTGCCAACGGAACGTCGCAGCCGGACACGCTCCGGATGCTGGCCCTGCTGGACAACAACCCGCGCCAGCCGAAGCTGGACCGCAAGAAACTTGCCGAACTCCGTGAATACTTCACCAAGGTTTACAAAGAAATGGAGGCCTTCACTTCCCACGCGAACGAAGTCGTGGACAGCGACACGCTTGTCTACCAGGTTCCCGGCGGGATGCTTTCGAACTTCCGCGTGCAGCTCAAGGACATGAACATGAGCGACCGGATCGACGAGGTTCTCGCCGAGATCCCGCATGTCCGCGAGTGCCTGGGCTGGGCGCCGCTCGTCACCCCGATCTCCCAGATCGTCGGCACCCAGGCGATGCTCAATGTCAAATTCGGACGCTGGAAAAATTTCTCGCCCGCCGCCATGGACATCGTCCTCGGCAATTACGGACGCACCCCGGCTCCGGTGAACAGGGACGTTCTCGCCCTTGCGGAAAAAAACACCGGGAAAGCTCCGATGACCGCCCGCCCGGCGGATTCGCTCCAGCCGAATGTGGACAACCTCCGCAGGCAGCTTGCCGAAAAGGATCTTCCGACCACGGATGAGGCCGTCGTCCTTTTTGCCATGTTCCCGATGGAATACGAGAAGCTCATCAAGAATCCCGCTTCCATTACCGATCCCGCCGCAAAGAAGGCGGCAGCGGCCCCGGCGGCTCCGGCATCCGCTCCGGCGGCCCCCCGCACCACCACGGGACGCCACCAGCGTCTCCTGATCACCGTCAACGGCAAGACCAGCGAGGCCCTTGTCGAGGAAGTTCACTAAAAAGTTTTCCGTTTTCAGCAACGTCTGCATTCGTCCCACAACTCCCATCATTCCCATGTCTCTTACACTCGATGAATTTCCCGCAGCGACCTACGAGGAGTGGCGCCAGGCCGCCGAGGAGTCGCTGAAAGGCGCCCCGTTCGACAAGAAGCTGATCACCTCCACGCCGGAAGGAATCAAACTCCAGCCGATCTACCGCAAAGAGGATCTCGAAGCCCTGGCGCTTCCCGAGTCCTGGCCCGGACTCCCGCCCTATGTTCGCGGGTCCGCCGCTTCGGGTTTCAAATCCAGGCCGTGGCTTATCGCGCAGGAACTTCCCTTCGGATGTCTGGGAAAATTCAATGAGGCGCTCAAAAGCGATCTCATGCGCGGGCAGAATGCGGTTGCGGTGCTGCCGGATGCGGCCACGCGGCGCGGTCTCGATCCCGATGAGGCGGCGTGCGGAGAAGTCGGGGTGTGCGGTTTGTCGCTGGCCTCGCTGGATGATGCCTCCAGGGCTTTCGGGGGCGTTGACCTTCAGGCGGCTCCCGTTTTGATGTTTGCAGGAGCCAGCGCCCTGCCGATGGCGGGACTCCTCAGCGCCCAGGCCGGTGAAAAAGGATTTTCCGGAGCCGTGCTTGCCGATCCGCTCACTGAATGGGCACGGGATGGCAGGCTGGACGTTTCACTCGATGACGCGCTGTCCGAACTCGGAACCGTCTCGAAGTGGGCGGTCGACAAGGGCATCCGCACGGCGGGCATCCAGGCCAGCCTGTGGGCCGATGCCGGCGGCACGTCCGTCGAGGAACTGGCCTTCGGCCTTGCGACCGGAGCCGCCTATTTCCGGGCTCTGGCCACGGCGGGGGTTCCGGCCGATGAAATCGCCCCGCGTTTCGTGATGGCGCTTTCGTTGGGCTCGAATCTCTTCATGCAGATCGCGAAGATCCGCGCCGCCCGGTTGTTGTGGGACCGGATGGTCGGGGCTTTCGGCGTCAAGCCTTCCCCGCTCTTCATCCACGGGCGCACCAGTATTTTCAACAAATCCGTGCTGGATCCCCACACGAACATGCTCCGGGCCACGGCGGAAGGTTTCTCCGGGGTCATCGGCGGCGTGGACAGCATGCACCTCGCGGCTTTTGACGAGCCCGCACGCACGCCGGATGAATTTTCCACCCGCATCGCCCGCAACATCCACATCATTCTCGCCGAGGAATGCGGGTTTGCCGAGGTGGCGGATGCGGCGGGAGGTTCCTGGTATGTGGAATCGCTCACCGTCGAACTCGCGAAAAAAGCGTGGGAATTGTTCCAGAAAGTCGAATCCCTCGGCGGCATGGCCGTCGCCCTCCGGGAAGGATTTCCCCAGGCCGCTGTCGCCGCCAGCGCGAAGGCTCGCCTCGATGCGGTTTCAAAACGCCGCGAAGCCGTTCTCGGCGTCAATCTCTTCCCGAATCCCTCCGAGACTCCGCTCGTTCCCAATCCGGACGATTCCGGAAAAAAATGGGCCGCCCGCTCGGAAAAAATGGCGTCCATCCGCAAAGGCGGCGTGACCATCGCCTCCGCGACCGTGGAGGAGGTGGCAAAGGCCTTCCAAAACGGGGCGACTCTCGGCGAAGTGGTCAGGGCCCTTCCCCGCAAGGGAGCGGATCTCCCGGAAATCCCCCGGGTGCGCGTCATCCGGGCTGCGGAAGGTTATGAAGCCCTCCGGGCCGCTGCCGTCAAGAATCCTCCGCAGGTCTGGCTTGCCAAATTCGGCCCGCCGAAACAGTCGAAAGCCCGCGCGGATTTTTCCTCCGGATTTTTTGCGGCAGGCGGCTACGATGTCCGCCAGCAAACCGCCGGTGCAAAATCGGTGGACGAAGCACTCGGGCAGGCCGTGGCCTCGAAGGCTCAAGTCGTCGTCCTCTGCTCGACGGATGACACCTATCCCGAGATCGTCCCGGCATTCGTCCCGGCCCTGAAAGCCCAAATGCCCGGCGCAAAGATCATCCTTGCGGGATATCCCGCCGACCAGATCGACGCCCACAAGGCCTCCGGCGTGGATGACTTCATTCACCTCAAGGTCGATTGCCTCGCCTTCCTCACCAATCTCCACAAGGAACTCTGACGCCATGAAATGCCCTGACTTCACACAAATCGATTTCAGCCCGGAACCCGCCGCGAAGGCTTCCGACTGGGAAGCCGCCTTCAATGCCGAGACCGGAAAAACCCCCGCCCATGCGGAGTGGATGACCAATGAAACCATCCCGGTGAAACCGGCCTACGGCCCCGCCGACATCGCCGATTGCAGGCACCTCGACTACACCGCCGGTGTCGCGCCCTTCCTGCGCGGCCCCTACGCGACGATGTATGTCCAGCGTCCGTGGACGATCCGCCAATACGCCGGGTTCTCGACGGCGGAGGAATCGAATGCCTTTTACAAACGCAACATTGCGGCCGGACAGCAGGGGCTCTCGGTTGCTTTCGACCTCGCCACCCACCGCGGCTACGACTCCGACCACCCGCGCGTTGTCGGCGACGTCGGCAAGGCGGGTGTCGCGATCGACTCGATCCTCGACATGAAGATCCTCTTCGGCGGCATCCCGCTCGACAAGATCAGCGTCTCGATGACGATGAACGGCGCGGTCCTCCCGGTCCTTGCGTTCTACATTGTCACCGCGCTGGAGCAGGGAGCCACGCTCGACCAGCTCGCCGGCACGATCCAGAACGACATTCTCAAGGAGTTCATGGTGCGGAACACCTACATCTACCCGCCCGCCCCCTCGATGCGCATCATTGCGGACATCTTCGAGTTCACCTCGCAGAAGATGCCGAAGTTCAACTCGATCTCGATCTCCGGCTACCACATGCAGGAAGCCGGGGCGACCGCCGATCTGGAAATGGGCTACACGCTGGCGGACGGCCTGGAATACCTCCGCACCGGCACGGCCGCCGGGCTCGACATCGACGCCTTCGCTCCCCGCCTCTCGTTCTTCTGGGCGCAGGGGAAAAACCTCTTCATGGAGGTCGCCAAGATGCGCGCCGCGCGCGTCCTCTGGGCCAAGATCGTGAAGGGATTCAACCCGAAGAACCCGAAATCCATGGCCCTGCGCACCCACTCGCAGACGAGCGGATGGTCGCTCACCGAGCAGGATCCGTTCAACAACATCGCCCGCACGTGCATCGAGGCCATGGCCGCCACGATGGGCCACACCCAGAGTCTGCACACGAACGCGCTGGACGAGGCGATTGCCCTCCCGACCGACTTCTCGGCCCGCATCGCCCGCAACACCCAGCTCTTTCTCCAGAATGAGACCGGCATCTGCTCGGTCGTCGATCCCTGGGGCGGCAGCTACTACGTCGAAGCTCTCACCCACCGGCTCCTGGAAATGGGCTGGGCTCACATCCAGGAAGTCGAATCCCTCGGCGGCATGTCCAAGGCCATCGAGACCGGACTCCCGAAGATGCGCATCGAGGAAGCCGCCGCACGCCGGCAGGCGAAAATCGACTCCGGCATCGAAACCATCGTCGGAGTCAACAAATACCGCCTCGAAAAGGAAGACCCGCTCGATATTCTCGAAGTGGACAACTCCGCCGTCCGGCTTTCCCAAATCGAGCGCCTCAAGAAACTTCGCGCCGAACGCGACGAAGCCGCCGTCCGGCGCTGCCTCGAAGCCATCACCGCCGCCGCCGAAGACAAGAAAAACGGCAACCTCCTCGCCCTGGCGGTCGAAGCCGCCAAGGCCCGGGCCACTCTCGGAGAAATCAGCGATGCCGTGGAAAAGGTTGCCGGTCGCTACCAGGCTGTGATCCGATCCATCAGCGGAGTCTACGCCTCATCCTACGGACATATGGACGAAATCAAACAAGTGCGCACGCTGGCCGACGACTTCGAAAAACGCGAAGGCCGCCGTCCCCGCATCCTCATCGCCAAAATGGGTCAGGACGGACACGATCGCGGAGCCAAGGTCGTGGCCACCGGTTATGCCGACCTCGGTTTCGACGTTGACATCGGCCCGCTCTTCCAGACTCCGGAAGAAACCGCCAAACAGGCCGTTGAAAACGACGTTCACATCGTCGCCATGAGCAGCCTCGCCGCCGGACACAAGACCCTCCTGCCCGCCCTCATGGCCGAACTCAAACGCCTCGGTCGCGAGGACATCCTCGTCGTCGCCGGAGGGGTCATCCCTGCCCAAGATTACGACTTCCTCCGCCAGGCCGGAGCCGTCGCCATCTTCGGCCCCGGTACCAAAATCCCCGAATCCGCCAAGGAACTCATCGAAATCCTCAACACCCGCGCGGCGTAAACCGCAGGGGAACACCCCTGTCAAAAACACACGCCCATGTTCCTTCACCGGAGCATGGGCGTGTTGCTTCGTTTTGGGAGAGCGGGGTGTCTCCACATAAGTTTCATCTTGCAGAGCACAAAAAAACCCCGCCGGGGCGGGGTTTTTTGTTTTGATTCACTGTAAAAGGATCATTAGAAGAAGACCCTTTTTCGTTATTGTGCTTACGGAGCAGGAGCTGGAGCTGGAGCTTCTCCGGCAGGATTATAGATAAGACCGTGAGTGGTGTCATCCATAGTAAGATAGGCTTTGATAGCATCAAGTTTGGTCTCATCTGTAGGAAGACCATCTGCTCTAAACGGGCCAAATGTTGATCCTCCATTGACAACCGTGATACCAGTAATGAGGTTTGCGACAACGCCGTCCTCATCATCTCCCATTGTGGTAGTCGATGCGCCCGCAGCAACAGCCGCCGATGACAGCGAAGCAAGATTCTGTGCATTGCGCTTGTCTGATGCCGTCTGCGCATTTGAAGTGATGCCCGCGATGTTGGGAATGGCAATGGCCGCGATCACCGCGATCACCGCAATCACAACGAGTAATTCAACCAAGCTGAAGGCTGATTGAACCGACGATTTGAGTGTTGGCTTTTTCATAGCATCCCCAGTTTCCGGTAATCGCTGAATTTCAGCAACAAAAGGCATCCCGGAATCTCCAATGGGGAAAAACTGTATGTTATTCACGCAACGTTGCACGGTGGATCTGCAACGGCGTGCGTGAGGAGAGAGCCTCCCCAAGCCACAACTCCAAACCCTCCGGCAATCACGAACCGGCAGTCATGCGCCGCAAGCCGGAGCACCAGTGCCTTGAGATTTTCCATATCAGGGGCTCTCCTGTCGCAGGGCTGCCGCCAGCTCCAGTGCGGCCTGATGCTGATCCATCCGTTGTTCCGGCGTGAGTTTCAGGCTTTCGTCCAGGAGCGAGAGATCGATCCCATAGGCTTCAGCGCGTTCCATTGGAGAAAGACCGTCATCCGTCCTCCAAAACGGCCTGAGGAGTTTTTCGATGGTCTCCGTGCTCATGGCGGCAGTGTTGCACCCGCCTGGCGCGTTCTCAATGGGATTTTGCTCAAAGCATGGCGGCCCAGCGGGAAAAGACGGTCTCTGCCGTCTCACGCAAAGGGGGCAGAACCCGCCAGGCCTCGGTGCGGAGGTGCTCGGGGTTTGCGCCGGCGGCGGTGAGATAGTCGTGGGAATCGGCCACCATTTCCTCGAAGATCTCGGGGGTCATTTCCAGATGGAATTGGAGTCCGTAGAGTCCGCAGCCGTAGCGGAAGAGCTGGTTGGGGGTCAGGGCGGAGGAGCCGAGGCGCATCCCGGCGGCGGGAATGTCAAAAACATCCCCGTGCCAGTGGGTGGTCACAAAATCCGTGGGAAGATCGCACCAGAGGGGGTCGTATCGGGCAATGGGGTCGAGGGTGACCGGGAAAAACCCGATCTCGCGCTGGGGACCGGGACGAACGGGGGCGCCGAGCGCGGTCGCCATGAGCTGGGCACCCAGGCAAAGCCCGAGGACCGGCTTCTCGCTGTGGGCTGCCTCCCGGATCAGGTCGCATTCTTTGACGAGGTAGGGGTAACGATCGGTCTCATAGGCCCCCTGGGCTCCGCCGCCCACGGCCAACCCGCTGAAGTCCGCCAAATTCCCGGGAAGGCCCTCCCCGGCATAGGGATGGACGATTTTCAAGCCGACCCGTGACGCGCCAAGCGCCGCCTCCAGGAGGCCGGGTTTGTCGGTCTCCCCATGTTGAATAAAAAGAATCTGTTTCACTGGTAAGTTTCTGAGCCCCGGATTGCCCGGCTGGGGAGCAGATAAACCATTTGCTCCACCATGGCGGAGAAGCAATCGCCGTGCCACGCCCCGATTTCCACTCGAATTCTCGAAATTCCTCATTGCAAGGAGACCGATTCTCAAGGAATCTCTGCCGTTTGCCTTTCGTCCGCACCACAATTCAAGTGGGGGAGGCAACCAAAAACGGATTTATTCATGAGCGAAATCAAAGAGGAACCAGCAGTCAACCCCGTGGATTATGCGAGGGCGGAAATCAACGCCACACTGGGGCCGGAGGACAAAATCCGGCTTCTCTCGGAAATGCTGCGCATCCGCCGGTTTGAGCAGACCGCCCTGAAATATTACAATCAGGGAAAAATGGGGGGGTTTCTCCACCTGTATATCGGGCAGGAGGCGGTCGCACTCGGAACTGTTTCGGTGATGGGCAAAAATGACCACGTGATCACGGCCTACCGGGATCACGGCCATGCGCTGGCTGTCGGGATGGACATGAATTCCTGCATGGCCGAGCTTCTTGGCAAGGCGACCGGTTGCTCGCGTGGCAAAGGCGGGTCGATGCACTTTTTTGCCCCGGATAAAAATTACTGGGGAGGGCATGGGATTGTGGCCGGGCAGACGCCGCTGGGTCTCGGCCTCGCCTACGGGTTGAAGTATCAGGGGCTCAAGGGATGCTGCCTGTGTTTTCTCGGGGACGGAGCGGTCAACCAGGGCTCCTACCATGAATCCCTCAACCTGGCCGCCCTCTGGAAGCTCCCGGTGATATACGTCATTGAGAACAACCAATATTCCATGGGGACGAGCATGGAGCGTTCCTCGGCCATGCGCAATTGCCTTGCCGAGCGCGCCGAGGGCTACGGCATCGCCTGGGACGCTGCCAATGGAGAGGATCTCTACGAAGTGCGGGCCAAGACATGGAATGCCATCCAGCGGGCGCACGACGAGTCGCTGCCATTCGTTCTGGAAGTCGACACCTACCGCTACTACGGGCATTCGGTCGCCGATGCCAACGCGAAGAAATACCGCAGCGCCGAGGAAATCGAACGCTACAAGACCCACCACGATCCGATCCGCCTCTGGCGCAGGCGCCTGGTCGAGGAAAAGATCCTCACCGAGGAGGCCGTCGATGAACTGGATGCCGGGATCAAGCAGGAGGCCGCCGCCGCCGCCCAGTTTGCCCTCGACAGCGAAGACCCCGCGCCGGAAACCATTTTCGAGGACGTGTATTGGGAAGTGGACAATCAAACCGAGTCCGGACAAAACGGACGCCACTTCTTCGGAGACTAGAAAAAATTCGCAGCCATGCCACTCATCACCTATCGCACCGCGCTCAACCAAGCCCTCGCCGAGGAGATCCTCCGGGACGAGAATGTTGTCATCATTGGAGAAGAGGTCGCCCAATACAACGGAGCCTACAAAGTCACCGAAGGTCTCTGGGAACGGTTCGGCGACAAACGGGTCGTGGACGCCCCGATCAGCGAAGCCGGATTCATCGGCATGGGCATCGGCGCCTCAATGCTCGGCATCCGACCGGTCATGGAGCTCATGTTCTGGAGTTTCGCCTATGTGGCGTGGGACCAGATCATCAACAACGCCGGCCAGGTGCGCTACATGAGCGGCGGGTTGATCAACTGCCCGATTGTCATCCGCGGACCGGCCAACGGGGGAACCAACGTGGGAGCCACCCATTCGCACACACCGGAAAATTTCATTGCAAACACGCCCGGGCTCAAGGTCGTCTGTCCGGCCACCGCCTACGACGCCAAGGGACTCATGAAAGCGGCGATTCGCGACAACGATCCGGTTTGCGTGATGGAAAACACCCTGCTTTACGGCGAATCCTGGGAGGTGCCGGAAGAGGAATACATCGTTCCCATCGGGGTGGCGGACATCAAGCGCGAGGGTTCGGACGTTTCGCTCATCGCACACGGTCGGGCGGTTCTCACCGCATTGAAGGCCGCGGAAATTCTTGAAGCGGAACACGGTATCCGGGCCGAGGTTCTCGATCTGCGTTCCATCCGGCCTCTGGATGAGGAAGCCATTCTCAACACCGTCCGCAAAACCCACCGGGCCGTGCTGGTGGACGAAAACAAGCCCTTTTGCGGAGTCTCCGCCCAGATTGCGGCAACCATCCAGGAGAAGGCCTTCGACGACCTTGACGCCCCCGTGCAGCGGGTCTGTTCCCTGGACGCTCCCGCCATCTATTCTCCCGCACTCGAACCGGTCCAGCTTCCCACACCCGACCGGGTTGTGATAAAAGCGCTGGATATTTGCTGATCAAACTTCACCATTCCCAATTCTATGCCAGATATCACCATGCCGAAGTTGAGCGACACCATGCTCGAGGGGACGCTCGTCAAATGGCTCAAAAAAGCCGGTGACAAAATCGAAGTCGGCGACATCCTTGCTGAAGTCGAAACCGACAAAGCCACCATGGAAATGGAAGCGTTCGACGAGGGCACCCTCGTTGAGATCGTTGTTCCCGAAGGAGGGGTCGTCAAGGTCGGCGAACGTCTGGCTGTTCTCGACGGGGATTCGTCCGCAGCCAAACCCGCCGGGAAGCCGGCGCCAAAAGCCGCCGCCACCGCGCCGGTTGCACCCAAGGCGGCAGCTCCCCGTCCGCTGGCACCCGTCACACCGAAACCCCGTTCCGCAGCCCAGGCGGATGGTTCCCGTGTCAAGGCCTCGCCGCTCGCAAGGAAAATCGCGGCGGAACGCGGAGTTGAGCTTTCCGGTGTCGCCGGCACCGGCCCCGGGGGACGGATCGTCGCCGCGGATGTTCCTGAAAGAGGAGCTGCACCTGCCGACCGTTCGTTGGCACCATCCACTCCGGCTCCTGCCGCCAAGGTGGATGTGCCTGTGTCGGCGAATGACAAGAGGGTTCCGCTTTCCGGGATGCGCCGCACCATTGCCGAGCGGCTCCTGGCCAGCAAGACCCAGATTCCCCACTTTTACCTCTCGCTGGAAATTGACGCCGCCGCGTTGGTCCGGTTGCGCAAGGACATCAATGCTGCCGCAGAAGCTTCCGGTTCGGCGAAAGTCACCGTGAACGATTTTGTCCTGCTTGCCACGGCCCGGGCCGCGGCCCTTCACCCGAAAATCAACTCCGCCTTCGCGGGGGACTCGGTTGTCGAGTATGGCACGGTCAATCTCTCGGTCGCCATTGCGGTGGACGACGGCCTGATCACTCCGGTGATCCGCGATGCCCAGCGGCTTTCCCTGCGGGAAATCAGCGCATCCGTCAAAGATCTCGCCACCCGTGCCCGCGGGAAGAAACTCAAACCGGAGGAATACCAGGGCGGCTCCATCACGGTCTCAAACCTCGGAGCCTATGGGATCGAGAACTTCTACGCGATCATCAATCCTCCCCAGGCCTCCATTCTCGCGGTGGGAACCATCGTGAAAAAACCGGTTGTCAATGCCCAGGACCAGATTGTTGTTGGTTACCGGATGACGCTGGCTCTCAGCGCCGATCACCGTGTTGTGGACGGAGCGGCCGGAGCAGAATTCCTGGCGACCCTCAAGAAGAGCCTGGAAACACCCGCCACGCTGCTCTTCTGATGTCCGGCGCGGGAGAGCCCGCGCCCAAAAATCAGCTCAGGAGGGGATCTCCACCGGGATCGCTTTGGAAGTCGAGTGCCAGGCGCTCGGTGATGTTCGGCTTGATCACCTCGCTGACAAAGCGGAGGTGGACCGGGTCGTTCATGTAGGCGGGAAGTTTTTCCTCGGAATCCAGTTCGACCATCAGAAAAAACGGCCATTCCATCGAGGAATCGATGCGGTATCCGCACCGCAGGCCGCGGACGACCGGGATTTTCAACAACTGCATCCGCGTCTCGCGGAGCATCCACTCGATTTTCCCGGCGTCAAGCTCCGGGCGAAGCTTGAAAAGGACCACATGCTGGATCATCGGAAGTTACTTCGACCAATCCAGCGCGCCCTTTTTGACCGCGTAGATATAGCCGAACATCAGAATCACAACAAAACTCAACATGCTCCAGAGAATGACTTTTCCATATTCCGGAAGGAATTCCCGGAACACGACCGCCCACGGGTACATGAAGACGATCTCAATGTCGAAAAGGATGAAGAGCATCGCCACAAGGTAAAATTTGACGCTGAAGCGGGGCTGGGGGCCTGTCTGGGCCACAATGCCGCATTCATAGGCACTGTCCTTCGTGGGATTCCGTCTTCCGGCACGGCCAAGAATCAGGTTCGCCAGGAGCGCCACCGTCGCAAAACCCACTGCCACCATCACGTGGAGAAGAACTGGAATGTAATCTTGGATCATTTTTCCGGGTTTCTAGCAGCTGGCTTCCCGAAGGGCGAGGAAGAAATTTCCCAGCGTGGAAAAGCAGGAAAACAGCCGTGCAGTCCGGCACGGATCCCGCTAGAGAAAAGAGAATATGGAAATCCAACCTATCCGGGCCTCCGGCCTGATTGTTGCCGCGGGAGCGAGCCGGCGCATGGGATTCGACAAGACCACGGCACCTTTGGCGGGCCGCCCGCTCGTCGCCTGGTCCATGGCTGCCTTTGAGGCGTGTGATGACATCGGAGTTTGCGCTCTGGTATGCGCCGAGTCGCGCCTGGAGGAGTTTGTCACCCTGGCCGCGCCCTACAAGAAATTCCAATTGATCGTGCCTGGCGGCACGGAGCGCATGGATTCGGTGATGAACGGACTCCAGGCCCTTGAGGTGCGCGGACCGGCGCTCGTCGCGGTGCATGATGCGGCCCGCCCGCTGGTGACTCCCGCCCTGATCTCCCGTGTCGTTGCCTCTGCCGCGGAATGGGGGGCCGCCGTGGCCGCGGAACCGGTCAGCGATTCCCTGCACCGGGCGGCGGGAGCGGGGCATCTTGTCGAAACCGTTTCAAGGGAAAGCCTCTGGTCCATGCAGACTCCCCAGGTCGCCGGACTCACTGCCCTGCGGGAGGCCCTGGAGTCCGCCAAAGCCTCCGGCCGTGCGGTGACGGATGAGATTTCCGCCCTGATCCAGGCTGGAGCCCGCCCGCGGGCCGTCTTCCACGGAGGCCTCAATTTCAAAGTCACCTTTCCGCGAGACCTCTCCCTGGCGGAAGCCGTGATGAATCTTCAGCGGTAAAAGGTGAAACAAAAACCGCCCTGTCCATGCAGAACAGGGAGGCTTTCAAAGTCTCTTCAAAACCGTTTTTTCCGGGCCGTCAGGCCTGTGCGCGACGGCGGCGGCGAAGAGCAAACAGGAGCACCATTCCACCCGACAACAACATGGCCCAGGTCGCAGGTTCGGGTACGGCTTTGATGTAGATCGAATTCATGCCGCTGCCGCCGTCGATATTTCCAGTGATGCTGGCCGAGCTGCCTTCGATGTTCAGCGTATCATTGCCGGCTTCCAAAGCGATCGCGGTGCCGTTGTCGCCCGTGATCGCGCCCCTGTTCGTCACCGTGTCGTCCCCGTCGCCCGTCTGAATCGCCGCACCCGACTTGCCGTGAATCACCCCGTCATTCGTTATGTTCGTAACGGCGATGGCGCTTCCGCCGGAGCTGTTGTCCGAAAGAATGCCCTCGCCGGCGCGGGATGAATCTCCGTTCGGCGCGTCGGCTGTGAGCGTGCTGCCGATGATCTGGCCCGTGGAACAGTTGTGGATCGTGCCGCCGCCGATCGATATTGCCCGGGCGTTGTTTGGCAGCGTGTCGGAGCCGATTCCCTTGGCGCCAAGACCAAGAATGTCGCCGTAGTTTTCCATCGTGATGATGCCATCCACATCGACGCCGTCCCCGTTGGCCGTGCCGGAGAGAAGTCCCCCCTTGATCGTCGCCCCGGCAGCGTTGTTCACGGCAACAAGGTTGCCGGTGTTGATGACGGCATCGGTGTTTATGCCCGCTCCGTTGATGCCTGAAATCAGGCCGCCGGCGTTGTTGTTGACGCTCAGACTGTAGGAAGTGCCGGCCTCCGGATTTCCCTTGCCTACTGGCTGCCATTGGCACGCCGTTCGGCTTCGGTCGCCAATGCCAGCACGGTGTTCTTGGCTTCGACCAAGGCCTGGTTTTTCAATCCGGAAACGAGGTTGGTGATGGGGACGCAGAGGTTGGTGTAGCACAGGAGCGTGCGATTTCCATCGTAGGGTTCGATCCGGAGCGAGCCATCGCTCTGTTTGGCGAGCGGGGACTGGAGGAGTTTCCACGACACGGTGTAGTTGCTGCCCTGTTTCCGGTAGGTGTTGCGGACCAGATAGCTGGTGCGTTGAATCACCGGCACTTTCACCGTGTAGCGCACATCTTTCGTTCCATCCGGGTTGGTGGAGACCACCTGCGCGTTGAGGAGGCCGGGGGTGTAGCTGGGGGCGGAATCATAGTCGGTGAAAAGATCCGCCACAACGGAGGGAGGCGCATTGACCACGCGGTAGAGGCTGAGCTGCGGCCACGGCAGCCCGGGCATGTCGGTGCTCCGGACCACGGTCTGCCCTTCCGCCAGTTCATCACGCTGGGATTTTGGAACCTCCTTGACAAGATCGGCCATCAGGGAAACCGCCACAAAAAAGACACTGGCAAAAAGGACAGGGGATTTCATACAGGCAAATTCTACGTCATTCCCTCCCGGAGGGCAAATCGGGAAAGATGTCTTCGGGCCGCTTGAGGTTTCTTGGCGGAACAGCTACACCGGAAAAACCGACATGAACAATCAGACCGCACGGACAGTGTTGATGGGATTTTTATTGGTGCTCCTCTGTGGAGCCGGCGTCTGGCTGGGGGCGCTGGTTCTCGACGGGAAGCCGCCTTCCGGGGAAAAGAAAACCGAGCAACCGCCGCTTCCCGCGGATCACAATGCTTCCACGGTCCCGGCGGAGATGCGGGCGGCGGAACAACCTGCCGAAGAGAAAAAACCGATGCCGCCGGTCGCAAGCGGCGATGAGGGAAGCGTCGACATCATCTCGGAGATCCTTTCCAACACGGACCTGGATTTTCCATCCGCTGTGAACCGTTTGCTGGAGGCGCTGCCGCGTCTCGACGAGAGCGGACAGGAAGAGGCGGCGCACCACATCGCCAATCTCTCGGACGACGCCCGGATCTCCCATTGGTCGGCCATGCTGGTGGCGAACCAACTTCCCGCCCCGGCCGCCGATGTCCTGTTCAACGATCTTCTGAACCGTCCCCAGGAAGTGAACATGCCGGTGCTTTCCGCCATTGCCGACCAGCGGGTTCATCCCAAGAACAAAGAAACCGTGGAAATTCTCGAAACCCTTTATGGAGCCCCTCCGGCGGGAACGACCTGGGCCGCCTGGACAAAAGCCGCCCTCGAAAAGGAGCGCTGACCCTGCGGGAGGTGTCCCTCTTTTTCGGGTTCAGGAGGATGGCTGGAATTCGCGGTGAAGCGCCCGCATCGCATCCGTGACCGTGGCGAGATCGCCGACAATCACAAACATTCGGAAAGAGTATGTCCCGGGGGAAAGCCCGTCACTCCCGGTAACGCGAAACACGCAATTCCATTTCACCACTTTCTCCGCGGTGAACCGGAAGCGTCCGAATGTGGGGCCGACAGTGTGCGGAGCAGGTTGCGGGGGAGCATAGATCCCCATGGCATGGCTGCCGCCGGGGATGGTGAGGACAACGGGAAAGGGGATTTCTCCCGGGCCGTCATCCAAAGGTTCCAGATCTTCCGTCACCGGATTGAACTGCAAAAACTCCCCGAATTCCGGCGGCATGTAACCGGTGAGCGCTTCAAAAACCGCGTGCGTGTGACGCTCGTCCGGGGGGAGAGTGAAGGTCACGTTGTAGGAGATGACATTCGGCAGATCCTTGTGGCCGATCTTCACCTGCTTCGTCAGCTTGTGGCTGGAAAGAACGGTTGTGTTTTTGGCCGGGTTCGGCCCGGATTTTTGGCCGGGCGCGAGCCAGAATGCCATTTTGCTCGTGGTGGTCAATTCGTTGGCCGAGGCCCGGAGTTCGAGCAATTCGCTGGAGGAGGTGTTGCCGCGCCTGTCGTTGCGCGATCCGGCTTCGGTGGGGTTGAAAGTCTCGGCGAGAATCGGGGAACCGGCGTCAAGGTTCGAGGCCGATTGGAGCTGGCGTCCGTGATCGAACGAATCAATGAATTCTTTCCCGTTCCAAGTGAGGGAGTCGATGGCCCCGGCAAGCCGCGTGGTGGTTTTGATCACGATCTCCGAAGGCCCTGCCGGTGCGCTGATGGTGGAATTCCCATCCACGGGGTCTGCCTGACACGGCAGCATCAGAAAAAGACAGATGGCGGGCATCAGGAGGGGGAGTTTCATAAAAGATCCCTTGAAGGAAGCGGGCCTTCCTGGCAAGCCACTTTATCCAAAATCCGGCGACAGGAAATTTTGGAAAAGGATGAGAGCGTTCTAACAAGATTTGCCGGGGATGAAAGGGATCGGGAAAAGAGGAGGACGTGTGGGTTTATCCCCTTCCTCTCTTTTATCCCTGTGGTTCAAAAGCCCTTCGCGGGACAAACCAGAGCACGGGCTTCCCTTGCGGCCCGATGAAAAATCGCGCACTCCCCGAAGTCCTCCCAATGATTTTCTTCTTATTTCCGGTGAACTTCGGATGCCACTTTGAGGCGCAGGCCGTTCAGGCGGATGAAGCCCGTGGCATCGTCCTGGTTGTAGGCCTGGGTGGGGTCGGCTTCCATGGTGGCGATGTGCGGGTTGTAGAGGCTGAACGGACTCTTGCGGCCGGCTGCGTGGATTCCTCCCTTGTAAAGTTTCACCCGGACGGTGCCGGTCACGTTTTTCTGCGATTCGGTGACGAGGGCCTGGATGGCCTCGCGTTCCGGGGCAAACCAGAATCCGTTGTAAACAAGTGTGCTGTATTTTGGAATGAGGCTGTCGCGCAGGTGCATGACCTCCCGGTCCATGGTGAGGGATTCCATCTGCCGGTGGGCGAAGTGGAGGATGGCTCCGCCGGGGGTCTCATAAACACCGCGGCTTTTCATGCCGACGAAACGGTTTTCGACCATGTCCACACGGCCGACGCCATGTGTGCCGCCAAGCTTGTTGAGTGTGCGCATGACTCCCAGCGGGTTGAGCGCTTCGCCGTTGACTGCGACACAATTTCCCTTTTCAAACGCGAGTTCGACGAGTTCCGGCTTGTCCGGAGCGTCTTCGGGGAGCACGGAGAGCGTGGTGAAGTAGTCGCGGTTTTTGAGATCCCCGGCATCATACCACGGGTCTTCGAGGATTCCGGCCTCGTAGCTGATGTGCAGGAGATTGCGATCCATCGAGTAGGGTTTCCTGGCACTGGCGGCCACGGGAACTCCATGGGCTTCGGCGTAGGCGATCATCTCGGCGCGGCCGGGGAATTTCTCGCGGAACCGGGCATCGCGCCACGGGGCAATGACCTCGATCTCGGGAGCGAGGGCGGCGGCCGTGAGTTCGAAGCGCACCTGGTCGTTTCCTTTGCCGGTCGCGCCGTGGGCCACGGCGGAAGCTCCTTCGGCACGGGCGATCTCGACCATGCGTTTGGCGATGAGCGGACGCGCGATGCTGGTTCCCAGAAAGTATTCCCCTTCGTAGACCGCTCCCGCCTGCATCATGGGAAAAATGAAATCCCGGGCGAATTCCTCCTGGAGGTCGTCCACGTAGCACTTGGCCGCGCCGGTGCGCAGGGCTTTGTCTTCGAGTCCGTCGAGTTCTTCCGCCTGCCCGACGTCGGCGCAGAAAGCCACGATCTCGGCCCCGTAGATTTCCTTGAGCCAGTTCAGGATCACCGAGGTGTCCAGTCCCCCGGAGTATGCAACGACGATTTTTTCCATAGAGCGGGAAGTATTGGCGGGATTTCCGGAATTTCGCAATCCGCGAGACAATGAAATTTCTCCCGGGGAGGGAGCTGCGGCCGTGTTTTGTCGGTTGCGGTGCCGCGCACTTTGGGGGAACATCCGTCCGGCATGTCGACCAAACCCTCCGCCCTTCTTGCACGGGGATTTCCCGCCGCTCCTCCGGAGCCGGATTTTTCGCAGTGGTTCGCGCAGGTTCCGGTGCGGGAGGCACCCCCGGTTGGGGTGGTGTCGCGGCCGGTTCCCTCGCGGCCTGTCGTGGGATCTTCGCGGGCGCGTCCCTCGGACGAAGGGCATGGTGCTCTGCCTGGAGCGGCGTTGTTTTCCGAAGCCGCCGGATTGTCTCTTGGAACGGAAGTTCACGAGGCCCTGGCGGAAATGGAGTGGTTTCCGGCCCCCCCCCTGTCTCCTTCCCTGAGCCCTGCGGCGCGGGAGATGCTGCAAAAGTTCCTTGCGGCTCCGGACATCATCCCCGTTTTTGAGCGTCCGTCTCCGGATTCCGAGGTCTGGCGGGAACGTTCCGTGGCCTGCCGTCTGGATGGAACGACTTACCCGGCGCAGATGGACCGGGTCGTGGTGACTCCGCCTGGAAAAAACGAGGGAACGATCCTGTTGGTGGATTTCAAGACCGATCAGGGGGCTCCCGCGGAGATCGCGGAACGTTACAGGGCCCAGCTGGAAATCTACACGCGAATCCTTGCGGAATGGTCGGGAGGCCGGCATGTGATCCGGGCTGCCGTGGCAACGGTCCGGACCCCGGCGCTGGTCAGGGTTTGTTGAGAATCCCTGTCGAGGCCCGGGGCAGAAGTTCCGAGAGAGAGAACACCCCGGCTTTGCCGCCGAGATTTGCGGAATGAACCTCCAGGGCGGGGTTGAACTCCGCAAGCACCTGCCTGCAGGCACCGCAGGGGCTGATCACTTCATCGGAATCCGCGACAATCGCAATGCACCGGAATGCCCTCTTCCCCGCCGCCACCGCCGCGCCGACAGCCACCCGCTCGGCGCAAATCGTGAGCCCGAAACTCAGGTTCTCGACATTGCAGCCGGTGAACACCGTGCCGTCTTCGCAAAGCAACGCGGCTCCCACCGCGAACCCCGAATAAGGTGCATGGGCATTTTTCCTGGCCTCCTGGGCGGCATGAATCAATGAAGCGGTGTCCATCGGGTGGTCAATGTTTGCAGTTTCCCAGCTTGTGGAAGCCTGGCAAGTGTGTTTCATTCCTACCCGATGAAAACCGGGACCACCGAGGCATCTCCCGCAAAGGCTCTTTTGGAAGAGTTGGAATCGTTCCGCGGGCTGTGCCATGGAACTCTCAATGCCATCGGTGCCCGGATGGACGAGCAGATTGATGCGGTCAAATTCCGGGTCGCGGCCCTTGGTGCCGCGGAAGATCTCCCGACAGGAAAAATTCGCGACATCCGCGACATGCTCACCCTGCTGAGAAATTCCGGGGTGAAACCCGAGAAAGGCCGCCGCAAGGATCTCAAGAAACTTGATTCCATCTCGGAAGACCTGACCATGATGATCGAAAACTGGTGATGAAGCCCGATGAAATTTTTTCCCCTGCTCCTCGCGGTGCTTTCCACTGCCATGGCTGACGAGAAAGCCGTTCTTGGCGGTGGATGTTTTTGGTGCGTGGAGGCGGTTTATCAGGGACAACCGGGCATCAAATCCGTGATCAGCGGCTACGCCGGGGGAACGCTTCCGAACCCCACCTACGAACAGGTTTGCACCGGCCGCACCGGCCATGCGGAGGTTGTCGAGATCACCTACGATCCGGCTTTGACCACTTACGAGAAGATCGTCGACCTTTTTTGGGACGCCCACGATCCGACCACCCTGAACCGCCAGGGTGCCGACTCGGGGACTCAATACCGCTCGATCATCGTTGCGCAAAATCCGGAACAACGCGCCGTTGCAGAGAAATCGAAGGCCGCCGCGCAATCGCGATTCCGCGATCCGATCGTCACCGAGATCGTCGAAGGCCCCGAATTCTACCCCGCAGAAAAGTACCACCAGGATTTTTACGAGAACAATCCCGGCCATCCCTACAATCGTGCGGTGATTGCCCCGAAACTCGAAAAGCTGAAAACCGCTCCGCATTAGGCTGCCGATGAAGATCCCGTCCCGCGGCGCGGCAGACAACCCGCCGAACCGCTTCGAGCGGCTCACGGTGGAACTGGAAGAACCCATCGAGCGGAACCCCCGCACGCAATTCCTCCGTGAATCCGCCCGCGCGATCATCTCGCGCAATGACAGCCCGGACATCAGCTTCGGAGCAAGCCTGAACCCCTATCGCGGATGCGAGCATGGGTGCCCGTATTGTTACGCCCGTCCGTATCACGAATATCTCGGTTTTTCTTCCGGCCTGGACTTCGAGACCCGTATCGTGGTCAAGGAAAATGCTCCCGATCTTCTGCGGGAGGAGCTCTCCTCCCCGCGTTGGAAGCCGGAGGTGCTCGCGCTCAGTTCCATCACGGACTGCTACCAGCCGGTCGAGAAACGCCTGGAGATCACCCGGCGTTGTCTGCAAGTGCTTGCCGAATTCCGCAATCCCGTCGGGATCATCACCAAAAACCACCTTGTCACGCGCGACACGGATATTCTTTCCGCGATGGCAGCCGAACGGCTCTGCTCCGCGCACATCACGCTCACTTCACTTGATGCCGGCCTCTCCCGACGCCTCGAACCCCGCGCCTCCCTGCCGGCCCACCGTCTCGACGCGGTGGCCGAACTCTCCCGGGCCGGCATCCGCACCGGCGTTCTCATTGCCCCGGTGATCCCGGGCCTGAACGACCATGAGATCCCGGCCATCCTGAAAGCCGCCCGCGCCGCCGGGGCCGTCCATGCCGCCTACAGCATCATCCGTCTCCCCCATGCGGTGAAAGAAATCTTCGCCACCTGGCTGGAGGAACATTTTCCCGGAAGTTCGGAGAAAATTCTCGCCCGGATCCGCGACCTGCGCGGCGGAGCCCTTCACTCATCGGAGTTCGGCGAACGCCTGCGCGGACGGGGGTTCTGGGGGGACCAAATCCGGACCATTTTCTCCCGCTGTCTCACCCGTGAGAAATACGGCGCGGAGCATTTCGAATACAATCTCTCCGCCTTTCGACAACCGTCCTCTCCTCAACTTTCCCTGGGGCTTTGAAACCGAAAAACGTTTTTGAACCACGGAACAACTGTGGTTTTCAGCAGGGAGTCCGGGGCACTGGGGATGAACAGGGAGCTTGCGCATGCGGTGACGACCGGGTTGCAGGATTGATTTACTGCGGATGCGCGGTGGACAGAAACATTTCAACCCCGCTTTTTGCAAAGGTCTTTTTGGGAATCCTGTCTAAAAAACCGTTTTCGGGTCAAACCGCTCGGGGCTCGCTTTTCAAAAGAAAACGTCCCAAAATTCTTCTTTTCCGTGAAGCCATGACGCGCATCGACTACTACAAAAACAAACCGGAGTTCATCATGAAACTTCGGGGAATCACAAAAGAACTGGAACAGTTTTCACTGGATCCAAGGTTGAGGGCTCTGGTGGAATCGCGGGTTTCCCAGATCAACAAGTGTGTCTATTGCACCGACCTCCATTTGCGCGAAGCGCGCGCCCTTGGGGAAACGGTGCAGCGGCTCGACACGCTGGCTGTCTGGCAGGAATCCCCGTTTTTTGATGACCGCGAGAAGGCGGCGCTTGCCTGGGCCGAAGTGCTCACGCTGGTTCCGGAGACACATGCTGGCGATCCGGATTACCAGCGACTGCTGGAGCACTTTTCGGAGACCGAGATTGTCGAATTGAGCCTTGCCATCGCGTTGTCCAACTTTTGGAACCGGATGGCTGTCGGATTCCGCAAAATGCCCGTTGCAGGCTGACCGGACGGTCAGTTTGACATGGCTTTCACATCGGCGGTGACGGTGACCGGACCGAGCAATCCCGAGGGCAGGGGCTTTTCATTTTTTGTCCAGTGGTGCCAGGTGGTGAAAGTCAGGCGGCCCGTGGGGCTGGGCTTGCCTTCCAGGAGCCATTGGGGCCAGGCTTTGAGGGCCTTGTTCGTTCCCCACTCGCAGTCCGGCGGGAGTTGTTCGTCACCGATGAGGCGGTTCGGCCAGAGGTTGGTGATCCGGATCTCAAGGCGGTTCTTTCCGGGTTTTGCCGCGGTGGTGATGTCGGTGCGGAACGGGGGTTTCCACAGGATGCCGAGGGGTTTTCCGTTCACCGAAACTTCCGCGAGGTTTTTCACCGTGCCGAGGTCGAGCCAGAGCCTGTTGTTGTTTGCCAACAGGGATTCCGGGATCCCGATGTCTTTCACATAGGTGGCTGTGCCGGAGAAATATTTCACGCCGGGTTCCGGGGATTCCGTCCAGGACATGAGCGCAGGCAGGGTGATTTTTTCCGGGGCACCCCAATGGGGGGGGAAGGCCACCTCCCACGGACCTGTCACTTCGAGTGCGGCGGGAACGCTTGTCACGCTGGTCTTCACGGTCTTTCCGCCGGAGGAGGTGAGGGTGAAAACGCCCGGTTCCGAGGAACGGGCTTCCGCCCGACCATCGGAGGCGAGCGAGACCGACCAGGGAGGGGCCTGCAACCGGGGAAAATCCTCATCCGCCGGCAGGGTGAGAATCTGGCCTTCCCCGACATCCAGGACCTTCCCGTTTCCGGCGCATTCGTAGGTGACGCGCAATTTTTTCCGGATCATCGGAGCGGGATCTTTTCCGGCCAGTTTGTTGTCAACTTTCACCTCGAGCCTGTCGTCCTGGAGTTGTCCGGAAAGAGCGTACGTGACATCCGCCGTGGCGAGCGGTTTCTCGGAGAGGACGCCATAGAGGGCACTGACAAATTCCGCCTGCCCGGGAAGCTCGAAATCCGCCTCTTCATCGATCAGCACACTCTTCCGGTTGCCGTTCAGGGAATAGACGATTTGCAGGCGCTTGATTTCGCCCGGCGCGGGATCCTCGCCGAGGGCTTCGTTGCTCGCGTGAATTTTGCGGCGTCCGCCGTCAATCTGGCTTTTCACCGTGTTGGTCACATTGGCGGCCCGGACGGCATCCGTCTCAAAGGCCCCGTATTCGGCATGGATGATTTTGAGGTCTGCAGGAGGCCCGGCGGGAGGTTTTCCGGAGGGAGTGAATTCCGCGCGCACCAGATGTTCCAGAGGGGCCGGTTTGCGGAAGACGACAAACACCGAGCCGGCGGGGTCGAACTTCAGCGGCACGGTGGTGAGTCCGTCCTGAATGCTGTAGACCGGGGCTTTTTCGATCAATCCCGTGTCCGGATGCCAGAACTCGGGGGCTTTGCCCTCCACGCGGAATGTGCCATCGACCATGTCAAAACAATTGCGTTGGTTGGAAACAAAGTAGATGTCGGCATCTTTGAGGGTGCGGTGGATGAAGGCGAGTTCCGAGCCGTTGGAAGGAGGGAACCCGAAGTCCGGTTTCAATGGCAGCCCGGTGAGAACGTCTTCCAAGGGCCGGCCCCAGAAGACTTTGCCTTTTCCGATGCGGTGTTCGGTGACGGTTCTGCCATCGCAGTTCCCCCACATTTCGGAAACAAGGGAACGGACTTCGCTGTCGCAGTCCGGATACCCCGTGAGGCTGGGTGAGCCGGTGGGAGGAGCCCCGGAAATGGTCAAACCGGCGGCGGCAAAGTCGCGCAGTTTGCGCAGCAATTCCGGAGTCATCAGGCGGTCCTCATACCCCAGAACAAGGAGCCGGTAACGCATTCCGCTGTCGAGCACGAGTTGTCCGTCCTCGACGCGGGACTGCTTCAGGAGAACCCCCGCATTGATGGCATCGTAGTCGTAGCCGGGAGGCAGGGAGTCGGGAGGGGTGGGCCACTGCACGGGGGCGCTTTCTCCGGCAAACAGGGCGATATCGCCGACAAAGCGGCCCTGTTGCAGGAGGAACTGGCAGCGGGCGATGTATTCCAGCCATGCGGAGCCCTGGTTCCACCAGGTATTCGTGCGTTCGAAGTGGGTGCCCCATTGGCCCATTGTCATGCCGGGCCAGCGGTTCAACCACGGCTGCATGGCATAGCGGTGAAAGATGTAGCGGTTGATGCCCTTGCAGAACACTATGTCACCGACGGCCTTCAGGGCATAGGGATCGTCCAGCCAGCGGCCATGGTCTTCGTCCGGCTTGGCGGTGAAGGATTCCGCTCCGACAACAGGGCGTCCGTAGATGTGCCCGACCGAGGAGGCCAGCTTCAGCGAAGGATGTTCCCCTTTGTTGTGTACCCAAAATTCCCCCATGGGAATGTCCGCGGGTTCGCCGCTTTGCAGGGATTCAAACGGCCCGGTGTAGGGCTCGATCGAGGCGGTCAGAGCGTTTTGATGACAAAGCTCCTTGAAATGGCCGAAGTAATTCTCCGCGAACAGATCCGCGATGGTCCTCCGCATGTCCCACAGAAAACGCTCCGAGCGTTCCGGGGTGTCCACGACCCGGCCGGTAAGTGTGACGAGCCATGGCTGGGGATCGTAGCCGCGGCGTTGTTGAAATTCCTGGCGAAATTTCGGCGTCCAGTTCTGCCCGCCCACCTCGTAGCTGTCGATCAGCACATTGTTGAAGGAGCCTCCCTTGCCGGCCAGCGGGCCGAGATCGTCGATGACTTTCTGGACATACCCCTGCCAGTGGGCATCGAGCGCCTCTTTGCTCAATTTGTCGCATTCCAACCCGGTGCCTTCCTTCGGAGCCGGATGGTTGTCTTTTCCCGTGGGGGTGTGTCCGATGCGCAGGATGGTCCATCGGCCTTCCGGAACGTCCCAATCGATCCGGCCATCCGGTTTCATGCGGGCGGTGAGATCGACCATTTTTTCGGCGGCGACCACGAAAGAGGGATCGGCTTTTGTGTCCCGCGGGGTTCCCCTTTCTGTGAGATACCCCATGTTCATTCCCCCTTTGGCGAGCACATCACCAATGCGCAGGGCGGGGGAGAAGGATCCTTCCGAGACCAACAGGCGTTTGGTCCGGTTGTCCCCTCCGGTGAATTTGAGTCTGTAAAACCGCGCCGCTGCCGGGGAATCTCCCAGGGCGATGGACAGGGTTCCGTCTCCGCCGTTGAAGGGGAAAGCGAAGGACTTCAAATCCCGGTAGGTTTTTCCATCCTCGGAGACTTGAACGACGCCCTGAATGCCGGCTCCCGCTCCAAGAACGATCCGGGCGGAGCGGGCAGCGAGGGGCCCGGCGAACTCAAAATCGAGCGAAGAGGTTTTGACCCGGCCTGGCAGCGGAAGTTCGACGGACGTGGCTGTCTTGTCATCGAACAACCTGTCATCCTCCACGGGTTTTCCATCCGCCATCACTTTCGGAGCAAGCGCGGACATGGTGGTTTCCTCGCCCTCGGGGGTCGGGAAAGCCAGCACGGCGATGTCGCGGTAAAAATCCAATTTGGTTTCCGGTTGCGGCAGGGTGCCCCGGAAGGAGGACGGGCCGTTGACGTTGGTCTCGCTGATCGTGATGCGCTGCATGGCATGTTCCGGTGTGTTCCAGGGTCCGCCACTGCTCGACCATCCGGCGCAGTTGTGAATGCAGAGCTCGATACCGAGCCGGGCGGCCTCGCCGGCCGCGTGTTTCATCATGTCCCGCCATTCCGGGCTCATGAAAGCCACCGGGCCGGCCGGGATGCCGCAGTCGGCGGCAAAAATCTGGGCTCCTCCGATCCCGGCCCCGGCCATCGCCTCCAGATCCGCCGTGATGCCTTCCTTGGTGACATTGCCATTCATCCAATGCCACCAGGTATGGGGTTTGGCGGGATGCGGAGGATTTTGAAATCCCTCCACCAGGGCGTCCTGGGCGGCAAAAGCGGAGCTTGCACAGAACAATTCGCAAAAGACGGAAAGAAGAAAAAGAGAACGGAGAGAAATCATGGTCGGAAGCGGGGATTCAAGGGATTGTGGATGGGGAGTCGAAAAAGGCGGACCCAATCAATGATTTTGCTGTCATCTTTTCGCAACAACAAGGCCGTCCGGGCGGGAGTTTTTCATCAGTCCGACTCCAGTGTCACCGGGCCGGGGAGTCCGGAGGGAGCAGGGGGGAGCGACAGTCCAAGCTTCTCCCACGGATGAGACCCTGCGGTGAATTTGTTCGCGATCCGCCAGTTGTGCCAGGTATTGGTCACGCGGATTTCCAGCGTGTTCGTGCCGGGCCTGATCAGTGTGGAAATGTCGATGCGATAGGGAGCGCACCACAAGATGCCGGCGGGCCTGCCGTTGACGGTGACTTCCGCGCAAAGCGCGTCATAGGCATCTTCGGTGGCGATGGGAGGTTTTCCTCCGCCGGCTCCCGTGAGTTTCGAGAGCCCCGGTGGTTGTCCGAGATCCAGCAGGAGGCGTTTCCCGGATTTCAGGAGGGCATCGGAGATATCGAAGCTTGTGTGATACGCGGCCGTGCCGCTGAATTCCGCGATCCGTTTGTCTTTGCTTTGATCCCATCGGAAGAGGGAATCCGAGCTGATGGAGAACGACTCGATTCCCTCGCGGGCCGGTTCGAACGTGATGTCCCAGGGACCGCCCACCGGAAACTTTTTCGTCTTCGTTTTTTCGATTTTTGTCGCACCGGTGACGGGTTTGCGAAACACGACAAAGAACGACTCGTGCGGGGCGAACTCCAGCGGAATCACGGTGTCTGATTTTCCGGTGGAAAAATCCTGGATCTCCGTGATTTTTCCGCTGACCGGATCCCAGAGCTCCGGCTGTTTTCCGGACACGCGGAAGGTGCAGTCGGCATGGACATTGGCTCGGAGGGCGTTGGCGACGAAATACACATCCGCTCCGTCCACATTTCTCTGGAAAAAGAAGAGGCGGTCGCCGGGATTTTTTGTGTGATAAGCGAAGGCCGGAGCGATCCCGAGCCGGTCCATCGCGGCGGCGTGCAGACCGTCGTAAAACGTCCATGCACGCAGTCCTTCCCCGAGTTTCATTGGTCGGGAGTGGTCGGCTCCCGTCAAAATCCGTCCCCTGCCAAAAGGGTGAACTCCCGGTGCGCTGTCCGCACCCATGCGTTTGGCAATGGCCTGGATTTCCTTGTCGGCCCCGGGACCGTCGGCATGGCTCGGGGAGCTTTCGGGAACCGCCTGGAACCAGACCGTCGCACCCGCATTCGCGAGCCGCTCGACCGTCCGCATGGCGTCGAGCGGAATCACTTTGTCGGCCACGACCAACACGGCATACGTCTGCCCGTCCGGCAAGGCGACCCGTCCATCCGCATTCACCGCGGCCTTTTTGGCGGACAGTCCGGCCGGAATGCCGTCGAACTTCCAGAACCTCCGGTCACTTTCGCGGAGCATCTCGTTTGACTTGATCATCTCCTGCAGCGCCGGACCGTCGATGTAGAGCAGATCGGTCACGGGAAGCCCGGCGGTGAGCATCGTCTGGCTGCGGTTGAAAAACGAGGTCAACGGCTGCGCGCAGCTTTTCCACCATGTGACTCCGGGATTGAAATGGGTGCCTGCGAAATAGACATCGCCCGGAGGAGGGGTTTTTGTCCGGGAGCTGGAAAACCCGTGGATCGTGAGATGGTTCACCCCCATGGCATAGGCTTCGCCGGCCAGCGCCTTGAGCTGGGCGGGAGTCTCCCGCCATTGCTGGTGGGAGGTGAAGGCTTCGCAGGTATTGCGGTTCTGTCCGTAAACATGGGCGGCGAAGATCGCGTTGCGGTTGAAGCAGACCGGGTGGTCGCTCTCGAGTCCGTAATGCGTCCAGAACTCGTCCATCACATGATCCACGGTGGCTCCCTTGGTGGTGATCCCGCTGCGCGTCCCGCCGGATTCGGCGACCAGCCCGACGCCGTGTTGGCGGCAGTAATCACGGAAGGGGCCGAAGTGTTCCCCGATCAGGAGGTCTTCGAGCACCGTCTCAAAATCCCGGTCGATTTTGTCGGTGTCCACTTCCGGAGAAAACTTCGCGCCGGCCAGGGCGGGGAGCAGCGGGATCAGGTCGTAACCGGTCTTGGATTTGAAGAATTCCGGCAGGACCGGCGTCCAATCGTAGTGGCCCAGCTCCATGCTGTCCTCGTGCAGCCGGTCGAGCGTCCTGCCGACATGAGGTCCGGCGGCTTCGAGCATCGGGTCGGCGATCTCCTTCAAAAGCCGTTCCATCGCCGCACGGCTGAGGTGGTCGATCTGGAGTCCGCCGTAGCCGGGGGAATCCTGCTTCATGCGCACCATGTTCGGAATATGCCCGAAACGGTAGATGACCCAGCTTCCGGCCGGGGCATCCCAGTCCAGTGTCCCGTCCTCCTTCACTGCCCTGCTCAAATCCACCATCGAGCCGGCCAAAAGTCCGCCCTCCGCGTCTTTCTGGAATGCCAGGGTGGCGACCGGTTTCAAATGGTCGAGAGCCGCTTTGGCGATGTTTGCACGCGGCATGGGCCGGAACTTGTCCGGGAGCGGGAGTTTCTCCGAAACCCGCCCGGGTCCGCTCACTTCCTTTTCCGACCAGACCAGCATCTGCGCCCCCATTTCGGGCGTGACCCACGGGCCGCCCTGATACCAGCCGTTGGACGGAATCCCGGTGATTTTGATTCCGAACCGGGACGCTTCATCCAGTGCAAACCGGAAGCGTTTCAGAAATTCCGGGGAGAGAAAAACCATTCCGCCCCCGTCGGTGACCGTTGCGCTGTGGGCGAGAGTCATCGAAAGCACCGCGCGTCCCACGCCGGCCTCTGCCATTGCTTGGAGATCACGGGTGATGGCCTCTTCGTCGGTGGCATTCGTCCAGGTCCAGAACACCGCGAGACGGTCGTCGGACGGCACATTTTGGAACCGTGATTCGAGATCCTCTGCGGCGGGGAGGTGGGTGGTGAGGAATGCGACGAGGAGACAGGACAGAAAAGGCTTCATGGACAGGCAGGGATGTTATGCCGGCTCCCGGGAAGGCTAATTTTCAGCGGCAGAGGCGGACCCGGCGGAGGAGTCTTTGCTTTTCCTTTCCGGTTTCGTTGCTTGCACCTCTTTCTGGGACATCCTCTTTTCGCCGACGCTGGCAGACCAGTCGCCAAGCAATTTCCGGTGGCGGTCAATCTCGTCCTTCAGCCCGGGATCGGTGATCAGGTTGTTCATCTCGAAGGGATCGGTTCGCAGGTCGAAGAAGGCCTCCTCATCGGAGCTGGACAGGATGTACTTGAAGTGATCCGAGCGCACCATACGGTGGCCGACACCGAGACGGGTTTCCGGAATGCCGACACATTCGCTGATCACATGATCATGCACGACCGCGGACGGATCATTGAGGACGGGGCGCAACGATTTTCCCATAAGCCGGGAAGGGGCCGGAACACCGGCCAGATCGAGAATCGTCGGATAGACATCGAGCGATGAAACCAGCGCATCGCTCCTGGCATGCCTGACCGGCAGAAGCGGCGAATGAATGAACATCGGGACGCGCACCGATTCCTCGTGCATCGTGATCTTGTTTCCGAGGCCGTGGTTGCCGAGGAAATAGCCGTTGTCGGAGAGGTAAATAATGATCGTGTTGTCGTAGAGGCCGTCAGCCTTGAGCTGTTCGATGAGAGCGCCGATCTGGCTGTCGAGGAAACTCACATCCCCGTAGTAGGCTTTGATGACTTCCTTCATCTGGGATTCGTTTCGCGGCGGACCGCCGGTACATCCGGCGGGAGCCTGTGGATAAACCAGATTTTTATTGTCCCGAAATCCTATGGCTTCTCCCGCCGGAGCCTGGTTGAAGAAACTTTGCACCAAAGGCTCCTCGCGCCAGTTGGGATCGAGCTTGATGTCGGCGTCCCTGTAACTTTCCCTGAATGCGTCGGGTGCGGTGAAGGGCAGATGCGGGTTGCGGGGAGTGATCCAGAGGAGGAACGGACGGCCCGATTTCGCCTCGCGCGCCAGAAATTTCTCCGCCTCGGCAAACGTCTCGACATCGTTGCGGTCCTCGATTTCGCGGCCTTCCGAAAAACCGAATACCGTCGGATCGCCGAGGTGCGATTTTCCATAGAGAGCGGTGTGGTACCCGGCTTTTTCGAGAACAGCCGGCAGCGAAACGAAACGCTTCTCTTTGACCACGCTCTTCAAAAAACCAGGCTGGGACAATCCCACCGTGCCGTGTTGCTGGGGATACACACCACTGTAGAGGCTCGCCCGGCTGGCTGTGCAGATCGGCGAGACAACGAATGCCCGGTCGAACCGGACTCCCTCTTTCGCAAGCCTGTCCATGTTCGGCGTTTTTACCTCCGGGTTGTTGTAGCCGATGGCGCGATACGTCTGATCGTCGCTGAGAATGACGACAAAATTGGGTTGTTTCGCCGGAGCATCGGCAGCATGGAGCGCGGATAGCGCGAATGCAGCAGGAAGAAGCTTCACAAGGGCTCGCATGAGATCGGGCAGATCTCTCCGCCTGCCATACGTGTTTCCAGCAGGCCTTTCACGAGTTTCACGGTCGCTCAGGATTGCGAAGTTGCCAGGCTGCACAGGCCGGGGAGAAAAAAGAGAACAGGGAGGAGTCATTGTCGGAACTGAGGATTCGGTAGAATATGGACGAAGAGTGTGGAAAGCGATAATTTATTTAATGTTTTGTTTCGCTTGGGCAAATTTCACCCGACGCAGAGACTTGCCAGAATTCATCACAGCAAGAGGGGTGCTACTCCTGATCCGGGCCGATGATCGGCGGGGCTTTCCAATCCTTCGGAGCCTTGCTGTCGCCGGGTTTCCAGAGGGCCGGGGGAGCAGTTTTTTTCATTTCTTCCAGGCGGGCGGAAAGTTGCTTTGCGATATCGGGGTGCTCCTTTGACAGATCGGTTTTTTCCCCGGGATCGGACTCGATGTTGTAGAGCTCGAACGTCCAAGGTTCTTTCAGCTTGGCGGTGCGGAGCAGCTTCCAAGGCCATTCCGTGACGGCCCCGCGCTTCAGGCGTTCGCTGTCTTCGAGCATGAAGAGGATTTCCTTGCGACCGGAGGCAGTGGCATTTTGGAAAAGAACGGGAGCCAAGTCGATGCCGTCGAGGGGTTTCTCCGGCAGGGGAGCTCCGGCGAGGGCGGCAAAGGTCGGGTAGAGGTCGGCGACATAGGCGAAGGCGTCGGTGGTTTTTCCCGCGGCGATTTTCCCGGGCCAGCAGGCAAATGCCGGGACGCGGACGCCGCCTTCGTAGTAGGAGCCTTTGCCGTCGCGCAGGGGGGTGTTGTCGGCTGCGGCATGGAGGTTGCCGCCGTTGTCGGAGACAAAGAAGACCAGTGTGTTGTCGAGCTGGCCCGCTTCCTTGAGGGCGTCGATGAGGCGTCCGAATTGCAGGTCCATTGCGGCGCAGAGCCCCAGCAGCCCGCGGCGGTCCGGGTCTTTCACCTCCGCGTAGGGAGCGGTGTATTTTTCCGGTGCCTGGTTGAGGGCGTGGACGGCGAACATCGCATTGTAGAGGAAGAGCGGTTTTTCGGCAAAGTTGTGTTCCTTGATGAGGCGGACGACGTCATCGCCAAGAAGGTCACTGGCGTAGCCTTCTTCCCGGACGGCCTTGCGATTGCGGTGCCAGTCGAGTCCTCCCTGCCAGATGTGGGTGAAATGGTCGATGGCTGTGTAAAGACCGTAATGATAGTCGAAGCCGCGTTCGGTGGGAAGATGGGCCGGGGTTTCATGCCCGAGGTGCCACTTGCCGATGAGTGCGGTGAAGTAACCGGCTTTTTTGAGCGTCTGGGCGAGGGTGGTCTCGTCGAGGGGAAGGCCGTAGTGGAGGTGGTTCAGGATCACGCCGGAGGCCATGCCGGAGCGCCACGGATAGCGACCGGTCATGATCGCGGCGCGTGTCGGGGTACAAATGGGCTGGGCGTAAAACCGGTTGAAACGCAGACCTTCGGAACTGACGCGGTCGATGTTCGGGGTTTTTGCCTGTCCGTTGTTGTAGCCGATATCCGCCCAGCCGAGATCATCCGCCACGACGAGGACGATGTTCGGTTTGGACTGCGGAGCAGCGGACATTCCGGTTGGGAGGCACGCGGCAAGAGCCGCCGGGAGCAGGGAACGCAGGGTCATGGGTGGGTGTCTTTTTTCAAACGTTGGTCCAATACCGCCGGAACGGAAGGAGGCAGGCAGGCATTGAGGGTGGAGATGGTCACTCCTTCTTCGCCTGCCGCCACGGTGGGGGCGATCAAAATGCCGGCGGTCGTGCCGGGACGGGAATCGGTGATGTTCAATCCCGACAGGACGACATGGTCGCAGGCTCCCAGATGCACGCCGCTTCCGGAGGGAAAGGTCCGTGCCGTGCCGGCTTCGATGCGGTTGTCTGTGAGGGTGACGCCATCGCAGGCCTGCACAAAAACACCCCATGCGGGAGGATCGGTGATGATGTTGTTTTCGATGCGGACATTTTTGACGAGAGGTTCGGGGGCAGGACCGTTGAGTCCGAGTCCCATGACCATGATCGCGCCGCAGCGGTGCGCATGGGCGTCCTGTGCGACGCTTTTGAGTTGATTCCCGCGGATGACGACATCCTTTGGCAGGGGACCCTCCGGCCACTGGGGCTCATTGGCGATAACGATCCCGGGGCCCGAGGTGCGTTCGATCACATTGTTTTCGATCAAGCCGTCGGTTCCCCGCAGAAGGAGACCGCGTCCGCGGAAGTTGCCGAAGTAATTGTTCCGCACGACATAGCCGGCCCCGCATGTCGAGAGGTTGAAGACCACATCGGCGTCCAGGTGGTTGTCCACGGAAGTGATGCCCTTGAGAATGGCTGTCGATGTTCTGACTCCTTCGACGGGATCGGCCAGAGTGATGACATTTCCTTCGACCGAATGAACGCCCGTTTCTCCGCGGATCGTGCCCGTTTTCGGGTCCATGATCTGGAGTCTGTCGCCGGGTCGCATGTCGAATGTCTGGTGTACACGCAGTTTGGTGGGAGAAATGACTTCTGTGACCATGCGTTCCCTGTCGTAGGTGTTCATGCCGTCATCCGTCATTCCCTCGAAGTGGCAGTCTTCCACCAACAGGCCCTTGCGCAACATCTGGCAGTGCATGCCGTCGGCGTTTCCGGAGAGCAGGCGCGTTGTGCCCGGGCGGGGCCGGACTGTTGTGCGCCGGACAACCATGTCGCCCTCGCCTTGAATAAAAGCCATGCACAGCGACGGGGAGGCATGGATCGTCACGTCTTCCACGGTGACCCCGTTGCATTTCGAGAAAGCCAGGGCTTTGCCATCCCCTCCATTGCGCATGACAAAGGCGTCCGTGCCGGGGGTGAGAATGTTTGCATGGGAGGGATTTTCCAACTCCAGCCGCCACCGGCGGTCGCCCAGTGCGGTGAAGGAGCGGATGGGAACAATCGATGGGGAGCCCGGCTTGAACGTCCGCGTCTCCCGGTCCATCACGATGCCCCATTCGGGCAGCTTGGTATTTTGCGACATCAATGCGGGTTCCGGCTCCAAATAGCCTTTGTCCACTTTGATTTCAAACTTCCCCTGTTCGCTGTCGACAGACTCAATGCTTCCCTGAACGAATGGCGGGGGATCGTAGTCGACCGTCAGTCCTTTCACGGAAATTTTCGCACAGGAGAGAAAGTGCAGGACACCGGCCCGGGGGTTGGAAGAGATCAATTCCGTGGCACCGGGTGTCCCCTGCAAAGTGAGTCCTGCGACGTCCCGCAGGGTCAGGCAATAGTTCCCGGCACCTTTCGTGTCTGTCTCCGCGGAGAGCCGGTATTTTTTGGAATCGAACAGCACGGTTGCTTCTCCGCCGGATTGCGCCGCAGCCGAGAGGGCGGCACGGATGGCTTGCGAATCATCGGTCAGGCCATCGCCTTTGGCACCATAATCCGCCACACGGAATGTCGCGGCATTCTTCCCGGCCTCCCGGGCGGAGACGCCGGGGATTGTCAGGGCAAGGGAAAAAAATGCGGCTGCCAGGAGTTTCTGTGTTCTGTTTGGCGGAACGGCGGGCATGAAGATGCTAGGGTTTTGGCGATCCGGAGGGCGGGGCGGGACGTTTTTGCTCAAAAAGCCACGAGACCAGGCCGGGGTCTGCCCAGGCGTTTTTCATGGACATGTGGCCGACGCCGGGGAATTCGGTGTATTTCACCGGTGCTCCCAGAGCCTTCAACCGGTCCACCATGTCTCTTGAGCCTTTTGGCGGGACCACAGTGTCATCCGATCCATGAAACGCCCAAATCGGGATCGTGCGGATGCGTTCGGCGGCCGAGGGATCGCCTCCCCCGCAGACCGGCACGCCGGCGGCAAAAAAGTCGGGCTGGGAAAGGAGGGAATACCAGGTGGCATATCCGCCCATGGACTGGCCGGTGATGTAGACACGGTCCGGATCGATGGGGTGGGTTGCGACGATCCGGCGTGCCAGATCAAGGGCGGTTTTCAGGGCTTTGGTCATCGGGGTGGTTTGCAGGGCAAATCCGGCGTTGCTCCAGGTCACATTCACCCATTTGTCGGTTTTCGGGCATTGTGGGGCAAGAAGGTAGGCCGGGTGGGCTTTCTGGACTTCCGGAGAGGAAAGGACTTCATAGGCATGGATGCCGCGGGCGGCGTTGTCATCCCCGCGCCCCGCCGCTCCATGAAAACAGAGCACAAGGGGGAGGGGTTTGTTGTCGGGATTGTCGGGTACGAACAACTGATAGGGAATGGCATCCGGGCTGCCTTCCGGGAAAGTGCCTTTCTGGATTTCTTCGGCCCGGGTGGGAAAACAGGGGAGGGTGAAAAACGCGATGGAGAGGAGAATTTTTTTCATTTTCGGGATGCCATGAGGGTGTCCAGTTGGGTGGAAAGTTCGTCTTTGGTTTTTTTGTATTGGGGATCTTCGGCGAGGTTCACGGTTTCGATGCCGCTCTTGGAGTAATCGTAAAGCTCCTCGGCGATGCATTTTCCTGTTTTTGGCTGAAACCAGGCGGTGTAGCGCCAGTTGCCCATGCGGAGGCTGTAGCCCATCGCGCGGCCGGGTCTTTCGAGTTGGGTGAGAGCGGGAGCATCGCCCGGGAGATCGGAGGCTCCACTGCGGAGAATGGTCGAGAGATCCCGGCCTTTCAGTCCGGGCGTGGCTTCCACGCCGGCGAGTGAGCAGAGGGTGGGATAGAGGTCGAGGAATTCGATGTTGCCACCGACTTTGCGGGGGGCGAGGCCGGGAGCCCGAAGGAAAAGGGGAGCTCTTGTTGCCAGCTCGGTGTTGACGTATTTCACCCACTGGCCGAGTTCGCCAAGGTGGTAGCCGTGATCGCCAAGGATCACCACGATGGTGTTGTCGGAAAGCCCAAGGCGGTCGAGTTCGGCCAGCAAGCGGCCCGTGAGGTCGTCGGAGAAACTGGTGGAGGCCAGGTAGCCGTGGATCAACTCCCGGGCGGCGTCATCGGAGAGGGGGCCTTTCTGGGGAATGCCCTGGAACGCCCGCAGCTCCAGCCAATTCCAGAAAGCGATATCCGGCGATCCGGCGGGAACGTCCCTGGAATCGGGGAGGCGGATGGCGCTCCGATCGTACATCTTCCAATATTTTTCCGGAGCGGCGAATGGAAGGTGTGGACGGTGAAAGCCGACGGCGAGGAAGAAGGGCTTCTTTGCGGCCGCCAGGCGCTTCAATTCTTCTCCGGCCTTTTCGGAGATTTTTTCGTCCTCATAAAGCGCCCGGCCTTCGCGCCCGATTTCCACGGGGGGACCGGCTTTCCAGGGATGGGCGGGATCATTTCCTTTGCGTGCAAAATTTTCCTCGTGGAGACGCTGGTTTTCGGCATGGGCGTAGAGGGCGTCCGGCTTGAAAAGATACTCGGCGTCCCAGCTTTGCGCATCGCGGATCCGCTGGTCGAAGACTTTTCCGATGCTGACCGTTTCATAGCCCGCGCGGCGGAAGGCCTGCGGGAGGGTGACCAGATCGGGCTGGCGTTCGCGCAGGCTGGCCTGGTTGCCGTAGATTCCAAGCTGATCCGGGGTGAGGCCGGTGAGGGTGCTTGCCCGCGAGGGGCCACAGACCGGATACTGGCAGTAGGCACCTGTGAACAGGAGCGATTTTCCGGCAAAGGCGTCGAGATTCGGGGTCAGAGCCCGGGGGACTCCATAGGCACCGAGTTCCGGGCGGAGATCGTCGATGGAGACAAACAGGACATTCGGACGGGAGGGAGCCGGCTCCGAAGCCAGGGTGGACGGAGCGGACAGGAGGGGCAGGGACAAAAGGACCGTGCCGGCCCATTGGAAAAAAGGACTCCGCATCATGCTCAATGCTCTCCCTGTTTCTTTTGGGCACTGTCGTATTGTTTCTTCATGGCCGCCACCTTCTCCGCAAAGGCCCTGGCAAAGGCCGGATCAAGGAAGGGGTCGCCGGTTTTTTGGCGCCAGTCTGCGATACGGGCCGCCAGGCGTGCGACCGTCTCCTTTCGGGCGGGATCGGCGGCCAGGTTGTGATGTTCATACGGGTCTGCCGCAGTGTCGAAGAGTTCGAATTCGGGCGGATTTTCCACATGGTCGTAAACGACGCGGATCGGGGTGCCTTCGTATTTCGGGGATTCCGCTTCCCACCAGGCGTAGCAGTAGTTGTTTGGTTCAAGGGGATTTTCGCGTTTGCCGCCCTCGATGTTGTGAATGAGGTGGTCATTACCCTCGAGAATCGTGTAGCGGGGGAAATAATGCCAGGGAACGTGGGTGATGAATTCGGTGAAGAGCTCTTTGCGCCAGTCGACGGTTCCGGGCTTGAGCAGGGGCAGGAGGGAAAGACCGGTCTGCCGCGGGTCGATGGTCGGGGACCTGGCTCCGGCGGCCGCCAGGAATGTGGGGAAGAGATCCACGCTGGAAACCCACTCGTCCCGGACGAGTCCGGGCTGGTCATGCCCCGGCCATTTTGCCAACAGGGGAACATGGGTCGCGGTGGCATAGGAGGCCATCTTGCCGCGTGTCACGTCCGGGCCGTGGTCTCCGATGAAAATGACGAAGGTTTTTTCGCCTCCGACGCCGCGTTTTTCCAACAGATCAAGGAACTCTCCCACGCCCGTGTCCAGGCGGTTCACGGCAGAATAAAAGTCCGAATCTTCCAGGCGGACATCCGGGCTGTCGACGCCGAGGAACGGAATCGGCGTGGTTTCTTCCGGGGTTGGGGGATTTTCCGGGAGCCCCAGGCGCAGGCGCGGGAACTTCTCGTTTTTGTCGGTATCGTAGCGTCCATCCCCCCCGCCACGGTGCGGATCCACGTAGCTCATCACGAGAAAAAACGGCTTGTCTGCGGGCTGGGCATCGAGAAATTTCCCGGCCTGGGCGTTCATCCAGCGGACATCCCGCTGCATCACCACCTTCTTCCCGTTGGTTTCCACAACATCGAACTGGAAAAGATCGAACGGCTCGAAATGGGTCTTGCCAATGATCCCCGTGCGATAACCGAGATCTTTCAAGGCATTCGGCAGCTTGGGCACATCGTCATGCATCTTTGCCCAGCCCGCCTGCGAAAGCCCGAACATCCCGTGTTGATGCGGGTAAAGTCCGGTGAACATGCTCCCCCGCGAGGGACTGCACGAGGCCGCGGTCACATGCGCGTTCGTGAACCGGACCCCTTCTTTCGCCAGGCGATCCAGATGGGGGGTCCTGGCCGTGGGATCTCCGTAACAACCAAGCTGCGTACCAAGATCGTCGGCAATGATCAGGACCAAATTGGGCTGCTGCACTGCTCCCAGGACGGAGCTGAGCAAAAACGGGAAAAGCAGCAAGGGGGAAAGGACAAAACGCATAAAATCGTTATGCAAAATATCACAGAGTGCATTCAGCGCAACGCAAACCTTGCAAGGCAGCGACACCTGGAATGAGGGAGAGGGCAAAGTTCAGCGGGAAACAGCTTCGAAATGTCAACAGGCATGGCCTTTTCTGAAAAAACGTGTCAAAGCAACTCGTGCCCGACACAATCCGTGCAGAAGAGGGCGGAAAAATGTCGGCCATCTTCTGCTTGAGTCGCGGCGTTCCCTGACATTGGATACGGACAAATGAAAACCCTACTTCGCAGTGTTCCCTACGGACCGCAGGCCATCGGGCCCTACTCGCTCGGCGTGATGGCCGAGGGACGGTTTGTTTTTGTTTCTGGGATGACCCCCTTCGACCCGCTCACGGGGAAAATCGAGCGCGGTTCCATCGCGGAACAGACCAGGCTCGTTTTGGAAAACATCAAGAAAGTTTTGGGAGCCTCGGAAGCCACGTTGGCGGATGTCGTGAGCTGCCGGGTTTACCTCTCGAATCTCACCCCGGAAACATTCAAGGAAATGAACGAAGTTTACGCGGGGTATTTCGGCGACTCTCTGCCGGCCCGCGCCACGATTGGGGCCCAGTTGCTCGGGTTCGATGTGGAAATCGAGTGTGTCGCGGTTCTGCCAAGCGGGGGACAGTCATGAAAATCGCCCAGGAATTCCGCGAATTCATCTCCCGCGGCAACGTTGTGGATCTCGCTGTCGGTGTCATTGTCGGAGCCGCCTTCGGGAAGATCGTTTCCAGCCTGGTGACAGATATCATCATGCCCCCCATCGGAGTGCTCATGAAAGGGATCAACTTCAGTGATTACTTCGTCTGCCTTGACGGTCGCAAATTTGCAACACTTGCAGATGCCAAAGCTCACGCAGCTCCTGTGATCACCTATGGGATTTTTGTGAACACGGTCATCGAATTCCTCATCGTCGCCGCCTGCGTGTTCGCCCTCGTCAAGGTCGTCAACAAGATCAAACGCGCGGAGCCCCCGCCCGCTCCCGCAACCCCGCCACGCTCCGAAGTCCTGCTCGAAGAAATCCGCGATCTTCTCAAGAAGTAGCGGCTTTTCGGAGAATGGCCGCATCGCGCAACCCCGCGGCATAGGCACGGAAAACCAGCGCGATCTGGTCGCGCACGCGGCGGAATTCCGCGAGAATTTCTTCTTCCGTTCCCACGGCATGGGCCGGGTCGTCGAATCCCCAGTGGTATCGCTTCACCTGCCCGGGAAACATCGGGCAGGCCTGATCCGCGTTGCCGCAGACCGTGACGACGATGTCCACCCGGCCATCGAGAAAATCATTCATGTGTTTCGAGGTGTGGGCGGAAATGTCGATGCCGATTTCCTTCATCACCTCGATCGCCTTCGGATGCACATAACCGGCGGGATTTGATCCGGCGCTCCGGACATCAAGCAGGTCGCCAGCCGTGGCGCGAAGAATGCCCTCCGCGATGTGGCTGCGGCAGGAATTTCCAGTGCAAAGAATGAGGATGGTGGGTTTCATAAATCAACGGGCGGACGGCAGACTCCGGGGGTCTCCGGCAGGGGGGGAGCAGACGGGGATGCCGGGAAATATTTCTTCTGGAAAGCCAGGGCGACATGAACGAGCCCGATGAGCACCGGCACTTCGATCAGCGGCCCCACCACCGCTGCAAACGCCGCGCCGGAACCGATACCGAAGACGGCGATGGCCACGGCGATGGCGAGTTCGAAATTGTTCCCGGCCGCCGTGAATGCCAGGGTTGTCGAGCGGCTGTAGTCGGCCCCCAGTTTTTTCCCCATGAAGAAGCTGACAAAAAACATGAGCACGAAATAGATGGCGAGAGGCACCGCGATGCGCAGGACATCGAACGGCAACCGGACGATCTTTTCTCCCTGAAAGGCAAACATCACGACGATCGTGAAGAGCAGCGCGATCAGGGTGAGGGGCGAGATGCGCGGCAGAAAAGATTTTTCATACCATGCGATTCCTTTCCACCGGACCAGGAACACCCGGCTCAGGACGCCCGCCGCAAAGGGAATTCCTAGATACGTCATCACGCTTTGAAAAATTTCGCCAATGCCAACCGGCACGACAGTTCCCTGCAATCCGAAGACCGGGGGAAGCACCGTGATGAACACCCAGGCGTAGAAGCTGTAAAAGACAATCTGTGCGACACTGTTGAGCGCAACCAGCCCGGCGGCATACTCGGAGTTGCCCTTCGCCAGTTCGTTCCACACCAGCACCATGGCAATGCATCGCGCGATGCCGACGAGGATCAGGCCGGTCATGTATTCGGGCCGGTCGTGCAGGAACACGAGGGCCAGCACAAACATCAACACCGGACCCACCAGCCAGTTCTGCACGAGCGAGAGGAGCAGGATCCGCGTGTTTGCAAAGACCTTTGGCATCTCGCCATAGCGGACTTTTGCCAGCGGCGGATACATCATCAGGATCAACCCGATGGCAATCGGAAGATTGGTCGTTCCCACGGTCATGGGAGCAAAAAATCCCGCCGGGTCGCGGAGGACGAAATTTCCCAGCAGGATCCCCGCCCCCATGGCGGCGAAGATCCAGACCGTGAGGTAACGGTCGAGGAAGGACATGCGTTTGGCGATGGATTCAGACATGGGCGGTGGTGTGGAGCAGGGCCCGCAGAGCGGACGGGCCACAGGGTTCGGTTGGCTGCCAGTTCAGGAGGCAGGTTCTCCGGGAAAAATCCGAGACGGTTTCCGCGATGTAGCGGCACTCGGAAATTGCCCGGCTTTGGAGCACGGGATCGGTGCTGCCGGAATCCCGGAGGCTTTGGTTGATGATCCAGGCAAACGGTTCGATGCCCGCGCGGCGGAGATCGTTCTGCAAATCGGCGGCCTCGTGGACCGGGGTGGCCTCGGGAATCGTCACGATCAACACCCGGACAAACTCCGGATCGCGCAGGCGCGGCAGGAGGAGGGCGATTTCGTCCCGTCGGTCTCCCCGCGTCTGGCGGGTGTGCTCGCGGTGGAAGGATTCGCTCGCATCGAGAAGCAGGAGCGTGTGGCCGGTCGGCGCTGTATCGAGCACCACAAAGCCGTTCTCACCCTGTGCCACCTCGCGGGCAAAAGCGCGGAAGACAGCGATTTCCTCCGTGCAGGGCGAGCGCAAATCCTCTTCCAGCAAGGCGCGGGAGGCGGCATCCAGAGACGTTCCGGCGGTGGTCAGCACCTCCCGGCGGTAAGCTTCCGTTTCAGCGGCAGGATCGATCCGCCCAACAGTGAGTCCCGGGATTTCCCCTTGCAAAGCCGCGGAGACATGGGCTGCGGGGTCGGTGGTGGAGAGCCTCACGGGAAATCCGCGCGAGGCCAGTTCCACGGCGAGCGCCGCCGCCACGGTGGTTTTTCCCACTCCTCCTTTTCCCATCGTGAGAATCACTCCGCGCCCGGTCCGGCACAGCGCGTCCAGCAATTCCTCGATTGGCTCCAGGCCGGAGAAATCGACGGGTGTCTTCTGCTGAGAGGCGACCTGGGGAAGGACCTGGCCGGACAAAACCCGGCGGAGTCCCTCAAGCCCAAGGATGTTTGATGGTTGGAGGGGGACTTCACTGACCGGCAGGCTGGAGAGAAAATTCGCTCTCAGGGACTCCTCTTCACGGCACTGGAGGGCTCGGGCGACCGGATCGGCGGTCTGCGTCCGGAAAACCCCGTTGATCACAAGTTGCTGCCGGGTGATTCCCAGATCCCGAAGCTCCCGGGAAGTGCGTTCCGCTTCATTCAATGCGGAGACCTGCGCCCGCGAGACGAGCACGATGGCGGACTGCGAGGGATCGGCCAGGGCGCGGACGGTTTTTTCGTAGATTTCTTTCTGTTTGGAAAGCCCGGCCAGAGGGCCCAGGCAGGAGGCACCGGATGTATTGTTTTCCAGAAAATGATCCCAGGCTTTTGCCAGGCCCATCAGCCGCAGGGTGTGTCCGGTGGGAGCCGTGTCAAAAATGACATGATCATACCCCCCGCCTGTGCCGCCACCGCCGATGAGTCCGGAAAATTCATCGAATGCCGCGATTTCCACGGTGCAGGAACCGGAGAGATTTTCCTCCATGCTCCGCACCACGGCTTCGGGAAGGATGCCGCGCACGGGCCCGATCACGCGCTCCCGGTAGGCGGCTGCGGCCAGCACGGGGTTGATGTTCATCGCCCAAAGCCCCGGCGCGACGGGAGCGGGTTCGCCACCAAGGGTGGTTTCCAGAACTTCCGACAGGTTTGACGCCGGATCGGTGCTGACCAACAGCACGCGCCGCCCGGAATCCGCCAGTCGCAGGGCGGTCGCGCAGGAAAGAGAGGTCTTTCCCACGCCTCCTTTTCCTGTGAAGAACAAATAGCGTGGGCATTCCGCGGCGCCCGGCTGGAAGGCGGGGAACTTCATTCCCCCAGCAACGCCGCCTGTTCGGGCAGGGAGGGATAGCGGCCCTGACAGAAGATTTTCCCGTCCACCAGCACGACAGGCAAGGCGTCCGTGCCTTCCTTTTCCAGAAGCTCTTTCACCAGCGGGTTCTCGACGAATGGCAGCGGCTCCTGCCCGAGATTGTGGCGGTGGACATCAAATTCCTTCTCGCGAAGGCGGTCCAGAAATCCCGCGACCGCCGCGAGTTCGGGATCCACATCGGTTCCGCAGCAGCCCGTGGAGCAGCACATCGGAGGGTCAAAGACAGTGATTTTTTTCATAGAGTGGTTTCCTTTTGGCCGATTTCCCGGACGGAGGCGGTCAACTTCAGCGCGTCGAGTTTTTCGAACGGCAGCGAACAGAAAAGCTCCAGCCGCCGTTTGATCTGCTGCGCGACCAACCAGAAAATTTTCTCCTGCTCCGGTCCGGAGACCTCGGCGGGATCCGGAGATCCCCAGTGGGCCACGACCGGCTGCCCCGGCCAGACCGGACAGGCTTCCTTCGCACTGTCACAAAGGGTGATGACAAAATCAAAATTCTCCCCGTGGAATTCCTCCCACGATTTGCTCCGGGCGTCTCCGGTATCCAAATGGAACCGCTCCTTGAGGGTCTTCAATGCCAGGGGATGCGGTGCGGGCTTGGGATGCGAGCCCGCGCTGACGGCCTCGAATTTTCCTTTCCCAATCGCGCGGCAAAGAACTTCCGCCAGAATGCTCCGGGCGGAATTTCCCGTGCAGAGGAACAGGAGGCGATAGGGAGTTGCTTTCATACAGTTGTTTTCCCGCAAACGCCCCGGACCGTGCGGAGTTTTTCCAAATCTGCCCGGAATCGCTTGTCGGACACCGAGCAATCCTGCAGGCAGGCCAGATGCCGGGAGAGTTCGGGGGAGGGTTTTTCCGGCAGGGAGTAAATCATCCATGTTCCCTCGCGCCGACATTCCACCATTCCGCGCTCCCGGAGATAGGAAAGGTGCTGGGAGACGCGCGCCTGGGGTGCCTTCAACACCGCCTGCAAATGGCACACGCAAAGCGGGCCCTGCGTCAGGAGCTGAATGATCCGCAACCGCGTCTCATCGCACAGGCATTCATAAATCCGGACAAGTGACATGAGAGGAATATATTCGCATTAGCGAATATTCGTCAATACGAATGTTTCTTGCGCGGATTTTTAATAGAACGGGACATGCGTGTCAGGTTATCCCGAAAACGAATTTTCCTATCGCCGTTTTTTCGGGGGGAATTGTCCGGCGGAGGTGGCTTTGCTGACCTTGTCGGAAAAAGCCTGGGGGACAAGTGACATCAGGCTTCACTCCCGGCGGGTTTCCGGATAGACGGGCACGCATGAAGTTTCTTTCGGCGGTGGATCTTTCGGCGGCGCGAACCATGCAGGGGATCGGGGAGGAGTGGCTGGAGAGAACCTGCGAGATGTTTCCGGAGCAGGGAAGCCGTCTGGGCTTTCACAAATTCGCTTCGCGTCTGGGAAAAAACACCCCCGGGGTTCACCGGGAATACGAACGATTTGCGGAGTCGGTTTTGCGCAGAGTCGAGGATTTGCCGGAGGGGGCGTTTTCCGGAGATGACTGGCTTGACCGCAGGGGATTCCTGGCGCTCCTGCGCACCGAGCTTTTCTTTTCCCGCGATTTGAAACGCTGGCGGCGAAATCCCCAGCAACACTCGAATGCGGCGGTGGATTCGATTTTCGACCTTGTGGTGAGGGGATCGGGAAATCTCTCCCGGGCCTTTCCCCAGATTGAGGCGCGACTGGCGGGGATTCCGGATTTTCTGGCGGCCGGGGCGGAGTGCGTGCAGTTGCCGGTGCCCCTTTGGACCGCGTTGGCCGTCCGTTCCTGCGCCGGGAGCGTGGAGTTTCTCGAAGGGCTTGGTCCCGAACTGGCGAAGGTTTCCCCTCATCCGGAGCGCACCGAGTCGTTGCTGCGTTCGGCTGCCACCGCGTTCCGGGACTTTGCAAAAAGCATCGAGCGAAAAAAACAGGGGTCGGCCGGGGCGTTTGCGGTGGGGCGCGAGCGGTTTGAATTTCTCATCCGGGAGCGCCTGGGGTTCGATCTCTCGCTGCGGGAGGCGAAGGCTGCCGGGGAGCGGCTTGTGGCCCGTCAGGACTACCTGCTCCAAAAGGCTGCGGCGGAAATCGGAAAGCGGACGGCCCGGGAGTTGGTCGACGAAGCGGCCGCCGGGTGGACTCCCTCCGGCTCGTTGCTGGAACACTACCGGAAGACCACCCGGCGGATCAAACAACAGCTCGCGGGGGCGGATCTCGTTTCCCTGCCGGACGGAGAATCGCTGAAGGTGCTGCCAGTCCCGCCGTTCCTCCGTCACCAATTTCCCACCGCCGCCTACAATGCCCCCCAACCCTTCGCGCGTTCGCAAACCGGGATCTTCTGGGTCAACGACCTGAGTCTCGTGGAAAACGATCCGCAAAAAAAACTCGCCGAGATCCGGCAGCATTTCGGCCTGGAACTCACCTCCGTCCATGAGGCCTACCCGGGACATCACCTGCAGTTTGTCGTGCAATACCGTCACCCGAGCCGCCTCCGGAGGTTGTTCGAGCACTCGATCTTTTACGAGGGCTGGACGATGTGGTGCGAGCAGATGGCTGTGGACCACGGGTTGGTGGATTTTCCCCGCGCGAAGCTCATTCAGCTGCACGATGCTCTTTGGAGGGCTCACCGGATCGTGATCGACTGTGGGCTCCAGGAAGGCACGTTGACGGCGGAAGCGGCGGCACGCCGTTTGGAAAAAGGCGTGGGATTCACCGCCGCCCGGGCTTCCGCGGATGTCAGTTGGTACACTTCCAGTCCGACCGTGCCGATGAGCTATCTGCTCGGCCGTCTCGAAGTGGAAAAACTCCACCGGCATCTTGTCCACGGCGGAGGATGGTCGCTCCGGCAGTTCAACGACTGGATGCTTTCCCATGGAGCCCTTCCCTGGAGCTGGATCTGGCAGGCCCGGCTGAGAACCTGAAGCACAAAAAAAGGGGACGGTTCCCTGTGAAAAGGAACCGTCCCCTGGAAAATTTTGCCCCGCTCGTGCCGTTCCGAAACATTTCCCGTTCCCTATGACTAGGGTGGATGACCGCCTGCCCTGCGCTCTGACTTCCAGTGAAGGCCTGTCATTGCGCCGGGGGCCAAGCCTCCGGGTTTGATTTAATTATCGGTTCGGGAGTTTGCTCCGTTTAATCGCGAACACAGAAGGGCAAATCTGATGCGGCGAAAGGACATTTTCCGAGTCCTTCCACCGCGAAAACCAAGAAAATTTGGAAAGAACTATTCCCGGAAGTCCACCCCCAGGCACTCCTTCAATCCGGCTTTCAGGCGATCCGTGGTGGCATTGACTTCCTCTGTTGTGAGAGTCCTCCCGGCAGCCCGGAATGTCAAGGAAATCGCGAGGGATTTGCGGTCGGGAGGAAGGTTCTTTCCGGTGGGATCCGTGAACAAATCAAAGAGGGCAACCGACTCAAGAAGCGGCTCCTTCCGGGCAAGCACGGCCTCCCGAACGTCGCCGAAAGGCAGTTGCAACGGGGCCGTGAGAGCGATGTCGCGTGTGGAGGCGGGAAACTTCGGAAGCGGCTTTGTCGCGGTGACCGGATTGACAGCTCCCTGCCAGGCGACGGCATCGAACTCCGCCGCCACGACAGAGGCTCCGGCATCAAGCTTGCGGGCTTCGGCGGGATGAAGAATCCCGAGGAGTCCGATGCGGGTGCCGTTTTTGAAAACCTCCATGGCCGCGCCGAAAGGCAGGGGCGGATTCGGAAGCACGGCAAAATCGTCTTCGTTCAAATCCGCCAGTTTTGCGACCGCGCCCTTGAGGTCGAAAACATCCCACTTCCGGGCGGTCGTTCCCCGCCAGTCCACCGCTGCACGGCTGCCGCTGGCAACGAGGGAGATGCGGGAAGCTTCACCGGATGTCGAAAAAACGCGTCCGCACTCAAACAGGGCGACGGAGCCCGCGCCGAGGTCGAGATTTCTCCGGAGGGCGGCCAGCAACCCCGGGAGCAGGCTCGTGCGCAGGCGGGACTGATCGTCTCCAAACGGATTTTTGAGTTCCACGGCCGGACCGAACCACGCGGCATCGGCGATCGAGACAAGGGTGCTCGTCCGGGCCTCGGAAAAACCGAGTCCGGTCAGTGCCTGGCGTCGGGACATGAGAAAGTCGTAAGCAGCATCCGCCGCCGAAGAGGGAGCAAAAACGCCGGACGTCTGCGACGGGATTCGTTCAATCCCGATGACCCGCGCGATCTCCTCGATCAGGTCGGCCTCGCGTGTCAGTTCGCGACGGAATCCCGGAACCGACCAGGAAGAATCCCCTCCCCCGGAGGTCTTCTCCAGCCCCACCTTGAGCAGACACTTTTCGATTTCCGCGTCGGAGATTTCCGTGCCCAGGAGGGTGCGGACGCGGGAATGGCGGAGGGCGATCTCGGTGCGTGCCCAATGACCGCCGGCTTCCAGCACGACGTCTCCGGCCACACCCCCGGCCACCTGGACAATCAATTCAGCCGCCCGGGCGGAGGCGGAGGCCACCATTTCGGGATCCACCCCGCGTTCGAAACGATAGCTGGAGTCGCTTAGCAGGCCCAGGGAACGCGAGGCCCTGCGGACAAACGCGGGGTCGAATACCGCGCTTTCCAGAAGAATGTCGGTCGTTGCGGAGGAGACTCCGGAGTCTTCGCCGCCCATCACACCGGCCAGCGCCACCGGGCGTCTGTCATCGGCGATGACGAGGAAGTCTTCGCCCAAGTGGAAATCCCGGCCATCCAGCGCCCGGAAGTTTTCTCCAGGAGTTGCCCGCCTCACATGGATGGCTCCCTCGATCTTCGCGGCATCAAACGCGTGCAGCGGTTGGCCAAGTTCGAACAGAACGTAGTTCGTGACATCCACCACGTTGTTCACCGGACGCAAACCCACCGCCGTCAGCCGATCCGCGAGCCATTGCGGACTGGGGCCGATTTTGACCCCGCGAATCCTCCGCAGGGTGTAGTAGGGACACTCCGCAGCTTCCAGCCGGATGGATTCCTTCGCGGGAGCAAAAGCCGGGGCGGGAATTCCCGGGGTGGTCAACGGAAGGCCGGTGAAAACGGAAATCTCGCGGGCAATGCCCAGATGGCTGAGCCAGTCCGGACGGTTCGGGGTGATTTCCAGTTCAAAAAGCACATCCGGCGGAAAAAGATCTCCAATCGGAGCACCCGGTGTCGCATCGGCGGGCAGAATCAACAATCCCTCGGCATCCGCGGCCAACGACAATTCCTTTGCACTGCACATCATCCCCTCGCTTTCCACCCCGCGCAGCTTGCCGGTCTTGATCTTGAAATCCCCCGGCAGCACCGCGCCCGGCAGGGCCAGGGGCACTTTGTCACCGACTTTGTAGTTCTTTGCCCCGCAGACAATCTGGCGCGGTGTCCCCGAGCCGTCGTCCACCTTGCAAACACTCAGGCGGTCGGCATTCGGATGCTGGCCGGACTCCAAAATTTGGGCGACGACCACTTTGTCAAAATCCGCTCCGCGGGTTTCCACCGCGGCGACTTCCAGCCCCGCACGCCGGAACAAGGCCTCCAGTTCGGACGAAGACAGCGTGCAATCCACAAAATCGCGGAGCCAGTTGAGAGAAATTTTCATGGGAATTCAGAAATCAGGACATGTCGGAGCCACACGGGCAAGCGTCCGTTGTATGAGGAATTCCCCGGGCGGTAAAGAATGGCCTTGGGTTTTCCTGGACACTTCCTCCGGACAGCTTAATGGAAAAATTCCTGCAATTTGGAGTCTCCGGAATACTTTCGAAGGGCCTGATCGTTGATGAGGTATCGGAAAAGCCTTGGTTCTGTTTCCTGGCGTATGAGGTGAAGGATCTGTGCGGCTTTTTCAGGATCGCCCTTCCGGAGCGAAACATAAGCAGCCGAAAATCCGGCGGTGAGATCTTTTTCCGGGGTGGAAATGTCCGGAAGATTGTCATCCCGGGTATTTTGGAGGGAGGCGAGAGCGGCGGTTACCTTGATGAATTGGAGGGTATCCACCGGTTGAACACGCAGGGCGGCGGAATTCAAAAGATCCAAAGCTTCGTCAATCCGGTTCTGCTGCCGCAGATTTGCGGAGAGTTCGATGAGAGGAAGCGGGTTGAATGCATCGGCCCGGGCGGCTTGTCGGAGCAGGAATTCCGCGCGCAATTGAGGAGCCCCGAATTTTTTTATCTGCTGATTATTGGCCTGTTGAGCCTCGATCAGGGACAGAAGGGCCAGACTGTCCGAGACGCGTTCCCTTTTGGCAATGCTCTCATCGGCTTTTTCCCTGGCAACTTCCAGTCGACCGCTTCGGAAGGCGGACAACGCAGCAAGATAACTCAGCGAAGAAACACCCGGATTTTGCAGGGAGAGTTCCAGAAAGGTATCGGCGGCCGAAGCAGTCTTTCCCGAATTCATATCTTGAAGAGCCCGGTCCATGGAGGCCCAGAATTCCGGCGAGGCTTGCGACGTTTCCTTTGTCTGTTCTTGGAGAAGACGTGATTTCCCTTCTTCAATGCCGGATTTCCAGGCAAAGAAAGCAGAAAGGACGCCGATCAGAACCGCCATTGCGAGCGCCCGGTGAAGCGGGATGGGACGGGAGCAGAAGTGAAAAAACCGGATAACGAGATCCCTGGATCTGAGACAGGACTTTTTCGGAGGCTGGCTGGTTGTTGATGTTTCGGACGCTGGGGATTCCTTGGAAAAAGAGTCTTCGCGTTCGGGAGCTTTGACAGGAGTCGCGGGAAGAAAGGAGTTTTTGGCTGGCTGAGCGGCGGTTTTTTGCGAAGGGGAAACATCAGAATTCAACTGGAGAGCCGGCGAAAGAGGCTTTTTTTTATCTGCTTTTGAGGAATTGCCATCCAAATGGCGGGGAGGAATTTTTGACATGGGCCTTTGATCTGTTTTTAAAGAGACGGAGAGGGATTCGGGGAAGCAGGCTGGGATTTCCACATGGGCAGTTCCATCAGTTTTTGGAAGGCGGCTTCCTGATGCAGGGGGGTAAAACTGGAATCTTGCAGAATCATGGCGCGGGTTTGCAGGCCGCCCAGGGAAATGGCTTTTTCCACCGCTTTGTAAAACCCGGGCAGATCGGATTGGGAGTAGCAGGCGCGGGCCAGGAGATAGTAATTGGGGCCGAAATCCGGTTCGATCCCGACCAGTTTCCGTGCAGGTTCTAGGGATTTTTCAGCCTGTTGATGCATTTGATAATGATTGATGACAAAACGCAGGAAGTCGGGATCTTTGCCCAACGTTTCCAAGCCCTTGGACAGATGCTCCCCGGCCTTGTCGGGTTGGGAAGCCTGTGTATAGAGAAGGATCAACTGTTCGTGCGCCCCGCGGTCCGCGGGATTTTCCACGAGAGCACTTTCAAGGCGGCGAATTTCTCCCTGAACTTCCTTGCGCAGCCTGGCATGTTTTTCAAGCTGCTGCAGAGAGGAATTTCTCGGATCTTCCCGGAGGGCTTGTTCGATGAGTTTCAGGCTCTCGTCAAATTCCCCTCTTTCCCATTGCAGTTGCATCAGCGCATAAAGTGCGTCGCTTGCACCGGGCCAAAGTTCCAGGGCCTCACGGTAGGCCTTTTCCGCCTCGGGAGACATCTTCCAGTGCCGGTAAATATTCCCGCCGGTGAATCGCAACTTGGAAAATGATCTTTGAGCGTCAAAATCGGAACGAAAGGCGGGATTTTCCAGAAGACGCTTCTTATAGTCGGCCCAGAAGGCGAAATCCCGGGCCACAGCATCGTCGGGGAGCCTGTCCAGTTTGGTTTTGTTCAACTGATAAACCAATCCGTGCGGGATGGCATAGTCGTACGTCCATTCTATCGGGAAACTTTCCTCGATAAAAAATGCATGTTCCCCACGATTTTGGTTCCAAATCCAGTGCAGCACAGAACTGAAGGGACGAATGGAATCAACGGCTTCCAAGCGTTTTCCCGTTGCGGGGTCAGGCACAGAGGCGGCAGAAAAAGCACGCTGCATATCTGCTGCCGAGGGAAAGAAAAGGGGTTCTTTTGGGTAAATGGTTTCCCGTCCCAGCCAGTGTTCAAAACGGTTTTTGGGAGGTGGTCTCCGCGAGCCATATTGGTCTTGCAAATAGCTCATGTAGAACGGTTCCCCCAGGGCATTCTGTGTCATGATGTAGAGATCCCGCCGATCGAAGTCCGGGTCCCTTTTCCTGGTGGACGGTTGGGGACTTTCCCCGAAGATCATGTAGGTGGAAACAAACCGGCCGGCATCCGTTCCTCCGATGACGATGCTGCCTTTTGGAAGATCTTTGAGCATGTCGTAACCGTATTGCCACCCGAACCACCGGTTCCGTTGACCGGCTTGATCATAGTTGACAAGCAACGGTGCCAGAGGCAGCAGGAGCAGGGCATACTGAATGGGAAAAAGCGCCGGGAAACGGCGGAAAAGAACGTGGAAAACGAAGAAAAATCCTGTTCCGCAGAGCAATCCAAACAGAAGGTTGGTATAAGTGTGATACGGCATTTGGAGCCACCAACCATTGGAATCACATGTGGCCTTGTCCAGCAGGGGCTGCAGGAAGGCGGCCAAAGCAAAGGCTGCAAAAAGAATGACAAGCCAGATTCGTCTTCGGGTATCCGGCACGAAGAAGAGGGCGGCCAGAGCCGCAGAAAACGCAATGGCTGCCAGCGGGGTGAAACTTTTCAGGAGTTTGAGGCAGAAAAAAAGAGGCCATTCTCCCGCTTGATGCAGCAGGGATGTATCAGCTGCCGGGGTGAGCAACGCAGGGGCCGGTGGAGGGGATGCTTTTGCTGTGGAAACGCCAACCAAGGGGCCCAGGGCCCGCAGACTCTGGGATGTCAGGCTGCCGCTGTATTGGGAGCGATTGAAGGAATAAAAAAACCCGCTTGCTTCTCTGGCGTATCCCCAATTCATCGGAGGATTGGTCGAGGAGGCAAATGGCATATAGGCGTAAGGCAGAAGCCCCAGAGCCACGGCGAACGGCAGAAGAGCAATAAGCCGCCACCTCACCCGGTTTCTTTTCATCCTCACATAGAGGACGGTAAAGATGAACAGACAATAAAAGACCCGGATCGAAGTCTTCAGAACCAGCGTATCATGGGAAAGGACGGCAAGTGCCAGATAACACAGCTCGGCGGTGAGGAGAGCAGCAACGACAAGATCCCAAAACATTCTCCGCCTGACGAAGAAGACGGCCAGGAATGGAAGGGGGGCCAGGGCAATGGTCAGTTGGTGGTTGCTGAATGCAAGAGACAGAAAGAAAAAAACGGTCAACAAGAGGCCCAGATGATGGGGACGTCTCATCCAAGCATAAAGGGCGACCAACATGCAGACGACCAACAAAGCGTGGAGCGTGTAGATTTCCGTAATGACTGCCTGTGACCACATGGACAGGCTGAAGGCAAAAAGCAGGCTGCTTGAAAGCGCGGAGACGGAAGCCAATCCGAACGGACGGTGAGATTCCCCGGGGAAAAGCCAGCATATCGAACTCCGACAGAGAGAGGCCGCAATGCCGACGGCCAGAGCTCCCAACACTCCGCTCAAAAGGTTGATTTCCCATGCTGCATTGCCAAGAGGCAGGAGGTGAAAGAGCCATGCCAGCATGGTCCAAAGAGGATACCCGGTCGGGTGGGGCACTCCGAACTGCTGCCCGGCCGTGATGAACTCGCCGGAATCCAGCAATGTCACACTGGGTGCGGTTGTCAGAAAATACACACAAAAGCTCAGGCCTGCGGCAAGAACTCCGACAAAAATATCCCAGCGATCAAATGCTCCCGGATTTGATCTGCGGGACGCGAAAATCATGCGTTTTCAGAAGCGTTGAGAGGAAATACAAAGACATCCAATGACGGAGTCCCGGAGTTTCTTTCAAAACTGTAGATGCAACAGGGCGATTCAGGCCCGTTTCCTGCGCTGACGGCTCTTGAAAACAGCAAAGCCAATAAAGGAAACAATAGCCGCTGCGGCAACGGTTGGTTCGGGAATCGCCAAGGGGTCTCCCAGCTCAACAAGCCAGCTTCCCACTGTCGGGGCTGCACTGATATAGGGACTCCCATAATTGAAGCGGTCACTGTAGGTCATTCCATAAACGGTATTTGAAGAATATTGGTAAATAATATTCGCATACTCGTTGTAGTAACCATTTGTGGATTGGATGTCCGAGAAAAGAACAATATTCGTCAGATTCCACCAATCTCCGCTGGGAAGTTCCCCGAGGGGAATCCCGGGATATTGGGCCACGATGTTTGTGCTGCCCGGCAACCCGGCATCATATCCGGTGGAAATTTCCCCGGGGATCTGGGCATAAACAATCTGGGCGGCAGGATTGCCTCCTCCATCCACAAAGCCATTTGTGGTGACGAAATTGGAAAAACTCGTCCATCCCGCTCCCCCCAAGGAGATATTGGTGCTTCCATCTGCAGGAGAATAGTCTCCGTAGTAGGTGAAGGCGGCAGCCAAGTCGGTTTGGTTGGCACCGGGGGTGACTTGGAAGATGACGTTGGAAAAAGTATAGGAATTCGTACTGACAGGTGTGCCGCCAACATCATATCCCAAGGTTTGCACGAGGATGTTGCCTGTGGCGTTCATTGCATATCCATTCGTTGTCGAACTGACCTGATTGGTAAGGACGAAGACGACATTGGCATTCGTGTAGGCCACGTTTGTAGAAGGAACAGGCACCGTGTTGAAGCCGCTGGAATTGCTGAACACCGTGGTCGTGTTTGTCAATGTTCCAAAGTAAGCGGTGAGATTCGTATAACCGCCGAAGTCTGCCGCCTCGGGATGTCCAGCACCGAACTGAGTCGGTCCCAGCACGCGGGTGATCTGGCCGCTGCCGTTGGTGAGAACCGTGCTGCTGGATCCTCCGGTGACTTGCTGGAAATCCGCCAGCATGGCGGCTGTGTTTGCCGCAGAAGGGTTGAAGCCGACCGTTTTGCCAACGGTTGGGCCGGTCGCATTGCTGGAGGAATAGGCCGTGATCCGAACGGGTGCCGTGAAATAGTTGATAGCCGTAATATCGCCCTGGTCGTTGGCATTGTTTCCGTAGTATGTCAATTCGATGGCAGTGTAGGGGATGTTGTAGTTTGGATCCACGGAACTGCTGGGACTGGGAGCACTGATGGAATAATTGGAAACATTGAGCGGTGAACCATAGGAAACCCAAACGACCGCCGAAGGAGCGTTGCTGGTCCAAGTCAACCCGCCCGCGCTTATGACATCCTGCAGAAGCACAGGTTCGGCAAAAACATTTCCAACAACGGTGTTGGTTCCCAGCGTGTTGGTGTAGGTGTTCCAGACCAATTGGTTTGTGCCATAGGTGACGGCGGGAACATTGTCAGGTGTGGGGGCCGTGGAGGGATTCTGCCCTCGTTGGATCGTAATCCATGTATTGGTGGCACTGTAAGTTGTTCCGGAATTGGTGAAGAACATCGTCAAGTCGGAAGCCCGGACCGGGATGGCGGAACCAAGCGTCAATCCTGTCAATGCGAGCAGTGTAAAGAAACCACGAAACGAACGGTTTTTCATAATGTCATCCTCCGGATTTTTCCTGTTAAGCAGGCACCTGTTGATTCCCCTATTCATCAACAAAAAAACACTTTCAATTTTGGAAAGGGGAGTCAACGAGATTTTGACCAAAATCAAAGAGAAAACCGCTGAAAATCAGAACTGCTTGAGAAAACGCAGGTCGTTCTCGACGAGCATCCGGATGTCGGGGATGCGGGCGAGGTTCATGGCCAGGCGGTCAAGGCCGAATCCGAAGGCGAAGCCGGTGACCACCTCGGGATCATAGACCCGGTCGCCCCGGCGCTCGCAAATCGCTTCAAAGACGGCGGGATCGACCATGCCGCACCCGGCGAGTTCCATCCAGCGGTTGCCGAGGGCCTCGGTGCGGATGTCGATCTCGTAGCTGGGTTCGGTGAAGGGGAAGAAGTGGGGCCGGAACTGAAGATCGGTTTCCGGTCCGAAGAGTTCGCGGAAGAAAAATTCCAAGGTGCCTTTGAGATCGGCGAGGCTGATGTTTTCACCGACGCAAAGGCCTTCCATCTGGGTGAATTGGGCCAGGTGGGTGGCATCGACTTCGTCCCGGCGGTAAGCCGCCCCGGGGGCAATGATCCGCACGGGCGGCGGACAATTTTCCATCACCCGGATCTGGACGGTGGAGGTGTGCGAGCGCAGGAGCCGCCCGTCGGGCAAATAAAAAGTGTCCTGCTCGTTCCGGGCCGGGTGGTCGGGCGGGGTGTTCAGGGCGTCGAAACAATGCCATTCGGTTTCGATGTCGGGTCCGTCGGCGATGGAAAAACCCATCCGGCGGAAGCACCGGACCGCCCGGTCCATGAGTTGCGTTAACGGGTGGAGGGAGCCGACGGCGGGAAAAGTGCCGGGAAGCGTCAGGTCCAACGAAGAGACTGCCGCGGCATCGGCTTCTTCCAGCAAAGCCATCTCGCGGGACTCCAATGCGGAAGTGACCGCCTGGCGAAGGTCGTTGAGCAGCTTTCCAAAGCGCGGACGGTCTTCCTTCGCGACATGGCGCATGCCTTCGCTGAGGGCGGTGACCGCTCCGCTTTTTCCAAGAAAACGCACCCGGGCGGCGTCCAATGAGGCCTGGTCGGTAACGGCCCCGATGACTCCCAGCGCCTCGGTGCGCAGGACTTCGATTTGTTGCTCCATCAATTTGCTGGCACGGAAAGCCGGACCATGATCCGCGGCAGGGGACGGGTGCCCCCATTGCCGCGGTCATTGAATGGTCCGGGGCTCAGGCGGCCTTTTTTGTCTCAAGGGCGGCTTTGGCCTTGGCGGCAATCTGGGCGAAAACCGCTTCGTCTTGAATGGCGATGTCGGAAAGAACTTTCCGGTCGATCAGGATGTTGGCGGCTTTGAGCCCTTCGATGAAGCGGCTGTAGGTGAGTCCCTGGGTGCGCACGGCGGCGCTCAGACGGGTGATCCACAGGGCGCGGAAGTTGCGCTTGCGGGTTTTCCGGTCCCGATAGGCCCAGTATTTTCCCTTCATCTGCGCGTCTTTGGCGTAGCGGAAGAGTTTGGAACGACGTCCGCGGTACCCCTTGGAGGCGTCGATGACGCGTTTCCGGCGGGCGCGGCTGGCGGGAGCATTGGTTGCTCTTGGCATGGTTTTTCACCCTGCTTTCGCAGGGTCTCCTTGGAGCGGCTGTTCGTTTCGTGGGATCCCGGGACTCGCCGGCTCCGTCATCCCCGGAAAAACTCCGGGGCAGTCCGTGGGATCAAATTAAAAAATCAGTGACTGAACGGAAGGTTCGCTTTGATGCGATCCACGTCGGACTCATGCACGAGAGTGGATTTCGCCATCTTGCGCTTGCGCTTGGAGCTCTTGCTGGCAAGAAGGTGGCGGCGGCTGCTCTTGGCACGCTTGATTTTGCCGGTTCCGGTGACCTTGAATCGTTTGGCCACGGACTTGCGGGTTTTGCTGCGGGCGATTGGTTTTGGCATGGGAAAAGTCCGGCAGGATACCAAGCAGAAGGGGCAATGCAACCAGAAAATACAGGCTCAACAACGACGTGAGCAGGGGATTTCCTGTGATTTGCGGCTCAATAGGAAAGAATTTCCCGCGACTTTATCTCGATTCGCTTTCCGTCATCCGTGCGGATCCAGGTGATGGTATCGTCGCGGATGACAATGGTTCCCCGGAGGGTCTTTCCATTTCTCAAACGGATGATACCCGAAGCCGGGGAAGCCGCCGGGGTGGACTGCGCCGTTTTGGGGGCGGTGGCGGGGGTGGTCGGCCGGGGAGCGGCGGCACCCGGCCTGCGGGTGTCGGAAACGACTTTTGCGCCATGGCAAACCGGACAGTTTACAAAGGCACTCCCCCCACAAACCTTGCAGGCCACAAGGCTTGTGCCTTTGCAGACCGGACAGCCTCCCTCATTGTAGTATTCCCCGTTGCGAACTCCGGCGACTTCGCCGATGTGGTTTTTCGACAACCCCTGCTTGCGCCCTTTGGAGTAGTGGAAAACGGCCCACAACTCATCGGGAGCGTGTCCCGGCACCGGCTCGGGCCAGTGCTCCTTGAAGTCGGATTCCTTCAGGCATTTTCCGGGACAGGGGATTTTCCCGGATTTGCAGCGCGGGGCTGTGCAGGCCACCCGGCCGGTGGCGGAACATCTCGCGCAGGGGACGAGGGGATTGCCCTGCTTGTCCTTCGTTGGGAGCGCCGGCTCGGATTTCTTCCAAAAGGCCGGGATCTCAAAGTCCACTTTTCCCGTGGTGAAATACTGGTAGCCGGCCACCCCGGCGGCGACCAGAATGGCAAAAACAAGGACGCGTTTCATGAAACGTCGTTGTTATAGCATTTCCGTCCGATGGCAAGCGGGGGGAAGCGGAAAAAAGCGATTTTTTGACGGTGTCAGCGGAACTCTTCCAGGCACCGTTCGACGGCGCGGTCCAACACCGCCCGGTGGGCGGCCACCCGGATATCGATGGCAAATTCCGAAGGGGTTTCGATGGTGAAGGTCCGGGTGGCGTGGGCGAAGTGAAGCAGGAAGGCTTCCGGCCAGTCGGGCATCAGGTCGGGCGAGACCCTGCGGCGCACCACTCCGGCACGAGCCTTGCGTCCCTCGATGCGGGAGCGCGGATCGGGGGGCACCTGCGGGGATGCCGCCCGGAGAAGATCTTCCGCCCAGAAGGGCCGCTGCCCGGCAATCTCGTAAATGTAGAGCCCCCGGGCGTCGTAGTCCTCGTGCAGCGTGAGGGCGAGGTCAAAGTTCTGCCCGCGGAGGATCTTCAATTGCGCACGGATCTGCGGCACCCGGATCCTGTTGAAACACCGGTTGAGATCGCGTCCGCGCGGGTCGAGACGGTTGTTGTTCACCAGCCCCCAGGGATTCAGGCAGGGGAAAATCAGCGCCCGGAATTTCCGAAGCACGCGCGGGTTTTTTTCCACCCAGTCCAGCAGACTCTCCGTGGATGCCGATTCATCTCCGTGGATGCCTGCGGAAAGGTAGATCGAAGGCATCGGCTCCCGCGAAGGCACCGAGGCCAGGCAATGGATCGGATACCCTCCGCTTTCGGAAAAGGTGCGCATTTTCAGCCCGGCCGCGCCCGCCGCTTTTTTCCAGCGGCGGATGAGGAGCGCGTAATCGTGTGAACAGAGATGGCGCATGATCCGTTGGCGGGAAACGGTCAGTTCCCGGTCTTGACCTCGATGATGTCGTGGGGAGCGCTTTCCTTGAGTCCTGCGGCGGTGATCCGGGTGTAGCGGGCATTTTTCCGGAGCACCCCCAGCGTGGAGGCCCCCAGATACCCCATGCCGCTCTGGAGTCCGCCGGCCAACTGGGCAAGAACCGCATCAGCCGGTGCCGAAACTTCCTTGAGGGCCTCGACTCCTTCGGCAGCGGACTTCTGCGCGGAGTCCTTCGCATGGCCGTAACGCGCCGCACTCCCGGCCTTCATGGCCGCATGGCTTCCCATGCCGCGGTATTGTTTGTAGAATTTGCCGTTGATTTCCATGATCTGCCCGGGAGCCTCGGGGCACCCGGCGAGCAGGCTGCCGCAGATGACGGCGTGTGCCAGGGTGAGTGCCTTGACGATGTCCCCGGATTTTGTGATGCCCCCGTCGGCAAGGATCGAGACTCCGCAATGGGCGGCGGCCTTCGAACAGACGTAAAGCGCGGTCAGCTGGGGGATGCCGACCCCCGCGACAACGCGCGTCGTGCAGATCGATCCCGGCCCCTGCCCGACCTTCACGGTGTTTGCTCCGCACCCGGCGAGAAACTCCACTCCCGAGGCACTCGTGACGTTGCCGGCAATGATGGGGAGCTGTGGAAAGGCCCCGCGGATCGCCCGCACGGAATCCCCGACACCCTTTGTATGCCCGTGGGCGGTCGAGACAGCCACGGCGTCGACTCCCCGGTCGACCAGTGCGCCCACATGCCCGAGAAGCCCGTCGAGGTCAACTCCTCCCGTCGCATCGCGGGGAGCACTCACGGCGGCCCCGCAGACGAGCCGGAATTTTCCATCGCGGGCCGGTTTTGTCTGGAGCAAACGTTCCTGCGTGATGCGTTCGATGTCGCTGAGTGTGAAGAGCCCCTTCAAACGGTCGGCGGAGTCCACGACGAGCAGTTTGTGAATGCCGATGTTATCGGTGAAAAACCGGTCCGCCCGCGCGATGGGATCGTCCCCGAGTTCGTCCTCGCGGATCGTCAGCACCGACGATCTCGGGACCATCGCCTCCGTCACGGCCCGGGAGGCAAATCGCGGGCGCACGCAGTGCCCGGGCAGCAGCCCGAGCAGAACCCCGTCCCCATCGACCACGGGAAAAGTGCTGAAGGAGTATTTTTTCTCGTCGATCAACGACAGGATGTCCCCGATTTGCTGGTCGGGTGCCACCTTGATCGGCTCGCGAATCAAGCCGTGCACATGGTTTTTGACCCGTGACACCTCGGAGAGTTGCTGCCGCGCGGGCATGTTGTAGTGGATGAGCCCCAGACCTCCGTTCAGGGCCAGGGAAATCGCCATGCGCGACTCGGTCACCGTGTCCATGTCGGCCGAAACGACCGGCAGATGGAGAGTGAGGCCGGGAGCCAGTTCCGTCTCGTAGTTGGCATCTTTCGGAAGAATCTCCGAATACAACGTGGCAAGGGATACATCGTCGTAGGTCAGGGAAAATCCGGCGTGCGAGACGAAGAAATCGTCGGCAGAGCGATAAAACAACCGGTCCAGTTCCCCCGGCAGGTGTGGTGCGGGTGCGGGCGTTATGGGTTCCATGAGGCATCATGCGGGGGAGACCGCCGGAAAATCAAGCGGGATTTTTCTTTTGTGGAGCGTTGGAAAATCCGGAGCTTCGTCCGCGGGCAGTGTCCCGGCACGGGCGCTGTCACGTCCAAAAGGAGGGAGTCAAAACGCAAATGCTGCGCCGGTGACGACTCCGAGTTCATCCGGGCCGATGTTGGCCTTGTTCGGCTCGGACATGTTGGCATTGGAAAGATGATGCCACATCACGCCGGACCAGACCGACCACCGGTCGGAAAAGTCATACCGGATCCCCCCGGAAGCCAGAAGGATGAACGTGAATCCCTGCCCGAGCCCCTTGTCATCCTTGTCGGAGGGATGGGCATCCGCGTAACCCAGACCGCCGCCGCCCCCCATGAAAAAGGACCACGGGGAATTTCCCAGCGGAAAGAGGAAGCGCAGTTGCGGTCCCCAGCCGAGGTAGTAGGTCTCGGGTCCGTTGAAGATCGCCGAGGCAAAGAACGTGGAACGCACCTGGGTGCGCATCCGGACGGGCCCCCACTCCAGGGCGCGGAACGGCTCGTAATCGAGCGACAGCATCTGGGTGAGAAAAAAATACCGGTTTGGGTTGTTGTCGATGTTGAACATCTGGGCCGTCTCCAACGAAACCGCCCAGGATCTGCTTCCGCCACTGTCCACTGCTTCTTTGAGGGTCAAAGAACCGGAGCCAGCAAAGACAGGGGTGACGATGCACAGGCCCGCAAACAGTGACAAAATTTTCCGCCTCATGAAGGAGTGAGCATGGTCCGGAGTGCGCGGGATTTACAAGGCAAATTCCCGCGCTTCATGCCGCACGATTTTTGAGAGGCCAGGGGTGTTTTTTCGGGGAGATTAGTATCCTGTCAGACAAGTCATTGACATAAACAAGGAGGGGGTGTAGGCTCCTCGCATGGCAATT
>CAZPEN010000008.1:0-116004 GCA_964585615.1 uncultured Chthoniobacter sp. | reverse complement strand
ATCAGCCGGGGCAAGGGGCACAGTGCCTTTGCCCAAATCGCCTATGACACGCGCAGCAAGTTGACCGACGAGCGCACCGGCCAGAAACACGATTGGTCAAAGCACAAAGCCGACGTGATCGAATCCCAAATCATCGGTCCCGCCATGACGCCGGGACACCTTGCCGCCGCCGCAGAAGGGGCAGAGAAGCGCTACGATGCCCGTGTGGGCCGGGCGATGGATGTTGCCTTGCCCCATGAGCTGGGCACGAAAGAACAGTGGGCGCTTTTGCGCGGTTTCGGCCTGCAACTTCGTGACACCTACGGGTGCGCCGTCTGCGTGAATCTCCATCATCCCAACGTGAAAGGCGACAGCCGGAACACCCACGGGCATATTTTCATGACCGCCCGCGCCGTGGACGAGAAAGGGAATTTTTCCTCTCACAAAATCCGCTGCCTCGATGATCGCAAGTCCGGCCCGCTGGAAGTCGAGCGCATCCGGGAAATGTGGGAGACGCGCTGCAACCGCGCCTTGAAGAAGGCCGGGCATTCCGAAACCGTCAACCGGCAATCTCTCAAAGCCCAGGACATTGAACGTCCACCCTCCCAACATCTCGGCCCGCAGATCGCCGCCATGAGCCGCGCCGGTCGCAAAATGCGCAAGGCCGAAATCAACAAAGCCATTTCCTCAGAATCCCGCCGTCTGGCGGAAATCAACGACAGCCTCAACCAACTCAAACACCATGGCAATCGAAACACCGAAACTCGAGAAAAAACCCGAACCAACCAGAAATCCAACATGGCTCCAAATCGCGAGCCGCATCGACCCCCATCACCTCGTCAAACCTACGGGGTGGTTGTCCGTGGAAAATCGTGCGTTTCCTATGGAGGAAATCGACCTGATCGAACTCATCCCAAAACGCGGGTTGCACATCCGGACCCGGCAAGAAAGCTGGCTCGTTTCCTTGCCCGTGGAAATGATCTCTCCCGACTTGCTTTGGGCCATCATTTCCGGCGAGGTCAATTGCTTGTCGGCTCCCTGCGTCTCCTACGAACCATCATCCGAATCCTAGAAAATGAGCAGCGACAGCAGCAGCATTCTCACGGCAAGCGACCGAAAGTTTGAAATTCAATCCTTCAAAAGTAGGATTCCAGGGGATTTCCGGCGGATAAATGGCGGACACATTCAGGCCACTTCCTGTAAATTCCATCCGTTTCCTGTGGGAACGATCCAAAATCTATAAACCCTCCATAGCCTTTGTTTATGCGGATTCCAGCGGGAGTGCTCGGGGAGGGACTCGAACCCACACTCCTTGCGGAACCAGATCCTAAGTCTGGCGCGTCTGCCAATTTCGCCACCCGAGCTACGGGGAGGAACTGCATACTACAGGCTCCATCCCCGGGAGCAATCGCGGAAATGCAGGCCTTTCAACCCGGACGGCTTGAAACGAATTTCCCGGGGTTGAGGATTCCCGCCGGATCAAGGGCCGACTTAATGGTTTGGTGAAGAGCCCGGGTGGAGGGGGAGACGGCTTTGTTCCACCAGGGTTTCTTGGCAAGACCGATGCCGTGTTCGCCGGTGATCGATCCCTGCCATTCCAGAACCTGGCGGAAGAGTTCGTCCAGCGCGGCACGGGATTTTTTTTGGATCCGGGGATTGTCGGCATCCGCCACCATGATGTTGGTGTGGATGTTGCCGTCGCCGGCATGGCCGAAACAGGCGATGGGAAATCCGGTTTTCTTTTGCAGGCGTTCCGCGAACCGAACCATGTCCACCAGACGTCCGCGGGGCACCACGATGTCCTCGTTGAGTTTTTTCAGGCCCGTGGCCTTGAGGGATTGGGAATACACGCGGCGGAGTCCCCAGAGTTTCGCACAGGCTTCCGGGGTGGTGGCTTTTTTGACCGCGAGCGCCCCTGCATTCTCAAGAATCCGCACGAGTGCGCGGGCTTCTCCGCGCACACTGGCCGGCTGTCCATCCACCTCGATGATCACCTGGGCACTTCCGGGCGGAAAATCCGCCTCCGGTTTGTAGGCCCGCGCGGCGTCGAGGGTGAAGCGATCGGCCACTTCGACGGCGGCGGGAAGGAAACCGCCTGCAAAAACAGCCTGAATGGCCGCAGCCGCTGCATCCATGGAGGAAAAACCCGCCGAAAGTGTGGCGCGCGCCGGCGGCAGGGGAACCAGCCGGAGGGTCGCCTCGGTCACGATCCCCAGCAAACCTTCCGATCCGGTGAAGAGTCCGACCAGGTCGAAACCGGTTTTGTTTTTGTGGGTGCGTCCGCCGCACCGGATGACCGAGCCGTCGGCCAGGACAACCTCCAGACCGAGGATGTAGTTGCGGGTCACGCCATATTTCAAGCAACGCGGCCCCCCGGCATTCGTGGCGATGTTTCCCCCGATGCTGCAATCCTTGAGACTCGCGGGGTCGGGAGGATACAAAAGGTTCTTCTCCTTCGCGGCTTTCTGGAGATCCCCCGTGACAACTCCCGGTTGGACGACTGCCACGAAATCTTCCCGATGGATCTCCAAAATCCTGTTCATCCGATCCAGGGAAAGAACGATCCCCTTCTCCACCGGGGTGCATCCCCCCACATACCCATAGCCGGCACCGCGAGGAGTAACCGGCACCCCGGCCTTGCAGGCCTCGCGCAGGACAAAGGAAACCTCCGCGGTCGAAGAGGGGAAAACCACAACATCGGGGACCGTCTGCGCAAACCACTTGTCACCGGAAAACTCCGGGGAAGGGTCGGTTTGCACGGCGGACTTGCCGAGGCGGTTCTGAAGTTTTTTGAGCAGGGCGGGTGTCATGATGGATTGGTGAAATATCTCCAGGCTTCGGCGATGCCCTCGGCCGCGGGAAGAGTGGCCACATAACCGCCCGCGGAGAGAACCGTGGATTTGACCTCCCCGATGGCATTGGAAGGGCAGCAGGGAAACGCGGCAAATGTTCCGTCCAGCATGGAGAGATCGTTGAAGTGATCGCCCGCCGCAAGCACCCTGTCCCGGGAAAGGGACAACCCGCGACAGACCTCTCCAAGAGAGGAACCCTTGTGGTAAGCCCGGTGACAAAACCGCATGTATACCGTGTTGCGCTGATAGCTGAACTCCGGCAGGCGGGCGGATTTCTTCGCGATGAACTCCGCCACGTCCTGCATGACCCGCTCGCTCGTGGTCACCAACCCGACAGGCTCCCCGGCTTCCTCGATGATCGTGACATCCTCGGAACGCGATGCCAGTTCCCCGATGCTTGAAAAAATCTCCCCCGCCCGTGAAAACAGCTCCCGGTGCCGCTCCCGGCAGAGATCGTTCCACTCCCGGTCCGGCTCCCAGGTTCCCGGTCCCGTCCGGTGAAAAATCTCGCGCTCATTGGTGAGAAGAAAATCCGGCTCGCACGGCGCGGCGAAGAGTTCAAGCCCCTCGATGGCATGTTCCAGGCTGCGGCCGGTGTTCAACGCCCACAGCCCGCCCGCCGTCCGGTGACATTGCAGCACTTCCGCGAACGAGGCGGCACACCGTCCGTCCGAAGGATGCGCAATCAGGGTGCCGTCGAAGTCGGTGCTAAGAAGCCGCAAAAATGACATGGAAAGTCCAGTAAACACGGCCGCCGCAAAAGGTGCAATTTTTCTGTCGCCCGGCGCCGATTTTTGCAGAATGGAAGCATGAAATCCGCTTACGAACTTGCCATGAGCCGGTTGGAAAAGAGCTCCCCCACCCTCACCCTCTCGGAAGACCAGAAGAGGGCCATCGCGGAAGTGGACAGCGAAATCAATGCGAAGATTGCCGAGAAACGCCTCTTCCTGGAAGGGCAGATGGAAAAGGCGGACCCCGCGGAAAAAGAGGAGATCCGTCGACAGCTCGCCTCCGAGCTTCACCGCCTCGAAGAAAAGCGCGAACGCGAGAAGGAAAAAATCCGCTCCGCCCAGGCCTGACCTCCCGCTCCCAGGTCGCCGACTCCCCCCGTTCAACGGAATCTTTGCATCCAATGTCTTGACCCTGTCGGCGGCGGCGTGTCAGGATTTTGAGTTCAGTCAATCAATACACACGTGGACCTCAAAGAAATTCGCACACTGGTCGATCTCATGAAGAAAAACGGCATCGCCGTTTTCAAAATGGAGAAAGAAGGTTTCAAAATCACCATGAAGACCGGTGAGGCCGGCGGCCCGGTTCATTTCGTGACATCCGCCCCGGCGACGGCACCTGCTCCCCAGGCAGCAGCGGCCCTGCCCCCGGAATCCTCCTCCCCGACGCCCGCAACTGCTGGAGGAGTGGAAATCAAATCCCCGATGGTCGGAACTTTTTACGCCTCCCCCTCCCCCGACGCCCCTCCTTTTGTGACACCCGGGCAGGAAATCACCCCGGAAACCGTGGTCTGCATCATCGAAGCCATGAAAGTGATGAACGAGATCAAGGCCGAGGTCTCCGGAACCATTGCCGAAGTCTGCGCGGAAAATGGAAAACCCGTCCAGTTCGGACAGCCTCTGTTCCGGTTGAAATAGTCACATGTTCAAAAAAATCTTGATCGCCAACCGGGGCGAGATTGCCTTGCGCATCATCCGGGCCTGCAAGGAACTCGGCGTCCAGTCGGTGGCCGTCTACTCCGAACCGGATCTTGACAGCCTGCATGTGCAACTCGCGGATGAAGCCATCTGCATCGGGCCCGCCGCCAGTTCGGACAGCTACCTGAAGATGGACCGGATCATCAGTGCCGCGGAGATCGCGGACGTCGATGCCATCCACCCCGGTTATGGCTTTTTGGCGGAAAACGCGCACTTCGCCGAAGTCTGCGCCAGCTGCAACATCAAGTTCATCGGACCATCGGCCCAGGCGATCCGCCTCATGGGCGACAAAAACTCCGCCCGGGAATGCGCCAGGAACGCGGGCGTGCCCGTCTCGCCCGGCAGCGACGGGACGGTCGACTCGGAAGCCGAGGCGATCAAAATCGCCCGGAAGATCGGATACCCCGTGATGATCAAGGCCGTGGCCGGCGGCGGAGGGCGCGGAATGCGCATCGCCAGCAACGAAGGCAGCCTGGTCCAGGGATTTCATGCCGCCCGCATGGAGGCGGAAAAGGCCTTCGGTAACGGGGCGGTCTATATCGAGAAATTCATCGTCAACCCCCACCACATCGAGTTCCAGGTCTTTGGCGACGAGCACGGCCGGGTGGTCCACCTCGGCGAGCGCGATTGTTCGCTCCAGCGCCGGAATCAAAAAATTGTCGAGGAATGCCCCTCGCCGCTCATGACCCCCGATCTGCGCCAGCGGATGGGGGAAGCCTCGATCAAACTCTGCGAAAATGTCGGCTACGCCAACGCGGGAACGATCGAGTATCTCGTGGATGACGACGGGAACTTCTATTTCATGGAGATGAACACCCGCATCCAGGTAGAACACCCGATCACCGAGGAAGTCTACGGATGCGATCTCGTGAAGCAGCAGATCCAGGTGGCTGCAGGCGAGCATCTCAGCGACTACGTTGTCAATGCCCAGCCCCGCCACCACGCGATCGAATGCCGGATCAACGCCGAAGATCCGGAAAAAGGCTTTCAGCCCTGCCCCGGAAACATCGAGCTTTACTACGCTCCGGGCGGACGGGGCATCCGGATCGATTCCCATGCCTACGCGGGCTACCCGATCCCTCCGCACTACGATTCCATGATCGCCAAGGTCATCGCCGGAGCCTCCAGCCGCGAAGCCTGCATCCGCCGCATGTCGCGGGCTCTGGGCGAATACATGATCACCGGCATCAAGACAACGATCCCGTTCCAGCAGGCCATCATGCGCAATTCGGATTTCCGCAAAGGAAAATACCACACCGGGTTTGTCGAACAGATGCTCCGCGACGGAGTGCCGGTCATCCGCTGAAACGCGGGAGCTCTTTCAGCCGTCGGGAAACCGGCCGCGCCCGGAAAAGCAGAGGACTCCCGAGCAAAAAGATTTGATGAAACCATTGCCTGAAACCGTCCTTGCCGCCTGGGAAAACCGCGAGCCGATCGCCGTGCTCGCCACGGTCGACCCGGACGGAACCCCGAACGTGATCTACGTCAGCATTGTCGGCAGGCACGACGACGCCACGTTTTTTGTCGCAAACAACGCCTTTCACAAAACGAAACGGAACATCCTCGCCGGCTCGAAGGCCTCCCTGCTTTTCATCACCAAAGATTTCAAAGCCTTTCAGATCAAGGGAACCATCGAACTCCAGACCAGCGGGCCTGTCTTCGAGGAAATGAAACGCATCACCCCGGAAAAATATCCGGGAGCCTCCGCCGCCGTGCTGCATGTCGAAGCCGTCTTCTCCGGTGCCGAACAACTGGCTTGAGCGTCCCCCTTTCCCTGCCCGCGCCCTCCGGATTGCCGGACAGTCCCCCACCTTGGACCACTTTTTTTCGATTTGTGATTATCGAAAAAAACCGGCACACTCCCCGCTTTGCTTCTCCCACCTGTTGATGCAACCGGCCTGATTCTGTATGGAAAAAATGTGTCCGCCCGATTTTCCCGCCGATCCCGGGGCGTTGGCCCACCTGGCCCGGGGCACGGAGAATGCCGTGATCCTGCTGGATGCGGATCGCCGGATTTTTTGGGTGAACGAAGGCTTCTCGAAGTTGACAGGATACACCTATGGGGAAGTCCGCGGACACGCCTCCCCGCTGCCCTCAGGTCCCTCCTCGCCGCCACCCCCATCGATTCAGGCCGCATTGGATGGGGAACGGACCGCGAAAGTAAAATTCTCTGCCGTCTCCAAAACCGGAATCCCTTATTTTGTGGAACTGGAAATCGTTCCCTTGGGGAATGCGCAGGAAAAGCGGAAAGGCTTTCTTTGCATCGGACGTGACATCACGGAAGAGCGGTTGCGCGAACAGGAACTCCAGCACCTCCGCATGGCGGTCGAACAAAGCGCCAACGCGATCATCATCACCGACGGCAACGGAAACATCGAATACGTCAACCCGGCCTTTGAGAAGAACACCGGCTACTCCGCCGACGAGGTTCTCGGCAAAAATCCCCGCATCCTGAAATCCGGCGAACAGCCCCGGGAATTTTACGAAACCCTCTGGCAAAAAATCCGTTCCGGCGAGACATGGCAGGGAACTTTTCTCAACAGAAGAAAAGACGGGGGCCTGTTCTGGGAATCCGCCACCATTTCCCCGGTTCTGGATTCGGAGAACCGGATCGGCCGATACATCGCGGTCAAAGAAAACATCAGCGCCAAAGTCGAAGCGGAACAGGCCCTTGCACGCGAACACGAAAAACTCGCGCACATCCTCGGTGCCGCATCGCAAGTCTCCATCATCGCCACGGATCTCCGGGGAATCATCACAGTTTTCAACGAAGGGGCCCGCAACATGCTGGGATACGAACCCGCCGAAGTGCTCGGCCGGAGCACCCCGGAACTTTTTCATCTGGAAGAAGAACTCCTGCTCCGGGGCCGCCAGTTGTCCGGGGAACTCGGCCGCACGGTGGAAGGGTTTGATGTGTTTGTGGCCCGGGTTGTCACCTCCGGATCGGAAACCCGGGAGTGGACGTATGTTCGGAAAGATGGATCGCGTTTTCTGGTCTCCCTGGCCGTGAGTGCCGTGCGGGATCCCGACGGAAAAATTGTCGGTTTCCTTGGCATTGCCCGGGATGTCAGCGAAGCCCGCCGGGTGGAAGAAGCCCTGCGTGAGAGCGAAGCCCTTCTGGAACGCACCGGCCGCGTGGCCGGCGTCGGCGGATGGGAAATGGATGTGGACACCATGATTCCCCGCTGGACGGCACAAACCTATCGGATCCACGAAACCACACACCAAGCGCCTCCCACTCTGGGAGAAGCCCTTTCCTTTTACGCCCCCGAAGCCCGTCCGGTCATCCAACAGGCCATCCAGGAAGCCATCACCCACGGCGCCCCCTGGGATGTCGAACTGCCTCTGGTCACCGCAAAAGGCCGGCACATCTGGGTCCGGGTGATTGGAGAAGCGGAACAACAGGACGGGAAAACAGTCCGCCTCACCGGCACGATGCAGGACATCACAACACGCCGTCTGGCCGAGGAAGCGCTGGAAAAGGAACGCCAGCGGTTGGCAAACGTGCTCGAGGGGACCAATGTGGGAATCTGGGAATGGAATATCCAGACCGGAAAACAGATCCTGAACGACCGCTGGAGCGAAATGCTCGGGTACCACCCCGCCGAGTGGAGTGCCGGGGGAGTGGACTCCTGGAAGGAAAAGCTCCTCCACCCGGAAGATCTTCCCAGATACGAAGAGCAGTTGCGCCGGCATCTTTCCGGGGAAACCCCGTTTTACTCCGTCCAATACAGAATGCGACACAAAGACGGTCACTGGGTGTGGATCCAGTCCCGCGGACGCCTCATCAGCCGCACAAAAAAGGGGGCTCCGCTCATGATGTACGGAACGCATACCGACATCACTGAGGACAAAAAACAGGAGGAGATTCTGCTCGAGACAAACCGGAAGCTGGAAGAAGCCGGCCACCGCGCCGAAGCCGCCACACGCGCCAAAAGCGAGTTTCTCGCCAATATGAGCCACGAGATCCGCACCCCGCTCAATGCCATCATCGGCATGTCGGAGCTGCTGGAACAGACCCCTTCCGGTCCCGATGCAAAAGAATACCTCGACACGATCCGAAGCAGCGGAAACGCCCTTCTCGCTCTGATCAACGACATTCTGGATTTTTCAAAAATCGAAGCCGGCCTGTTCCCGTTGGAATCCATTCCCGTGGACCTGGAAAGCTGCCTGTCCCAGGCCCTGCAAATCGTCTCCGTTCCGGCGGAAAAGAAAAACCTGCGCCTTCGCTCCTTGATGGATACCGGTCTTCCCCGGCTGGCCTTGGGCGATCCCCTGCGCCTGCGTCAGATCCTTGTCAACCTGATGATGAATGCGGTCAAGTTCACCGCCCGGGGGGAAGTTCTGCTCTCCGCCGGCGAAACCCGTTCGAAGGACGGTGCAAAATGGCTGCGCTTTTCCGTCCGGGACACGGGCATCGGCATCCGGAAGGAACAGCAGGAGAAACTCTTCCAGAGCTTCAGCCAGTTGGATGCCTCCACGTCCAGACGCTACGGCGGCACCGGACTCGGGCTCGCCATTTCCCAGCGCCTGGTGGAAATGATGGGCGGTCGCATCTGGGTGGAATCCACTCCCGGCAAGGGCTCGGAATTCCAATTTGAAATCCCCCTGCGGACCGTGGACGAAAAGGAAGGCTCTCTCCCGGGAAAGCCGCTCCCCTCGGGCACTCCCGATGCGACGCTCGGAACGCGCTGCCCGCTGTCCATTCTTGTGGCGGAGGACAATCCGGTCAACCAGCGGCTGGCAGGGCTCATGCTGAAACGCCTCGGATACCGGGCGGACTTTGCCAACAACGGCCTGGACGTGCTTGCCGCCGTGAAAGAAAAATCCTTCGACCTCATCCTGATGGACATCCAGATGCCAGGAATGGATGGATTGGAGGCCGCGAAAAAAATTTGCGAATATTTCAAGGGCCGGAAACGCCCGCACATGGTGGCCCTCACGGCCAATGCCCTGGATGGGGACCGGGAAGCCTGCCTGGCCGCAGGAATGGAGGAATACCTCACCAAGCCGATCCGGAATCACCAGCTCGCTCTCGCCCTGGAGGCGGTTTACACGCGCAGCATCACACCGGAAACCGTCTGAGCCTCACAGACGGACCGGACGGTTCTTCCGGTCGGACTCGAAACAGGCATCCAGCACCTGCTGGATTTCCGCCCCCCGCGCAAAATCGGCCTCGCCGGGTTTGCCGGAACGGATTGCGGAAATGAAGCGCTGGTAATTCGTCGGCACGGGACGGCAGGAAACCTCCCGCCACTCTCCCTTGCCGAGGTTCCGTCCATTGCAGATTTTGTAGGAAGTGGTGGAGATGTCCGAATCCATCGAGAGGGTTCCCTTGGTCCCCGCAATCTTGAGGGCAAGCCGGTTCGTGTGGCCCCCCACCCACCGGCTTGTATGAATGGTTCCCAGCGCACCGTTGGCGAATTCGACATTCAGCACCGCCGAATCATTGGCATCCAGCAGATATTCCCCGATGCGGTTTCCCGGAGCCTTGGGAAAGGCTCTCAACCGGCAATAGACCTCGCGGAGAGGCCCGCAGGGAAATGTCGCGTAGTCGACGATATGAACCCCCACATCCCCCAGCACCCCCTTGCTGCCGTGTGCGGAGGACAACCTCCAGAGCCAGGCCGGAGATTTCCGCCAGTCGCCCCACACGGTTGAAACCAGCCAGGCCTGCAGGTAGCTGGCTTCCACGTGCCGGATTTCCCCGATTTCCCCGCGCTCCACAGCCTTTGCCGCGGCCTGGATGCACGGCCAGTCGCGATACGAGAAATTCACCATGTTCACGACCCCGGCCCGTTTGGCGGCCTGCGCCATCTTCCTGGCATCGCGGCAGTTCACGGCCAGCGGCTTCTCGCAGAGCACATGCTTCCCGGCCTTGAGGCAGAGCAGGGAAAGCGGGGCATGGAAGGCATCCGGAGTGACGATTGTCACGGCATCGAATTCCAGGCTCCCAAGCATTTCTTCCGTGTCGGTGAACACGTGCGGAATGTTGTGCTTTTCAGCAAAAGCCCCAAGACGTCCGGCATCCACATCGCAGGCGGCCACAAGCCTGCAGGCCGGGTTCTTGCGGAAGTTTTCCGCGTGCCAGTTCGCCATTCCTCCGGTTCCAATGACCGCGAGTCGGACAGGGTTTTTTGTATGGGATTTCATGGGATGGGATCAGCGAAAACCTTCCGTGGGACGCTCCGCCGCAAAGGGATCTTCCGGCAGCGGTTCCAAAGCCGGGGAATTCGGACAGGTGTCGGGAATCCGCACGGTGGGCCGCGCCCAGAGTACCCCGTTGGTGATCACCTGCCGGACCTCGGCCTGGTGATAAGTGGGATAGGTCTCGTGTCCCGGACGGAAATAAAAGACGCGTCCGTTTCCGCGCTGCCATGTCGCCCCGCTCCGGAAAACCTCCCCGCCGGTGAACCAGGAAATGAAAATCAATTCGTCCGGCTCCGGAATCCCGAAGGGCTCTCCATACATTTCCTCGGCGGGAATCTCGAAGAAATCCCCGATTCCCTGCGTGATCGGGTGGTGCGGGGCAATGTTCCAGAGCCGTTCCCTGTCGGTGGACTCCCGCCACTTGAGAGAACAGGTCGTCCCCATGAGCGCCTTGAAAATCTTGGCGTAGTGGGCGGAGTGAAGCACCACCAGCCCCATGCCTTCCAACACCCGTTTTTGCACTTTTGCAACAATCCCGTCCGCCACTTCCCCGTGGGCCATGTGTCCCCACCAGACCAGCACATCGGTTCTGTCAAGAACATCCCCGCCCAACCCGTGCTGCTCCTGGTCAAGCCATGCCGTCGAAACCTCCAACGACGGTTCCTGCCGCAGAAACGAGGCAATCGTCTCGTGCATCCCTTCGGGATAAATTCCCTCCACTTTCGGATTCTTCTTTTCATGGCGGAACTCGCCCCACACCACGACTTGTGATTTTGTTTTCATAGCAGATTTCCGATCATCCTTCCTCTTAAAATATCCCGAATACAAAGCAAATTAATGGAATTTCTCCGTGACTTATCATACAAATCCGACAAATGCAGAAACCCCTTCCCGATCTCCACCGTCTTTTTTTCCGGGATCTGGAAAAGGCAGTCGCACGGATTTCCTCCGGTCGGGCACGGATCGTGATCCCGGAAGCTGTCGGACTCCATCGCCGCAGACCGGGAGCCCATTTTCATCCGACCCCGGAGTTCTTCCTTCAAACCGGAGGTGCCTCCGATTTTGAATGTCCCTCCGGAAAGTTCCGCCTGAAAACCGGCGACCTCTGCATCATGCCAGCCGGCGTACCTCATGCGGAAAAACCCCTGAATATGCGGACAATGTACCGTCTGCTTGTGCTCATGAGACACACCGAGGGGTTCATTGCTCTGCACGGTACAAGCAACCGGGAGGAACAGATCGTGAGCGAGAATGTGTGCGACTTCGCGGGAGGAGGAATGGCCTTTGAATTTCTGGAACAAGCCGCCCGGGTGAAAACAATCCACCGCACCTTGCGCCCGCTGTTCATTGAAGGTCTCACCGGAGCCTTTCTTGCCTCAATCCTCACGGAGATCCGCAACCCCTGTCCCAGAACAACCGTCAAAGACTCGCCCCTGGTGCTGGAAGCCGTGCGAACGGTGCGGGTGAACATTTCCGATCCCGGCCTCTCTGTCCAATCCGTGGCAACCCGCCTCGGCTGTTCCCCCGATCATCTGACCCGCCTGTTCCGGGTCGAACACGGAATGTCTCTGGGGGTCTGGATCGCAAGGGAGAGGGTTCAACTCGCCCGGGATCTTCTGGTTCATCCCGGCCACAATATCACCGAGATCGGACGGGCCTGTGGCTTTTCCAGTTCGACGTATTTCATCAGGGTCTTCAAAGCCCATACAGGAACCACACCGAAAACCTGGAGAGCATTGACCTTGGAAAGCGGTCTTGGTGAACAGAATGTCCCGGGCGGAAAAATGGTGGTCTCCGACGGGAGAAGCCCATAAGGTGCGCGGGTGAATTTGCAAAATGATCTGCGTGCGGCGACTGCGGTCGCCCTCCTGTTTCTGGGAGCCTGCAACAAACCGCCGGCCCCAAAAACCGAGGTCAGGCCCACTCCCACACCCGTTCCGGAAAATGCCATCCCGGTGGGAGCCTTCCTCCCCTTGAGCGGAGTCCAGGCGGCCTTCGGACAGGCCGCCGTGGAAGGCATCAAACTCGCTGTGGACACCATCAACAACCAGAACGGACTGCTCGGACGCCCCGTGCATCTCGTTCTGCGCGACACCAACTCCCGGGGCGACGAAGCCGCCCGGATCGTCCGTCAGTTGATCACGGAAGACAAGGTGGTCGCCCTCATCGGGGAAATCGCTTCGGAGAACTCCCTGTGCGCGGCTCCCGTGGCCGCGGAACTCGGCATCCCGATGATCTCCCCGGGCTCCACCCATGCCGACGTCACCAAAGCCGGCCCCGGCATTTTCCGCGTCTGCTACGTGGATCCCTTCCAAGGCCGTGTCATGTCGAAATTTGCCACCTCCATCGGTGTCACCAAAGCCGCCATCCTGTCCGATCCGGGAGATCATTACAGCGCCGCACTCGCCGCAAGCTTCGCGGAGGATTTCAAAGCCCGCGGTGGCACCATCGTCGCGGAAGAAACCTGCCGCCCGGGCGCAACGGACTTCAGCGGTCAATTGCAGGCCATCAAAACCGCCCGGCCGGAAGTCGTTTTTCTCCCCGTCTATTTCACCCAGGCGGCCGCCATCATCAACCAGTCCCGCTCTCTGGAAATCGACCAACCCTTCATCGGAACCGATGGCTGGGAATCGCCGGATTTCCTGAAAATCGGCGGAAAAGCCGTGGACAACTCCTACTTCGCCAGCCACTTCTCCGCAGGGGAACCCTCCGCCCGGACGAAGGCTTTTGTGGAATCCTACAAAGCCGTCCGCGGCCACGATCCTCTCGCCCTGGCCGCCCTGGGCTATGACGCCATGAATTTCCTCGCCGACGGCATCCGCCGCGCCGGAAGCACCGACCCCGCAGCCCTGCAAACAGCACTGGCCGCCACCCAGGACTTCCCCGGCATCACCGGCACAATCTCCCTCGACACCGATCGGAACCCCTCCAAATCCGCCATCGTCCTCCGCGTGGAAAACGGAAAATTCACCTACCTAGAAACGGTGGCTCCATGATCCGCCAAAAGGGAAATTGACCACGAAGGACACGCGCACCCAGCGAAAGGAGCTCGAGGAGAGCAAGGATTTTTCTTCGACGGAGTATTGCATGGCCAGCATGAAACCTGCTTGATTTGACGGAAAGCATGAAATCGCCCTTCGACACTCTTCGTCCTTTTGACCTCGGCAACAACAAGACCGGCTCCCTGCACTCGCTTCCCGCATTGGAAGAAAAAGGCGTCGGCCCCATCTCCAAGCTCCCGGTCAGCATCCGCATCGTTCTGGAATCCGTCCTCCGCAACTGCGACGGCAAGAAAGTCCAGGCCCGGGATGTCGAAACGCTGGCGAACTGGAATGCCAAGGCTCCCGCTCCCGAGGAAATCCCCTTTGTCGTCGCCCGGATCGTTTTGCAGGACTTCACCGGAGTTCCCCTCCTCGTGGACCTTGCGGCCATGCGCAGCGCCGTCAAGGGACTCGGCGGAAATCCCGCGATCATCGAACCCCTCGTTCCCGTGGATCTGGTCGTGGACCATTCCGTGCAGGTGGATTTCTATGGCTCGGCGGATGCCCTGCGGCTGAATCTGGAAATGGAGTTCAAGCGCAACCGCGAACGCTACCAGTTCCTCAAGTGGGGCCAGCAGGCCTTTGAGACATTCGGCGTGGTCCCTCCCGGCATCGGCATCGTCCATCAGGTCAATCTGGAATACCTCGCCAAAGGGGTTCTCTCCGCTCCGGGGGCCGAAGGCTCGACCATCTATTATCCCGACACCCTCGTCGGCACGGACTCCCACACCACGATGATCAACGGACTCGGCGTCGTCGGCTGGGGCGTCGGTGGCATCGAAGCCGAAGCGGGAATGCTCGGCCAGCCGGTCTATTTCCTGACCCCGGAAGTCGTCGGCGTCCACCTCACAAACCGCCTCCGCGAAGGCGTCACGGCAACCGACCTCGCCCTCCACGTCACCCAGTTGCTCCGCGCCGCCAAGGTGGTCGGAAAATTCGTGGAGTTTTATGGCGAAGGGGCCGCCGGACTCCCGCTCACCGACCGCGCCACCATCGCCAACATGGCTCCGGAATACGGTGCCACCATGGGCTTCTTCCCCGTGGACTCGGAATCGGTGAACTACCTCGCCGCCACCGGCCGCACCGATGAACAGTGCCGTGCGTTTGAAAATTACTTCAAGGCGCAAAATCTCTTCGGAATGCCGCGCAAGGGGGACATCACCTACAGCGTGGACATCGACCTCGATCTCTCCACCGTCCAACCCGGCGTCGCCGGCCCCAAACGCCCGCAGGACCGGATCAATCTCCCCGACCTCAAACCCGCGTTCTCTTCCCTGCTCACCAAGCCGGTCTCGGAAGGCGGCTACGGCAAAGCGGAGTCCGATCTCGGACGCAGCGCCAACGTGAAGATCAATGGTTCCCTCTCCGCGGATGAAGCCGAGATGGTGTCCGACCGCCCCACGCCGGACGCGGTCAAAGATCTGCCCCAATCGCCCTTCCACGAGCAACACAGCACGCTCCGCGACGGCTCGGTGCTCATCGCCGCCATCACCAGTTGCACGAACACCAGCAACCCCAGCGTCATGCTTGCCGCCGGGCTCCTCGCGAAAAAAGCCGTCCTCCGCGGACTCCGCATGGATCCGGCGGTGAAGACCTCGCTGGCCCCGGGCTCCCGCGTGGTGAAAGACTACCTGGAAAAGACCGGCCTCCAGCCCTACCTCGACCAGCTCGGCTTCCAGATCGTCGGCTACGGCTGCACGACCTGCATCGGCAACTCCGGCCCCCTCAATCCCGAGATCGAATCCGCTATCGTCCAAAACGACCTCGTCACCGCCGCCGTGCTCTCCGGCAACCGGAACTTCGAGGCCCGCATCCACCAGAACATCCGCGCCAATTTCCTCATGTCCCCGCCTCTCGTCGTGGCCTTCGCCCTCGCCGGCCGCGTGGACATCGACCTCTCCCGCGAACCCATTGCCAGGGACAAGGACGGCGTGGACGTCTTTCTCAAAGACATCTGGCCGGGCTTGGACGAAATTCGCGCCGAGATGCAGTCCGCCCTCACGCCCGAAGTCTTCCAAAAACTCTACACCGGATTCGCCGAACAAAATCCCAAGTGGAACGAAGTGCCTTCCAGCACCGGGCAGATCTACGAGTGGGACCGATCCAGCACCTACATCCAGGAACCCCCGTTCTTCACGGACTTCGGCATGGAAGCCGGAACCATCACGAACATCACCGGAGCCCGTCCGATGGGCATCTTCGGAGATTCCGTCACCACCGATCACATTTCCCCGGCCGGAGCCATCAAACCCTCCTCTCCCGCCGGAAAATATCTTCAGGAAAATGGCATTGAAGCAGCGGACTTCAACAGCTACGGCAGCCGCCGTGGCAACGACCGTGTCATGACGCGGGGAACGTTTGCCAATGTCCGCATCAAAAATCTCATGATCCCGCCGAAAGCCGACGGCACACGCGTGGAAGGCGGCCTCACCATCCACCAGCCCACAGGCGAGCAAATGAGCATCTACGACGCCTGCATGAAATACCAGGCCGAAGGCACACCGCTCATCGTCTTCGCCGGCCAGGAATACGGCACGGGCTCCAGCCGCGACTGGGCGGCGAAGGGCACGCGACTCCTCGGCGTCAAGGCCGTCGTCGCACAAAGCTTCGAGCGCATCCACCGCTCGAATCTCGTCGGAATGGGCGTTCTCCCGCTCCAGTTCCCCGAGGGCGTCAGTGCGCAGACGCTCGACCTCGATGGAACCGAAACCTTCGACATCACCGGCCTCGGCGAGGACATCCAGCCCCGACAGGACGTCACTCTCACCATTACCCGCAAGGACGGGAAAACCGAGTCGCTCGCCGTCAAGCTGCGCATCGACACTCCGATCGAAGTGGATTACTACCGCCACGGCGGAATCCTTCCCTTCGTGCTCCGGCAGTTGATCTCAGGCAACTGATATTCCGTGCCCATTCATGTGTTCCAAGGGAGGAAATCCCTTGGAACACAAATCCCTGCCCAACCTCAGGGAGACGTCCGGCCTTTCGGAGCCCCGGCGGCTCCTCCTGCGGCTGCCGCAAGCGCAAGCTCGCTGACCGTCACCGGGCCGCTTGACTCGATCAACACACCGTCTTCCAGACGCTGCTGGGAAAGAATCACCGGCGGAAGATGGCGGGTGATGGTTTCCGCCTGCGGAAGTTTTGTCGTATCAATCAGGTCGGCGGCTGCCGGCATGACATGCGCCCCAAAAAGAATCACCGGACGCAGAGCCGTGTAGGCACGTTCAAAAAGCGCCGCCGTATCCAGAAACGCAAACACCTCGTTCGCGGACTTGAACGCGGGAAGCGCCGGGGCAAAGGACGGCAACGTCCGCAGGCCCGCCCCCCGCACACTGGCGGCTTTCAAGACCGCCTCCGGAGCAATGCCCAGCAAAAGAAATCTGTCCGTCAATGTCAGCGTGGGCGTCATCAGCGGATTGGAAACCGAGGGAATGCTGTAAAGTTTGACCCCCTCCTCCTCGACAACATGCGTCTCCGGGAAAAAAGTGATGAACTTCCGGAGCGCCTCATTCGCCTTTGCGGAATCCCGGATTCCCACCGCAAGAACTCCGCCGGGCGCCATCTGCCCCGGAGCCCAATTGACAACAAGCGCACACTCCGGCCCGAAGGCTTCCGAAGCCAGCCCCGCCAGATCCACAATCGCCTCCTGCGGAGCCGCCCCCGCAAGCACCTTTTCCAAAAGGGCGGGCAACCCGGAGAATCGGGCCAGAAAGTCCACAAAAACCACCGTCTCCGGAGTCGCAAAATGCTCCGTGCTGTGGGTGAGGGACTCCGCCGGTTTCAACCCCTTGCGCAGGAGAAAGAGGGCATCCCGCTGGAGCGCCCCATCCAGCTTCAGAGCCCCTCCCACAGCCGCTGTCGCGCGCAATTCCTCAACCTGCCCGGGAATGCTCTCCGCCCCCAGGGAGCGTCCGGTCTCCAAGAGCACATCCACCACTTTCCCGGGCTGGAGGAAAAAAAGAAAATCCGGTGCCGGCAGCAGTTTTTTCGAGACCGCCTGGAAATTCGACTCCTCCGCCAGGGACGGAGACTTCGCTTTGCCGGTCATCCGGTCCAAAGTCGAACGGAGCAACTCCCCGCTGGTGGAAACGAACCCCCATCGGCCGTGCGTGGCCGAAAACACCGAAAACTTCCCGTGCCGGGTGCAAACGATCTCCTCCCCGTCATGCATCTCCTTCGTGCTCTCCCCCGGCGGAAGCTCCTGCCGCATCCGCGCGACCGCACTGTCAAACCCGGCCCGGCTGCCCCAATACTGGAACCCCACCAGGGCATCCACCCGCTCCGTCGTCACCTCCGTAACCGCCACAAAAATCCGCCCCGGCTTGAGACCTCCCAGAATTTTCCCCGTCTCCCCCGTCCCCGGATCCGCCAGCAACTTCGAGAGCGGTTTCTCCAAAAACGCCTTCACCTCCGGCTCCTTTGCCAGTTGGGCCAGCGATGTGGACTGCCAGCGCAGAATCGAACGCGGCAGATCGCTCAGCGAAGCAAAAAAAACCGTCTCCCCGGGAACCAACCGCGCCGCATCCGATGGCCCCGCAACCCGCTTGAACACCAGCACGGCAACAAAAACCAACACCGCAAGCACGAGCGCGGCCACAGACAGTTTCTTGATCATGCGCCCTGTGTTACGGCAAATCGTTTGACGCCGCAAGAGCGCGGCGTAGGATGCCAATGTCATGGATACCTCAAAAATTCAAGAATACCTCTCCTCCACCTGCCCCTGCCGGAACAAAGAATCCCTTCGCCTGATTTCCGACATCTGCCTCTATCTCGGATTCCTCTCCATCATCGCCTCGGTGGTCACATGGTTCACCGCCTCGCGTGAAAACCGCGCCTACGGGGAACGCTTCGGCATCTTCATCGGGCTCTGGGTTCCCAGCTTCTTCATCCTTTCCAACCGCCTCTCCCGCAAAGCCGACGAACTGCCCGACAGCCTCCAGGACGAGGAATAGAACCGCCAACCGGGTTCAGTGCGCCGCCCGAAGAATGTGCAGGGTCACTTCCGGCGGACAGTTCAACCTGGCAGCCACCCCGCAACCTCCCGTGCCGGGCGAGGTGTAACCTTGGAGGCGTCCATGCTTCCAGGCTCCACAAACGAATTTTCTTTCCAACCTGCAGGGCAGCACCACCGGAAAGCCGCCCGGCAGGCAAAGCTGCCCTCCATGGGTGTGACCGCTCAACTGGAGATCGAACCCCAAAGCCTCCGCCTCGGCATAAGGTTCCGGACTGTGGGAAAGCAAAATCCCGCAGCCTTCTTCCGGAATCTCCGCACGCACCTTGGGCACGTCGTGGGTCTTGTAAAAATGCGGATCATCAATCCCTGCAATCCAGAACTTCTTCCCCTGCCGCTCCACCACCCCCACCTCGTTCAACAGGATCGGCAAACCGGCCGATTCCAATGCCGGAACCATCTCCAAAAAATCATGGTTTCCCAGGATCCCCCACCGAAGGGGAGCCAATACTTCCACGAGCCTCGAAATCTCGCGCAGACAGGCCGCACTGTCCCCGTAAGTCCGGTTTCGGAAGTCTCCGGTGATCACCGCCGCATCGTGCGGAACTTCCCGCACGATCCGTTCGACAACAGGAGTCAACGCAGTCTCCAGATCCAGGTGCAGATCGGTCAGTTGAAGAAGCCGGAACCCCTCGAATGCCGGTGGCAACCGCGGCAGCACCCACTCGCGGGTTACAAGGCGGACGTTCAGAAAATTGCGGCGACACAGGGCCTCCAAACCGGTTACCTTCAGCCCGACAGCCACCAGGGAATCCAGCGGGAAAAGACGTTCCAACCGAAAGATCCCCTCCCCCTGGTGAAGCAGCTTGGCGGACTTTTTTTCCTGTTTCAGCAACCGCGCCGCAAACACCTCCGACCCCAGCCGTCGCTCAATGGCAGGAGCTTCCGGATGTTCCATGCCTTTCCAAAAAACTCCTAGTAAGTCGGATACCGGATCGGCTTGAACGCCGGATCCCGCCCGTCGGTGCTCCAGAAAACCTCCTCCACACGCGACCAGGCCGCACTCGGAGCCCCTTCGTAAAGGGAATTTTCCTTGAGCTTCCGGCGGATCTCCTTGCGGAGCTCATACGCCGTTGCCGAGGGCGGCGACTCCAGATTCAAACCGCGAACCCTCACATGGTTCTGATCCAAAAGCTGGGCCTGCGCGAAGACATGCGCTCCGGTCGGGATGTCCCCCGGGCTTTCCAGGCAACGAAGCGTCAAAAAGAGCGTATCCCCCACACGGGAAGGCCAGGCCTCGAACTCATACTTCTTCACTTCCTTCGGCTTCTTCCCCGGCACCGCCAGATGCACCGCATAGCGATCGGCATTGATCGGCGTCACCATCGTCCGCGACACCCGCCCCTGTTCGTCCTTCGTCTCCCACACCCCCAGCAACCAGGTGTTCACCGCCTTGGACGGTCCCCCGGTGAGCGGCTGGTCGAAGTAACACCCCGCCAGTGTCAGGGCCAGGAGGAACGCGGGAACCGAACGGAAGAAAAATCTCATGCGTCCGCTATATCCAAGTTCCGTCTTTAATGACACTGTTTTTCGGCACAACGACAATTCCGTCCCGGATGTAATACCCGTCTCCATCGAGATCCTGGGATTTCCCTTCGGGGGAAATGACCACTCCGTTCCCAATGCGCGCGTTCTTGTCGATGATCGCTCCATTGATAATGCAGTCCCGCCCGATCCCAATCGGCGGCACCCCCTCCTGCGGCTTGTGAACCTCCGCCTCGTAATAGTCCGCCCCCATCATGATCGTGTTCTTCAATGTGGAACCGGACTGGATGATGCTCCGGATACCCAGGATGCACCGCTCCAACGTGGAATCCCCAATGATGCATCCGTCGGAAATAATCGCCCTCGTGACCCGCGCCGAAGTCACAACACTGGCCGGCAGGAAAAGCGGCTGGGTGAAAACCGGCGACCCCGGCACGTAGAAGCTGTATTGCGGATGCGCGTCCGCCAGGTTCAGGTTCGCCTCGAAAAATGCCGAGATCGTCCCGATGTCCTCCCAGTATCCCTGGAAAATATAGGCCATCACCTTGTATTGGCTGATCGCCGCCGGGATGATGTTCTTCCCGAAATCCACATAATCATTGTCCAGGCAGGCCTCCAGCACTGACCGCTTGAAAATGTAAATGCCCATCGACGCCTGGTAGAGATCGGCATCGGCCGGATGCCCGATCTTTCGCAACAGATCCGGGGGAATCTTGAGCGTATCGAGCACCTCGGGATCCTTCGGCTTTTCCACAAACCGCTCAATCCGCCGGTTCTCGTCGGTGAGCATGATTCCAAATCCTGTCGCCGGTTGCCGCGCCACAGGGATCGTCGCAATCGTCAGATCCGCCCCCGTCTCCACATGCTGCCGCAGCATGTCCCGGTAGTCCATCCGGTAAAGCTGATCCCCGCTCAGGATCACATAATACTCGTAGGGATGCTCCAGAAAATACCGCATGTTCTGCCGCACGGCATCCGCCGTTCCCTGATACCAGCGCGACCCCTCCGGAGTCTGCTGGGCGGCCAGGATCTCCACGAAACTCGGCGTGAAATCATCGAACTTATAGCTCGAATTGATGTGCCGGTGCAGAGACGTGCTGTTGAACTGGGTGAGAATATAAATCCCCCGCAGCCCGGAATTCAGACAGTTGCTGATCGGGATGTCCACCAATCGGTACTTTCCACCAAGCGGCACCGCAGGCTTGGCGCGCTCTTTTGTCAGCGGAAAAAGACGGGTCCCGGCTCCCCCACCCATGATGATGGCGAGAGTCTTCGAGGTCGGCAGGGCGTTCAATGGAAGGCTCATAGAGGGAATTGCATCTTGCCCGGATGCCCGGAAATTGTCACGGTTCAAAATAACTATGTGTGGAATTGTTGGTTACATCGGCCGTTCGGAAGCACTTCCCGTGCTCATGGACGGGTTGCGCCGCCTGGAATACCGGGGGTATGACTCCTCGGGAGTCGCCATTCTCAACGGGGGATCGCTGGCCGTCCGCAAGGCTGTTGGCCGCATTGCCAATCTTGCCGAACTCATCCAAAGCGAACCGGTGCACGGGCAGACCGGCATCAGCCACACCCGCTGGGCCACCCACGGCGGAGTCACCCACGAAAACGCCCACCCCCATCTGGACCGGAGCGGACGCCTCTCCCTCGTGCACAACGGGGTCATCGAAAACTACCAGACACTCCGCGAGCAACTCACCGAACGCGGCCATGCTTTCCAGTCCCAGACCGACACCGAAGTCCTCGCCCATCTGGTCGGCGAAGCCTTCGACCGCTCCGAACGCCGCGACAAGGCCGCTCTCGTGGAGGCCGTCCGCGAAGCCCTCCGGCAGGTGATCGGCACCTACGGCATCGCCGTTCTCCACGCGGATGTCCCCGGACTCATGGTCGGCGCACGCCGCGGCAGTCCCCTCGTGCTGGGCATCGGAAAGGACGAGCACTTCCTGGCAAGTGATGTCAGCGCCATTGTCGCCCACACCCGCGATGTTGTTTACCTGAACGACTACGAGATCGTGGCCATTCAGGGCGACCGGTTTGAGATCTCCACCGTTTCCGGATCCGGAGCCGACTTTCAGATCAGCAAGGTCGAATTCAGCGCCGAGGCCGTCGACAAGGGCCTCTTCCCCCACTACATGCTCAAGGAAATCTACGAGCAGCCGAATTCCGTGCGCGACGCCATGCGCGGACGTCTCTCCGCCGAAGAAGCCACCGCCAAGCTGGGAGGACTTGAGATGTCCAACGCCGATCTCCGCTCGGTGGACCGCATCGTCCTCAGCGGATGCGGCACCGCCTTCCACGCCGCGCTGGCCGGAGAATACCTCATCGAATCCCTCGCCCACATCCCCGTGGAATGCGAGTTCGCCAGCGAGTTCCGCTACCGGAATCTCCCCCTCGACCGCGACACCCTCGTCTTCGTGATCAGCCAGAGCGGAGAAACCGCCGACACCCTCGCCGCCCTGCGCGAGAGCCAGCGCAAAGGCCACCGCACCCTCGGCATCTGCAACAACGTCGCCAGCACCATCGCCCGCGAAAGCGACGGCGGGGTCTACATGCACGCCGGCCCCGAGATCGGGGTCGCCGCCACCAAATCCTTCACCTCCCAACTCGTCATCCTCACCCTTCTCGGACTCCTGCTCGGCCGGATCCGCCACCTCAGCCATGCCGAAGGCCGGACGATCATTTCCGAAATGGAAAAACTCCCCGACCTCATCGCCCGCACGATCGAGCTCGACAAGCACATCGAAAAAATCGCGAAAAAATACGCCCATGCGAAGAACTTCCTCTTCATGGGCCGGCAGGCAAACTACCCGGTCGCTCTTGAAGGAGCTCTCAAACTCAAGGAAATCAGCTACATCTCCGCCTCCGGCTATCCCAGCGCCGAACTCAAGCACGGCGTCATCGCCCTCATCAACGAGGAAACCCCCTCGCTCTTCATCGCCCCGCAGGATGCGGTTTTCGACAAAAACGTCAGCAACATCGAAGAAGTCAAGGCCCGCAAAGGCCCCGTCATCGCCGTCGGCACGGAGGGTGATACCTCCCTCGCCAAGGTCTGCGACGACGTCATCCTCATTCCCCACGCACCGGATTATCTCACCCCGATTCTCGCCGTGATTCCCCTCCAACTCCTCGCCTACCACATTGCCGCCACCCTCGGATGCGACGTGGACAAACCCCGCAACCTCGCCAAAAGCGTCACCGTCGAGTAAAAAAGACCCGTCAAAACCAAACGGCAAAGCCGCTCATGCCGCAGGCCTGTCCGCCTGTTGTCGGATGGATGGCACGCGATCTCCGGCATGGGCCATGTAGTAAAGCACGGGCACGGCCATCCGGCTGATGAGCAGGGAGGCGATTTCCCCCGCCATCAGGGAAATGGCGAGACCCTGGAAAATGGGATCGAAAAGAATGACGGCACCCCCGACAACCACCGCCATCGCCGTGAGCAACATGGGCCGGAAACGCACCGCCCCCGCGTCGATCACCGCCTCGGCCACCGGCATTCCCTCGCGCAAACGCTGCTCGATGAAGTCCACCAGAATGATGGAATTTCGCACCACGATTCCCGCCCCGGCCATGAACCCGATCATGGAAGTCGCCGTGAAGAATGCCCCCATCAATCCATGGGCCGGAAGAATGCCCACCAGGGAAAAGGGAATCGCAGCCATCACGATCACGGGAGTCAGGAAAGAACGGAACCAACCGACCATGAGCGCATAGATCAGGACCAGCACGGCCCCGAAGGCCAGGCCGAGATCCCGAAACACTTCGATGGTGATGTGCCATTCGCCATCCCACTTCATCGACGGCCGGGCATCGCTGAACGGCAGCGTGGCATTGTAAATTTTCAACCCAGTCCCGTCGCCTCCGAATTCCCGGGTGTCCAGCTTCGCCAGGGCCCTGTTCATCGCCAGAATCGCATACACCGGACTCTCCACAACCCCCGCGACATCACCGATCACGTAAGTCACGGGCATCAGGTTTTTGTGGTAAATGCTTTTGTCGGTGATCGTGTCTTCGATGGTGACCAGTTCCCGCAGGGGAATGAGCGGCGCACTGGAGGCCGAGGCACCGGGTTCCGGCAGGGCATTGGCGTCACCGGAACGCACGCGGAGACCGAGGAGTTCCCCGGGAGTCGTCCGGAGCGCCCGGGGAAGTTCGAGCACGATATTGACGTCCTCTTTTTCTTTCGGAAGATGAAGAAGATCCACCGCCTGTCCGCCCACCGCGATGCGAAGGGTCTGGGAAATGGTCTCCGCAGACACCCCGTGCAACGCCGCCTTTTCCTTGTCGATCACGAACCGTGCCTTCGGCTGGTCGGCTTCGATATACCAGTCGGTGTCGACCACGCCGGGGGTGGAATGGAAAATGTCGATGACCTTGCGGGCCAGTGCGTGGCGGGCTTTTTCATCGGGTCCGTAAATTTCCGCCACAAGCGTCTGAAGCACCGGAGGCCCCGGAGGAACCTCGGCCAACGCCACCCGCGCCCCATGGCGACGCGCGATTTCCGTCAAAGCGGGCCTTGCCCGCCTGGCGATGTCGTGACTCTGCGCCTTGCGCTCCTCTTTGGGCAGGAGGTTCACCTGGATGTCCGCGATGTTCGCTCCGCGGCGCATGAAGTAGTGGCGGACGAGCCCGTTGAAATTGAAGGGCGAGGCCGTGCCGGCGTAAATCTGGTAATCGGTGACCTCCGGCTCCCGGCGGATGGCTTCCGCCATTTCCCGCGCAACCGCAGTGGTCCGCTCGAGTGACGAACCTTCCGGCATGTTCAGGATCACCTGGAATTCACTCTTGTTGTCAAAGGGCAGCATCTTGACCTTCACCCACCCGATGGCCACGGTCCCCATCGCCAGCAGCAGGAGCCCGCAGATGCCGATCAGGAATTTCCTCCGCGCCTGCGGCTTCAGAATCAGCGGTCCCATGATGCGGCGGTAGAACCGGGTGAACGCATCTTCCTCGTGTTCAAAATGCGATCCGCCCGCCCCGTGCCGGGATGCCATGGCCTGCAAACGCTTCTCCCCGTGCCGCCAGTGGAGAATCCGCACCGCCGCCCAGGGCGTGGCCACAAAGGCGATGACCAGCGAAAACAACATCGCCGCTCCCGCCCCAATCGGAATCGGCCGCATATACGGTCCCATCAGCCCGCCCACAAAGGCCATCGGCAACACCGCAAAGATCACCGCAAAGGTTGCCAGAATGGTCGGATTTCCCACCTCGTTGACCGCTCCCACCGCGATAAAGGACCAGTTCTTCCCCCGGTTCTCCGGCAGGTGAAAATGCCGGACGATGTTCTCCACGACGACAATCGCGTCATCGACCAGGATGCCGATGCTGAAAATCAACGCAAAAAGGGTGATCCGGTTCAGAGTGAATCCCAACAGGTAAAAAACCAGGAGTGTCAGTGCCAGGGTGGAGGGAATCGCGACGGCCACAATCAGGGACTCGCGCCAGCCGAGTGCAAAAAGAATCAACAGGGAAACGCTCACCACGGCGATTGCCATGTGGATGAGCAGCTCATTGGATTTCTCCGCCGCGGTTTCCCCGTAATTCCGCGTCACGGACACTTCGACATCGGAGGGAATCACCGTGCCTTTCAACCCGTCCACTTTCCGGAGAACCGCGTCCGCGACCGCAATGGCATTCGCTCCCGGACGCTTGGCGAGACTGAGCGTGACGCCCGCCTCCTCCCCGGTGGCGGTGGTCGCGTGCCCGCCGTGGGGTGTGGCCCCGTGCAGGACGTACTGCTCTGGCTCCTGGGCCCCGTCCACAATATCCGCCACTTCCCGAAGATAAACCGGCCTCCCCTCGAAGACCCCGACAACAACATGGCCGACATCCTCCATCGATTGCAGGAAGGCCCCGGTCTCCACCGCGATCTCGCGGTCGTTGCTAGTGAGTCCACCGGATGCAAATTGCCGGTTCGCCTGCTGGAGCATGGAGGCGATGCCCGCAGGCGTCAGATTCCGCGCGGCCAGCCTCACCGGATCCAATTGCACGCGCAGTTGACGCCTGGCCCCGCCGATCAGATGCGTCTCGGCCACCAGCGGCACCTGCTTCACCGCATCCGCCACCTCCGCCGCCAGACGGCGCAGGGTCAGATGATCGTAAGCCGGACTGTGAAAGGTCAGCGCCAGGATCGGCACGTCGTCGATCGAACGTGGCTTGATCAGCGGCATCTCCACTCCGTGCGGAATCCGGTCGAAATTGGCACGCAACTTTTCGCTCAAAAGAACAAGACTCCGGTCGGTGTCGGACCCGACAAGAAATCTCACGATAATCAGGCTCTGCCCCGGGCTGGACGTGGAGTAGATGTATTCCACTCCGGGGATTTCCCACAGCAGTTGCTCCATCGGCCGGGTCGCCCGCTCCTCGATTTCCTTCGCACTGGCCCCGGGCATGGACACCAACACATCGATCATCGGCACCCGGATCTGGGGTTCCTCCTCGCGCGGCAGCATCAGCACCGCGAAAAGCCCGAGCAACACCGATGTGATGACCAGCAAGGGTGTCAGTTTGGAATCAACAAACGTCTTCGCCACCCGTCCGGCAAGACCGTATTTCTCCGCACCTTCGGGCATCATTTTTCCCCCTCCACCGGCAGGCCGTCCACCAGCGCATCCCCGCCACCCACCACAATCTCTTCCCCGGGAGCCAGGCCCGAAACGATCTCCACTTCACTTCCGATCTTCCGTCCGGTCTTGACGATCCGAAGCCTCGCCCGTCCGTCCCGGATCACAAAAACCAATTCCATCTGTCCCCGCTGAAAGACCGCCATCTCCGGCACGCGGATCGAATTCGCCCGGCCAACCGGGATCGCCGCACGGCCGAATTGCCCGGCCCGAAGCTCCGTCGACTGCGGCAGATCGAGCTTGATGAGAAACGTCCGGCTGTTGGCGTCGGCTGTCGGAGAAATCTCCACCACAGAGGCTTCAAATGCCGCCTTTGTCGCCGGAATCACGACCGGGATCTTCTGTCCCGTGGTGATGCCTCCGATCAGCGCCTCCGGCACATCGGCCTCAAAACGCAATGTCCCGCGGTCCTCGATTTCCAGCAGGGGTTTCCCCGGCACGGCCAAATCCCCCACATCGGTCAGCTTGCGGGAAATCACTCCATCGAAGGGTGCCGTCACACGGGCGTACCCCAGCATCGTGCCCGCCTCGCGCACCGTGGCCTCGGCCACGCGGAACCTCGCCTGCGCCGCGTCGAACTCCTGGCGGCTCGACACCTGCTTCTTCAACAGGGCCGTCATCCGGTCCAGATCCTGCCCGGCCTGGTCTCGCTGCGCCATCGCCTGTTCGTATCTTGCCAGGATCTCCTGGGCGTCGATCTCCGCCAACAAATCCCCCACCGCCACTTTCTGCCCCAACACCACCGGCATCTTGACTATCCGCCCGCTCACCTTCGCCTCCACCACCGCCCTCACCCTCGTCCGCACACTGCCCACCACTTCCTCGGCCACCTCCCGCCCGGAGGTCTCAACCTTTGCCGACTTCACAACCATCGGAGCCTCTGTCTGAGCGTCCGAGCCCCGGTGTCCCGGGCGGCAGGCCATCAACCCTCCCGCAACCAGGCCTCCAAGCAACAGCATTTTCCAGCACATGATCTTTTTCATAATGACTTTCCCACCACAAATCCCAACACCGCTCCATACAACGCCCCTCCCCACCAGGTCGAGGTCAAAGGACAGGCCCCCGACCGGCAGGAACCGAACCGGCCCACCAACCCTCCCAAAACAGCTCCTCCCGCCACAAAGACAAGGACTCCGCTCACAATCCCCTTGCCTCCCCGGCTCCCGGCCTCTTCAATCCGCTCCCAGAAACAGTTTTCATCTTGGAATTGACATTATAACTATACAGTCATATAGTCAATCACAAGATGCATTTTCTTTTTCAAAGAATGGCCAATCAATCAAAACGCGGACAGATGGGGACGGAAGCCTTGGAAATGATCGCGGGACGCTTTCGTGTCCTGAGCGAAGCCAGCCGGCTGAAATTGATCATTGCCCTTGAGGAAGGGGAAAAGAATGTGACCCGGCTCGTGGAGGAAACCGGCCTCACCCAGGCCAACGTCTCCCGCCAACTGCAAACCCTCACCGAAGCCGGCATCCTCGCCCGCCGGAAGGAAGGGCTTGCCGTGATCTACCGGATTGCGGACAAATCCATCTTCGACATGTGCGACCATGTCTGCGGAAGCCTGCAAAGACGCCTGGCCGGCCAGGCCGAAGTCTTCTCCCCGGGCAAAAAGAAGGCCTGAAAGTCCCGGTCCTCCCCGTCTGTCGTTCATTCCCCTTCTCCCCGTCGGGATCGACATCGCCGCCCCCCAGGCAGATCAAGCACCGCCCCGGGGAAATTTTTCCCTCCGTTCAGAACAAAGTTCTTAAGAAAACTCCCGTCTGTGCGTAAACCCGGTGAAACTCATTTCTCATGTCCCCCGAAAAAATCATTGAAGAAGCTCTGGCGCGATATGAAAGGCCGTTGATCAGCCATGCAAAAGCGATTACGGGGGATATTGAATCGGCCCGCGATGCGGTGCAGGAAACCTTCCTCCGGTTAAGCCGGCAGGATGTCATTTCTCTCTCCCCGCGCATCGCTCCCTGGCTGTTTTTTGTCTGCCGGAACTGCGCTCTTGATCACACTCGAAAAATCGTTCGGTTTCGAGAGGAACCGGCAGAAGATCCACCGGACACCCATCGGAGCCCCTCTGCTGAAGCAGAATTCCGGGAAAACTCCTCCCTTCTCCGCCACCTCCTGTCCAATCTTCCCCCCCACGAACAGGAAATCGTCCGCCTGAAATTCGAGGCCGGACTGAGTTACAAAGAAATCGCTGCCGTCCTCCGGATCAGCGTCTCGAATGTCGGAGTTCAACTCCACAACGCCATCCAAACCCTCAAGGCCGCCTGGAAACAGGCGGAAACCATCCATGAAAACTGAACACATCACAGCCTATTCTCTTGGTGAACTGTTGGGCAAAGAACGGGAAGAATTTGAGAAAAACCTGGCAGCATCCCCCGAGCTTCAGGAGGAACTCCTTGCGACAACCTCCTTGTGCGAAGCCCTGGCCACCTCTCCAGAGGAGGAACTTGGCGCAGAACGCCGGGTGAAGCTTTTGACTGAATGCGCCAGGAATATCCGCCAGACCCGCCGTCGCAGAAAAATCCAAAAAATCGTCTTTGCATCTTCGCTCACCGCGCTGGCAGCCTGCCTGCTCATCGCGCCGATGCTGCCATGGGCGGTGTTCCCCGTTCCGGCAAAGAAAAATAAGGGCTTCACTGGAGGCGAAGGAGGATTTGTCCGGGTGGAAACGAAATTCCCTGCGGAAAAACCAGTTCCTGTGGAAAGTCTCCTGACGCCGACCACTCCGACCAGTTCCGTCTTGATGGCAAGCGCGGATACAAAAGATTCTTCACGGTTTAAAGTCGTTGCGGCTGGTCCGCCTCCTGCGACAGAGACGAGCAGGATTGCCTCTGCAGACGCTTCAAGCAAACAGGAGGTGGTGGCTCTCAAGACTTTTACCGGCAGCTGGGGGCGCGGTTCAGGAGGAGGAGGAACCTCCGATGAACTCCTTGCTCCCTCAAGTCCTGTCTTCAATACCGAAACTTACGACGTCGTTCAGGAAAATGGTTTCCTTGACGCAAGGACAAACCCGCTTTCCACATTCTCCATCGATGTGGACACAGCCAGCTATGCAAATGTCCGTCGCTTTCTGAACAACGAGCAGCTTCCACCGACAGGAGCGGTTCGCATTGAGGAATTGATCAACTATTTCCCCTATGATTATCCGGAACCTGGCAGGAACAGTCCCTTTTCCGTGGCAATCGAAAGTGCCGCCGCGCCGTGGGCTCCGGAACATGAACTCGTGCGCATTGGAATCCACGGTCGCAATCTCGATTCCAGCAAACGTCCGGCATCGAATCTTGTCTTCCTCATCGATGTGTCAGGCTCCATGCAATCGGAAAACAAACTTCCCCTGCTCAAGCGCAGCCTCCGGGCACTCGTGGAAAAGCTCGATCCCAAAGACTCCGTGGCCATCGTCGTCTATGCGGGCTCCTCAGGTCTCGTGCTTCCGGCAACCCGGGGAACGGACAAACAACAAATTCTGGACGTCCTGAACCGTCTTGATGCGGGAGGCTCCACAAATGGCGCCCAGGGAATTGTCCTCGCCTATGAAACCGCCCGGAAGAACTTTCTGGAGAAAGGAAACAATCGGGTGATTCTCTGCACGGACGGGGATTTCAACGTCGGAGTCACGGACCAAAGCTCTCTGGTGGAACTCATCGAAAAAGAACGGACTTCAGGAGTGTTCCTCTCCGTGCTCGGCTTCGGCGAAGGCAACCTCAAGGACTCCACCATGGAGAAACTCGCCGACAAAGGAAATGGCAATTATGCCTGCATTGATTCCTTCGCCGAGGGCCACAAAGTGCTCGTGGAGCAGATGGCCGGAACACTTTTTGCCATCGCAAAGGATGTGAAAATCCAGGTGGAATTCAATCCGGCCCGCGTCGCCGGATACCGGCTTGTCGGCTATGAAAACCGCCTGTTGGCAAAAGAGGACTTCAACAACGACAGGAAAGATGCCGGGGAAATCGGAGCAGGGCATACAGTGACGGCGCTCTACGAAATCGTACCCGCAGGAAAATCGCTTCCGGATCAGAAATCCGTGGAGGCCCTGAAATATCAGATCCCCTCACAACAGAATGAAAAAAATTCCGAAGAACTTCTCACCCTCAAGCTTCGCTACAAAGCCCCGGATGGCGACACCAGCAAACTCCTGGAAATGCCGCTGAAATCAATAGCACCCCGGGCTTTCGACAAAGCGGGCAACGACTTCCAATTCGCTGCCGCAGTGGCCGCATTCGGAATGAAACTCCGAAACACGCCAGGTTCCAGTGACATCTCGTGGACTGACATTCTGAACGCCGCCAAACGCTCGCTGGGAGAAGATCCGGGCAGCCACCGTGCGGAATTTCTTACTCTTGTTGAAAAAGCCCGCCGGTTAACCGATGACAAATAATTCCGTTACTTTTTTGGAGAAAGCCTTTTGATGTCGATAGCTGCCAGGATGCCGGTATGGTCGGAAATGGGAAGGGCTCCGCGCGGCCCCGGCACCGTGCCTTTGAGGGGCTGGCTTTCCAGCGATTCATACGCAAAATCCGGACTTTGCAGACCCATGATGTAGTCGATTTTGGAAAATGGCCCGGCCAGGGACACAAGCCCGGTCTCCCGGATGCAACGCTGCCAGCCCGGATCACGGAGTGTGTGATTGAGATCCCCCAGCAGCAGAACCGGGCGGTTCGTGTCCCGCGATGCCGCAAGGAAATCCGCCAACTCCCCAAGCTGGCTCTGCCGGACTGCCTTGTAACGGTCTCCGCGATAACGTGCGTGCAGGTGGGTGTTGATCACCTCGATGTCTCCGAAGCCCGGAAGGGACACCGTGGCACGCCCGGCCCCCTTCCCCGCCCACCAGTCGGCATGTCTCAACGCCAGGGGATTTCCTCCCCGCGAAAACCGGTGAAAAGCCGTTTCCCGGATCGGATACCGGCTGACCGTGAGCAATCCGCTCCCGAAAACCCAGCTCCGGAAGTAGTGATGGTAAGGCAGGCCGGCCCGGGCAAGAAGGTCGCACATCAGGCGCCGGTCCGGCTCATGAAAAGCTTCCTGGAACGCCACCACATCCACGTTCTCACTCCCGACCAACCTCGCGATCTCCGCCGCCCGCTTCCCGTGGGCACTGGTAAAAAAGGGAATCCCATGCGTATTGAATGTCACCACCCGCAGGGTGACGCTCCCGGAGGTTTTTCCCACAGGAGAAGGCTTCTCCACAGGAAGCTCGTGCGCACAGGCCCCAAGAAAAAGGGGAAGCACCAGGAAAGACCAAAAGTGTCTCATTGCCATGGAGAAAAGACCGCCCTACTCCGCCGCGGCCCCGAGAAAGATTTCGGAGACTTTTCCGTTCTGGAAATGAAAAAGCAGCCCTCCATAAATGGAACCCGCCACAAAGCAATCGAACTGGAGGCTTTCCTCTTTGTTCCAAACCGACTGGTAGGCCGCCTGCACCTCCCGCGCGGAACTTCCGATCCGGAGGCCTTTCTTTGTGGCAAGTTCGGAGGGAGCGGTGACCGTGATGGAGGCCACTTCTTTCGGTGCTCCCTTTTCCTCGGACACCATGTCGAGCACCAGTCCGGACACTGTCCACTTCTGGTGCCAGGCCGCATCGGCCTCCCAGCGTTCCTCCGCGCCGCGCTTCCATTTTTCCGGAAATGCCCGGAGGACTTTTCCTTCCGGCAAGCCGATGCGAAGCGCTCCAAGACTCTCGGATCGCAACACGGAAAACGACTCCCCGGCAAAGGACAGGCCGCACAGCAACCCGAAAACCACCGTGTGGAAAAAAATTCTCATAAAAGAAAACCTCATCCTCCCACCGGAGTGTGCATGGCACTGACGAGTGTTTCCCACGGCAACACCGCGCATTTGACGCGTTGCGGAAACTGGTGGACTCCGCCAAGAACCTTCAGCTTTACCGGCACATCCACCCCCGTGCCGTCTTTGGCAAGCCGGCGGAACTGCGAGGCCAGGGTCTCCACGGCCGCACAGGTGAGCCCTTTGACTTCCCCGGTCATGATCGACGCCGATGCCGTGCAGATCGCACAGGCACTCCCGGTGAACCTGGCTTCGGCAACCCTGTCGTCCTCGATCCTCAGGGCAACCGAGATCTCATCACCGCAAAGCGCATTGTGCCCGTCGGCTGCATGGGTGGCATTTTCCAGAGGCCCGAAATTCCGCGGCCGCTTGGAATGCTGGAGGAGGACCTCCTGGTAAAGTTCGTTGTCCATCACCGGAAGAATGCCACGGCTTCCCGCAGAATGGCAACCAATGCGTCCACTTCGCTCTCCGTGTTGTAAAGATAGAAACTGGCACGGCTGGAAGACGGACTCCCGAGCTTGCGCATGAGCGGCTGGGCGCAATGGTGTCCGGCCCGCAGGGCAAGCCCCCGCTCGTTCGCAAAAAAGGCCACGTCATGTGCGTGAACGCCCCCGATCGAGAAGGCCACGATGCCGGACTGTCGCACCTCGGGACCGAAGATGCGGAGCCCTTCGATGCCACGCAGCTCTTGGGAAGCCCTGTTGGCCAGCGACACGGAATGCTCCCGGATCTCCTCCAACCCGGTGAGGCGCAGAAACCGGATGGCTTCCGCCCAACCGGCGGCTTCCAGAATCGGAGGAGTCCCCGCCTCGAATCGCGCGGGAGGATCCCGAAAAATCGCCGGCTTGTCGTAAAACGCCCGGTCCACCATCTCGCCTCCGTATTGCCAGGGAGGCATCGCCGCCAGGAGCTCCTGACGCCCATAAAGCGCCCCGATTCCGCTCGGACCGCACATCTTGTGGGACGAACAGGCAAGAAAATCGCACCCCAGCGCACGCACATCCACCGGCTGGTGTCCGACGCTCTGCGCCCCGTCCACAAAAGTCGTCACCCCCGCCTCCCGCGCCAGACGACAGAGTTCCGCCGCCGGATTTTCAAGCCCCAGGGTGTTCGGCACCTGGACGAATGCGAAAAGTTTGGGACGTTTGGCCAGCAGGGAACGGGCGGCTTCAAGATCCAGGGCCGCCCCGTTTTCCAGCACGGGAACAAACTCCACACGCGCCCCCGCCTCCCGCGCAAGATTCAACCACGGCAACATGTTGCTGTGATGCTCCATCTCGGTGAGCAGGATGGTGTCCCCGGCGGAGATGTTCTTCCTCCCCCACGATCCGGCCACCAGATTGACCGCCTCCGTCGTGCCTCGCGTGAAAACAATCTCCTCCGGCTTTTCCGCATGGAGAAGCGAAGCCACTTCCGAACGCGCCCCCTCGTAGGCATCCGTGGCCCGTTCGCTGAGGAGGTGGATGCCCCGGTGGACATTCGCGTATTCACTCTCCAAAAACCGGCTCATCCGCCCGATCACGCACCGGGGCTTCTGCGAACTCGCCGCATTGTCGAGATAAACCAAAGGATGCCCGTTCACGGTCTCCTTCAAAAAGGGAAATTGTTCGCGGATCTTCGTGATGTCCATGTGCGCCCGCACTATATACCGAACAACGCGCGGCGCCAGCCGGATGTCTCCGCCGGGCAGGGCGAACCGCCGTGTGAGCCCCAATGAACCCCAGCACCAAACAATCCTGTTTGCCGCCGGGCGTTTTCCCGGTCAGGATTTCCGGACATGTCCGAAGAGTCCGCCATCCACCACCTGCGCCGCGATTATGACCGCGCCCCGCTGTCCGAATCCGATCTCGACCCCGATCCCGTGAAGCAATTCCGCGCCTGGTTCGAGGATGCCCGCGCCTCGGGGATCCCCGAGCCGAATGCCATGACTCTCGGCACCGCCGACAAATCCGGACGCGTCTCGTGCCGCACCGTCCTTCTGAAGGCCTACGACGACCGGGGATTCGTCTTCTTCACAAACTACGGCAGCCGCAAAGCCCGCCAGATCGCCGAGAACCCCCACGCCTCGCTTCTTTTCCCCTGGGTCGCCCTCGCCCGCCAGATCGAGATCGCCGGGTCGGTGGAGAAAATCTCCGCCGCCGAGTCCCTCACCTATTTCATGAGCCGTCCATTCGGCAGCCGCCTCGGAGCCTGGGTCTCGGACCAAAGCGCCGTCATCCCCTCGCGACAAATTCTCCTCGCAAAATTCGAGGATCTGAAGCGCCGGTTCGCCAGCGGCGAGGTGCCGAAGCCGGAGGGCTGGGGCGGATTCCGCATCGTTCCCGACTCGTTCGAGTTCTGGCAGGGCGGACACGACCGGCTCCACGACCGGTTCTTTTACAGGAAAACCGGCGGCTCCTGGGGAATCTCACGCCTCTCGCCGTAAATCCTCCAGCAACGCCAGAGCCTCTCCCGCAAGAAAAAGCGAACCGGTGATCAGAACAGGTGCGGTTCCGGCCATGGCCGCTTCCAGCGCCGCCCGCAGGGAAGGATAATTTTCCGATGCACACGGGGCAGCCAACTCCCCGGGATCCGCGCTTCGCGGACTGTCCACCGGCACGAAGAGAAACGACCCCGCGATTTCGGACAGGATGCCGAGCATCGCCGTGTAGTCCTTGTCCCTCAACGCACCGAAAACAACAGCGGCCTTCCGATCGCCGAACTCCTCCCGCCACGTCTCCACCAACGTCAGCGCGGCATGGGAGTTGTGGGCTCCGTCGACGACGATCCGCTCCCCGATCTGTTGAAAACGCGCCGGCCAGACAACATCGCGCAGTCCGCACAGCAGGGCGTTTTCGTCCGGAACAAATCCCGCGGCCCGCACCGCCGCAAGCGCAAGGGCGGCATTGCCTTTCTGGTGCGGCCCCTTCAATCCCACCCCGCCCGCATGGGGCCTTTCCACAAAGGTCAGCACACTCCCGCACTCCCGCGCCCTGTTCCGGAGCACCTCCGCCGCTTCCGGAGTCTGCGCGGCGGAAACCACCGGCACCCCGGGTTTGATGATGCCGGCTTTCTCGACGGCGATTTTTTCAATCGAATCCCCCAGCCACTCCGCATGGTCCATCGCCACTGGGGTGATGACCGAGACGACGGGCGTCACGGTGTTCGTGGCATCGAGCCGCCCGCCCATGCCGGTTTCCAAAATCACGACATCGCACTTCTCCCGCGCAAAGTGATCCAGCGCAAGCACCGTGGTCAGCTCGAAAAATGTGGGGGGATGCGGCCAGTCCCGGCAGAGATCGTGAAGCCTCGTGAGCGTTCCCGCAGCGGCTTCCACAGAGATCGGTTCCCCGTCCACCCGCACGCGCTCCCGGAAATCACACAGGTGCGGTGATGTGTAGAGGCCGGCACGCAGGCCCGCGGCACGGAAAATGGAATCCATCATCGCGCAGGTCGAGCCCTTGCCGTTGGTTCCCGCGACATGCACGATCCTCAGACGCTTCTCCGGGCTTCCCAGATGCCCGAGAAGCCGCCGGGTGTTGTCGAGTCCGAGTTTGATTCCGAAGAACTGGGTGCTGTAAAGCCACTCCAGCGACTCGTCGAACGTCACTTCCCGGAGAAGTAGCCGAGCAGTTGGCCCAGCGTTGAACGCATTTTCTGGCGGGGAACGATCAGGTCGATGAGTCCGCGCTTCTCCAGGAACTCCGCCGTCTGGAAATCCGCCGGCAGCGTCTGGTGCGTCGTCTCGCGGATGACACGCGGCCCCGCAAACCCGATCATGCTTCCCGGCTCGGCAATGATGATGTCCCCGAGGGAGGCGTAGCTGGCCATCACTCCGGCCGTGGTCGGGTTCGTGAGGATCGCGATGTAGGGAAGATTCGCCCGGGCATGAAGCGCCAGCGCCCCGCTGGTCTTCGCCATCTGCATGAGACTCAACATCCCCTCATACATGCGGGCACCGCCGGAGGCACAGACAAGCACGACCGGCATCTTCCGCTTCGTGGACAGCTCGATGATCCGCGTGACCTTCTCCCCGACGACCGATCCCATCGTCGCCGCGAGGAAATGGAAATCCATCACCCCCAACCCGAGCGGATGTTCCTCGATCTTTGCCGTGCCCGTGATGATCGCATCCACGAGCCCGGTTTTTGCTTTGTAACTCTTGAGCCGGTCCTCGTAGGTGGCGACTCCCTTGAATTGCAGCGCATCAATGGAAGTGAGGCTGGCATCAATCTCCTCGAACGAATCCGGATCCACCAGACTGGCGATCCGTTCCCGCGACCCCAGGGTAAAGTGGTGCCCGCACTTCGGACAGACATGCAGGTTCTCCGAGAGGGCCAGATTGTGGATCACTTCCCCGCAGTCCGGACACTTCGTCCAAAGGCCTTCGGGCATTTCGCGCAGCTTTCCCGTCCGGGGACGGAGGATGGGTTTTTTGAAAATGGCCATAAAAATGTCTTTCTAACCGCGCGCCACCGTGAGGGCGCGAACAGATCGTGCCCCGGCCTCCAAAAGGACCGCGGCACAGGCGTCAAGGGTTGATCCCGTCGTCAGGACATCATCCACCAACAGGAGATTCAGATTCGTCACATCCACATTCTTGCCCGGAATGAACGCATCCCGCAAGTTTTGCCTTCGCCCTTTCCGGTCGAGCCGCGTCTGGGTGGTCGTGTAACGGCTCCGCGCCAGCGGGGACAGCACCGGCACCCCGCACAAGCGGGAAAGCTCCCGGCACAGAATCTCGGACTGGTTGAATTCCCTCTCCCGCAGCCGCCGCGGATGCAGCGGCACGGGCACGAGAGCGGAGGGCGTCCACCCGGCGAACCGCGGATCGTCCATCCCCTCCTCCAACCACACCGCCAGCGTCCGCCCCAGCCAGATTTCCCTCCCGTATTTCAGACGATGAATCAACTCACGCACCACCCCGCGACTGCGCACCACCGAGACGGCAAAGTCGAAATGGAACGGCTCCCCACGGCAGTTCGGACACGAGAAATTCGCCAGCGCCCCGTCATACGGCTGGGAACACACCTCGCAGCGGGGAACACGGATGCGCTCGATCTCCCGGTCGCAGGCCGCACAAAAGCAACGCACCCGGGGAACCGCACACCCGCACCCGGCACAGTGCGCCGGAAAAAACAACGACCCCAATGGCTCAAACAGGACGCTCCGAAGATCGAACATGCCCGGAGTAATAGAACATCAGGCCCATGGTGATCAATAGAACGCTCAAAGAAATCACTCCCGTCGGCACGGCCCCGCTCACCACATTCGGCCCCACCCACGGCAGCAGGGCTTCCGGCGGCCTGACCCGGAACTTCGCCGCCCACTGGAGCCCCTGCTGCCCCAGTATCCACCCCGCATGAATGCCAACCGGCAGAAAAAGCGACCGCGTCCGCAAAGCAGCCAGCGCCAGCAGAATCCCGGCGACCAGCAGGGAGAGCATCCCCCATCCCAGCAACGGCCAGGGCGGCGCACTGGAGAAGACCTGTGGAAGCTGCCCGAAACCGCTCCCCCACGTCACCACCTCCTCCGAAGCCTCCTTCGCCACCCGCATGAAATGCACCACCGCAAACACCGCCGAAGAAAGAAGAACCGCCACCACAGGTTTCATCGAACGCAGACACAGCCCGAGAAGGACACCCCGGAAAAGAAACTCCTCCAGCACCGCCACCGCGCCCGCCGTCCCCAAAATCCTCACCACCCCGCCCAAGGCGAACTCTTTCTTGAAACGGTAAACATCACATGCCAGATACCCCCCCGCCAACAGCAGCACCGGCACCAGGGCAATTCCCAGCCCCGCCAACAGATCCCGCCACCGGAACGGGTTTGGCTCAAGCCCCAGCTCTCCCGCGCACCGAATCCCGATCCACCGAAACGCCGGCCACAGCATGAGAAGGGCGGAAATCTGGACACTGCGGCTGAAATACCGGTGAAAAGGAAACCCCTTGAGAAACGGCAGCACCCCCTGATCCGCCAGGGCCGTCCCCGCCCAATACAGCGGCGGAGAAACCAGACAGGCAAAAAGCACCACTCCAAAAAAGTAGGCCGACAGACGGAAAAGGACGGGATTTTGTTTCACGTGCCATGACTGTATGAGCCAATTCCCGCCGCGAGGCGAGACGTTTGCATCCGGCCCAAAAACCTCATCGCATTACCTGCGAAGCTCTTTTTTCTCGAAAACCTCGCAGCATGGGCATCCTGCCCCTGTCTTGCTGGATTGCGCCCGGGGCAAGCGCGATTGACATGGGATGGGGTCTCAAGCATTTTTCCGGAGTGCATTCGTTTTCGTATATTGATGGATCCCTTCATTGTGAGGGAGTGAGTCTGGAAAAGGTGGCGGAGCAGTTCGGGACTCCGGCCTATGTTTATTCCGCCACGACGATCCGGGAGAACTTCCGGCGGCTGGACCGTTCGCTGGCGGGCATCGACCACATGGTTTGCTTTGCCGTGAAGGCAAACTCCAATATCGCCGTGCTGAACCTTCTGGCCCGCGAGGGTGCGGGGTTCGACATCGTCTCGGCGGGGGAGCTTTTCCGGGTGCTCAAGGCCGGGGGACGCGCCGACAAATGCACGTTTGCCGGTGTGGGGAAGACAGTCGATGAAATCGCCCATGCCCTCCGGGAAGGGGTGTATTGCTTCAATGTCGAGAGCGAAGCCGAGCTGGAACGCATCAACGAAGTCGCCGGTTCGCTTGGTCTCGTCGCCCCGGTGGCCGTGCGGGTGAATCCGGATGTCGATGCGCGCACGCACAAGTTCATTTCCACGGGGAAAAGCAAAAACAAGTTCGGCATCGGTCTCGACCGCGCAGTCGAGGTCTATGCCCGAGCGGAAGCTCTGCCCCACCTGAAAATCCGCGGCGTCCAGACCCATATCGGCTCCCAAATTCTGGAAGCCGAACCCTTCGCCGAGGCCGCAAAAAAACTGGCCGCCCTCGTCACCGATCTCAAAACCCGGCATCACATCGAATTTTTCAGCATCGGCGGTGGCATCGGCATCGTCTATGACGCCGCCCTCGCCAGCGGCAGCCCGGAGTGGTGGAAATCCACCGACCATCCGCGCCGGATCACGCCGGAAGATTATGCCGCGGCGATCCTGCCGGTGCTTGCGCCGCTCGGACTCCGCATTTTGTTCGAGCCGGGCCGTTTCCTCGTCGGCAATGCGGGCGTCCTGCTTTCCACCGTCCAGTATGTAAAGCAGACACCCACCAAGACCTTCACCATCGTGGATGCCGCGATGAACGACCTCATCCGCCCGGCTCTCTACGAGGGCGAGGGATGGCACGAGATCGTTCCCTTGAAAAAGTCCGCCGCATCCCCCGTGCCGATGGATGTGGTCGGGCCGGTCTGCGAGAGCGGGGATTTTTTCGCGCAGGATCGCGACCTTCCACCGCTCGTCGCCGGAGACCGTATCGCCCTCCTCAGCGCCGGAGCCTATGGGTTCGTGATGTCGTCAAATTACAACTCCCGTCCACTCCTGCCCGAGATCCTGGTGGACGGCTCCACCGCCCATCTCATCCGCAAACGCCAAAATTTCGACGACCTGATCGCGGGAGAAAGCATCCCGGAGTGATCAGAACTTCACCTTTGGATAAGTGGTCAGATAGCTTCCGATCTCGGAGACAAATTCCTCCCCGAACTCAGCCAGTTTCTTTTCACCGATGCCGCTGATCCCGCGGATGGCGTCCAGGTTTTCCGGGTAGTCCCTGGCCATGAGGCGCAGGGTGTTGTCGCCGAAGATGACATAGGCCGGAACGCCGCGCACATCGGCCAGACGTTTCCGGAGCTTGCGCAGACGGTCAAACAATGTCTCGTCGCATTCGATCTCTCCCGCCCGGGTCGCCGGGGCGCGTTTCTTGACCATCGGCTTTGTCAGCATGATGACGCGTCTGGAGCGAAGAGCCTCCACCCCCTCTTCCGTGAGCACGATCGTGGGAAATTCGCCTTTTTCCTGGGCCAAGAATCCCAGCCGGATCAACTCGCGACCGATGGACGCCCACTCGGGGCGGCTGAGTTCCTTCCCCACCCCGTAGGTGCTGAGCTGGTCGTGCCGCCAACGGCGGATTTTTTCCGTGTCGGCTCCGGTGAGAATTTCGATGAGGTGATTGAGCCCCACCCCGAACCGTCCCGCCTGCCGGACGCGATAGACACAGGAGAGAAGCTTCTGGGCCTGTGTGGTGGCATTGTAGGATTCCCGCGGCTCGAGACAATTGTCACAGGCCTCGCAGGCCGGTGCGGGATACTCCTCGCCAAAGTACCCCAGCAGCTCCCGCCGCCGACAGGAGGGACACTCGGCATAGTGCATCATCAGGCGGAGCTGTTCCCTGGCAATCTGCTGCTCCTTCGGGCTGTTCATCTCGTCGATGAAATGCGTCTGCTTCGCGGCGTCTCCGGGATTGAAAAGCAGGAGGCAGTCCGCGGGAAGACCGTCGCGCCCGGCCCGGCCGGTCTCCTGATAATATCCCTCGATGTTTTTCGGCAGATCGTGGTGGATCACCCAGCGCACGTTGGGTTTGTTGATCCCCATGCCAAAGGCAATCGTCGCGCAAATGATCCGCGCCTCGTCGCGAAGGAAGAGTTCCTGATTCGTCGCACGTTCATCCGCGGTGAGTCCGGCATGGTAGGGGCGGGCGGCAAATCCCCGGTCGTTGAGACTCTCCGCCAGGCGGTCCGCAGCCGCCCGGGTCGCGCAGTAGACGATTCCACTGTCCATCGGACGTTTGCGGACGAACTCCGAGATTTGTCTCACACCCTGGTCTTTCGGAATCACACGATAGGAAAGGTTCGGACGATTGAAGCTGGCCACGAAAAGCGCGGGATCGCGGAGCCGGAGGTGGCGGACGATGTCCTCGCGCACGCGCTCCGTGGCGGTCGCCGTGAGGGCCATCACGGGAACCTCGGGCAGAAGTGCCCGCAGGCGTTCGATCTGGCGGTATTCCGGCCGGAAGTCATGCCCCCACTCCGAGATGCAATGCGCCTCGTCGATGGCGATGGCAGAGACGTTCCAGTTGCGGAGATTTTCCTGCCAGTTGTCGAGCATCAGGCGCTCGGGAGCGGCGTAGAGGAGCCGGTATTGCCCCTCGTGCAGTCCCCGCAAGCGCCCCCGGGCCTCCGCCGCCTTGAGCGAGGAGTTGAGAAATGTGGCGGCCACCCCGGCGGCTTCCAACTGGTCCACCTGATCTTTCATCAGGGCGATCAACGGCGAAACCACCACGGTGAGCCCTTCCCGCAGGAGCGCGGGAAGCTGAAAACAAAGCGACTTGCCGCCGCCTGTCGGCAACAGCGCAAACACATCCTTTCCGCCCAGCGACGCCTCGATGATCTCGCGCTGGAGTGGACGGAATCCGTCGTAGCCGAAGGTTTTTTTGAGGGCGCTGAGGAGGGGATCCATCGCATCAATCCTCAAGCGAGAGCACGGAGACGGCCCCATCTTCGAGTCCGACGCCAAGCCAATCCTTCTCCGCATGCCAGGCCAGCATGGAAATCCCGGAATCCATTCGCAGGCGCTTCCGGAGAGCCTTGTCGCCCTGGAAGGTGAAAATCAAAATCATTCCGGTGCCGTCACCGCTGGCCAGCCTGCCACTGGCAGCGGAAAATGCAAGAGCGGACACATCGCCATCATGACCGTCAAGCTGGATCGGAGTGGCTCCTTCGGGGCCCTTTTTCCCGGTGCAGGGCCACACCGTCACCACGGGAGAGCCCCCGGTGGCAAGCTGCCTCCCGTCCGCGGAAAAAGCCATCGCCCGCACCTTGGTCTCGAAGCCCTGAATGTGAAGCGGAAAATCCCGCGTGAAATCGTAGACATGCACGCTTGGTGTTTGATCCCCTGTCGCAAGCCAGCGTCCACACGGACTCCACCGCACGATCAGACTCGCACCGCCCCAGTCAAAACGCGCAAACGGCTCCTCCGCCCCGAGATCCCACATCCGGGCCCCGCCGGCTCCCACGACGGCCACCTGACCGGGAGTCGCCGGATTCCATGCAAAATCGGAGAGGCTGGCCGGAAGATCCCGGAGGCCGGGACGACTCGCGCCTTCCCCGTCAAAGACCAGCAGCGTTTTCCCCTGCCCTGCCGCCAGCAGCGTGCCGTCGGGAGAGGTTTTCAGGGTTTCGATCATTCCCCGTCCGGCGTGAAGCGTGCGACCGCTCCAGGCCACTTTGCCGTCGAATCCACAGGTGGCCAACCGGCCTCCGAACCACGCGGACTCTCCATTTCCCATCCCGTGCCCGGGAAGCTCGGACACGTCCCGTGTGGAAAGATCCAGAACAAGCACCCCGCCCGTCACCGGCGTCGCCGCCAGCCTGTCTCCCTCCCAGACAAGGTGCAAAATGTTGTCATCCGCCTGAATCGCTCCAATTTGTTTCATCTCTGCTAGAAAATCGGACCGTGCGCACGATGCAAGACCCTTGTGTGATTTTCAACCGCCACTGGGTATGTCCGCCGCCGGGCGCGGGGCGACAGATTGCCCGACAGAGGTTTCCGGAAGCAGGAGGACAGAGCCCGCGAAAAATCCGACGGCTCCGATGAGGGTAAAAACCACGGCTACCGCAGCCGCGTCGAAAACAAACGGATGCCGGGGCACAAAGGCGAAAAAGGCGGAGGCCATGAAAGCGAGGCAGCCGAGGAGGTTCGTGAACGTCACCCACCAGGAGAGGTTTGTCGGCTCCCACCGCCAAAAGGCATGACACGTCTCCCAGAACGCAAGGCAGCCGGACGCCAGGAACAGCACAGACCCCGCAAAGTCCGGCCCCCACACCCAGAGGTCCTGCTGCAGCCAGTTCATCCCGGGGACGAGCGGCGTGAAGGTGCTCAGGTTGAAGAGCAGGGTGCCGACAAACTGCAATGCGCAACTCAGCCATCCGATGTTCAAGGGTTCCCAACCAAAAAAAATCCGCCGGGATCCCCGGAACGGCTTCTCGTTCGCAATCGAAAACTCCCCCGCATTCGCCGCCTGGTAAAGCTGGAGATAGGCGGCGGTCGTGAACGGGATGGACCCGCAGAAAAACACCGCATTGATCGCCTCCTCCCCAATGGCTGCGGCAAAACCGGGCATAAGCCACAGCACGCTTCCCAACCCAAACAAAAACGAACCGGCGGCAAAAACCACCCCGATCCACCAGTTCAGCCTGTCGGGCATCCACAGACTGCGGACAAACACTCTCTCGCCGGAGCGAAAGGCGGCAAGTTCGGGAGCAAGCAGTCCTTTCCGGTGATGCCGGGAGTGCCAGACCAGACGGCTGCCGTCCCCGCGCAGAAACACCCGCCGGGTCACAAACGGCCCCGGCCCGCACTGCTCGATGGGCTCGCTCCCCCCCGGCACCGGCTTGCCGTCGGACACGGGTCAGTGGTGGAATCCCGATGCTTCCTCGTTGCCCAGGGAAGTCTGGATCGGATGTTTCGCGAAGTGGTCGAGCGAGGCCCGCATGTCCCCAAGAAGCAGCGTCGCAAGATCCCGGCTCACGCCGTGGCGAACCAGAATGCGCTGGACCACGAGATCCCCGCGGTTGGGCGGCAATGAATATGCCGGAACCTGCCACCCCCGCGCCCGCAGGCGGTCGGCCAGATCGTAAAGACTGAACCCCGGATTCTCCCCCTCCTTCATTTTCCAGCAAAGCGCCGGGATCCCACGATCCATCGCCCCGTCGTAAAGGATCTCAAACGGCCCGAGCTGCGCGATTTCCCGCGCGAGAAATTCCGCCGTTTTGTAGCAGGCGGTGTGAACCTTCCGGTAGCCTTCGAAGCCAAGCCGCAGGAAGTTGTAATACTGGCAAACGATCTGCCCGCCGGGACGGGAAAAATTCAGCGCAATGTCGCGCATGTTGCCCCCGAGGTAATTGACCCAGAAAACCAACTCTTCCGGCAGATCCTGCGGTTCACGCCAGAGGACCCAGCCCACCCCCAGCGGAGAAAGCCCGAACTTGTGGCCCGAGGCATTGATCGACCTCACCCGCGGAAGACGGAAATCCCACACCAAATCCGGTGCGCAGAACGGCGCCAAGAACCCCCCGCTCGCCCCATCCACATGGATTGGAATGTCCAGTCCGGTTTCCTTTTCCAAACGGTCCAGAGCCGCCGCCACCTCGGTCACCGGCTCGAACTCCCCGGTGAATGTCACGCCCAGAGTCGGCACCACCCCGATCGTGTTCTCATCACAACGCTTCAGCACCTCCTCGGGGGACATCAGGAAACGTCCGCTCTCCATCGGGATCTCACGGTGTTCGACATCCCAATACCGCGTGAACTTGTGCCAGCAAACCTGGACGGGACCGGTGATGAGGTTCGGCCTGTCGGTTGGCTTCCCGGCGGCCTTGCGCTTTGCCTCCCAGCGGCGTTTCATGCCCATCCCGCCCAGCATCGCCGCCTCGCTCGATCCGGTGGTCGATGTTCCGGGAACCTTCTCCCCGGCCGGAGAGTGCCAGAGGTCGCCGAGCATCCGGACACAGTGCGCCTCGATCTCGGCCGTCTGCGGGTATTCGTCCTTGTCGACCATGTTCTTGTCGATGCACTCGTCCATCAGCCTGTGGACCTCGGGCTCCTCCCATGTCTGGCAAAAGGTGGCAAGGTTCTGGCGCGAGTTGCCATCAAGGAGAAGTTCGTCATGAACCATGGCGTAGACGTGCCGCGGATCCCTCTCGCTCGTCGGAAACTCCGCTCTGGAAATCTCCGCCGAAAGATCCGCGGAGCCGTAAATGTCGTCGTCGTTTTTGTTGTGGTTCATGGGATCGTTGGTCAGGCCAGGCAGCCCCGGAATCCTTCCTGAAGTGCATCCCGGTCGAGATGACGTCCGATGAAGACCAGGGTGTTCCGGCGCGGACGGCTGCCCCACGGGCCGCCATTGGCCGCGTCAATGATCATGTGGACGCCCTGGAAAATGATCCGGTCCGGTCCGCCCTTGATCGCAAAAACTCCCTTCATGCGAAAAATATCCGCCCCCTGCTCGCGGACGATGCGGCTGAGCCATTCGTTGAGCTTTTTCCCGTCGCAATCCCCCTCCGCCTCGATCCCGACGCTCGTGACCTCATCATCGTGATGGTGGTGGTGATGGTGTCCGGCTTCGAGGAAATGCGGATCAACTTCCATCGCGTGGTCGAGGTTGAACCCGCCGACATCGAGAACCCGGTCAATCGCGATGTCCGCATTGGTCGTGCGATGAATTTTGGTCAGGGCATTCATGGAGCGGATGCGTTTTTCCAGATCGTCGAGATCTTCCGGGTGAACCAGGTCGCACTTGTTGAGAAGAACGACATCGGCGAAGGCAATCTGCTCGCGCGCCTCGTCACTGTCGTCGAGGTGCAGGAGAATGTGCTTTGCATCCACGAGCGTCACCACGGCATTGACGGAGAGTTTTTCCTTCATCTCCTCATCTGCAAAGAATGTCTGAACAACGGGCCCGGGGTCGGCGAGTCCGGTTGTTTCGATCAGGATATGGTCGAACTTGTCGCGGCGCTTCATGAGGTTGCCGAGGATGCGGATCAAATCTCCGCGAACCGTGCAGCAGATGCAGCCGTTGTTCATTTCAAAGATCTCCTCGTCGGCATTGATCACCAGTTCGTGATCGACCCCGACTTCGCCGAATTCATTTTCGATGACGGCGATGCGGAGCCCGTGTTCCTCGGTGAGGATCCGGTTGAGGAGCGTGGTTTTTCCGGCTCCCAGGAAGCCGGTGAGTATGGTGACGGGTGTACGGGTCATTTATTTGGATTCCAAGAACCATTGGTAGGCGTTCCGGATGCCTTCGCGCAGGGAAATCTTCGGTTTCCAGCCGAGGGAGAATAATTTTTGCATGTCGAGAAGTTTGCGGGGCGTGCCGTCGGGCTTGGAGGAATCGAAAACCAGACTGCCCGGGTATTCCAGCACCTCGCAGACCGTTTCGGCGAGTTCCCGGATCGTGACATCCTCACCGCAACCGATGTTCACAATCTCGGGGGAGTCATAAGTTTCCAAAAGGAACACGCAGGCATCGGCCAGGTCGTCCACATGAAGGAACTCGCGACGGGGATTTCCGGTCCCCCAGATCGGCACCGTCGGAGCGCCGGAGAGTTTTGCCTCGTGGACCTTCCGGATCAATGCGGGCAGAACATGCGAGGTGTGGAGGTCGAAATTGTCGTTCGGCCCGTAAAGGTTCGTGGGCATCGCGGAAATGAAGTTCTTTCCGTATTCCTTCGCATAAGCCTGGCAGAGCTTGATCCCCGCGATTTTTGCGAGGGCGTAGGCATCGTTTGTCGGCTCCAGCGCCCCGGTGAGAAGCGCACTCTCGGGAATCGGCTGCGGTGCAAATTTCGGGTAAATGCAGGAACTGCCGAGAAAGAGCAGCTTGTGAACACCATACTCGGCAGCAGCACAAATGATGTTGTTCTGGATCGTCAAATTCTCGACGAGGAACTCCACGGGCTTTTCGGAGTTTGCCACGATCCCCCCCACGCGGGCCGCGGCATCCACGACGATCTCCGGACGTTCGGCGTCGAAGAAGGCCTTCACCGCATGGACATCCAGGAGGTTCACCTCGCTCCGGGTCCGCAATACCAGATTGTCGTATCCTTTGGCCTTCAGGTTGCGGACAATCGCACTCCCCGCCATCCCCCGGTGTCCGGCCACAAAAATTTTTGAATCCTTGTTCATGATCGGAACTTTGTGTAGCGGATGAACTCCGGAAATGAAAGCCCGGTCATTGCTTCTGGTTTTGGACAGTGTGGGGGTCGGCCATGCTCCCGACGCGGAGACTTACGGAGATGCGGGGGCGAACACGCTCGGCCACATCCTTCGCGCGTCCCCCCGCCTCGCACTGCCCCACCTCCGCCGGATCGGTCTGGACACTGCTCTTGCTCTCGCCGCGGGGGAAACAGCCGCTCCTCCGGAGCTCGGATGCGTCGGGGTGATGACGGAGCTTTCCGCCGGAAAAGACACCACCACCGGGCATTGGGAAATCGCGGGCGTCGTCCTGGACAAACCCTTCCGCCTCCACAAATCGTTTCCAAAGGAAATGGTGGAAGCCATCGAGAAGGAGGCCGGCATTCGCTTCATCGGGAACTGCACGGCCAGCGGCACGGAGATCCTGGAGCAACTGGGAGAGACCCATGTCCGGACAGGCTGCCCGATTCTTTACACTTCCGCAGACTCGGTCCTGCAAATTGCCGCCCACGAAGAGGTGATCCCCCTGGAAAAACTCTACTCCCTCTGCCGGACCGCACGCCGCCATGCGGAGGGAATCGGACGGGTGATTGCACGCCCGTTTCTCGGGCACGCGGGTGCCTGGCAGCGCACACCGAACCGGCACGACTTTTCGCTCCCCCCCCCGCGGACCGTTCTCAACGCCCTGGACGATGCCGGCATCCCGGTCACCGGCATCGGGAAAATTTCGGACATTTTCGCCGGCAGTGGAATCCGCTTCTCCCATCCGACGACCTCGAACCGTCAGGGGATGGACACCATTTCAAAACTCTGGGAAGCCACCCCGGGCGGGCTCCTCTTTGCCAACCTCGTGGACTTCGACATGCTGTTCGGCCACAGGAGGGACGTGGCAGGATATGCCGGGGCGCTTGCGGAGTTCGACACATGGCTGGGGGGATTCCTCGAAAAAATCCAGCCGGACGACCTGGTGCTCATCACGGCCGATCATGGGAACGATCCGACCTGGACCGGCACCGATCACACCCGTGAGAAAGTTCCGCTTTTTGAACTTCACGGCGACCAAACCGGCTGCCTCGGGAACATCCGGGGCTTCCATTACGCCGCCTCGCGGATCGCCGGTTATTTTGGGTTGGCCAGCGACTGGAATGCTCCGGCCAGTTCCGGAAAACGGTAAACATAGCCGTTGCGCTCCGCCACGGCGGGCCTCACCCGCGCACTGTCGAGAAGCAGGCAGGAAAGCCCGCCCAGAGCGGCCCGGAGAACAAAAGACGGCACGGGAAACACCGCGGGACGGCGGACGCTTGCGGCGAGAACTTTCGTGAACTCCGCATTCGTCACCGGCGCAGGCATCACGGCATTCACCGGCCCGGCGATCGCTTCGCTGCGGAGCAGCCAGAGGATCATCCCGGCCACATCCTCCACATGGATGCAGCTCATCCATTGCCGTCCGGATCCCAACCGCCCTCCCAATCCCATCTGAAATACAGGCCGGATCAATGACATGGCACCGCCCGTTCCAATGACAAATCCGATCCGAAGACACGCCACCCTCACATCGGCGGACACCGAAAATGCCGCCGCCTCCCACTCCCGGCAGGTCTCTGCCAGAAACCCTGTGCCACAAGGAGAAGTCTCTTCCACCAGACAATCCCCGGTGTTTCCGTAATAGCCGACCGCGGACGCATTGACCAATGTCCGCACTCCGCTCCCCCGCAAGGCCTCCGCAATCCGCCGCGTCCCGTTCACCCGGCTCTCCAGGATCCGCCGCTTCCGTTCCGCCGTCCAGAGTCCCAGAATCGGCTCCCCGGCCAGGTTTACCACCGCATCCAGGCCGTCAAAGTCTCCCGGCCCGGAAAACACCCGGAAACCCGGACGTTCCCGGCGGGAAAAACACACCGCTTCCCCACCCTGCTCCCGGATAAACCGCCGCAGCGTGTTTCCCACAAACCCCGAAGCGCCAAAAATCCCAACGCGTTCCATGGACAAAGCCTACCACCGAAACCCCGCGCTGTCGGAAAAAAACAGACAGACTCGACAAAGTCGCCCGCAAGACGCCATTCTTCGCCCCATGCCAGAGATGCACCGCCTCCCGATTGCCCGGCTGCGACAGGACTGCCGGACCGGTCCGCAGAACGTCCGGATTCATGGACAGGTGGATGAACTGACCAAAAAGGAATCCGCGAACGGAAAACCCTACTGGGAACTCAAACTGAGGGATTCCTCGGACGCCCTCACGCTCCGTGCCTGGACGGACACGGCGGCCTTTGATTCCTGCGAAGAAACGGACCGTGGAACCTGCGTGGAGATCGAGGGCGAATTCCTCATCAATGGAGCCTTCGGTCTCGACGGACGCCGCTGGCGGATGCGCACCCTCACACCCGGGGAAGCGAAGGAACTCTTCGCGGGAACTCCGGAAGAAACCGCGGCTTTGGAGAACGACATTGCCGATATCCGAAAAATGGTGGAAGGCCTCCCGGACCCCCGCCTGCAATCCCTGTGCCTGTTGTTTCTGGAAGAATACGAAGGACGCTTCAAGCGGGCGGCTGCCGCCCGGGTGAACCATCATGCCCACCGCGGCGGGCTGCTCCGGCACACCGCCCAGATGATGCGTTCCGCTTCCGCCCTCTGCGGAGTTTACCCCCATCTGAACCGGGACCTCCTCCTCGCCGGGGTGCTTTTCCATGACTCCGGAAAACTCTGGGAAATGTGCCCGCCGGAACTCGGGTTTGAAATGCCGCGCGAAATCCGGGGCGAACTCCTCGGCCACATCAGCATCGGCATCGAACTGGTCAACGCCCTCTGGAGAAAACTCCCTCTGGACGAATGGAAATCCCTCTCCCCCGCCTCCGAGGAAGTCCGCCTGCACCTGCTCCACCTCGTGGCCTCGCACCATGGCGAACTCCAGTTCGGATCCCCCGTGGAACCCAAGACTCCCGAAGCCATCCTCCTGCACTTCGTGGACAACATCGACGCCCGCCTGGAAATGTTTGCCATGGCCTATGCCAACCAACCGGAAATCGCTCCTGGCATCCATGAACGCGCCCGGGCCTTGAACACCTCCCCCGTGCGCCCTCTGGGCCGGACAGGGAAATCCGACTGACCGGATTTGCAACCACCGACGCCCCCCATTGCCTTTGGTTTCGGAGAGGGCTATCGTCCGGATGTGGATTCCCGTGAATTTCTGACCGTCATCAGCGCGAAGTGCCCTTCCTACAAATCGCCTTTGCCAGATTGCCCCCTGGCGGAGCACAGAAAACTTCGGACTTCCGGGGAAAATCCTTTTGAAAAATTGAGCGGGGAAGAAGTGGAGGCCCTTGTGCAGGCGCACTTTCTTTGTGTCTGCCGCAAGGAAGGTTGCGGGACCTGACTCCCCGGCTCAGGCGGCGCTGGTAAATGCCAGACCGCGTTGCTGGCGGTCGAGCAATTCTTTTGCAAGTGCGCTGTAGGCGGCGGCTCCGGCTCCGGACGGATCGTGCTCGAAGATGGTCCGGCCATGGCTGGGAGCTTCCGCAAAGCGCACGGTCCGGGGAATGAGCGTGTCATACACGACCTCCTGGAAATGATTGCGCACTTCCTTCACGACGGCGGGATTGAGATTCGTGCGCCCGTCGAACATGGTCAGAAGAAGCCCGGAGATGGAGAGCGTGGGATTGGCCCCGCTGGCGCGGATGCGTTCCGTGACTTCCATCAGCAACCCGAGCCCCTCCAATGCGTAATACTCGCACTGGATCGGCACCAGGATCTCGTCCGCGGCGGCCAGGGCGTTGGACATGAGAATGCCGAGCGAGGGAGGACAGTCGAGCAGCGCAAAATCGAAGGCGTTCTGCTCGCGGATGTCACCCAGAACCCGGCGAAGCTGGAGCATGTGATCTTCCATCCGGGCCACTTCGATTTCCGCCCCCGCCATGTCGAGATCCGCGGGGATGGCGGAAAGATTCGGAATCCGGGTCTGGAGGATGAGTTCCCGGGCGGGTTTCGCCCCGATCAGCGCCTGATAAATGCTGCCGGTGGAGTTTTCCTTCAACCCGAGCACGCTCGTGGCACTGGCCTGGGGATCGAGATCCACCAGCAGCATCCGCTGGCCGGCTTCCGCCAGCGCGGCGGCAAGGTTCACCGTGGTGGTCGTCTTCCCGACGCCGCCTTTTTGGTTCGTAATGGCAATAATTTTCATCGTGATCTCCGGGAGTAGTATTTCACAAGGCCGGCCGTGACGGCGTCCGCGTATTCGCGGTAAATGCTCTGCCTCTGCACCCCACCGAAATTCCGCCGGCCATCATAGTCCCCCGCCTGAATTCTGGCAAAGGTCATCCGGCTGTTCATCACATAGGGCTCGACATAAACCACGGGACAGGTGAACAGACGGTTCGCAAGAAGGTTGCGCGCCCAGACATAGGGATTGTCGCCCACCCGGATGACGCTCCCCCCGCGGTAGACATAGGGCGGCAGGCCGGTGGCGGAAGCCATCACTCCTGCCATGGCATTTGTGAGCGGCAATTCCTCGGAGTAAGACCGGTTCAGAAGCTTGACCAGCATGTCGAAGCGCTGGTCTTCATAGGCAAGCTCCTCCTTGCTCCAGGCTCCGGTGATGAGGAAATGCAAGTGGTTGTCATTCACCAGCCGGGGATCCTTTTCATTCCCCCAATCCTCGGCATTGAAATGCAGGCACAGGACGACGTCCGGCTTCAGGGACTCGTTGACCAGTCGCGCCCGGCGGCGGATCTCGCTGACACGGTAAAAAAGCCGCTCGCTTTCCTTCGAGACGGAGTCCTTCGTCACGGCATCATCCTTTTGCTCCAGAGAATCCACGGCCGCGCTCCGAAGTTGATGCGGACGCGAGGAAGTGACCGGCCCCGGCTTCGAACGCGTCAGGTAAACCTCGGCCCCCAGAGCCTCCAGCCGGGGCACCAGAAGTTTCGCGACCCGCAAAGTCATGTCGCCCTCGGTCACAGGCGTGGAATTTCCGATCTGGAACCACCGCTCTTCCATTTTGGCCCAATTGCCGCCCAGATGTCCGGGATCGATGGCGATTTTCAGGCCGGCCAGCGGTTTTCCGGGTTGAAACGGGGGCAGCGCCTCCCGCGAACGCCATGCCACCGGCGCCCGCCTCACCGACGCCGCATCCGGGGCAAATTTCAACAGATAGGGCGGACGCTCCGGCGAAGTGCGGATCATCGCCGCATCTTGGGTGAAGGAAATCACATCAACCCAGGCCCCTCCCGGCGCGTAGACCCTGTCCAGAAGGCTTTGGAAATCCTCTTTGGTCATGGTCTGCTGGAATCCGTCCAACCGCGACCAATCCGGCTTCGGAGCCAGCGGACTGAGCCGGGCTTCGGCCGTTCCGGCAAGCAAAACAAGGGAGAGAATGAGGAAGAGATTCTTCAAGAGGTTCTTTTTTAAATGCGTTCGACGATTCTTGCGATAAAAAGGATGGATGATCCGACTTCTTTTTCTTGGCGATATCGTGGGGGAACCCGGCCGCAATGCCGTTACCGCAGCTGTTCCGGTGTTTCTGAAAGAAAAGGGCGTGGATTTTGTCGTTGTCAACGGGGAAAATGCCGCCGGGGGCCGCGGAATCACCGGAAAAATCGCCATCGACCTCCTGCGGTCCGGCGTGGCGGTCATCACCACCGGCGACCATGTCTGGGATCAAAAGGAAACGGCTTCCTACATCGCTTCCGAGCCCCGGCTCCTCCGCCCGGTCAACTACCCGGCGACCGCTCCCGGGCAGGGAAGCATTGTTCTGGACACGGCCAAAGGCAAAATCGCCGTGATGAACATCCAATGCCGGACCTTCATGCAGCCCGCGCTGGAGAATCCTTTCCACGCCGCCGAGGCCGAAGTGAAGCGCCTCCGCGCGGAAACCCCCGTCATTTTCGTGGACGTACATGGGGAGACCACGAGCGAGAAAATCGCCATCGGCCGGTTTCTGGATGGAAAAGTCTCCGCCGTTGTGGGCACCCACACGCACGTGCAGACGGCTGACGAGAAAATCCTCCCCGGCGGCACCGCCTTCCTTTGCGATGCGGGGATGTGCGGCCCCTCGGATTCTGTCCTTGGACGTGACCCGGAGGCCATCATCCGGCGGTTCACCCATTGCCTGCCGGTGACTTTCCCCATCGCCAGGGGGCCCGTTCATCTCTGCGGAGCACTGGTGGAGATCGAGCCCTCCACCGGGCGCGCCCAATCCATCACCCGCATCAACGAACTCGCGGGTTCCTGATTTTTTTCGGAAACTCTCATGCTCCGTTCCATGATGTCCGAGAACCGCCGGACTTTGGCCCTGGCGGTTCCGATCATCTCCGGCCACCTCGGGCAAATGCTCATGGGCTGGGTCGATACCATCATGGTCGGACGGATCGGGGTGGTCCCTCTGGGTGCCTGCGGTTTTGCGAACACAATCCTCTCGGTTCCGCTGGTTTTTGGATTCGGACTGCTTTCCGCGGTCAGCGTGCGGGCCGCGCATTCCCACGGGGGAGGACGCTCCGCGGAAGCCGGGGAAAGCGTCCGGGGAGGGCTGCTCGTATCCCTGTTCCTCTTCCTCCCCCTGTTGCTCACGATGTATGGCCTCCTGCCCCGCATGGAGATTTTCGGCCAACCCGATGCGGTCAATGCCGCCGCCGGAAAATACCTGCTCATCTGTTCCTGGTCGCTCCTTCCGGTTTTTCTCACATGCGTCTGCAAGAACTTCTGCGAAGCCCTGGGCCGACCGTGGCAACCGTTCTGGATCATGCTGGCAGGCGTCGCGCTCAATGCCTTCCTGAATTGGATTTTGATCTTTGGAAATTGGGGAGCTCCTGCGATGGGGTTGGAAGGAGCCGCCCTTGCCACCCTTCTGGCCCGAATCGCCGTCACGATCGCTGTCTTTGCCTATCCCCCGCTCTCCCAGGCTCTCCGCACCGCCTGGCCCAAAAACTGGACCGCCCCGGGCGCGGGACTCGCCGCAAGGAAAATCCTGGCCCTGGGACTTCCCGCCGGAGCACTGCATCTCTGCGAGGTGAGCGGATTTGCCTTCGGCTCGATCATGATGGGATGGCTGGGAGTCGCCCCTCTGGCGGCCCACCAGATTGCCATCACCTGTGCCGCCACGACATTCATGGTTCCCCTGGGGCTTGCCCAGGCGGTCTGCGTGCGGGTGGGACATGCCCGCGGAGGCGGGAGGTTCGACCGGCTTCGTCCCATCATCGCCGGAGCCATCGGCCTGGCCGTCCTCTTCATGAGCGTCTTTGTGGTGGTCTTCACCCTCTTCGGAAAAGAAATTGCCGCATGGTTTGTCAGCGATTCCGCCGTCGTCCTTTTGACCGCCCAATTGCTCCTCATGGCCGGCGTCTTCCAGATTTTTGACGGCATCCAGGCAGTCTGCTCCGGAGCCCTCCGGGGCTTTGAGGACACCCGGGTGCCCATGTTCATCGGCGTTCTTTCCTACTGGATCGTCGCCCTCCCCGTTTCCTGGTTCGCGGCTTTCGTCCGGGAAGCCGGAGCACCAGGCGTCTGGTTAGGCTTCGTCGTCGGCCTCGCCGTGGCGGCAGCGACCCTCCTGGCCCGGGTGACATGGAAAATCCGCCAACCCCACGGCGCATAGTCCTCTCCCAAAAAAACTTCTCCGCAAAAAACTTTTTCCATGAGTAGGACAGCATATGTCCCACCCCATATGACAGGATGTTCCGCGTTATGAGCATCAAATCACTCCGCAAAATCCTTTGGAACTCGCGCCGCCCGGCCCGTCCGGTGCATACCCAGCTGGAATTCCAGCTTCCGGCCTCGAAACTGAGCCGGGCCGATCTGGAGATCTTGGACGGACTCCGTCGTCTGCGGGAAGACCTCGCCCGGGAATAAAAACCCGGGAAAAGAGATCAGACGGAAAGAGGCTTCCTCGTGGCAACCCAAAAAATGGATTCCACAACGGACGTCAAAATGGCCGAGTCTTCATCGGGAAATTGATAAGCCATCCGGCCCCCGACAAAAACCCTGTCCGGAGTGTATTCCGAGGCATCGGCACTTGTCCCGCCCATCAGAATCGCTTCCCCCGACCGGGAAGTGGATTTCCCGGGAACAACTTTGCACATGTGGTGGGTTGCAATCTCGAAATTGTAGGTGCTGTTTGCCGTTCGAACGACCACCTTGTCGCCCTGCCCCAGGAGATCGAGATTCAATTTCTGGACGGATTGGACCGTCGGCGGGGAGGAAAGCCCCGGTGACGCGTTCGTGGATTCCGGAGATGGCTCCGGGACGGCAGGAGCCACGGGCACAACCTCCGAGACAGCGGGAACCTCCGGGATGTGGGGAGAGACCGCTTTGGCTACAGGTCGCAGCATGGGAAGTGCGATGGCATCGCGATGCAATGTTCCATTCCCGGGGTGGGTGATCGCTGTCATGGTTTTTCAATTTAACAGCTTTTGCAAAAAAACGCCAGTTTTTCGCTGCTGCCGCAACAGGTGCCGGGAAATCTCGCTATCGAGCGCCTGACTTCAGGGGGTTCCCCGGCCGCCATGGAAACGGCCGAGAAATTGGTGGATTTTTTCGGGGATTTCCCCGCTGTCCGGGCCCAGTTGCGGGAGATGCCCGGTGCCGGGAATCTTCAACAATTCCGCATTCGGGAGACGCGCTTTCATCGCTTCCACAGCAGCCAACGGCACAAAACGATCCTCCTCCCCCTGGATCAGCAAAGTGGGAAGAGCAAGTTTTTCCAGCGGATACTCGGGCAGTGCCTTGAACTGGAGAAGATCATTGCGCAGTCCGGTCTCCCTCGGGTTGATCGGGTCAACCGTGCCTGCAAGATCCCGGAACCAGGAAAGCTGGCTGGAATCGCCCAGAACCGCCCGAACCCATTTTTCGCGGGCCGCCTCATCCCCCGTTTGGGAAAGATCAAACCACCACCCCAGCGCCTCGGCAGGGTTCTGTTCCGCCGTGTGAACAAGAAACCAGGATCCGATATCCCCGGTCAGGCGCTCGTTCAAGAGCGAAGGCAGAGGCAGTTCCTTTGCTCCAGGAAGCGGTTTTTTTGTCACTGCGGACACCAAAACCAGCGCCCAGGCCCGGTCCGGATGTCTCAGACAAAATTCCAGGGCTGCCGGAGCCCCCAACGAAACCCCGAGCACGGCCACGCTGTCGATCCCAAGCGTGTCCAGCAGGGCGGACAAAGCATCCGCCTGATTCTCCGGCAACAACCCCGAAGTGAGCGGTGTGCGCAGATAACCGGGGCGGGATGGCGCGACAATCTGGTAGCCGGTCTCCGCGAGCTGACTGCCAAAAAGCATCGCCTGGTCGTACCCCCCCGGAGCCCCGTGAAAGACCAATACCACGGGTCCGTCCCCGTCCCGCACGAACTCCACCGGCCCTGCCGCTGTATCGGCCAGGGATGATGCGGAATTCAGATGCGCGATCTTCTCGGAACGCCAGGAGTTGAACCAGGCCAGCCACCCGCCGACAGCCAGCAACGCCACCACCACCAACAGAAAAACCAGCCGGATCAAAAGGCGCATGACGGTGTCCTAGCGCTTGGCCAACCGGGAGAAAAGGTAGGACCCGAGCGCGAAAAACAGAACGTTCGGGATCCAGATCAACACAGCCGGGTGGGCGGCGGGGTTGTTGCGGAAGGTGTCCGCCATGATGATGAAGAAAAAGTAGGTGAAAGCAATGACGAGGCTCAGGGCGAACCCGACAGACGTTTCCTTCCGGTGTGCCGTGATGCCCAGCGGCACGGCAATCAGGGCGAAGGCCGCGCAGGCCAGCGAGGCCGAAAAGCGTTTGTTGAATTCCACCACCGCCTCGGTTTGCCGCTCCCCCGCCCCTTTGGCCAGAAAATCCGCCAGCTCCGGCAGCGTGTAGGAACTCATGCGGCGGGTGCCCTGGAATTCCTCAAAGAACTTCTCCAGCGAAATCGGAAAAACCCCCTCCTGCATCACGATGCCCTGCTGGATCTTGGAAACATCCCGCGGGTCTTTGTCATCGCGCTGCTCGAAACGGGCGTTGAACAGCCGCAGGAGCAGACGCGAATTCTCGGGATCCGGCGTCAACACCCCCTCCTTCGCATAAATCATCTGCTTCGGCACAAACTCGTCATTGAGTTCAAAGACAATGATGTTGAGAAGCCTGTCCCCGTCTTTCTTCCCGACATAGACCCGGCGGTCGGGAAACTTGTCCACCACCTCGTCCGCCCGGAACAAGGAAGCCGGATTGCTCGTGGCGATGTCCAGCACCGCCCGCGTCATCGCCTGCTCGGCCCGCGGGGCCACCTCGATATTGATCCAGAAGCAGATGAGCGTGAGGACGATGGCGAGGATGAAAACCGGAACGCAAATCCGCGGAATGCTCACCCCGTTGGACTTCAGCGCAATCAGCTCGTTGTCCGCCGACATCCGCCCGAAGACCAACAGCAACGCCGTGAGAAATCCCCAGGGAATCGTGAACGTCAGCGAAAACGGCAGCACCAGCGCAATGAAAGCCAGCACGGTGGACACCGGCACATCCGGATTGTTGATCAGGATGTCCAGCAGTTCCTTGAAAATATTCCCCAGCACAAGAACGAGGCTCAGCACGAGCACCCCGAAAAACGCGGTGAGCAGAACCCCCAGGCCGACAGTGCGATCAATGATCTTCACAGTCCTTCTATTCCTGGAAAATGCCCATCTTGCGGAACTTTTCGTAACGCTGTTGCACGAGTTTGTCGGTGGGAACATCCATCACCTCGCGCAGGGACGAGGTGACTGCGGACTTGAGATTCTCCGCGGCAGCCGCGGGATCCTGGTGGGCTCCGCCGAGTGGCTCGGGAATGACCCCGTCCACGAGGTGCATCGCCATCAGCTCACGGGCGTTGAGTTTGAGCGCTTCCGCCGCTTCGGGAGCGTGCTTGCGGTGTTTCCACAAGATCGCGGCACACCCCTCCGGGCTGATCACCGAGTAATACGCGTTCTCCAGCATGAGGACGCGATCCGCGACGCCGATGCCCAGCGCCCCGCCGGAGCCTCCCTCCCCGATCACCACCGCCACCACCGGAGTCCGCAGCACCATCATTTCCCGGATGTTCACCGCAATCGCCTCGGCAATATGCCGTTCCTCCGCACCGACTCCCGGGTAGGCCCCCGGAGTGTCGATGAGCGTCACCACCGGAAATCCGAACTTCTCCGCCAGACGCATCAAACGGAGCGCCTTGCGATATCCCTCCGGATGAGGGCTTCCAAAATTCCGCAGCAGGTTTTCCTTCACATCCCGTCCCTTCTGCTGGCCGATCACCACGCAACGGATCCCGTCAATGCTCGCCAGCCCGCCGGGCATCGAGGCGTCCTCTCCGAACAGACGGTCGCCCTTCAGCTCGACAAAATCCGTGAAAGCCCGGGCCACGTAATCGAGAAAAAACGGACGCGCGGTGTGCCGGGCGATCTGCACCCTCTGCCAGGCGGTCAGGTTGCTGTAGATCTCCTGCCGGGTGGATTCGAGCTTTTCCCCGATCCGTTTCACCTCGGGATCGAGGTCGATCTTCCGGTCGGCAAGCTGACGCTTCAACTCCTCCAGCTTCTGCTCCAGTTCCAAAATCGGTTTTTCAAATTCCAGCGGGTGCTTGTTCATGATGTCTTCACTTGATCGTCACGGGCGTTCCACGGGTGGTGAGAACAAAAATTTCCCCCGCGTCGGCCGGATCGAGGACGATTCCGGGCGGCATGGGCGGCTGGGTGCCGTCGGCAGCCGGAGCCGGGGTTCCGCGCAGGGCAACCCCCGCGAGCCCGAGCATGATCCAGCGGTCACTGCCGTCGTAGTCCTTCGTTCCGAAGGCCACCCTTGTGCTTCCCTTCATCGCCAGCTTGTCGTTGACCTTTGTCTCCACAGTTCCGGAGGAGGCGGCCGGCGGGAGTTTGAGGGAAACCACGGGATACTCGCGCACGAAGGCCCCGGCGTTCATCAACGTGACGGTCTTGCCCGTGCGATCCACGATCAATGCCGTATCCAGCTTCGGAATCGCCAGCTCCTGCCCGATCTGGAGATTGATCGTCTGGAGATTGTTCACCCGGTAGATCAATTCCGCCCCGGTTTTGAATTTTGCGGCGATCTTCACCAGCGAATCCCCTTTTGCAACCGCATACATGATCTTGTCGGGCGAGGGAGACGGCGAAAGCAACTGCGCCGCGTTGATCCGCCCCAGCGCCGCCCGCGCGGCGGGTGCCATGGGAGATTCCGGGTAGGCATTCAAAAACTCCCCGATCTTTGCCCCGGACTCCGGGGTTCCCAGCTCCAGAACCGGCTTGAGGGCCTCGAAGGCCGCCAGGCTGGGATCGGGCGGAGGAGTGGGCGGGGGAGCAAGCTCGGCCATCTTCTTCTCCTCCACATCAAGCTTCTTCGGCTTGAAGTAGAGTTCGTACGCGAAGTAGCCCGTTCCCCCAAGAATGGCGGCCACAAGGATCAAAATGACAAGAACTCTGGCGATCATGATGCAACAAGCCTACGCAATGCGGCGGCAAAATGGAAACGAGGAAATCAAATCAATCCCCGGCGCTTCCATTCCTCCACATTTCCCCCGGCCGAACGCTGGATCATTTCCATCGAGAATTTCAAAAGACACACCTCCCAGACATCGTCCACCCCCGCAATCAGGGCCGCAAACGGATCATCCCCGCTGTCGATCTTCCCCTTCAACCGGTCCAGCGCCGCCTCCATCGGCTCCCGCACCACCTGCTCGGACAAATCGGTTTTTCGGAACTGGAACCCGTATTTCAGAATCCGGAAAGCCGAGCCGTTGGACTCGAGCCAGTCCGCATACTCCCGGGCCTCCTCCCCAAATCCGTCCAGCAACAGCTTGCTAAAATGGTACGGGGACACGATCCTCGGGCGCTCCGCCTCGATCCGGCCGTTCCGGATCCGCACGGCATCCACCTCGTCCAGCAACTCGCTCACAAGGGAAAAATGAAAACGCGTTGTCCCGAAGGTCTCTATCCCGTTCTGCGGACTCACCACGACACGGGTGTTCTCCATCGCATAATGGAAGTCGTGCTCTTGATACATCCGACCAGAATAACGCGGCTCCCGCAGGCTGCAATCCCGCTTATTTTTGCAACCACCATTTGACAAACCCGCCATTTTCGCTTTTTCACATGGCTGCATGAATCCGAAATGTCTCATTCCGCTCCTTCTCGCCGCCGTGGCGCTCACCGGCTGCGAGACCATGAAAGTCCGCCCCACTTACGACCCGGTCGGCTACAAACCGAAAAACCCCGGCAATGTCCGCGTGAAGGTTTCGCTCCAGAACCGCATGGTTTACGTGATGGAAGGCAACAAGCCGCTCCTCGTCACCGCCACCGCCATCGGCACCCCCGCCAAACCGACCCCGCGAGGAAACTTCAACGTCATCGAAAAAATCGAGACCAAACGCTCCGGCTCCTACGGATTCTGGGTCAAAGGCGACAACATCATCCCCGGCACCAGCTCGCAATGCCCGGGCGGCGGATATCGCTACATCGGGTTCCCCATGCAATACTGGGTGGGCTTTTCCCCCGGCTACGGCTTCCACGTGGGATCCGTCTGGCCGACCCCCCGCACCCACGGCTGCCTGAGGCTGCATGAAAATGCCGCCCGCGAATTCTACGAAATCGTCCGCATCGGCACCCCGGTGAACATCGCAAACACCCAGCCGGAAGACGCCACCCTCGGCAAAAACCCTCCGCGTCCGCAGGACTACAACGATCCCGATCCCCCGAAGGCCTTCACGATTTCCTCCGCGGTCTTCAAGAAAGACCCGAACGACATCCCGCGCGAACAACCCTGATCTTCCGCAAGCATCCGCCCGGAGGGCCGAACCCCTCCGGCGGAGCAGGCGGCAAGGAACCCATGGAGCCCGGAAAATCCTCTCCCACTCGGGTCAACCTGCGCACCCCGGACGTCATGTCCCATGTGCAGGCCCAGGTGGAGACCCACTACAGAAGCGACCTCGTCGAAAGCATCCGCTCCCGCGGAGGTCTGCTCCAGGCCGGAAAAACCACCATCCGCCTCGCCAAGCAATTCGGATTTTGCTACGGCGTCGAGCGCGCCATCGACCTCGCCTACGCCGCCGCCAAAGTCTTCTCCGACCGGCGGATCTTTCTCCTCGGGGAAATCATCCACAACCCGGACGTCAATGCCCAGATGTCCGCCCTCGGGATCCGCCACCTCGAAGCCCGGCCGACCGCCGGGGAATTCGCCGCGCTCCAGCCGGAAGACGTCGTCATCGTTCCCGCCTTCGGCGCCGAAGTGGACACCGTCGCGGAGATCCGCAAACGGGGATGCCAGATTGTGGACACCACCTGCGGGGACGTGATGAGCGTGTGGAAACGTGTCCGTCAAAACGCCACCGAGCAGGTGACTTCCGTCATTCACGGCAAGGCCTCCCACGAGGAAACCCGCGCCACCGCCTCCCGCGCCCTCGGTCCGGAAGGAACCGGCCATTACCTCATCGTCCTCGACCTCGAGCAAACCCGCAAAGTCTGCCACTTCATGGAACAGGGCGGAGACCCCGCGGAATTCCTCAAGACTTTCCATGGAGCCACGAGCCCCGGCTTCGACCCCCTGCTCCACCTGCAACGGGTCGGAGTCGCCAACCAGACCACGATGCTGCGCAGCGAGACCGAACAAATCCAAACCCTCCTCCGCGAAGCCATCACCCGCCGCGACAGCGGCAACCCCTCGAACTTCCGCTTCTTCGACACCATCTGCGGTGCCACACAGGAACGCCAGGACGCCCTCTTCCGCCTCCTCGAAGATCCCCTCGATTTCCTCGTCGTCATCGGCGGCTATAACAGCTCGAACACCACCCACCTCGTCGAAATCGGAGAAAAAAACCACCCCACCTGGTTCATCCGCAACGCCGACTGCCTCCTCTCCGCACAGGAAATCCGCCATTACAACCTGCACAGGAAAGCGGAAATCCAATCCACCGGCTGGCTCCCCCTCGAAGCCCCCCTCACCATCGGCATCACCGCCGGAGCCAGCTGCCCCAACAATCTCATCGAAGAAACCATCCGCCGCATCCTGACCCTCCGCAACGAGCCGGTTCCTTTCTGAGGAAGCCTGCTCCGAAAACAAGCCGCCCGCATTTTACTGGGGAATATCCACCCCCAGTTTGTAGCGCCTGTTGTATTCGACCGACTTCGTAAACAGCTTCGGCAGCAATTCCTGAAACTCCCTCCTCACCCGCTGGCTTTGAAAGTCACACAACTCCATGAACGTCTTCAAAACCGCTGGCGATGGCACCGGCCCCCTCACAGAGGCAAGCATTCCCTTCGTCCTTTGGAACAAGATTTCCACATCCGCCACATCGTCTGACCGGCCACCGGAAAAAAGTTCGGCTTTGACGGACTGCAAACCGTCTCCATTCTGCTCCCGGCATACCGCCTCATGCAGGCGCTTGAATTCAGGATGCCCGGGAAAACGGACGTAAATCCCACCCAGCCGTCCCGAAAATACCCCTCTGGCAAAAGGCTTCTGATAGGTGGCGCAGGCTCCCGCAAGGAGCGTCTCCCGGAGAGACGGCGGAACCTCCCCCCGGGAACCCATGCAGTATTCCAAAGAATCCTTCGCCTGACGGAAGGAATGATCGGCCAGAAGCAACTGACGCGACCGGACGGTCAGGCCGGGAGAAATCACTCGGCTGTGGGTGAGAGCAGTGTAGAGTGACATTTTAAAAGAGAAAAAACCAGCGCACTGTCCGGCCCGGATTTGGCAGAACATCAAAAATTTCCCGGCAGGGTCCTTCAAGACTCATACGCGACAACGAACGTGGTTCAATAGCCCGCCCCACTCAAGAAAAAAACGGGCCTTTCCTTGAAAATATTTCACCGGCTCCAAAAACCGCCCGTCCGCTCTTGCTTTTCGAGCATTCCCCGACCGAAAAACCCGGGGATTGAATCCTTTCCCACTTTGGGTTCGTATGGCGGACCATGATAAACAAGTCCTCCGGCCATCCCGGTGCCCTTGGCCCCATATCGGTTGGAATCCCCAAACGCCTCTCCTCCTCCGGATCCGGCAAACCCGCCGTGCGGACGCTCGCCTCCCCTCCTCCGTCGGAATTTTCTTTTGGATTGAAGCCCCCGGAAGTGGCCCGGCATCTCGGGCGCTTTGTCATCGGGCAGACGGAAGCCAAAAAAGTTCTCGGAGTCGCCCTCTGCGACCATTTCCAACACGTCCGCCTCACGTTCGAAGGAAAGCCCGCCCCGTTTTATCAAAAACAGAATGTTCTGATCCTGGGTCCGACCGGTGTTGGAAAGACTCACCTCATCCGGTCGGCCGCCGATTTGATCGGAGTTCCCTTTGTAAAAGCCGACGCCACAAAATTCAGCGAAACCGGCTATGTCGGCGGAGATGTGGATGATTTGGTCCGCGACCTTGTGCGACGGACGGGCGGCGATGTGAAGAAGGCATCCCATGGCATCATCTACCTTGACGAAATCGACAAACTCGCCACACGTTCCGTCGGTGCCGGACGCGATGTCTCCGGCCGGGGGGTTCAAACGAACCTTCTCAAACTCATGGAAGACGGGGACATTCCGCTCATTTCCCCGAATGACATCAATGCCCAGATGCAGGCCGCCATCTCGGCCGCACGCGGACACGCACCGGGCGGACCGGACACCATTTCCACCCGTCACATTCTCTTCATCGCAAGCGGGGCCTTTCCCGGCATCGGCGACATCATCCGGTCCCGGCTGAACCGCCCGCACCGGGACGGAAGCGATCTTCTGTCCCATGTCTCCACCACCGATCTCATCGCCTACGGATTGGAACCCGAATTCGTCGGACGTCTCCCGGTGCGGGTCGCCTGTCACGGACTGGACGAGGACGATCTCTTCCAGGTGCTTCAAAAAAGCGAAAGCAGCCTGGTTCACCAATACGTTCGGGCCTTTGCCGCCTACGGCATCGCGCTGCGGTTTGAGGACGGCGCACTGCGCGCCCTGGCCGCCCTGGCGGGCAATGAACAAACAGGGGCACGCGGCCTCATGACCGTCATGGAACAAATTTTTCGCGATCTCAAGTTCCGCCTCCCCTCAACCGGCATCCGACGCTTCACGGTCACTCCGGAAGTGGTGGCCGATCCCGAGCGGGAACTCCGCAAGCTCCTGCGCGACCGAAAAATCAACAGGGCAGGCGCAGGGAATCGGAGGCGCGGAAGGAGGCCGGAGTGATTCCAGAAAGCGTTTTTCTGTTTGTCCCCGGTGCCGGGCTTCTTGGATGAGGCGTTTGGGGGCACCGAAATCCGAAAACGACTTTTCTGCCTTTCAGACAGGAGGGCGATTCAATGGGGAGCGGATCACAAAGGTGGAGCCATGACCAATGCGGCTTGCGACATGAATTTCCCCTCCGACTTCCTCCAGCAACGACTTGACGATGGAAAGTCCGAGGCCGGTTCCGGGGATGCAGGAGAGAGCGGGATGAGCGCCCCGGAAGTGCGGTCGGAAGATGTGGGGGATCTCCTCCGGACCGATGCCACAGCCGGTATCTTCGACTTGAAGGCGGAGCAGGGGGGCGTCCGGAGTGTTCTCGACACAGACTTCCAAGGCAACCCAGCCTCCAGAGGTGAATTTGATGGCATTGGAGAGAAGATTCCCCACGATTCTCCGCCAGCGGGAGACGCTGAAGAGAAAAGGGTGGCGGATTTCCGGGGTGCAATGAAAATGGAGTTCCAGGCCTTTCCTGTAGGCAAGAGGCCGGTGGACATCCACGAGAGTTTGCAGGAGTTCCAGGAAGCTTCCTTTTTCCTCCGGGTCCGGGTGGTTTTCTTCGGTGTCGAGATCGGCAAGCATTTCGGCGAGAGTCTCTGCCGACTTGAAGGCCGTTCGCAGCCACTCCGCCGGTTCACCGGAAAGTTCCGCAGTTTTCAACAGTTCGAGACTCATGACAATTCCGCTCAAGGGGGTTTTCAGGTCATGAAGAACATTCCTCAGGGGAAGGCCTTCCCGGCCGGAAGGCCGTGTGAACGGGGGATCCCCGCAGGGAGATTCCGGAGTTTTCTGGATGGGAAAGCGTGTCATGAGCTGTTCCGGGGAGGTTCGCCGCATTCATCCAGAAGAAGCGCCACCAGGCGGGACAGCCCGACGTGACGGTCTTTTGCGAGTTTGGAAGCCCGGCGTTTGGTTGCCAGCGGGAGGCGCAGTCTGACGGTGTGGAGAAGGGGAGCGGCGGTTGTCGTGCCGCCGGCGGGTTTTTCTCCACATTTTGAAAGATGCGTCATAAAAACGTCAAAATGACGTATAACACGCGAGAACTTTCCGGCAAACAGAAATTGCGGAGGCGGGCGGCTTGTCGTAAGAGTCAACGGGAAATGGGAAAGATCAACCTTCAGAGCGAGAGCACCACGCTCCGCCTGTCGCCCGCCCGGAAAGCGAAGGCGCATGCGCTCGCGGAATCGCTCAACCTGAGCCTGGCCCAATTCATCGAGATGCTGATTGACCGGGCGGACTCGCCGGTGAGCGACGAGGAGAAGATCCGGTTGATTGTCCGCGAAGAAATCCAACAAAGTTTTCCCGAGGTTCCACCGGCGGGGAAATATCCCAAACCCGCCCGCCGGAGGAAGTCCTGAGCCGTTTTTTCGCGCCCGCGGGGATGGCTCTTATTTTCATACCAAGTTGTACCACAGAGTATGCCAAAGAAAAAACCTGTCGCCGTGGCCCGCAAAATGCCCCTTCCGGAGAAAAAAGAACGTCCGGGCAAGGAGGTTTCCGCGATGGGCTGGATTGAGGACGCCTATGGAAAAGTGCTCATGGTGAAGCAGCGCACCGGGCGCAAATTATGGGCGTTGCCGGGAGGGAAAGTGCGGGTGAGGGAATCCCTCTCGGACGCTCTCACGCGGGAAATCCGGGAGGAAACCGGCCTCCGGGTCCGCCTGGCCAGACCGTGCGCCTATTATGACCGTCATGAAAAAGGCAACCTGACCGTGCTTTTCCGGGTCTCCATTCGGGAAGGGGAGCCCCATGCGGTTGTGGAATCCGAGATAGAATCGGTCGCCTTCCGGGCCTCCCCTCCGGCCAACTCAACTCCCTCGCTGCTTTATTTTTGGTCGCAGATGCGTTGATCGCACCGGGAAATCAGTAGGGACCGCGGATGAATGCAGCCACCTCGGTCTCGTAAAAGACCCGAAGCTGTTCGTGGAGCGCCGGGGATAACGGGGGCAGTTTTGTCGCGGAGGCATTCGAGGTCGCCTGGGCCGGGCGGCTGGATCCCGGAATCACCACGGAAACCGCCTCATGGTCGAGAATGTAGCGAAGCGCCATCTGGGGCAGGGTCATTCCCAGCGGAACCATCGTCTGCAGGCGGGCAACGAGTTGCAGCCCCCGTTCAAAAGGCAGCCCGCAGAAGGTTTCCCCGACGTTGAAGAACTGCCCGTCGCGATTGTAATTTCTGTGGTCTCCCGCCGGAAACACCGTCTGGCCGGTGAGATGTCCGCCCAACAGGCCGCTTGCCAGGGGGAGGCGGACAATGATGGCCACGCCTTTTTCCCGTGCCAAAGGGAAGAGTTCTTTGACCGGTTTCTGCCGAAAAATGTTGAAGATGATCTGGAGCGAGGAAAGGCCGGGTTGTTCAAGACAGATCAACGCTTCTTCGACAGTCTCGACACTGGCTCCGAAATGGCGAATTTTCCCATCCGCTTTCAATCGCCGCAACCAGTCGAAAACCTCGCCGTTTTTCAGAATTTCCGTCGGCACGCAATGCAGTTGGGTGAGATCGAGGGCGGGAAGAGCCAGCCGCTTGAGGGAGGCCTCGGCGGCAGTCCTCACTCCCTCCCAGGTGTAATTGGAAGGATACATCCCTCCGGCGCGGCCGACTTTCGTGGCGACAAATAACCCGCCCTTGCGTTCCTTCAAAAAAAGGCCGAGCACTTCCTCGCTGCGGCCTTTTCCATAGACGTCCGCGGTATCAAAAAAATTCACACCGGAGTCTGCGGCAGCGATGAGAATGCTGCGCGCCCGCATGTCGCTGAGTCCGCCCCAGTCCGTCCCCCCCAGTTGCCAGCATCCGAGCCCGATTTCCCCAACGGAGTGGCCGGTGTTGCCAAATCGCCGAGTATTCATACACCGGAACAATGCCGCCTGCCGGCGAAAAGATCAAAGGGATTGTTTTTTCAAGGAAAGATGCATTTTTTGATCGCCATGGGGACCGAGTCGGTGCAGCGATGAAGGCATGGCCACGCCGCAGAACACCATCGCGATCATCTACGACTACGACCAGACATTGTCCCCGACCTACATGCAGGACGAGGCGCTGTTTCCGGTGTTCGGGATCAATCCTGTGAATTTCTGGCAGCGGTGCGGAGAACTCGTGCGCGATCAGGGATTTGACAACGAACTGGCCTACATGAAAGTCCTGCTCGACTGCCTGGAGATGGACCGCCCGACAAATGCCGGATTGCGGGAACTCGGGGCACGCCTGAATTTTTACAAGGGACTTCCGGAAATGTTCGAGGAATTCCAAACCGGCCTGCTTGGCCGGGACCACATGGACCATGGGATTTCCGTGGAGCATTACATTGTTTCCTCGGGATTGAAGACACTGATCGAAGGCAGCCGCCTGGCTCCCTATATCCGCAAGATTTTCGGCTGTGAATTCGCCACCGACGAACGGGACCGGATCACCTTTCCCAAGCGGGTCATCAGCCACACCCAGAAAACCCAGTTTCTCTTCCGCATCAACAAGGGAATGCTGGAAATGGACGAGGATGTGAACGACCACATGGCGCCGGACCTTCGCCCCGTGCCGTTTCAAAACATGATTTATGTCGGGGACGGCCCCACCGATGTCCCGTGTTTCACCGTCATGCGCCGGAACGGAGGGCAGGCCATCGCCGTTTACAATCCGGATGATCCGACGCGGGCGAGCTTCAAGAAATGCTACCAGCTTTGCACCCATGCGGACCGGGTGAAGAACATCGCCCCTTCGGATTACCGTCGGGGCAGCCATCTGCGGCTGTTGCTGGAGGAAATGGTCAACGAGATCGCCGACCGCATCGTCCAGCGGCGACGGGATGATTTGGAGGCCGGCACGGTGAAAGCTCCGAAATTCTGACGCCCATGAAAATTCAGCGGTATCTTGATGCTGTCGGAAATGTCGCTTTCGGCTGCCTGCTGCCGGATGGCGGAACCGGGAAGCTTGTGGGAGATTGGGCGAATGGGTTTTCCCGGACGGGAGAAAAGGCGGATGTTGCAAAGGTGCTCGCTCCGGTTGCGCCTCCGGCTGTCTATTGTACCGGACTGAATTACCGCAAACATGCCGCGGAAACCGGTGCCCGCCTCCCCCAGTTTCCCGTGTTGTTCATGAAGGCCCCCTCGGCTGTTCAAAATCCCGGCGACCCCATCTTCCTGCCCACGCGGCTGGCAAGCCATGAGGTGGACTATGAATGCGAACTGGCGGTGGTGATTGGGAAACCGGCCAAGAATGTCTCCAGGGCCGACGCCCTGGAATACGTCGCCGGCTACACCTGCGCGAACGATGTCAGCGCCCGGGACTGGCAGATCCGCTTCGGTGCCAGCCAGTGGTGCCGCGGAAAAACATTCGACACCTTCCTTCCTTTGGGACCCTGCCTGGTGACCCCTGATGAGATTCCCGATCCCCACGCTCTCCGGATTCGCACGCTCCTCAATGGCGTGACGATGCAGGACGAAAGCACGGCGGACATGATTTTTGACATCCCGGCATTGATCGAATTCTTCAGCGGCAGCACCACTCTGCTGCCCGGGACGGTGATTCTCACCGGAACTCCCAGCGGGGTGGGAATGGCAGGAAAACCTCCGGTTTGGCTGAAGCCGGGAGATCAGGTCACCATTGAAATCGAGAAAATCGGAAGTTTGACCAACCCTGTGGCTTTGGAACCCTGACCGGGTGCAGGCTTACTTTTCCGTCTCCAGAATTTTCTTTGCCTCCTCCAGGTGCTCCAACTGGGTTTTGTCCGGCTTGGGGTAATGGAAGTGGAGGGACTGGAGCGTTTTGACGAGGACGTCCGCAATGACCGCCCGCGTGAACCATTTGCGATCTGCCGGCACCACATACCAGGGGGCATTTCTGGTGCTCGTCCGGGCCAGCATTTCCTCGTAGGCGCACTCGTAGTCGTCCCAGAAAGCCCGCTCTTTGACATCCGCGGGGGAGAGTTTCCAGTTTTTTGCCGGATTGTTGATGCGTTCTAAAAATCGTTTCTTTTGTTCGTCCTTTGAGACATGAAGGAAGAACTTCACGATCCGGGTGCCGTTGTTGTGGAGGTATTCCTCGAAATTGTTGATCTCCTGATAGCGGCGTTTCCAGATGCCGTTTTTTTTGAGTTCTGCCGGGAGTTTCTGTGCATCGAGGATTTGGGGATGCACGCGGACGACGAGGACTTCCTCGTAATACGAACGGTTGAAGATGCCGATGCGTCCCCGCTCGGGGAGCATGATGTTCGAGCGCCAGAGATAGTCGTGGTCGAGTTCCTTTGCGGAAGGGGATTTGAAGGAAGCAACCTGGCAGCCCTGGGGATTCACCCCGCTCATGACATGCTTGATCGCCCCGTCCTTGCCGGCCGCATCCATGGCCTGGAAAATGATCAGCAGGGAATACGTGTCCGCCGCGTAAAAGATGTCCTGAAGTTCGGACAGCTTTGCGATGTCCTTCGAGAGTTTTTCCGCCGCTTCCTCCTTGTTCTTGAATTCCCCGTGATCGTCGGGATCGAAATCTTTCAAGCTGATTTTCCTGCCGGGGCGGACGATGTAGTCGGAGTGTTTCATGGGAGGAAGCGACACGGCCAGAATACCAGCAGCCGCGGGTTTTGACGACAGGAAAGTGGACGCCTTGGGGAGGTTCCCGGCGGCCTACCCCGGCGGCCACTCCATCGGGCGGCCTCCCAGCAGGTGGAGGTGGAGGTGGGGAACGGTTTCTCCGCCATGGGGACCGTTGTTCACCACCAGGCGGAAACCGGATTCCGCGATGCCTTCGGCGGCAGCGATCCGGGCACCGGTCCGGAGGAGATGCCCGAGAAGCTCACGATCTTCCGGAACGGATTCCGCCACACGGGGAATGACCCGCTTCGGAACCACCAGGATGTGGACGGGAGCCTGCGGGGCAATATCCCGGAAGGCCAGGCACAGATCGTCTTCGTAAACAATGTCCGCGGGAATCTCCCGGGCGATGATTTTTTCAAAGAGCGTCATGAGAGTTGGAGTTGGAGATCCTGCGCACGGTGGCTCAGGTCCAGTTCCCCGCGCACGAAGGACACAATCTCGCCGCGCAGGCCGGAGCAATCCCGGCGCCAGTTTTTCGCGGACCGGAGGATCTTGACGCAACGGTGCAGGTCGCAAAGCTCGACTTCCCGGGTCTCGGAAAAAATCACCCCGCGAAGCCGCGACCGCAGGAGCTCGAAAAACAGGAGCTCGTAGCCTCCTCCGGCATCCCGGGCAATCTCCGCAAGCGAAATGCGCACGGGCGGGGGCATGGTGCGGAAATGGATCGCGACATCGGAATAACCGATGACCTGCAGGACCGACTGCACCGCTTTTTCGATGCGGCAAATGGTCACGACGTTCTCGTTGAAGTCCTGCTCAAGATAACTCGTGACGCTCTCCGTGACATGGTCGGCAAGCCACCATTTCTTGTAGCCGGCCGTCTCCGCCGCGCGGACAAGGGCGGTCGAAAGCCAGCGACGCTCGAAATTCATCACGCTGCCGTCATGAAACCGGACCAGGGGCAGACTGTCCCGCAGGGCGATCATGCCTTGAACAACTCCGGTTGGGCCGGGGTCTTTCCGGCGCGTCTCTCAAAGGATTGGATCTCCTCGATGAAGTCCCCGATTTCCTGGAATTGCCGGTAAACCGAGGCATACCGGACGTAGGCCACGGGGTCGAGCCCGTGCAGCTTCTCCATGACCTTGGCCCCGATGGTCCGCGTGGGCACTTCCCGCTCTTGGGCGGCTTCCAAATCGTGAATGATGTCCTCCACGGCACCTTCCATCTCCTCGATGCTGATGGGCCGTTTCTCGCAGGCTTTCGTGATGCTTCCCAGAAGCTTGCGGCTGTCGAAGGGTTCGTGACGTCCATCCCGTTTGATGGCCCGCAGCTCCAACCTTTCCAACTGCTCGTAAGTGGTGTATCGCGTCTCGCACTCCAGGCATTCGCGACGACGACGGATGCTGCCTCCGTCTTTGGAAAGGCGGGAATCAATGACCTTGTCTTCCAAAGAGCCGCACTTGGGGCAACGCATATTGTGTTTGAACGGGGTTGATTGCGCCACTTCAACACAACATATTGATTGGTCAATGCTTTTCTGTTCGTTCCCGGCGGGGAGATCTCCCGCTCCACTTGGGGGGCGGCTTTTTGCGCTTGACGGCGTGGGAGGTGGTGGTTTGGATTGCGCCGCTTTCCTGGAAGGAAAATAATGGCCTTAACCGATTCTCTAGACGCTGTTTTCAACAACGCCCTGTGGAGTATCTGCTACCTCGTCGTGTTGATCGGGTTGTCTGTATACGGACTCCACAGGTACTCGATCATTTATCTCTTTTTGAAGCACAGGAACGTGGTGCCGAAACCCCGGGAGGAATTCCCGGAACTGCCGATGGTGACGGTCCAGTTGCCGGTCTTCAACGAATACTATGTCATCCGCCGCCTCATGGAAGCGGTCGGGCGGTTGGACTACCCGGCGGACCGGCTTGAGATCCAGGTGCTGGACGATTCGACCGACGAGACGACCGACATTGCCGCCGCAGAGGTGGAGAAGCTGCGGGGAAAAGGGTTCCACATCACGCTCATCCACCGGGTCAACCGCGCGGGCTTCAAGGCGGGCGCACTGGCCGAAGGACTCCGCGAGGCCACGGGGGAGTTTGTCTTCATTCTGGACGCGGATTTTGTCCCGCCGCCGGATGTCCTGAAAAAATGCATCCACCATTTCAGCGATCCCTCCATCGGCATGGTCCAGACGCGGTGGGGCCACATCAACCGCAACCATTCCCTGCTCACCCGCGTGCAGGCGATGTTTCTGGACGGTCACCTGCTCCTGGAACAGACGGCCCGGAACCGGAGCGGACGGTTTTTCAATTTCAACGGCACGGCGGGCATGTGGCGCCGCACCTGCATCGAGGAAGCGGGCGGCTGGCACCATGACACGCTCACGGAGGATCTCGACCTCAGCTACCGGGCGCAACTCCGCGGCTGGAAATTTCTCTTTCTCCCGGATGTGGTGGTTCCCGCCGAACTGCCCGCGGACATCAATGGATTCAAGTCCCAGCAACACCGCTGGACAAAAGGCTCGATCCAGACCTGCATGAAGCTGCTCCCGGCGGTCTGGCGGGAAAAGCTTCCGCTCATCATCAAGCTCGAGGCCACCGTGCATCTGACATCAAATTTCGGCTACCTCCTCCTCCTTCTGCTGTGCATCCTGATCCTTCCGCAGAGCCACGCGGTTCATGGCGGATGGATGCAGACCCTTCTTGTGGACATCCCGATTTTCCTGGCCACCACGGTCTCCATCGCCACATTCTACATTGTCGCACAGAGTCATTTGAAACCGCTTGGCTGGATCCGCGATCTGCTGCTCCTGCCGATGCTTCTGGCCCTGGCGATCGGGATGTCGGTCAACAACGCCCGGGGCGTTCTCGAAGCCATCTTCAAACGCCAGTCGGAGTTCACGCGCACCCCGAAATACGGCCAGTCCCCCCCGGTAACAAGGAAACGCACCGTCCGCTACCTGCCGATCCGGTCCTTCCTTCCCGCCGTGGAAGTCCTTTTCGCCCTCTACTTCGGTTATTGCACTTTCGCAGCCGTCGTTTCCGGGGCCTGGACCTCGGTTCCCTTCCTCCTCCTCTTTCTTGTCGGGTTCGCCTACGTGGCGACAAAATCCATCGCTTTCTGGCTTCAACAGTTGGGCACGCTCGTCCCCTCTCCCGGCGAGCCTGTCGCCGGGGCATGAAAATCCGGACGCTCGCCGCAGCAGGCCTCGTTTTGCTCCTCGCCGGATGCGGCGGGGACACCCGCCACCGCATGATCATCAGCACCGCCGATCAAAGGATGCTCGTGCTGCGGGACGGAGAACCCCTCGCAGAGTATCCTGTCTCCACCTCCAAGTTCGGACTCGGCGACCGCCCGGGCAGCAATGCCACCCCGCTCGGAACACTCCGGGTTAAACGGAAAATCGGCTCGGGCGCCCCGGCCGGAGCCGTCTTCAAATCCCGTCAACCAACTGGCGAGGTTCTTCCTGTGGACGCCCCCGGCAGGGATCCCATCGTCACCCGGATTCTCTGGCTGGACGGCACCGAGTTCCGCAACCGCAACGCCTTCGAACGCTGCATCTACATCCACGGCACCCCCGAGGAACGAAATATCGGAACCCCCGCCAGCTATGGCTGCATCCGCATGCGCTCCCGCGATGTCATCGAACTGTTCGACACCGTCGGCACGGGTGCCAGGGTCATCATCATTTCCTCCCCGCTTCCGCGCAGCCGCCCATGATCCGGAAAACACGGGTTGCTTCGCGGAACGGAATCAAATAAAAAATCCGGTATGAGCGAACTGCGCATCGAGCCCGCAACATTGGATGATTTGTCCGAATTGACGGAATTGCTCATGGACCTCTTCGCTCAGGAAGAAGACTTCACGCCCAACAGGGAGAAACAACTTCGCGGACTCCGCCTCATCCTCGAACAGCCCTCCCGCGGAAGGATCTTCGTCCTGCGCAACCATCAGAAAATCATCGGGATGATCAACCTCCTGATCACCATCAGCACGGCCGAGGGCGGCTTCGTTCTGCTGCTGGAAGATCTGGTCATCCGCCGGGAACACCGCGGCCAGGGGTACGGTTCCCGCCTCCTCCGCCATGCGCTCGATTTTGCAAAACAAAAGAATTTCCTCCGGATCACCCTGCTCACCGACCGTCCGAGCGAATCACGGAAATTTTATCTCAATCACGGCTTCGTCGAGAGCGGAATGATCCCGATGCGCTTGTATCTCGGGAATGAATCCTGACATTGCGCGGGTGGATCTCGACCGGGCGGAACGCTGTGGGCGCGCGGAGACCGTTTTCTGCGAAGGGAAGACTCCCGGGGATGTCGCCGCCATCGCAGCGACGTTGAGGGAAGCCGGTCAAACGGTGCTCGCAACCCGGGCCAGCCGGGAGCACTTTGACGCGGTGGCACGGGTTTTCCCCGAGGCCGCCTGGCACGAACGCGCCCGCTGCATCACCATCGGTCGTGCTGCCGCCTCCCGCTCGCCCCACACCGTGGGAATCGTGTGCGCGGGAACGGCCGATCTTCCCGTGGCGGATGAGGCGGCAGTCACTCTGGAGTCCTTCGGGCAGCGCCTGGAGAGGATCACGGATGTCGGCGTCGCCGGACTTCACCGCCTGCTGGCGGAGGAATCCCGCCTGCGTTCCTGCGGTGTCCTCATCGTCGTGGCCGGAATGGAAGGCGCCCTGCCCAGTGTCGTCGCCGGGTTGGTGGACCGCCCGGTCATCGCCGTCCCGACCAGCGTGGGCTACGGAGTCAATCTCGGCGGCCTCTCGGCCCTGCTCGGAATGCTGACAAGCTGCGCAAGCCGGGTGACGGTGGTGAACATCGACAACGGCTTCGGCGCGGCCTGCGCGGCGGATGCCATTCTCCGGCTTGCCACGGGGCACCCGGCGGCAACACTCTAAGGACAACGGGAAAATGCTGTTTTTCTTTCATTGTCCCCTGTCCCTGATGTTCCCGGGGCGGAAAAAGTGGTGAACTCGCCCGCTGAGTCGGCCCTCTTTTCCTGGGCATTCGAGCCGGTCCCGGCGGCGGGGCTTTTTGTCACGGCCCTCGTCTATTTTCTCGGGTGGAGGAAACTTCATCTTCAGGTGCCGGGGAAGTTTCCGGTGGAGCGTCTGATTTCCTTCCTGGCCGGGCTGGGCGTCATTTATGTGGCGTTGGCCTCCCCTCTGGATGCCTTTGCCGGGTGGTTGCTCATCGTTCACATGGTCCAACATTTGTTGCTCACCATGGTGGTGCCTCCCCTCCTCCTGCTGGGGTTTCCCCTGCTCCCGTTGTTGTCCGGACTTCCGAAAAAATTCGTCCGGGAGGGTCTCTCGCCGTTTTTGACCTCTCCGGGTCTGCACCGCTTCGGACGCTTTTTGGTGCATCCGTTTTTCGCGGGGCCGCTCTTCATTCTCTCCAACCTCCTCTGGCATGTTCCCGCGTTTTACGAGACCGCCCTGCGCTCGTCTTCCTGGCATCAGTTCGAGCACCTGTGCTTTTTGGGAACGGCGCTCCTGTTCTGGTGGCCGGTGATCCAGCCCTGGCCGTCGCGCCCGGCATTGCCCCGCTGGGCCATGATTCCCTACCTGCTGGCCGCCGATTTGCAGAACACCGCGCTGGCGGGTTTCCTCTCTTTCTATGAAGGCGTGCTCTACCCGACCTATGCCGCTGCACCGCGGATCTTCGGCTACACCGCCCTGGAAGACCAGGCCGGAGCCGGGGCGGTGATGTGGGTGCCGGGTTCGATCGCCTTTCTGGTCCCGGTGGCCATCATCGGCATCGGCTACCTCTCCCCCCGCCGCCCGCGCCGGAGGGCGGCGGAAAAACCGCTGAGAAAACCTGCCGCGCCGCCAAGGAAATTCGATCTCCTCAAAACCCCGGTGATCGGGCGGGTGATGCGGTGGAAGCATTTCCGCACAACCGCCCAATCCCTCATGCTGCTGCTGGCGGGGCTGGTGGTTGTGGACGGGTTGTCCGGCCCGCAGGTGGGTCCGATGAACCTGGCGGGAGTGCTTCCCTGGACGCATTGGCGCGGCTTCACCGTGATCGCCCTGCTCATCGCGGGGAACCTCTTCTGCATGGTGTGTCCGTTCACCTTTGCCCGGGATCTGGGACGACGGCTCTTCCCGTCCACCCGCAAATGGCCGCGGGCTCTGCGCTCGAAGTGGCTGGCGGTGGGTCTCCTGGCCGTTTATTTCTGGGCCTACGAGTATTTCGATCTCTGGGACAGCCCGTGGTGGACGGCGTGGATCGTTCTTTTTTATTTCGCGGGAGCTGTCTTGGTGGACGGGATTTTCCAGAAAGCGAGTTTCTGCAAATACGTCTGCCCGATCGGACAGTTCCACTTCGTCTCCTCGCTCGTCTCCCCCCTGGAGGTGAAAGTCCGGGAACCGGATGTCTGCGCCACCTGCAAAACCCACGACTGCATTCGCGGAAATGAAACCCACCGCGGGTGCGAACTGCTTTTGTTCCAGCCGAAAAAATCCGGGAACATGGACTGCACGTTCTGCCTGGATTGCGTGAAAGCGTGCCCGCACGACAATGTCGGCCTCCTTGTGGCGTCCCCCGGGAAGGATCTTCTCAACGAAGGCCGCCGTTCGGGGGTGGGTCTGTTCGCCAGGCGTCCGGATCTCGCGGCTTTGGTGCTCGTGCTGGTCTTCGCCGCGTTTGCCAATGCCGCCGGCATGGTGGCTCCCGTGTTGCGGTGGGAAAATGCCATCGGAGCCGCATGGGGTCCGGCGGCGGCGGGCGCTGCCGTCTCCCTGCTTTTCTTCTTCTCGGTCCTGATTCTCCCGGCTCTGGCGGTCACGGCCTGCGGGGCACTTTCTGCCGGAGTGACGGGCCGCCCCGTTCTGGAGACGATTTCCCGTTTTGCCCCGCTCTTCGCGCCTCTCGGTTTGGGAATGTGGGCGGCCCATTTTCTTTTCCACCTCTTCACCGGAGCCTTCACCCCCTGGCCGGTTTTCCAACGCATGGCGAAGGACTGGGGTTGGTCTCAGACACCCCCCTCCTGGAACATCGGCTCCCCGACCTTCCCCGATCTTCCGGGTCTCGAAATCCTCTTCCTCAACGCCGGGTGCCTTTTCACCCTCTGGCTGCTGTGGAAAAAATCCGCCTCCACCTCCCGCCCATGGCCCGCTTTTCTGCCCTGGGCCGTGCTGGCCCTCGCACTCCACGCGGCGGGCATCTGGATCATTTTCCAGCCCATGCAAATGCGGGGCACATTCCTCCATTGATCCCCATGAGATCCGCCCTCGCCCTTTTCCTTTTCTGCCTGCTCGGGAAATGCCTCCTCGCCGATGGCGGTGTCGTCCTGGCCCGTCACGAAAGCGGCCCGCTCCAGATCACCGTCTTCGCCAATCCGTTTCCCGTTCGCGCGGGACCGGTGGATTTCAGCGTCCTTCTCCAGAACGGGAGCGAACCGGTCCTCAATGCAGAAGTACGGTTCTCTCTCACCCAGACCGGTCCCTCCGGGGAAATCTATCTCGCCCCCTGTTGCACCATGCTGGGAAGCGACGGCGCACTCCCCGCCACCCGGAACCACTCCCGGAACAAAATGCTCTTCAGCACCATGCTGACCCTCCCAAGCAGTGGAAAATGGGAACTCGGCATCTCGGTCAAGCACTCCGGCAGCACCGTTTCTTTCGTCACCCCCCTGGACGTGCAGCCTCCCCCACGACCCCTCGAAGCCTGGTGGCCGTTCCTCGCCACCCTGCCCGCCGCCATCCTCCTCTACGCCTGGCGCACCCGGCTGCAACGCCGCAGAGAGCGGTAACAGCCCGATTTTTGCCACCAATTTTGTTTGTTTCGTTCTTGTCGCGGACACCGGTTCGCGGGAACAATCCTTCGCTCATGATCAAAGTCGCCATCGTTGGAGCCAATGGATATTCGGGGGAGGAACTCTGCGCCATTCTCGCGCGGCATCCTTCCGTTCGGGTGGTCGCTGTGACGTCGCGGCAACATGCCGGAAAAAAGGTCGGGGCTGTTCTGCCCCGGATGGCCGGACGCGGGGAGTTTTCCGAATTGCTCTTCAGCGAACCGTCGGTTCCGGCCCTTCTGGAATCGGGGGCGGAATTTTTCTTTCTGGCGCTGCCGCACGGGTTGGCGTCGGAATTCGCGGGTCCGCTTTTCCAGGCGGGAATGCGGGTCATCGACCTGAGCGCGGATTTCCGCCTTCGGGATGCGGAGACCTACCGGGAATTTTATGGCGAAGCCCACGGTGCGGAACACCTGCTGGCACACGCGGTCTACGGATTGCCGGAACTCCACCGGGAAGAAATCCGGAAGGCGGGGCTGGTGGCCTCGGCGGGGTGCTACCCGACGAGCATCCTGCTCCCCCTCGTGCCCTTGCTGGAGGCCGGGTTGATTGACCCCGAGGAAATTTCCGTTTCAAGCGCAAGCGGCGTGAGCGGCGCCGGGCGCAAGGCGGAGACGCTCCTGCTTTACGGGGAATGCAATGAAAGCCTGCGGGCCTACGGACTCCCGAAACACCGGCACCTCTCGGAAATCGAGCAGGAGCTTTCCCTCGCGGCAAAAAAACCGGTGACCATCACGTTCGTTCCGCATCTTGCGCCGATGACCCGGGGAATCCACACGACGATCTTCTCGCGCCTCGCACCGGGGGTCTCCCCGGAAGCAATCCTGCCTTCGCTGGAGGCCGCGTATGCACGGGAACCGTTTGTGCGTGTCTCCAAAAACCTGCCGGACACAAAGAACGTGAATGGCACGAATTTCTGCGATATCTCGGCGCGGCACGACGCCAGGACAAACCGGCTCGTCCTGCTCTCGGCGGAGGATAATCTGGTGAAGGGCGCGGCCGGACAAGCGGTGCAGAATTTCAATTTGATGGCCGGACTTGACGAGACGGCGGGACTTTTATGAACAAGATGCGAAAAATTCAGGGGGGAGTCTGCGCGGCACAGGGTTTTGTTGCCGGGGCCACGGGCTGTGGAATCAAATCCGGCAAGATCGTGCGCGATGATCTGGCGGTTGTTTTCTCCGAAACGGCCGCCACCGCGGCGGCCACCTTCACCACAAACAAGGTGAAGGCCGCGCCGGTGCGGATCTCGACGGAACATCTGCGGGCGGGCCGCGTGCGCGCCGTCGTGCTCAACAGCGGAAATGCAAACGCCTGCACGGGACCGGTCGGCCTCGCCGATGCCCGCGCCATGAGCTCGGCCACGGCAAAGGCCCTCGGTCTCAAAACTTCCCAGGTGCTCGTCTGCTCGACAGGCCGGATCGGGGTTCCGATGCCCATGCCGGCCGTCCTGAAAGGCATTGCCTCCCTCCAGCCCACCCGCACGGGCGCTTCCAAAGCGGCCAAGGCGATCATGACGAGCGACACGTTCTCCAAGGAAATTGCGCTCGAGGTGACAACCCATGACGGAAAATTCCGCATCGGCGGGATGGCGAAGGGCGCGGGAATGATCGACCCGAACATGGCCACCATGCTCTGCGTGGTGACAACGGATGCCATCGTGCCGGTCGAAGCCCTGCGCAAAGCCCTGCGGGATTCCGTGGAGGATTCATTCAACCGCATCACCATCGACGGCGACATGAGCACGAATGACACGGTGATCCTGCTGGCCAACGGAGCAAGCGGCATCTCCCCCTCCCCCGCGATCTTCCGCAGCGCACTGGATTTCATCACCCGGGCTCTCGCACGCCTGATCGTCGAGGATGGCGAGGGCGTCTCGCGATTCGTCGAGGTGGAAGTCCGTCGCGCCGCCAGCAAAGCCGACGCCCGCAAGGCGTCCGAAGCCATTGCCAACTCCACCCTTGTCAAATGTGCTTGGGCGGGCGGCGACCCGAACTGGGGCCGCATCCTCGACGCGGTCGGTTACAGCGGCGTGAAAATGAAGGAAAGCGTGACGGATATTTTCTATGACGCCCTCCCGGTGGCCGTGAACGGCATGGTGGCAAAGACTCCGGAAAAAAAATTGCGCCAGATCGCGGCGAAGAAAGCCTTCCGCGTGACGGTGGACCTCAAGCTCGGCAAGGCCTCCCACGTGGTCTGGACAACGGATTTGACGGAAGAATATGTCCGCCTCAATCTCGGGGAATAAATGAGCAATCTCCTGACACCCGAATCCCGTTCCGAAAGCCTCATCGAGGCGCTGCCCTATATCCAGGAGTTCCGCGGACACACCTTTGTCATCAAATACGGCGGTGCCGCGATGGAGGATGAGCACATCGTTGAGAAATTCCTGCGCGACGTGGTCTTCCTCGAAGCTGTCGGCATCAATCCCGTGCTCGTCCATGGCGGCGGCAAGGCGATCACCGCAAAAATGCGCGAGGCGGGACTCAAGGCGCAATTTGTCAACGGCCTGCGCGTGACCGACGGCGTGGCAATCCGGATTGTTGAGGAAACGCTGGATGGGGAGATCAATCCGGCCATCGTCCGGACAATCCAAGAGTTCGGCGGCCAGGCCACCGGCTTCTCGGGAAAATCGGTTTTCCAGGCCCGCCGGCTCCCCCCGCAGACCGGCGAAGCCGGAGAACCCGTGGACATCGGCTTTGTCGGCGAAGCCGCGGCGATGAATGCGAAGGAAATCAAGGCGGCAATCCGCAAGGAAATCGTCCCGGTGATCAGCCCCATCGGAGCGACCGAAGACGGAACGGTCCTCAACATCAATGCCGATGTCGCCGCCGCCGCCCTCGCCTCGGAACTCAAGGCCACCAAACTCATCTTTGTCAGCGACGTGGCCGGGATCATGCGCGACCCGAACGACAAATCATCGCTCATTCCCTCGGTGACAGCCGAACAGACGGAATCCCTCATCAAACAAAAAGTGATTGCCGGGGGAATGATCCCCAAGGTTCAGTCCGCCGCCGCCGCCTTGAAAAAGGGCGTCAAAAAAATCCACCTCATCGGCGGCCACATCCAGCATTGCCTGTTGCTGGAAATTTTTACAAATGCGGGAATCGGCTCGGAAATCGTGCCCTGAACAATTTGGAATGAAATCCGCATTCCCCGCCGGCCACACAGGATTTGGTTTCTCGGAGGATCACACGGAAGCGACCTCTTGCGACCGGCTTCCCCATTGGCTCCGAACAGCACAGGATTCCCGGGAAAGGTAGATTCTCATGTCCAAGCGCGTTGCTTGTCAGGTCCGCATACAGAAAATCTGGGATGAACTGGCCGACTTCGAGGCCACGCGCACGGAGGAGGCTCTGCGGTTTCTCATGACCGAGTTGAAAGCGCTGGTCGATGCCGATGATGCGGTGTGGATCGGTGTGGTGCGCATGGTGCATGGTGCGGCGGCGGAGCGCGATCACCAACTCGGCTGGAGGGGGCGTGTAGTCGTGCATTTGGAGTGGACCGATCAAAAACGTGAAGTGGTGGCTGCGGCCATGAAAGCCCAGGAGGTGGACGGCGGGGTCCCCAGTTCGATCGAGATGGCAAAGCTGGCGGGAAAATTTCGCACGCTGACACTGCGCGAACTGCATGACATGAAGACCTTTGTAGAGACGGAGCATTATAAGACGTGTTTTGTTCCCTTTGGCATCACGGACCGGATGTGGTGCGTGTTTCCGGTGAACGAGGATTGTGAGGTGGCGTTCATACTCGACCGGATGGGCGCCAAACTCCGTTTTTCGGAACAGGACAAGGCGCTTGTGGCGGACACGCTGCGACCGCTCAAGTGGTTTCATCGGGCCACAATGCTCGTGCATGGGGTGATGCTCGGGGACGCCCGCCTGACGCCACGCGAGCTGAGCCTGTGCCAGCGGCTTCTTGGCACACAGTCGGAGAAGGAAATCTCGGAATCCCTCGGTTTGAAGCTTGCAACCACCCGCGGTTATATCCAGGCACTCTACAAGAAGTTTGGCGTTCAGGGCCGCACCGGTCTCATGGCCCTCTGGCTGGGCGCACCGCGCTGAGGGACGAGAGTGTTGCACCCCCTTCATTTGAGGGGGTTTTTTCGTTCGCGAGATTGGGCTAGCTTCCCGCCCCATGAATCCCGAACACCGCATGCGCTCGAACAGAAGCCGTCTCCGCGCCGCCGGGGCGGGGCCGATTTTTTTGGCCCTGTTTGCAATCATCGCCTGCCCGCTTTTGTCATTCGGCGACACATCGTGGACTGGCGCTGTGGACAATGACTGGCAGGTTGCCGGAAACTGGGACAACGGGCTCCCCGTGGCAGGCCAGCGTGCGTTTATTTCAGCCGGAAATGTTCAACTCTCAAGTGGCACGGCGGCTGCGGGAAACATTTTGCTGAAGAACTCCCGTACTTTGTCTGTCAGCGGAGGAGCTTTGCTGGAGGCTTCCCGCTTGGATATCGGCTTCGCTTCAGATGGCACCATGTCGGTGACGGGAAATGGAACGGTGGTAAAAGCCACCAGTCTCTCTCTTGTCGACATTGACATTGGTGTCGGAAGCAACAGCACCATGACGATTGGCGACGGAGCTCTTGTGCAAACGGCAACGGGGCCGCTCAGCTACACGGTTCTTCTCGGGGATTCGGGAGGGAACGGAACCCTGAATTTGAACGGCTCGGCAAGTGGCCGGGGGACGTTGGCCGCAGGGGGCATTGCCAAGGGGAACGCCGGCTCTATCAACTTCGATGGCGGCCGTCTTGTGGCTTTGAAGAACAACGGGGGTTTTGTCTCGGGATTTTCCACCGGCGATATCACGATCAACTCCGGCGGCGCGTTTATCGATACAAACGGTTTCAACATCACCATTGCCTCCCCCATGAGAGGGATCGGTTCCCTGACCAAGGAAGGTTCCGGGACCCTTACGCTTTCCGGCGCGAATACCTACAGCGGAAGCACCACAATCCATGCCGGTGTCCTGTCCCTTGCCTCCGGTGGCACATTGGGAGCAGGAAGTGTTGATATCGGAGATACCGCAAGACTGCACTCCACAGACACGCGGACTCTTTTCCAAACCATCAATTTCACCGCCGGATGTGTCGGGACGGTGAGTGCCGCCAGCGGACAGACGTTGACTCTCGCGGGAAACATCTTTTTGAATGCCGGGGCAACCGCTGTTTTCGGATCGGCGGGAAACGACGGGACCATTTTATTTTCTCCCACCAGTTTTGGGCACAGTGCTTCCGCTGCCGTCCGGGTCGCTGCGGGGACTCTGCTTGCGGGGGAATATTTGGCGGCCTTTACGGGAGGAAGTTCCCAAACGACCATCGATGCCGGTGCCACCTTGGACTTTAACGGACAATCGGGCGCACACGCGCAGATCAAGAATCTCCAGGGAGCTGGCACGCTGAAAAATTCCGCCGGAATGCAAATCGAGTCGGGCGACTTTTCCGGAGTTATCAGCGGGGCCGCCAGCCTGACCAAGCTCTCGAACGACAGTCTTGTTCTTTCGGGAAACAACACCTACACCGGCGGCACCGTCATTTCCGCAGGAACTCTCCAAATCGGAAACGGCGGCACATCGGGATCCATCACGGGCAATGTCGAGAACAGCGGGACTCTCGCATTCCATCGCAGCGATGACATTTCATTCTCCGGCTTGATCAGCGGCACCGGCAGCCTGAGCAAGCTGGGAGGCAACACCCTGACCCTGACATCCAACAACACGTATTCCGGTGGCACGACGATCTCCGCCGGAACGCTCCGCATCGGAAACGGCGGCACGTCGGGATCCATTGCGGGCGATGTTTCGAACAGCGGCACCCTCTCTTTCGACCGGAGCGACGACAGCAGCTTCACCGGGGCGATCAGCGGAGCCGGCACGGTTGTTAAACAGGGCAGCGGCACGCTCACGCTTTCCGGCAACAGTACGTTTTCCGGGGGAACAACAGTCAACGCGGGGACATTGGTCGTTGCGTCTAATGGAGCGCTTGGTGCACCGGCATTCGCCAGTGCGGGGACGGTGGATGGGGCATCCAGCGTTGTCCGGATCAACTCCGGGATCACTCTCGGCAAGTCGTTCATGGCTTTGAACCAGGCCACGGTGGACAACCGCGGAACCCTGAACGGAATGTTCGGGGTCCAATCCTACGGCAGCACGGGAGCGCAGGTGATCAACACGGGAACCATCAATGCGAGTTTCGGAGATGCGGTTTATGTCCAGGATGGCCTGGGCTACGTGACAAATACAGGCGGCACATTGAAGGGATCTGGCGGTAGCGGCTCCTCGGGTGCCTACCTGCGCGATGGCGGATCGGTTGTCAATGATGCCGGCGGTCTTATCACAAGCACGGGCGACAGTGCGATTACCGCGGGAGATCTCATCTCCGGCAACTCCAGCACGAACACAACGGACATTCTCAACAAGGGATCCTCCACGATCCAGGGGCGCACCTACGGCATCGAATTGTATTCGGGCGGCAACATCACAAATGAAGCCGGCAGTTCAATCATCGGGCAGACCCGTTCGGGCATCCTCTACTCCGGCGGCAATGGAACGATCACCAACTACGGAACAATCACCGGCAATGCAACTTCCACCCGGGCCGGTGTGCAGTTGAGCGGCAATGCCACGACCAGCGCGACGGTCATCAATTATGGGACGATCAACGGCGGCATTTCCTCGAACAACTTTGCAAACACGATCGCCCTCTTCACGGGCTCGGTGGTCAACAACAAGCTCAATCTGGGAACAAACACTGCAACGGTCCTGCGGTTGGACGGCACTGGAACGCAGCTTTACTCGACAGCAGTCACGGGAAACACGACTTTCTACGGCCAGCTCAAAAAAGCGGGGAGTGGAAGCTGGACACTGGATCAAAACCTGCTCAACGCCGCCTCCACCGAGGTGCAGGCCGGAACGCTGAAAGTCAACAGCTCACTGGCGGGAGGGGTGACCGTGAAAAATGGCGGCACGCTGGGCGGGAACGGAACGATCCGCGGCGCGGTGTCGGTCGAAAATGGCGCCGTGCTGGCGGCGGGAAACTCCCCAGGCAAGCTGACCGTGGGCTCTTTGACCCTGGCATCATCATCCCACACGCAATTTGAACTGGGCTCCCCCTCGGGAACTCCCGGAGTGGACAGCGACCTGATCGATGTGGTGTCCGGCCTGTCCGGCTCCACCGGCAACCTGACCCTCGGCGGCATCTTCGATCTCATTACAGACGCTTCGTTTGGAACCGGAAGCTACCGGCTGTTCGATTACGATGGCACGCTCACAGGAGGAAACTCCGACATCCTCTTCGGACAGGCAAAAGCAGGGTATGCGCTGACCATCAACACCTCCACGCCCGGTTCCGTGTTTTTGGATGTCACCCAGGACGGGTTGCAATTCTGGGACGACTCCCAGACCTCGCCGGATCACACCATCGCCGGCGGGAGCGGCACCTGGAACTCGTCTTCCACGAACTGGACCAATGCCGGAGGCAACTACAATGGAGCGTGGGACAATCTGACTGCTGTTTTTGCGGGGGCATCAGGCGGGACGGTAACATTGGATGAAACAGTGGGAGTGGCCGGACTCCAATTCGGCAACCACGATTACACGCTCACCGGCAACGGCACGATTACTCTCCTCTCCGCCGTGACCTCGGTGCTTGTGGACGGCGTCACGGCCACGATTGGCGTGGTGATCGACGGCGCGGCAAAAATCCTGTCGAAAACCGGTGACGGAGCCTTGGTCCTGACAGCAAACAATACTTATACCGGCGGCACAACGATTACAGCCGGCACGCTTCAGATCGGCGCCGGCGGCACATCCGGTTGGATTACCGGAGATGTATCCAACAGCGGCACGCTGACCTTCAATCGGAGCGACGACATCACATTCGGCGGGTTGATCAGCGGCACGGGCAGCGTGGACAAGCTGGGAGGCAACACGCTGACCCTGACAGCGAACAATACCTACAGCGGCGGCACGACGATTGCCGCCGGCACGCTTCAGATCGGAGCTGGTGGCACATCCGGCTCAATCATGGGGAACGTGACGAACAATGGGACTCTGATTTTCAATCGGAGCAGTAATGCTTCCTTCAGCGGAACGATCAGCGGTTCCGGAAGTCTCGTCAAACAGGGAACCAACACGCTCGTTCTTTCCGCGACCAACACCTATGCCGGCGGGACGACGATTTCTGCCGGAACGCTTTCCACGCAGAATGTTTCCTCATTGGGCACCGGATCGGTTGTGCTCAATGGGGGAAGCTTGGACCCTGTCGGAAAGCTCACCATCAGCACCCTCACGTGGACCGGCGGCACCATCGCCTCTTCATTGGGGACGTCCAGCGATTGGGTCGAAAGCACCGGCAGCCTGACCCTGATGGGCCCTGGACAGTTTGTGTTCGAAGCAGGAACGGGCTTCAGGAACAACACCGCCTACAAGATCCTGAGTGCGTCGAACATGGGAATCTTCGATCCGCTGCTGATCGAGTTCGTAGGCAACTCCCTGTTCACTCTGGCGCCTGTTTTCAGCCGTGTTGGAAACGATTTGTTCGTCACCTTCGCAGGCACCCCCAACTTTTCCGGTGCCGTTCTGCAAAATTCCGCGCCGGTGGGAATTCCGACTTTTGCGGATTTTGTGGTGGTGGGAAGTGCCTCGACAGGAAGCCCCACGGAGAACAACACAATCAACTCCCTGATTTTCCAGCCCGGAAGTTCGTTGAGCGTCTATAACACACTGACCGTAACCAGCGGGAATTTCACGGCCAACGGCAACGCCCAAATGAAGGGGCCGGGAACCACCGTGGTTCCAGGCACTTTCACGAAACTCGGCAACGGCCTGTTGAGCCTCTTCAACAAGCTTTTTGTCAACGGGACGGCGGTGATCCGGAGCGGAGGGGTGGCGGTGAACAATATGCTGACCGCTTCCCGTTTGACCGTGAATCAGGGAGCTTGGTTGAAAGGCTCGGGAATCATTTCCGGAGACGTTGTCAACAATGGCACGACGGCACCCGGAAATTCCCCCGGCACGCTGACGGTCACCGGAAACTTCACGCAGGGATCGGGCGGTGATCTCCAGATCGAACTGGGAGGCCCCTCCTTTTTCGACCGGCTGCTGGTGGGCGGGACGGCCTCACTCGGCGGACGCCTGAGTGCGCTTTCCTTCGGCGGATATATCCCGGAATACGGAGACAAGTTTGCCTTTCTGCAGGCCGGCTCCATCAGCGGAAATTTCAGCACGGTGACGACTTGGAATCCGTCAAAATTCCGGGGCCGTTTCATTCAGAACGGCGGCACGGGAACGCTCCTCATCGCCCCTGCCAGTTACACGCTGGTTGCAAAAAATCAAAACCAGAAGAGTGTCGCAAAGGCCTTGGACAGCTTCATCCCGGCTGTGGACAACGACAAGGCAACGGTCAGCACGGCGCTCGATTTTTTGAATGCAAAGCAATACCCCTCGGCATTTGGGCAGGTGATGCCTGCCCTTCACGGGACGATGGCGGATATTTCCATCGAGCAGGCTTTTGCGCAAACCCAGATGCTCAATCAACGGTTCAGCGCTGTGCGCCTGGGGGCCGCGGGATTCCAAGTCCTCGGCATGAAGAGCGAGCCGCTCGTCCATGACAAGGATGGAAAAAATGTCAGCGATCCGAAAGACGGGAAAGCGGTCATCCGGCAGGGCGTCGATTCCCGTTGGGCGGCCTGGGCGATGGGCAATGGTATCTTTGCCAAGGTGACCAGCGTAGATCAAATTCCCGCCTACCGTTCGGATTCCGGCGGAGTGCTCGCAGGAGCCGATTACCGGTGGAGCGACAATTACTCGACCGGCCTCTACGTGGGCTATCAGGGATCCTACGGCGATTATGGCAGTGCAGGCAACGTGCGGATGAATTCCGTTCTCTTCGGTGGATATGCGACATTCCACATGGGAGGATTTTACGCGGATGCTGTCGTCGGTGGAGGGGCGACCAATTACAAGGTGACGCGCTCCATTTCTTTCAGCACGATCAACCGTTCGGCGAACAGCCAGCAAAATGGCGGGCAGTTCAGCTCCGCACTCAACCTCGGCTACGACTGGCAGGCCGGAGGATTCACCTTCGGCCCCATCGCCGGCGCACAATACACGTTCGTCGGCATCGCCCCGTTCACGGAAACCGGCGCACAGAGTCTGGATCTGGCGGTCGCCGGACAGGAAGCCAACAGCCTGCGCTCCACGCTCGGCGGTCGCGTCGCCTACACATGGAAAGCCAACCGCTGGCTCACCGTCATTCCCGAAGCCAGGATGTTCTGGCAACATGAATTCCTGAACAACGCCCGCGCCATCGGCGCCTCACTCGACGGAGGAAATGGCGCTGGATTTGACTTCTGGACGCCCGAGCCCTTCCGCGACAGCGTGTTTGCCGGAGCCGGCGTCAGCACGCAAATCGGAAAAAACCTCAACGCTTCACTCTATTACAATGCGAATTTCGGCCGCCAGAATTACGTGGGCCAGATGGTCTCCGCGGGATTCAACTGGGATTTCTGAAGCCGGACGCCTCTGCGATTTCCCGCGCCGCGCGGCGTCCGCTCTCCACCGCCCCGTGCACGGTTCCTGAGTGACCGTGGATATCGGTGGCCTCGCCTGCAAAAAAGATTTTCCCCTCCACCGGTGCCGCCAGCGCCTCGCGATGGGCATTTTTTGTCCCGGCAAGCGGATAGCTGTAAAGTCCGCGAATATACGGCTCGTCCCCCCAGTCCGCCACAAAAGCCTCCCGGATGCTGCCGGAAGCCACGCCGTCGCCAAAAATCCTGTCCAATTCCTTCAAGGCAAATTCCACCGGATCGACGGACTTCATGGCCTCGGCCCGGGAACCTCCGGCAAAGGCCGTGAGCACATGGTCGGTCCCTCCCCGTCCGTGACCGGGGGTCCAGAACTGGGGCAAAAACCCGTCGGTGTGCAAAAAATACATGTTCGTGGGCCAGAAGGGCCGTTGAAATTTCAAAAGGATCTTCATCCCCGCATCCATCCCGATGGAGGAAATGGCCTCCTGTTTGCCGGAAGGCAGGGGCGGATCGAAAACCGGCATCCCTTCACGCAGGACAGCCAGCGGCACCGTGACCACCACGGCATCCGTCTCAAGCTCCCTGCCATCGATGAGGTGAACCCGCGACTTTTCCCCCGCCCACTCCACCCTCCCGACCGGGGCATGGAACTTCACATGGGACGCGGTCCGTTTGATCACCCCGGCAAACAAATCCAAATATGGCCCCCGCACCGTGGCGTTGTTCTCGCGACACTCCCAGCCTTTTTCATAGGACTCAAATCCCCTCATGCCCAGACGGTCGAGGGAAGTCCCGTGCTCCACCCCGAGGCGGGAATCAAGATAATGGCGCGTCCGACGCGGAAAAGCCGCCGCATCCAACGCCTGATCCGCCGTCCACGCGGGACCGGAAAATTTCCCGAGATCGTGAATGAACCCGAACGCCCGCCGCACATCCGGATCCGCCGAAGCCTCCGTGAGTGGCAAAAGCCGTCCGTCAAGCCGGAGAAAATCATCCCCGGAACGGTGCCAAAGAAAGTGCTCCGCGGGAGCCTGCGACAGCAGGAAATTGTCCCGCCCGTGAATCTCCTCCGCCCCGAGTTCGATGGGAAAATCCGCAAACCCGTCCAGATGCCGGATCCTGCCGCCGGAGCGTCCCGAGGCTTCCAGAACCGTGCAACCGATCCCTGCCGCCAGCAATTGGTCGGCTGCCGTGAGCCCCGCCACTCCCGCCCCGATGATGAGAACGTTCATACTTGATCTTCCGCCATCTTGAACCCGCGATCCTTCCCGGGCGAGGAGAAAGCAGCCCGAGCCTGCCGGCTTGATCCCGGGAGGTTTCGGACATAGGGTGGATGTCTTTTCCTATGAAACCAGTCAGCATCTACGACACCACACTGCGTGATGGCACGCAGGGCACCGGAATCTCTTTCTCGGTGTTGGACAAGATTCGTGTCGCCGAAAAACTGGATTCCTTCGGCGTGGACTACATCGAAGGCGGGTGGCCGGGATCGAACCCCCGCGATGTCGCCTTTTTTTCCGAAGCGGCGAAACGGACGTGGAAACACGCGAAGATTGCCGCCTTTGGCAGCACCCGGCGGGGAGGAATCACCGTGGAAAGCGACGCCCAGGTGCGCACGCTCCTCGAGGCCGCCACCCCGGTGGTGACGATCGTTGGAAAAACCTGGCTCCTTCACGTCACGGAAGTCCTCGGGGTGACCGCCGACGAAAATGTCTCCATGATCGCCGACACGGTCGCCTATCTCAAAAAGAACGGACGCGAGGTCTTCTACGACGCCGAACATTTTTTTGACAGTTACAAGGACGACCCGGACTACTCGATCCGCACGGTCACCGCAGCAAAGGAAGCCGGGGCGGACCTTGTTGTCCTCTGCGACACCAACGGCGGCACCCTGCCGGAGGAAATCCGGCTCATCACCGGGGAAGTCATCCAGGCCCTCGGCTGCCCGGTGGGCATCCACACGCACAACGACTGCGGACTGGGCGTGGCAAACGCCCTCGCCGCGGTTGCCGCGGGAGCCTGCCAGGTTCAGGGCACGATCAACGGCTATGGCGAACGGGTCGGCAATTGCAATCTCACGACCATCCTGCCGACGTTGCAAGTAAAGATGTCCCTGCCACTTGTCCCGGACCTCACCCGCCTGCGCGAGGTCTCGCGCTTTGTGGACGAGCTGGCGAATGTCCCGCAGGACATCCGCGCCCCCTATGTCGGCAGTGCGGCATTCACCCACAAGGGAGGGCTTCACGTTCACGCGGTCCAGAAACTCGCCCGCAGCTACGAGCACATGGATCCCACCCTGGTCGGGAACGCCCAGACGATCCTGGTTTCCGACATGTCCGGCCAGAGCAACATTCTTGCGAAAACCCGGGAACTGGGATTCGACTTCCAAAAAGGGGCCCCCGAAGTCGCGGCCATCCTCCGGCAGGTCAAGGACAGCGAAGCGGCCGGTTACGAGTTCGAAGCAGCGGATGCCTCGTTCGATCTCCTCGTCCGGCGCACCCTCGGCCGCCATCGTCCGCTGTTTGACCTCCGCGAATACCATTGCTCGTTCCGGAGATCCGCCCTCCATGGGTTCACCACCTGCGAGGCGACCGTGAAGCTCCAGGTGAACGGCGTTCCGGAATACACCGTCGAAGAAGGCGACGGCCCGGTGAATGCCCTCGATGCCGCGCTCCGCAAGGCCCTGCGTCCGTTCTACAACTGGATCGACGACCTGCGCCTCGCGGATTACAAGGTCCGCATCGTGGACGGTTCGCGCGGCACAGCAGCCCGCACCCGTGTCCTCGTCGTCTCCACGGACGGTCATTCTTCCTGGGGCACCGTCGGGGTCTCGGACAACATCATCGAGGCCAGTTGGCTCGCCCTGGTCGACAGCCTCGAGTTCTACCACGTCAAGCACCAGGCCTGACCGCGCGGCTCTCCCGCCACCAGACCCACAGACCGGCCGCCAGAAGAACCAGCGCCCGCAGAAACCCGGTTCCCGTCGTGGCCTGGAGAAATTCCCATTTCCCGAAACACGCACAATGGATCTCCAGCCCCCGGACCATTGCGAACGCATAGAGCACAAGAAAACAAAACGAGAGCCCCGTGGCTGCAAGGGCTCCGGCTCTGCGCACAGGCCGGCAGAAAAGCGCCAGTCCCGTGAACACCTCGAAAAATGGAATCCCCAACGCAAGCGGGTTGATCCATCCCGCGGGGAAAAAATGAAAGGCCGCGATCCCGTCGGCCAATGCCAGTGGATCGGACAGCTTGAGCAGGCCGGCAGAAAGAAAAATCACGGAAAGCAGGAGGCGCAGAATCATTTTTCAACCGGCGCCCCCGACGCCGACCATTCTTCCCATCCTCCGGCATAGACCGCCACGTTGGAATATCCCATGGCGGAAAGCCCTTTCGCGACGGCCCTGCTGTCCTCGCAATCCTCTCCCGAGCAATAGACAACCAGCCTCCGGTCCTTCGCGGACGTTATCCCGGCCCTGGCGAGCAGGATGTTTTCGCGCGACACATTGACAGCTCCCGGGATGTGCCCCTCCTCGAAAAATGCCGGATCCCGGGCATCCACAAAAAGCGCCGCCGAGGTCTTCCAGGCCCCGCTCGCCTGTTGGAAATCGAGCGTCTCCAATTCAACAGGAGCTGCCGTTCCTCCCGGGGATACAGTCTGCAACACACGGGTTTCCCGGTCCTGGTAAAGCAACGGCAGACGCTCCTTCCGGAGAGAGTTGGAAAGCAGCCCGAGAACCAGCGAGGCTCCGAAGACCACACAAACCAGCATCACATCCCTGGCAATCCGGTTCATTCAATTCTCCACCCGCGTCTGGACAAACACCGAACGCTTCCCGGGATCGGCCACGGAAATTTTCACCGACCCCGCGACCGGAACCTGCGTGGACCGCGGGGTTACGGCCAGACGATAGCGACGCCCGGGTTCGAACTCTTCAAGCCTGACGTCAAATTGATCGTTCAACGATTCGACTCCCAGAATCCGGGCTCCGGATGCGGGATCCACCTCGACGATGGACTCCTGCGTCGTCGCCGGAGCTCCGGAATTCCAGAGCAATTCTTTTTGGCTCAGTGAAACGCTCTCCTGAATCAGAACCCGCAGCACCAGCGTCTGTTTGGCCCGATCCGAGGTCTTGACGATCACCGACTTCACCTGTTCCCCCTTGCGACCACCGACATCGAAGCGCACATGAACAACTCCTGCTCCGCCGCTTGGAATCTCCTTTTGATCCACCTTCGCCACCGTGCATCCACAGGATGTCTGGAGGGAGGAAATGCCCACCGGGGAATCCCCGGTGTTTCGGAAGGAAAAATCCGCCAGCACCTCCTTCTGCGTCGCGGGAATCCTCACCTCCCGGTAAGTGGTCTCCCAGGTCAGACCACCGAATGCGGCAGACACAACCGTGAACAACAGGGGAATGAAGAAAAACCGGAGCACGCCCCTCTTTTCCTCTCTAACCCGGCCGATTTGAACAAAAATCGTCTCCCGGGCTTGCGAAAGAAGCCGCTCTGCGGACAATGTCGCCCCCATGCCCGCCGTCACAAATATTTCGTGCTACCGCTTTGCTCCCTTGGAAAACCTGAAACCGCTCCGGGAACGCCTCATAAGCCTGTGCAAGGAAGCGGACTTGAAGGGAACCATCCTCCTCAGCACCGAAGGCATCAACATGTTTGTCGCCGGAGAACGAAGCCGGATCGACCGGCTTGTCGCCGAAGTGCAAAGCGTCCCCGGCCTCGGGGACATCCGTCCGAAATACAGTGAAAGCGACACCCAACCGTTCACCCGCATGTTGGTCCGGGTCAAAAAAGAAATCATCGCCTTCGGAGTCGAGGGCATCGACCCGGGACGGAAGACTTCCCCGAAGCTTCCCGCGGCAACGCTCAAACAATGGCTGGACGAGGGACGGCCGCTCACGCTCCTTGACACGCGCAACGACTACGAGGTCAAACTCGGCACCTTCGAGGGTGCGCTGGATCTCGGCATCACGCACTTCCGCCACTTTCCCGACGCCGTCCGAAAGCTCCCGGAAGAAATGAAGGACCGCCCGGTGGTCATGTTCTGCACCGGTGGCATCCGCTGCGAAAAGGCGGGACCGTTCATGGAAAGCGCCGGCTTCAAAAGCATCTTCCAACTCGACGGGGGCATCCTGAAATACTTTGAGGAATGCGGCGGCGCCCATTACCGCGGGGAATGCTTTGTCTTTGACCAGCGCGTCGGAGTCGACCCTGCGCTGCGCGAGACGGACTCCGCCCAGTGCTACGTCTGCCAGTCGCCGCTCACTCCGGAAGAGCAGAAAGATCCGCGTTACGTGGCAGGCGAATCCTGTCCGTATTGCTTCCGCACCACCGAAGAAAAACACCGCGCCTCGATTGCAAAACGGGAAGCCGCGATCCGGGAACTCTCCCACCCCCTGCCGGGCAGCATTCCCTACGACAACATCCGCCCGGTCCTTGTCCCGGCGGCTTTCGACGGCAGCACCCTTCTGGATTTTCTTTGCGGGGTGTTTCCCCACCACCCGCGGGAGAAATGGGAATCCCTCTGCGACGCCGGGCGCTTCCAGACCCCCTCCCGCCTGCCGGCCGGCAGCACGCAAATCGTCCGCGCGGGAGAAAAATACGATTACCACATGCCCGGCATCGTGGAACCCGGCGTCAACCCCGACATCCGCATCCTCCACGAAGACGAAGCCCTGATCGTGATCAACAAACCCGCCCCCCTCCCCATGCACCCCGGAGGTCGTTTCAACAAGAACACCCTCCAGCATTTCCTGGCCCACGCGTATGCCCCGCAGAGACCACGCCCGGCCCACCGCCTCGATGCGAACACCACCGGCCTTGTCCTCTGGACCCGCTCCCGCCACTTCGCGAAACTCCTGAATCCCCAGTTCTCCGAAGGCCGCGTCAAAAAATGCTACCTCGTCCGCATCCAGGGACATCCTCCGGAAGACACCTTTTCCTGCACGGCCCCGATCGGAACGGACCCCTGCGAAGCCGGCTCCCGGCGGGTGGATGAGGAAAACGGCCTTGCCGCCCGCACGGATTTCCAGGCGCTCAAGCGCTTTTCCGACGGCACAGCCCTTCTCGAAGCCGTCCCGCGCACCGGACGCACCAACCAGATCCGCATCCACCTCTGGCACCTCGGCCTTCCGGTCTGCGGCGATCCCGCTTATCTCACCGGTGGAGCCATCGGAGACACCATGACTCTCGACCCCACAGCTCCCCCCCTCTGCCTGCACTCCTGGAAAATCTCGTTTTTTCACCCGCTCACAAAAACCCCCATGCACTTCGAAACCCCGCCGCCTGCATGGGCCGGAAACGTCTGCTGAACCCCCTATTCCCGCAGGAGCCTGCGGATCCAATACTCGTAATTGTCGCGGGCATTGAGTGCCTGAAGAACGCCCGACTTGTCCAGAATGAACACCGTCGGCAGGGAGTTGATCCCGAGCGGCCGCGCGATGGCATTGTCCCAGCCCCTGCCATCAAAATGCACCGGCCAGTCTTCCATGCGGAACTCCCCGAGCCTTTCTTCAAGGGCCTTTCTGTTTGTATCCAGACTCACCGTGGCAATCCGCAGGTGTTCTTTCGGCAGCTTGTCCACCACGCGGCGGAAGGCCTGCATCCACATGAGACTGTGCGGAGACTCGGCGGACCAAAACACAAGGACCACCACATTTCCCTTTTGCGCCGCCGTGTCGAATGTCCCGCCCCGGGCATCGGGAAACTTCACATTCAGCGGCTTGCCAAGCAGGTTGAGACGCACGAGATCGTCAAGGATCCGGTGGTTGAGGGCTTCTTCCTTGGAGAGCGCCCGGGCGTCGTTCAAAAGCTCCCGCTTCAGGGCCGGATCATCATCACAGACCGTGGCCGCCTCGGCCAACAAACGCGGCCCGCGCCGGTCACCGGGGTATTTCTCCACAAAATTCCGCGCCGCATCCACGATGGAACTCCGCATCTCGGCCTCCCGGCCAATCAGGCTTTGAAGATACAGCGACACCCGCCGGAACCCCGCGTCCGCGCGTTTCTCCACCGGCACACGGCGGTCTTTTTCCAATTCGGCCAGGATCCTGATCGCTTCGTCAACCTGCTGCTGCACCCCGTCCATTTTCCCCGTGGTCGCCAGGATGGATGCCGAGCGGAGGCGGGCATCGAACGCCCGTGCATCGGCGGGGTACTTCGCCAGGAACTCATCGAGCAGTTTCTTGTGCTTCGCCAGGTGCGTGCGCGCCAGCAGCAATGCCTCGTCGCGACCGGAAGGCTTCTTCTGCGGCCCCGCATCCATCGCCACGATCACCGCCCACTCGGAGTCCGCATCCGCCCATGCACAAAACGGCACGAGCAGGAACACCCAGAAGACAAAACGCCTCATGCTCAGGGAACCTTCACGGCGCAAAAAATCGCCCGGTGGTCGCTCGCTTTGTACCAGATCTTGGAACTGCTGATTCCGCTCCTGTCCATGTTCACCTCGGGCAGCAGACCGGAACTCGCCAGCATGTAGTCGATCCGGGAATACACATCGGCCGTCGACCAGAAATGGGTCCACCGATACCCGTAACGGTCGGTCAGAAAGAGATCCTTCATCCGGAACGGATCCTTCGACGATCCCATCAGCTCCTTCACCGGATATTCATTTTTCGTGTCGTTGAGATCCCCGAAGAGCAGAAGATTCTCCTCCGGATTTGCCTCGAGGATTTTGTTGAGATGCTCCCGGAAAAGCCACGCCTCCTTCGCCCTCATCTCCGCCTGGTCAAAGTCCGGCACCTCCCGCTTCGACTTCAAATGCGCTCCCACCAGACGCAGACGGTAGGAGTCCGACAATTGGACCGTCACATCCAGGATGCCCCGCCCGACATGGTGTTGGGCACCGTTCAGCTCAAATGGCACCTCATCGCGGGAATGCCTCTCCACAATCGGAAATTTGCTCAGAAGCGCGAGGTGCCTCGCGGCATCCGTTCCCTTCACCCATTCCTTGTGGGGGTAATCCAAACCCGCCGCCTTCAAACGCCCCCGCAAGTCCTCCAGCATCGACTCGTCCCCCATTTCCACAAGCCCCAGCACATCGGGCTGGATCTCCCGGAGAACCTCGACGACCGCCTCCACTTCCTCCGCAGGCTTCGGCGCATCCGGAACTTTCTTTCCATCCACCCGCCGCTCCATGCGGAGGTAATTCTCAAGATTGTAGGAAGCAACGACCACCTCCCCCGCCCGCAGGACGAAGGGAAACAGGACCGCCAAAAAAACCAGCGGCAAAAACCGCCTGCGTGACGAAGACCTTGTCACCCGGTCAGACGGGTTTGTGAGGTTCCTTGTCGGGGGCTTCCTTCACTTCCAACTCCGTCGCCGACTTCTTCACCTCCCTCTCAAACTCCTCCCGCGCTTTTTTGAATTCCCCCAAGCTCTGCCCCAGCCCCCGCGCCAACTCGGGAAGCTTCTTCGCCCCGAAAAGCAGAAGCACAATCACAAGAATAAAAACAATTTCCGGCCAACCGGGCATGGCCAGGGCAAAAAGTGGAGGCGTCATGGGCAACTCATACGCCGGGAACCGGGCGGATGCCAGTATTTTTCAGGATATCCACAAGGGGAACCAGCGCCAATCCGGCAATTCCTCACGCAAAGCCTCAAGGCACGCAGAGAAAACCGCTTTTCCAGGGCAAAAAACCCATCGAACCCACGAAAATCACCAAACCCACGAAAAAATGGGCAGAAAGGCGATGGAAAGACCGTTGCCTGCCCCCCTTTTCCGGAGTCTTGATTCCGCCGAAATTTCCGGGCAGTCTTCAGGCCAGCTTTGAGCTCCATACACACGCAAAAAACCAGGGTGCTTCTCCTCACGGCCAGCATGGGGGAAGGCCACAACACCGCCGCCAGGAACATCCGGGATGCCATTCTTGCGGAACAACCGGACTCCGCCGAGGTTCTGGTGGCGGACCCCTACACCCGCACGAACCCGATCGTCAACCGCCTCATGCAAAGCGGTTACACCATGGCCATCAACCGCTATCCCAAGGCCTGGAAAGTGGTGTTCGAACTTCTCAGCCGCCGCGGAGTCGTGGAAGGCATGGGCCCGATGCTGGCCGAATTGACCGCCGCCGTGCGGTCTCTCGTGAGCGAGTTCCGTCCCCACGTCATCGCTTCGACTTACCCTGTCTTTTCCTTCCTGAACGCAAAAATCCGGAAGTCCAACCCGGCGATGAAGATCCCGTTCTTCACGGTGATCACGGACTCCACACAGATCAACTCCGCCTGGTACCGGTGCCCGTGTGACGGTTCGATCGTGGCCGACGAGCATACGGCGGATGTTCTGCGAAACGACGGGGTGCCCCGTGAAAAAATCCATGTGCTGGGATTTCCCGTGGGGCTGGAATTTGAAAAACTGAAGCCTCTGCACGCGGCGGATCCGTGGAAAATTCTGTTTTTTCCGGGCGGCACATCGCTCCGGGCAGTCGCCACCCTCCAGGATCTTGCCTCGCTGGACAACGTGCTCGTGGATGTCGTCACCGGCCGCCGCAAGGCCACCCACGACGCCATTTTGAAAGCCCAACTGCCGAAGGCCGGCACCCTCACGGGCTGGACCGACCAGATGCCGGCGCTCATGGCCTCCCATCACCTCTTCATCGGCAAAGCCGGAGGTGCCACCGTCCAGGAGGCCATCGCCGCACAGATCCCCTTCCTCGTCAGCCACATTGTCCCGGGCCAGGAAGAGGGCAACATCGCCTTCATCCAGCAAACCGGCATCGGAGCCCTCGCCGCCGGATCACCGGAGGAAATCCTCCACCACGTCAAGGGTGCCTTCGCCAACAATGGAACGCTCTGGCATGCGTGGAAGAAAAATCTCTCCGCCCTCCAAAAGCCCTCCGCCTCGCGAATCATCGCCCGGTTCCTCCTGGAACACAGCCTGCCGGACTGAGCCCTCAGTAGCCTTCCGAAGCCGCTGCCCCTTGCACAATGGCGATCCCGTTGGACGTCCCCAGGCGCGAGGCCCCCGCTTCCAACATGGCCCGCGCCACAACCGCGTCGCGAATCCCCCCGGACGCCTTGACCCGGCACCTGTCCCCCACGGCGGCTGCCATCAATCGGACATCTTCCAGAGTGGCCCCGCCCGAGCTGAACCCCGTGGAGGTTTTCACAAAGGCCGCCCCCGCCTCACAGGCAATCCGACACGCGGCAAGCTTCTCCCCGTGCGAGAGCAGACAAGTCTCGAAAATGACCTTCACTCCGGCACCGCCGGCCGCCCGGACAACGCCGGCAAGATCCTCAAGCACATAGTCGGGTTCGCCCGATTTGAGATGCCCCACGGCAAGAACGGTATCGATTTCCCCCGCCCCCGCTTCCACCGCCCGCCGGGTCTCGAACGCCTTGGCCGCGCTGTCCATCGCCCCGAGAGGAAAGCCGGTCACCGCGGCCACCACCACCCCGGATCCCTCCAGGGCCTCCACCGCCACCGGAACCCATGCGCTGTTGACGCAGACACTGAAAAAATTGAACTCCCGTGCCTCCTCACAAAGCTTCAAAATGTCGTTCCGCGTGGCATCCGGTTTGAGGAGCGTATGGTCAATGGCTTTGGAAAGGTTCATGAGAACCGAACAAAATCCCGCAGGAACTGGAACCACAAGAAAAACATTCCACGAACAGTGTAACGAATCAGGGAATCCCCTTCCTTCCGCAAAATCCCGCAGGCGAGATTGTGCCGGAGCTGGGCGCTCAGATCCGCCTGCATCTCCCCCCGAAGCGCCTCCTCCACAACAGGACACACCCCCGCCTCCCCATCCAGACAAACCCCGTGCATCCGAATCATCTCCAAAATGGATTTTTCCCCGCCCACCCGGTTCATCACCATCTCCGGCATCTGGTGGAGTCCGTAGGAAAACGGGTAATTCCAAGTCACAATCAAGCGCCCGTCCACCGCCCGTGACCGGAGGGCAATGTAGTAAAAAGCAAACTCCTCCTGCTCGACCAGGCAGATGGCACCGGACGTCCGGCGATCCCCGCTTCGGAAGAGGCGGTAAAAATGGCGGGTGCTCTCATGGCTCCACCCCGCATCCTCGACATACTCGAACCCGCCGGACTCCATTTCCTCGGAAAGCTCGGCGAACGCGGGGAACACCGCCCTTGTCGGAGGAGCACACGGCTCGATCCTCCGTTCCAAAGGCAGGCGCAATTTCCGCACGCGGGTCAGGATTTCCACCCAGGGGAGCAGGAACCACGTCGAAGCAAAGCAAAACCCGGTCCAGATATTCCCGCCAATCAACCATCCCGCAAGAAAGGACGTCAGAACAAACCCGAGCGTTCCCACGCGAAACAACACCGGATGACGAAAAGACCGCAACGCGGCAGACAACACCCCCACCCCCGCCACCATCAGGATTTCGGCAATCATCGCCTCCCCCTCTCCGCCAAAAACCGCTCCAGCTGGCGGGTGTCGAAATCCGCCAGCACCGCGCCATCCGGCATCTCCAAAGTCGGCGTCAGGGACTGCCCGGAAATCTTCTTCATGCGCTCAAAAGAGCGGCCATCCGTCAGCACATCGGCCACCGTGAAGGAAATCTCCCGCCGCTTGAGCCACTCCACGGCCTCAACGCACCAGGGACACCAGGGTTTGATGTAGAGAATCATCCCCCTATTTTCCACCCTTGCCAGCCGACAGCCAAGTGATAATATCACCTCTTCTGTTGGCGCGTTCGTCTAGGGGTTAGGACACAGCCCTCTCAAGGCTGGTGCACGGGTTCGAATCCCGTACGCGCTGCCATTTCGTCCAGCTTTCCCATCCGGGCATTCAATCAATAAACCGCCGCGTGATGTCTCCATACGCATCGATGCGGCGGTCGCGCAGGAACGGCCAATGGGTGCGCTGGGTGTCAACCGAATCAAGATCGGCCTCGACGACGAGGACTTCCTCGCGGTCCGTCGACGCTTTCGCAAGGATCTGCCCGGCGGGATCGCACACGAAACTTTGTCCCCAAAACTCAATGCCGTCGCCGCCATCCGGCGCCTCATGGCCGATGCGGTTCGGGACGACAACGTAGCAGCCGTTTGCCACTGCGTGGCCGCGTTGAACGGTTTCCCAGGACGAATGCTGGCGGATACCGTATTTGGCTTTTTCCTTCGGATGCCAGCCGATGGCGGTTGGATAAAAAAGGATCTGCGCCCCCTGCAATGCGGTGAGACGCGCGGCTTCAGGGTACCATTGATCCCAGCAAACACAGACGCCGATCCGCCCGAACTTCGTGCTCCAGGCCCGGAACCCGAGGTCGCCGGGAGTGAAGTAGAATTTTTCGTAAAAAAGCGGATCGTCCGGAATGTGCATCTTCCGGTATTTCCCGAGAAACGTCCCGTCGGCATCAATAATGACGGCTGTATTGTGGTAGAGCCCCGGTGCCCGGCGTTCGAAGAGGGAAGCAATGATGACCACCCCAAGCTCTTTCGCCAGGGACTGGAGCGCTTCCGTGCCCGGACCGGGAATTTCCTCGGCGAGGTCGAAATATTTGTGGTCTTCCACCTGGCAGAAGTAGAGCGAGCGGAAGAGTTCCTGGAAGCAGACGATGTTCGCCCCGCGTGCCGCAGCCTCGCGGAGTCCGCGTTCGGCGGCGGCTGTGTTCGCCGCAAGATCCGCCGTGCAGGCATTCTGCACGACCCCGATTTTAACTGTTGATTGCGCCATGCGGGGAATGGTGCCAGATTTTGCGCCGATGAAAACCACACTTTTTTCCCTGCTTCTGGGTTTGACATTTGCCGCAATCTCCGCGACGAACGCACACTCCATGGACGATATCCGCATCCTAGTCAAAACCAACAAGGGAGACATCGAAGGCACCCTCTTCGCCTCGAAGGCTCCTGTCACCGTTGCCAATTACCTCAATCTCGCCAGGCGCGGGTATTACGATGGCATCACCTTCCATCGCGTGATCCCGGATTTCATGATCCAGGGCGGCGACCCGACCGGCACCGGAGCGGGAGGCCCGGGCTACACCTTTGAGGACGAGGTGAAAACCGGTCTCAAGCATGACAAGCCGGGCATTTTCTCGATGGCGAACCGTGGCCCTGGCACCAATGGCAGCCAGTTTTTCATCACCCATCTGCCGACCCCTTGGCTGGACGGCAAGCACACGGTTTTCGGTGAAGTCACCAAGGGCCAGGACGTTGTCAACGCCATCGCCCAAGGCGACAAAATTCTCAAAATCGAAATCCTCGACTCCCCGAATGCCCTCTTCGAGGCGCAGAAGGACCGGATCGCCGAGTGGAACAAATCCCTCAAGTAGATCACATCAAATGAAAAAACTCTTCCCCGTCATTGCTCTCGCCCTGGCGGCATTTCTTCACACCACCATGGCACAAACTGCACTCGAACAGGGCAAGGCCTTCCTTGCCGAAAACTCCACCAAACCCGGCGTCCAGCAAACGGCCAGCGGGCTCCAATACAAAATCCTCGAACCCGGAACCGGAAAAGCTCCCAAGGCCACCGACGTGGTTCTGGTCAATTACCGCGGCACCCTGCTCAACGGAACCGAGTTTGACAGTTCCTACAAAAGAAACGAGCCAATTGAGTTCCCGCTCAATCGCGTGATCCCGGGCTGGACGGAAGGCGTTCAACTCATCAAGGAAGGCGGAAAAATCCAGCTCTTCATTCCTCCGGATCTCGCCTATGGCTCCCGCGGAGCCGGCGGCGCGATCGGACCCGACGAGACGCTCATTTTCGAAGTCGAGCTCCTGAAAGTCCGCTGACGGTCCGGCGCCATTCGCAATCCCTTTTTTCTTGCGAAAGGCGCAAACTGGAATACATCAGCTTCGTGAAATCACTCCGGGGCATGGTCTTGTTGTTGGCTGTTCTGGCCGCCCAGGCCCATGCTGCGAACCCTCTTCTCAAGGGTTCCCTGCTCCGGGATCTCACGGTGACGAGTGCCACGGATGGCATTCCCTCCGGCTGGTGCGGGCGCGCCATGCTCTCCCTGCTCAACCAATCGGGACTGGGCCGGGGACTGAAGCCCGGCAACGGTCAGGATTGGGAAAAAATCCTCGCCGATGCGGGTTGGCGTCCGGTGAAGGTCTCCAACCCGACAAAGGCCCCCCTCGGAAGTGTCCTTGTCTATCTCGGCGACCAGCGGATGGGGAAAAGACCCCGCGGAACCCCCGGAGGCTATTTCGGACACGTGGAAATGGTTTCCCTCGCTCCCAAGGGCGGGCGTATCTACGTTGCGGACAGTCCGCGGCCGATCCCCGGGGGAAGCGTTCCCGATAATTTCACCGGCCGGGCCTGGGTGCCACCCGGAACACTCGTTGCCAAATCCGCCCCCGTGGAGACCCAGGTGGAAACCATCCTCCAACAACGCTTCCAGATGGCCCTGGCCTACTTCGGGGAACGCGGAAGCGAACAGGTCTCGCTCCGCCCATCCCTCCGCCCGATCGAGTAGCAAAGCCTCCAAAAACTCGAGCGGAGAGATCTGCGCTCCGGGGGGGGGGAAATCAGGACAGCCGCGGGGAAGAAATATTGAAAAAACCAAGGGGGGCGTCCGCAGAAATCTGTCATTCTCTCACCGCCCCGATCCGGGCTCGTCCAGAAGCCGTCCACCTGACACGCGTTTCGGTCGGTCGGGTGGAAATGTCCACTGGAAAATCCCGTCGAGATCCTCGCGACAGATCCGTCGGAACAATTCCGGTTCATCGCGTTTTTGAAGTCCGCGCACGGCCAGGCCGCCGGCTCCGCAACAGAGAAGCTCGCAATGTCCCTTCAGCACGCGAGGCCGCCCAATCAGGCGCTCGGCATCCTGCGGGAAACGGGAGGCGGCGTTTCTGGAGGAGGCCAGGAAGCTGAAGGGTAGCGCCCGCAGGTCGATTCCCAATTCGCGGGAAAACTCGCCCCAGAATGCGGATTGGAAGATCTGCGGAGGCGGACTCGCAAAGAAATGGCACCAATCTTTTTCCTGCCCGTTCATCGGACACGTCGCCTTGTGGGTGCAGGGAGCAGCGAAAGAATGCCCTTCCCCGCGCAGGATTTCCCGGACACCTGAGAGCCGCAGACTGATCTCGCGGGACCCAGGCTCCACCCAAATGACCTCCGCAGCGCCAGCCGCAAACCGGGCAAGCGTGATCAATTCCTCTTCGGTCAGCTCTCCCGCGACATGGCTCACGAGAAGAAGCATGTCCTCCGGCACGGGGGCTGACGGAGAGAATGCGGAGGCATCCACCCCACGTTCATTCAACTTTCCGATGGCGAATTTCACCGCCAGCGGACTTTGATCATGAACCCGTGCCTCGCGGATTCCCGCCCAACCGGCCACGGCCCTCGCGGCAATTCCCGTGCCACATCCCCAGTCCAGGAGACGTTTTCCGGACGGACGCCATCCCGCCCGCTCAAGTGTCTCAACAACCCCGTCCCATTTCCAACCGATTCGCTGCGCAAATGTGGCATCGTAAAGTTCCAGATCCCCGGGCGTCCAGTATTCCCGGGTGGCATCGGCCAGAAAACGGTCGCGCAATGCGCGAAGACGACGCCAGTCGGCGGCGGAAAAAGACTCGTTCATGGGCGCGAGGCTATCCGCCGGAACGTCCGGAAGAAAACAATCTCTTTTGCCGCCACAGCGACAATTCGGAACTTAATCCCGCGACAAGAGCCGCGAAACAACACGGTCGAGCGAGGCCTTTCCGGAGCCGCAAACCATCACAATCAACGCGAGACCGAGTGCGAGCAGATGGTATTCAAATCCTTCTCCCGCCTGGTTCCCGTACCAATTCATGAAAAAGCCGTTGGCCGCGTGCGCCGTCACGATGGCGACCCCCATCACACACGCAATGCCAAAGGCCGCGACCCGCCCGAACAGCCCGACGATGAGCCCGAGAGCTCCCGCAAATTCCGCCAGGATGGCCAGAAAGGCGAAGAAGGTCGGGATGTGCATCGTGCCGGTGAAGAAACCCATGGTTCCGGTGAATCCGTGTCCGCCGAACCAGCCGAGCATCTTCTGTGCACCGTGGGGAAACATCACAAGGCCGAGCGTGAGACGCGCGATCAGGGGACCGGCACTGTCGTGGGTTTTGATGAGGAGTTGGAGTGCTTTCATGTGGTTTTTTGTTGGGTTTGTTGGTGAGTGTTTGAAGATCAGGCCAGATCAAAAAGAAGAACCTGCGCACGACCGGTTGAAGCCATTTGCAGGGTCTCTTTGCCTTCCATGGCCGCCGCGTCGCCGGCCTGAAGTTCGCGTCCATTCAATGTGACTTCGCCCCCGGCGACATGAACCCAGGCATGGCGTCCCGCAGCCAGGACATGCGACAACGAATCCCCGGAACCCAGCTTTGCCAGCCAGAGATCCGCATCCTGATGGATCTCCAGCGAACCCTCGCGTCCGGATTTGCTCGTGACCAAGTGCAGTCCGTCCGGAGCATCCGCAAGGGATTTTTCCGCATAACGGGGAGTCACCCCCCGGGTATCCGGTTTGATCCAGATTTGCAGGAGATGCACGGCCTCGTCGGAGGAGGGATTGAACTCGCTGTGCATCACTCCGCTTCCGGCAGCCATGTATTGGACATCCCCTGCGTGCAGGATGCGCCCGTTCCCCATCGAATCCCGGTGTTCCAATGCGCCGTCCAAAATGTACGTCACAATCTCCATGTCCCTGTGGGGGTGCATCCCGAAACCCCGGGAGGGCATGACAAGATCGTCGTTGATGACACGCAGGCTGTGATATCCCATCCACTCCGGGTCGTGGTAGTCCGCAAAACTGAATGTGTGCCAGGTATCCAGCCAGCCGTGTGCGGCGTGGCCCCGTTCGTGGGCTTTCCGAATTTTCATCAGGCCCGACTCTCGCACAGAAGGCCGCCTTCCGGGAAAGACCATGTTTCTTGCCTTGGCATAACCAAAAGGCATACTCCCGGCATGGAACTCCGCCATCTCCGGTACTTCGTGGCCGTCGCCGAAAATGAAAACATCACCCGGGCGGCCATGAAGTTGCATGTCTCCCAACCGGCCCTGAGCCGGCAGGTCCGCGATCTGGAGGACGAGATCGGTTTTCCGCTGCTGGAGCGGACCGCAAAATCCGTGAAGTTGACCGAGGCCGGACGTGCGTTTCTTGCCGGAGCCCGCGTGGTGTTGCAACGAACGGAAGAGGCGGTGAAGGCCGCCCGGGTCGCGGCCACGGGCAACCACGGCCATCTTCACATCGGCTACGCCCCCTCGCCCACCGCCCGGCTTCTCCCCTCCACATTGCGGGCCTTCCAGGCAGCTGCGCCCGGGCCGCGGGTCAAGTTGCACGACATGTCCACGGAGGAAATGCTGGCGGGCCTGCGCGAAGGGAAATTGCACATGGCCTTTCTCGTCCGTCCCACGCCCGCCATGTTGAGGGGTCTCCATTTCGAGAAACTCCTGCTCGATCCGGTGCGCCTGGCCGTGCCGGCCGGCCATCCCTTCACCCGCCGCCGCACCATTCCCCTTTCCCTGGCCGTCAGGGAACCCTTCGTGGCGCTGGACCGCGGGGAATATCCGGAATATCACAAATTTCTTGCCGGGGTCTTCGCGCGGACAAAATCCCGGCCGCGCATCGCGGAGGAACACGAAAGCATCGCCGGCATCGTCTCCTCGGTGGAAGCCGGCTGCGGGCTCGCTCTCGCACCGCAAACCCTTGCCTGCTCGTTCGGCTCCCGCGTGAAATTGCTTCCCCTCTCTCCCGCACCGGAGCCATTGGTCATCGGCGCAGCCTGGCGAAAACCGGCCCCCTCCCCCGCCGCGGCCAATCTGCTCGAGCACGCCAGAAAAGCCGCCACAGAAATCCATCCCTCCCGCTCACGAAAACGCCCTCCCGAAGACCGGCTCCCGCGGGATTTTGTGGCGATTCCCCGCCCTTCCTGATTGAGTGCAGACTTTCGGCATGGTTTCCCGGGCTGTCCGATCAATCCACCATGCCAAAGACACACCGATTTTTCATCCGCACCCGGCTTCGCTACCACTTCGAGCAGGAAGGGTGGTTGTTGCTGAATATCGCGGCCGCCCGGACCCGCTCGCAAAAAGTGACCCGGGAACGCATTCGCAACAATCACAACCTCCCCTTCCAGGAACATGTCGGAACGAAAGGCCCCTCCCGCTTTCACGGAATCGCCGTCCCCGCAGGACCATTGGAAATTTCCTACGAGGCTGAGGCGGAACGCCGCATCGCCGCCACCGCGAAACAGGAAGATCTCCCGGAATCCCCCCTCATCGACCTGCCCACCGAAGTTGTGCGCTACCTTTATCCCAGCCGCTACTGCGAGTCCGACAAGCTTGTGCGACTCGCTGCCAAACAATTCGGAGATCTCCACCCCGGGCATGAACGGGTCAGCGGCATCTGCAATTGGATCCACTCCCACATTGATTACCAGCCCGGCATCACCGACGCCCACACAAGTGCCGTGGATTGCCTGACCCTTCGCGCCGGTGTGTGCCGGGATTTCGCCCATCTGGGTGTCACGTTTTGCCGGGCCATGGGAATCCCCGCCCGATATGGCAGTGCCTACGCATGGCAGCTTCCCCAGCCCGATTTTCATGCCTTCTTCGAAGTCTGGCTGGGCGACCAGTGGTGGTGCTACGATGCAACGCGACTCGCCCCCCAGCACGGCTTCATCTGGGTGGGCAGTGGTCACGATGCCGCCGACACAGCCGTCGCAACAACCTCATCCTCCGCACAGTTCGAATCTCTGGACATCCGCGTGGACAAACTCTCCCATCGACCGGTGGAGTATGCCGACGACCCCGTTGGCTTCGGTTGTCTCTCCGGAGATTGAACGGCTCCCCCCCCCCAACGACAATTCGAGGCTCAGCCAAGATGGACCGGACGTCCGGGTTCGGGAATGATCACTTCCGTTCCGGGCAGTTCCTTGAAAAGTGCGAGCTGGAACCAGTCGATGGCCGGCTTGTCCCCGTGAACAAGGACGACCTTGGAGGGCTTGAGCAACAACGCATAATTCCTCAGGGTCTCCCGGCTGGCATGGGCGCTGAACTGGAATTCCTCGATGTGACAGCGAAGCGTGAGCGGGGAGGTCTCCTTGTCAAGGCGGACCTGTTCCCCCGTCGCCGCCCGACGAATGCGACCGGCCGGGGAATCCGGATCCGAGTAGCCCACAAAGAATAGACTCTGGTTTTCATCGCCCAACACCTTCCGGCAAAAAATATTCGAGAGCGTGTGCTCGGTCATCATTCCGCTGGAAAGCGCAAAGATGCACTTCTTGCGGGGGGCGATGGTGTTGATCTCATTGCCGGAAAGAACATACGGCGCCATTTCCTGGAGTAGGAGAAGCTCCGGGTGGCTCCGGATCGAGGAAGCGGCAAAGGCGTCGTAAATCCCCGTGATCTTTGTGCTCAGCCCGCCGATATAAATCGGCACATGCGCCAACAACCCCCGGATGCGCATTTTCCAGAGCATCGCAAGCAGCTCCTGGGTTTTTCCCAGCGCAAACACCGGAATCGTCACACTCCCGCCCCTTTCAAAAGCCCGACGAATCCCCCGCGCCAACCGGTCCTCCTCGTCCGCACGAGAAAACCCCGAAGGCACCGGCGCATCCCCCCGCGTCGTCTCCATGATCAACACATCCACCCCGCTTTCAGGAAAGGAAGCCCCCCGCATGATCGTCTGATTCTCGAAATTCACATCTCCGGTGTAAAAAATCGTCCGCCCCTTGTAGCGGATCAGCAATCCGGCGGACCCCAGGATGTGCCCGGCATCGTGAAATTCAAAAGTGATTTCCGAATCGTCCTGTGAGAGCTCCCCCAGCAGGTTGTAGCGCTTTCCCACGGGCCGGGGTGCCCACGCCTGCGCACAAAAATCCACGCCGCGGTGGGTGAAAAGCGGATACTCCGTGATCCCGTCGTCTTCCCTTTGACGGACCATGACGTTCACCGAATTGTGCAGCATCACATCCGCAATGCGGGCCGTGGGTTCCGTCATGAACACCCGGGCCTGGGGCTCCCGCCGGGTCAGAACCGGCAGTCCTCCCACATGGTCCTGGTGCGCGTGCGTGACAAAAATCGCATCCACCTTCCCCGCAGGCACAAGAGAAAAGTCCGGCGTCGCCGCCAGTCCTTCCAGCTTCGGATGCAGGCCGGCATCGAGAATCAGATTTTTCCCCCCGATTTTCAGCCAATAGGAATTGGATCCGATCTCCGTGCGACGCGTCAAATTCACCAGTTCCATGCCCCACCAACCTGTCGGAGCCCGTGACTTTGCTCAATGAAAATCCCTCCGGATGGCAAAGAAACCGCGCCCTCCCAAAAGAGATGCGATTCCCGCTGACAACCTGCTGGATTTTCCCGCCGGTCCCCGTAGTATCCCCCGGCATGAAGTATATTTTTGTGACCGGTGGTGTCGTCAGTTCATTGGGAAAAGGCCTCGCGGCGGCCTCGCTCGGAACACTTCTCGAAAAACGGGGACTCAAAGTTGTCCTGCAAAAATTGGACCCCTACCTCAATGTCGACCCCGGAACGATGAACCCCTTCCAGCACGGGGAAGTCTACGTGCTCGCGGACGGCGCCGAGACGGATCTCGACCTTGGACACTACGAACGCTTCACCAACTGCGTCCTCACCCGCGCCAACAATCTTACCAGCGGCCAGGTTTATGAAACCGTTCTCGCCAAGGAACGCCGCGGGGATTACCTCGGAAAGACCGTCCAGGTGATTCCCCACATCACCGACGAAATCAAAGGCCGCATCCGGGAACTCGGGGAAAACTCCGGTGGAGACATCGTCATCACGGAAATCGGCGGCACCACGGGCGACATTGAGGGCCTGCCCTTCCTCGAAGCCATCCGGCAGTTCATCCTCGAGGTGGGATCGGAAAATGCAATCATCATGCACGTCACTCTCGTCCCCTACATCAAGGCCGCAGGGGAACTGAAAACCAAACCCACCCAGCAGAGCGTCGCCAAACTCCGCGAAATCGGCCTGCAACCCCAGGTTCTCATCTGCCGCACGGAAATGCCCCTCGACAAGGACGTGCGGCAAAAACTTTCGCTCTATTGCAATGTCCCGCTCGACGCTGTCGTCGAGGCCGGCGACGTCGAGCACACCATCTACGAATCCCCGCTCAACCTCCAGGCCGAGGGACTCGACACCACGGTCTGCCGGATCCTCCGCCTCGAAACCCCGCAACCGGACATGACGGATTGGAAAAAATTCGTCCAGCGTGTCATCTCCCCAAAAAAACGCGTCAAGATCGCCATCGTCGGCAAATACATCGAACTCCAGGATGCCTACAAGAGCATCTACGAATCCCTCACCCATGCCGGAGCCTCGCACGACTGCGGCATCGATCTCGTCCTCGTGGACGCGGAAGACATCGAAAAAGAAGGGTCGGACAAATATCTGCGCGGCGTGGCCGGAGTTCTGGTCCCCGGCGGCTTCGGAGACCGCGGGGTCGAAGGCAAAATTGACGCCGTCCGGTATTCCCGCGAATCCCGCACCCCGTTCCTCGGACTCTGCCTCGGCATGCAGGTGGCCACCATCGAGTTCGCCCGCCATGTCTGCGGCCTTGAGGCCGCCAACAGCACGGAGTTCGATCCCGCCACCCCCCACCCGGTCATCTGCATCCTCGAAGAACAAAAGGATGTCACCGAAAAAGGCGCCTCCATGCGCCTCGGCACCTGCCCGACGGTTCTCGGCAAGAACACCCTCGCCCATCAGGTCTACGGTCGCGCCGAAATCATGGAACGCCATCGCCACCGCTATGAATTCAACATGGCCTACCGCGAAACCATGGAGAAACGCGGCTTCGTCATCGCCGGCACCTCCCCGGAGGGCGACCTCGTCGAAGTCATCGAACTTTCCTCCCACCCGTGGTTCCTTGCCTGCCAATACCACCCGGAATTCCAATCCAAGCCGAACCTCCCTCACCCCCTCTTCAAAGGATTCATCGCCGCCTGCCTCGCTCACGAAGACTGACCATACCATGAAAAAAACCCTGCATCAGGACGTCGAACGCAACATCGAATTTGAGTTCGTCCGCGCAACAGAAAATGCCGCATTGAATTCCATTCATTGGATGGGCCGGGGAAACAAGGAAGCCGCCGATGCTGCGGCCTGCGACGCCATCTACGGAGTCTTCGATCTGGTGGACATCAGCGGGGAAGTCGTCATCGGCGAAGGCATCAAGGACAACGCCCCCGGGATCTTCCTCGGCGACAAACTCGGAACCTGGAAGGAAAACTCCCCGCGCTTCGACATCGCCCTGGACCCGATCGACGGCACCAGCAACATCTCCAAAGGCCTCCCCAATTCCATCTCCGTGCTCTCCGCCGCCTGGGTGCCGGAGGACAAAAAAAGCTGCATGGTCAACATCCCGAGCTTCTATGTGGAAAAGCTCGCCTACGGCCCCGAAGTCGCCCGCGCAATCAGCAAGAACGACCTCGCCCCCATCCGCCTGGACGCTCCCTTTTACCGCACGCTCGTCATCGCCGCCACAGCGCTGAAAAAACGCATCAGCGACCTTGTGGTTGTCCTGCTCGACCGTCCGCGGAACCAGCCCTACATCGACATCATCCGCAAAGAAGGCGCTTCCCTGCGCCTGATCTCCGATGGCGACATCGCCGCAGCCGTGGCCCCTTCCCTTCCGGACTCGGGCGTTGATCTTTATGCCGGCATCGGTGGCGCCCCGGAAGGCATCCTCACCGCCTCCGCCCTCAAGGCTCTCGGCGGAGAAATCCAGCTTCGCATGTGGCCGCGGGATGACGCGGAACGGACGGACCTCCTGCAGACCGTCTCCCCCTCCGACCTCCAGCGCATCTACTACACCGACGATCTTGTCTCCGGTGACAGCTCGATCTTCTGCGCCACCGGCATCAGCGACAGCGCCCTCCTGCCCGGTGTGAAACTCGTCGGCAACACCGCCGTCACCCACTCGATCCTCATGCGTGCCCGCAGCAAGACCGTGCGCTACATCCGGGCCGTCCACAACCTCTCCGCAAAAACCATCCACCTCCGCAGCACCGCCGGAGAGAAAAACATCTGACCGGAACCACTCCGGGACACCCCCGAAGCAACAGTCCCTCACGCCTTCAGCCTGCAAAAATGCCCGGTTGCCGCAAACACAACCGGCACCATCAGCAGCGGACAGATCGCGGTGACAAGGAAGGCCGTTTTGAGACCGAACGCCTGGGGATCCAACTCCGGCCCCAGAAGGCTTGCAACCCAGGTTCCGCCCAAAAATCCGCTGTGGTCGGCAATCACCCCGACAAACCACGGCATCAGGGCAGCCCCGCCGTCTCCCGCCGCCGCCAAAATCGCAAACAGCGAGGCTCCCGCAAGGGGATACCGCGCGGCGGAAAGGGAAATGGTTCCCGGCCATAACATGCTCACAAAAATGCCGGAAAACCCGGTGGCAATCAGCGCAACAATCGGCGAAGGAGAAACCGCCATCACCACACAGGCCACTGCCGAGAGAAGGGCACTCCCAAAAACAACCCCCGGAAGGTTCCCATGCCCGCCTTTGAGCCCGAACCACAGGCGCCCCACAATCATTCCCACCCCGAACAGGCAGAATCCCACAAGATCCGCCACCACTTTCGGAAAACCCAGGGCCGTCTCAACATACGCAGACGTCCACTGCGCAATTGTCACCTCCGTCGCCCCCGCCAGCGCCATGCCCGCCAACATCCAGTAAAGAGAAGTGTTCCACAACATGGAACGCAGGGTGTGCCGCCTCTCGGGATCTGCAAGCTGTGGCAGCTTCACCCGCAAAAAGGCCATGGTGTTCAGCACCGGAAGAACACTCCACGCCAGCATGATCCACGGCCAGGAAAATTCCCCAAAAAGATAAAGCCCAAGACCGGTCACCACAATCACCGCCACCTTCCCCACCGGATAAAACGCATGAAGCATCGCCATCGCCCCGCTTTTGTTTTCCCCGGGCAGGGCATTGATCAACGGACTCAACAAAACCTCCAGAAGCCCGCAGCCAATCGAAAAAACCACCGTGCCAAAGATCAATCCGGAATACGGACGCCCGAGAACAAAAGGCGAAAGCGCGAAAATCCACAGCCCCACCCCGGCCAGCGCATTGGCCGCAGCAATCAACGGACGGAGACGCACCCGGTCCGCAAGAGCCGTGCAAACGAGATCAACCAGCATCTGTGTCACAAAATTCACCAACACCAGGCGCCCGATCTGCTCGAACGTCAGTCCGAACGCATTCCGCAACGGAATAAAAAGCAACGGCGTGGCATTGATCACCAACGCCTGGATGAACATTCCAAAATAGCAGCATCTCGCAACCCAGCGCATAGGGGTCAGGCCTTGCCTATTGACATTTCCAATTTTCTTAAAAATTTTCGCACCTCCGGACGTCCCTCCGCTTCCGCACAATACCGAGACACCCTGCTCGGATCTCCCATGTGAAGTTTGTCCGCGATCCAAGCATTGCTCATCACTGTCCGTTTTCTGATTGCCGCCGCCATGGCAATTTTCTCCGCACATCCCTTGCGCAGTTCCGCCAAGGCACATTGTTTTATTCCAAAAACCTCCAACCCCCGCCCGATGATCCTCTTTGCTTCCAGTTCATCATGCAACCTTCCGACATTGCTCCGTCCCTCTCTGCGCAAAGTTGTCAGCAGGGCTTCCCCAAACGTCTCGGAACCAAAAAACCATCCACGTCTCAACGCATCCAGCAAATCCCGGTCTGGCGTCCCGCCCCCTCTCTCCTGCACCGCCCGCCGCTCCATCGCTTTCCGATAGGCGGCTCGCCCGATCGCCGTGTCTCCCTGGTTCAAAACCCAGTCTCCACAAAGCCAGGCAGGGCGCTTTCCGGGGGCACTTGCCAATGCCGGAAAACTGCTCCACGGATAATCCATCAACCGATTTCCTTCTCCCACCAAACCCGCTCTCACTGGGTTGAGATGGATATACTCGCTCACTGTTTGAAAATACGTCCCATTCTCCGCCTCCACGGGAATCGCCTTGTACCTCCCTTGAAACAGATGCCCCCGCTGCCGGTGCCTTGTATTGTGCCGGATGGTGTAAGTGGACTGCAACCAGTGCATCCCCACGGAAAGATTCTCCTCCGGAGTTTCCAACAGCAAATGGTAATGATTGCCCAGCAGAACATGGGAATGAACACGCCAACCCGTCCGTTCGCACGCCTGTCCCAGTGTCTTCAAGAAAAGTCTTCGGTCGTCGTCATCCAGAAAAATGAACTCTGACCGATCCCCACGGTCCATCACATGGTAGACCGCTCCCGCATATTCCACTCTCCCTCGTCTCGGCATTCCAAAATGCCAGCAAATTGGGGAAAATTTGTCAAGAGGCAAGGCCTGACCCCTATTGGCTCTTGCAAAATGCGGACGCGCCGCGCGATGATGCCTCCATGTCTCCCCTGAACAGTCTTGTTCTTGGACTCGGGCTGTTTTTTCTCGGGCTTCAGCTCGTGGGGCAAAATCTGCGCCTTCTCAGCGGCGGAGGTTTCCGGAATCTTGTCAAGTCCGCCACGCACACCCCCTTTCTGGCCGCCTTGCTCGGTCTTGCGGCCGGGGCTCTCATGCAGAGTGCAACGGCGGTGACTTTCATCCTTGTGAGCATGGTGGGCAGCGGTCTGATCCGGACTGCACCCGCGCGAATTGTCGTCGTTTGGTGCAATGTGGGACTCACTGCGCTCGCCTTTTTGGCGGCGGTGAACATCCATCCCTTTGTCGCCTTTCTTGTCGGCGGAGCGGGCATCTTCATGGGATCGGTGCGGGCAAAACCGTGGAACACCATCGCCGGGGCATTGCTGGGGGTGGGCATGATCCTCTTTGCCCTCGGCATCATGGGAGAAGGGGCGGCTCCGCTGAAAAACGAGGAATGGTTTCGTCATGCTCTGAATGCCGCTCTGGGTTGGTCGGCGCCCGCCTTTGTCTGTGGCATCGCCGCTGCGGCAATCCTCCAGTCCAACACCGGTGCGGCGATGCTGGTCATCACCCTGGCGGGAGCCGGGGCCATTCCGGTTTCCCAGGCCCTTCCCGTGATCTACGGCACCAACCTCGGGGCAATTGTGTTGCGGCTTTTTCTTTCGGTCGGAATGAGGGGGGACGCTCTGAGGCTCGTGAGGATGGAGGATCTCTTCTGTGTGGTGAGCGGGGTTCTGATGATGCTTCTTTTCTATCTGGAAGAGGCGGGCATTCCCCTCATCGGGGCAATGCTGCACGGAGTTTCCGGCGGAGCCTCGATTCAACTGGCCGTGGTTTTTCTTCTTTCCAATCTCCTCCCCGCGATTGTGATCACTCCGCTGCTGCCGTTCTGCTCACGGGTGTTGAAAATGCTGTGGCCGAACGATCCGACTCCGCGTCCCGGAGCCCCCGCGTTCCTTTCCACCCAGGCACTGGCGGATCCGGCCACGGCCCTCGACCTGCTGCCGAAGGAACTGGGACGGCTCCTCGGCACACTCAATGTGGAATCCAGCGGCTCCGACGCCTCCGATCCGGAAAATCACACCTCGCCGGCATTCATCGAACTGGCGGCGGCGATTGAGAATTTCTGCGTGCGCCTCGCCTCGGAAAACCAGCTGAACGCCCGGCAGTCGCTGCGCCTCCAGCGGCTCCGGGCTTGGCTGCACACGATCCGGCACATCGGCGAGGCGGTGGGAGAGTTTGCCGATGTCTTTGCCTCGCTTTCCCCGGAAGAGGCAGAGATCGCATCCGGACTCCGGGAGTGGCTGAAAAACAATCTCTCCCTGGGCGCGCTGGCCACCTCGACACTCGATCCTGCGGATGTGAAAAAATTTCACGAGGAGAGCCGCCACCACGGGGAGGAAATCGAGGGGATCCGCTCCCGCTTCCAGGCGGATCTCCAGAAGTGCAATGCGGCATCCGTGCTGTCCCTGTCGGCCCTTGGCGACGATTTTGACATCGCCGCCTGGCTCGTCCACCGGGTCTCCAAGCTGGAAGAGCGGACCACGTCTGTGAAGCAGTAAAAAATCCCCGGCCTCAGGGAACCGGCTTCGCTGTCGTCACTCCCCGGGCCAATTCCTCGAAGGAAATATCCAGGGGAGGATAGCTCTGCCAGTCGGCGAGATCGTAGTGCCACCACTCGAAGGGGAAGGGCACGAAACCGTGTTTTTTCATGACGGCCTCCAGTTTCAAGCTGTTGGCGCGTTCTTCGCCGGGCCACTTGTCCGATGTGCGGTGGGCCTTTTCCGTGAAGTCATCGTAGGGTGTCGGCATCCGCAGTTCGCTGCCCAGATGGTCGATGAGCGTCACGTCCACGGCGGTCCCGCGCGTGTGCTTGCCCCTGCTCTTCACCGGATCGGAGACATAACGCTCGTCAGGAACGATCTGCCACATTTTTGCCTGGACCGAGATCGGACGGTAGCCGTCGAAGATCTTGAGTCCGAGTCCCTCTGCGGCCAGCTCTTCCTGTACTTTTTGCAGGGCGGCCGCCGCATCCCTGTGAAGAAAAACTGCCGGAAACGGATAGAGCACATGCCCGGTGAAATTGTAGGTTGTGGCGTAGCGGACTTCTTCCAGCGGCGGTGGATAAATGGTCTCCGCCCGCACCAGCCCGTGGGAAATCTCCGGCTGGTCCGCAGCGAAAATTCCCGCGAAACCAAGCAGAAGGCAGAGAAAGACATGTCGCATGGGAAAACTCTGGCACAAATGCGGGATCGGGAAAAGAGTCTGGGACAAGGGCAGGGCTCACGCATCAAAAATCGGTCGGGAAGGTGGATAAAATCCAACAGGGCGGAAAGCGCTGTACAAAATTCAACAGTTCAGAGATTGCTGTGTAGAAACCATATTGATTCCTTGTTGGAGATGGGTTAGAAGCAGGC
>CAZPEN010000007.1:0-121364 GCA_964585615.1 uncultured Chthoniobacter sp. | reverse complement strand
GCCTGCTTCTAACCCATCTCCAACAAGGAATCAATATGGTTTCTACACAGCAAAAGAGTTTCAGTCGCCTGTTTCCACAGGCTTTCTTTTCAAGGTAGAAGCACTTTAAATCAGATTTAGAAATTGTTTGAGTTGAGAACGAAAAGTATTTGAGGTCGTTTCACGCAAAATAGCAAAGGCGGACGGAGGTTCGCTCCGTCCGCCGAGAAGAGACATTTTTCAATAAGCGGCTTGTGCGCCTTGGAGATTCGTTTTTTTGACCCAGGGCATGAGCGCACGGAGTCGTGCGCCAGTTTTTTCGATCGGGTGCTGCTCGCCTTCTTTCAGGAGAGCGTTGTAGCGCTTGTAGCCGGTCTGAAATTCCCTGATCCACCCCTTGGCAAACTTTCCAGTCTGGATGTTTTTCAGGGCGGATTTCATGCGCTTTTTGACAGAGTCGTCAATGATTTTAGGACCAACAGTGACATCTCCCCACTTGGCGGTTTCGCTGACCGAGAAGCGCATCCCGGCAATACCGGACTCGTTTATCAGATCGACGATCAGCTTTAGTTCGTGGAGGCACTCGAAATAGGCCATCTCCGGGGAATAGCCCGCCTCGACGAGGATTTCGAAACCCGCACGAACGAGGGCGGAACACCCGCCGCAGAGCACGGTTTGCTCGCCGAAGAGATCGGTCTCGGTCTCTTCCTTGAAGCTTGTTTCAAGCACTCCGCCCCGGGTGCTGCCGATGCCTTTGGCCCAGGCGAGGGCGATCTTTTTCGCGTTCTTGTTGGGGTTTTGGTGAATGGCGATTACCGCTGGCACGCCTTTGCCTTCGATGAATTGTCGACGCACGATGTGGCCGGGGCCTTTTGGCGCGACCATGATTACGTTTACGTTCTTCGGGGGGACAACTGTCTTGTAGTGGATGCTGAAGCCGTGGCTGAAGATCAGGGTTTTCCCCGGCGCGAGGTTCGGAGCGATGTCTTTCTTGTAAGCCTCCGGCTGCTTGGTGTCTGGAATGGCCATCATGATGACGTCGGCGCGGTTGACGGCATCGCCGGTGTCGAAAACCCCAAAGCCGTATTTTTCCGCGAGCGCGCGACTTTTGGATTTCGGGTAAAGGCCGATGATGACCCTGGCACCGCTCTCCTTGAGGTTGAGCGCATGGGCGTGGCCTTGGGATCCGAAACCCAGAACGGCAAGGGTTTTGCCTTTGAAGGCTTTGAGGTCGGCATCTTTGTCGGTGTAGATTTTGGCTGGCATGTCTTGGTTTTGTTGTTGGTTGTGAAATTCAGTTGTGTGTGGGAATGGGGGTGGGGATGGAAGGTTTTGTTTCCGAGGGAGCTACTTCGCCACGCAGCATCCGACCCGTCTCACAGGCAAGGCGGAGATACCAGTCGCTCGGAAGCGCGAAGCCGTCGGCATCCAGTGTCAGCCAGTATCCTTGATCGGGCGCATCTGCGGCCGTGGGGGCCAGCTTGTAGATGGCGGTGCCCTCGTCCACCTCATCGAACATGGCGATGTAGAGTGTGCGCGCTCCCGCCGAAATCGCATTGAACGCCTGTCGCCAAAAAAAGTCCCCCCCTGCGCGAGGGATCTGGTTGGCGGGGCCTCCAGTGAGATTTTTCCACGAGAACCCCGCCCAGATCACCGGGCAGTAGCCGATGCCGTCAGCCTTGGCTGCCGCCATGTCCGGCACTATCCTCCTCGTTTTCCACGCATCCGCGCCCGGCTGGTTGGCGTAGCGTCCGACGGTCCAGGGGCTCAGGACATCGAAGCAGCGATACACGGATGCCCACGCCGGACTGTTTCGGGAATCGTCGGTCAAAGTCCTCCATCCACCGGGGACTCCTCCGAACACAGTGGCCCGATATTTTTTCGGTGCGTTTTGTTTGAACCAATGGATTACTTCCAGCGCGACCCCGGGGTTGGATGGCACTCGGTCTTTGAAGCCCATTCCCCAGATTCCAATCACCGGCTTACTGTTGTGTTTGAGATAGTGGGGGCTGTCCATGAGACCTAAATCCACAAGCGCGATCCAATCGCTGCGCATGCTTTCCCAGAAGTGAGCCTCGTCCGCGCCGGAAACATCATACATCACGGCAAACACCCGGCCATATTCCTCGCATCCGGTCTTAAGGCTCAGCAAGGTGGATGTCATGTGTGCGGCATAGGCGGTATCCTGCCCAAGCATGGCGACAAACCTCTGGGCAAAGACCCCATCAATCCCATATTCGCTCATCCACCGTACATGGCGGCGCACGGTCTTGGCCGTCCGGCCCGAATACAGAAAGGCCGGCTCCCCCGATTTGGTCATCGCCGTGGCGAACAACTCGTCGGAATCAAACTCGGAGAGATCGGGATACATTTCGACGAGCAGGTTTGAACCATCGGGGATTCGGTGATTACGCCCCCAGTGGATCCATGACGAGAATGTGTTTTCATCGCCCGCGGCCGTGAACCAGGCTTGGTAACCGCAGAGCAGCTTTCCGTCCAGTGTCGTCGCATCGACTACTGTGCCACCATGGAGCGCAGGCAAGGCCCACAGTGCAAGCAGGAGGCACGTCATCCTGCTTTTCATGCCTGAGCGCGGGAAACGCGGTCCGGAAACATGCACGCTGGCACCGGATTTATTTGTTTGACTCGGCAAACCGCTAAGATAACCATATAGTTACTATGTTGAAGACACCTCCCTCTGTCAAGCATGAAATTCCCCTTCCCATACCGGCGGACCAGGTCGAGAAAAGCCTTTCCCGTCCTTCGCCCGAAGTGGGTGATGCAATGGCGGGATTGGATGGTGCGGTTCTGGTTCTGGGGGCGGGCGGAAAAATGGGGTTACACGTCTGCACGATGCTCAAGCGGGCGGACGAGACGCGGAAGCGGGGGAGGCGCGTGACGGCGGTTTCGCGGTTTTCGACGGTCCACGGGCGTTCGGTATTTGAAGAATCCGGGGTGGAAACGCTGGCTTGCGACCTGGAGGATGACGCGGCTCTGGCCGTTCTGCCCGATGCGCCGAACATCATTTTCATGGCGGGTGCGAAATTCGGCACAGGTGACCAGCCCGACCTATTAAAGCGGATGAACATGGAATTGCCGCGCCGCGTTGCCAGACGGTTTGCCGGCGCCCGCTGTTTGGTGTTTTCGACCGGCTGCGTGTATTCGATGGTCAGCCCGTCTACCGGCGGATGCAAGGAGACCGCCCCCACCGATCCTCCTGGCGAGTACGCGAAATCCTGTTTGGAACGGGAACTGGCCTTTGCCGATGCGGCCCGCGAGCACGGGTCGCGCGTGGCGTTGATCCGGCTGAATTACTCGACCGAGTTCCGCTATGGTGTGCTGGTGGACATCGCGCAGAAGGTTTACAAGCGGGAACCCGTCGATTTGTCGATGGGATGGGTCAACGTCATCTGGCAGCGCGATGCGGTCGATCACATTCTGCGAGCGTTTCCGATGGCCGATTCCAATCCCTTTGTCTTGAATGTGACAGGTCCCAAAATTCTGAGCGTGCGAGAACTCGCAGAAGAATTCGGCAGGATGTTCGAGCGTGAGCCTCTTTTCACCGGCAAGGAGGAGGGGACCGCTTGGCTCAACAACGCGGAAAAGGCGCACGGCCTCTTTGGGCTTCCGCCGGCACGGATTGAAGAAATGATGGGATGGACAGCTGCATGGATACAGGCTGGTGCAGGCACATTTGGCAAGCCGACTGGTTTTGAGAAGCGCTCTGGAAGGTTCTAGTCATGAACTCGGTAATCTTGGACTGGACACTTCTCTCTGCCCGACTTCCATGGGCATCTTCCAGGAACGACAACAGGGATCATTCCTTCATCAGCGCATGACTCGAAGGGGCTTGATGGCGTCCCTGTTACAAGGAAGCAAAAGGCCGGCTTCATGCACGATTTGGAGTTCCGCTCTCGATTCACCATGCGAATGTGCAATTATACCCGTCACAGATGGAATCTCCAAAGTGAGTTGATCCTGGTGCTGTCATCCTGAAAATACCGTTTTGATACTGTGAATGGACGACTCACGCTCTTAATCGGCTTGTGAACGGGAGGCGAACAGGAATACAATATGCTGATACTGGCAGCAGCCATGACGACATTCAAATGAGCAAATCAGGCAGGAAAATGGTCCGGCGCAATCCCGCGCGCACGAAAGAGAATCTTTTGCACGCTGGAATCAAGCTCTTCTCGGCAAGGGGGTATCACGGCGTGGCGGTAGATGAAATTGTCGCTCAGGCAGGGTGCAACAAGCGGATGCTCTATCACTATTTTGGAAACAAGGATGGGCTGTATGTGGAGGTGTTGCGAGAAGTTTTTGCAAAGCTCGAGACCCTTGAGCTGGAGGGCACGGCAGAAACATCAACCACAGAAGAGGCCATCCGGGAAATCTTGGCGTGCTATTTCGATTTTCTGCAACAGAATTCAGATTTTGTAAACCTCCTCATGTGGGAGAACCTGAATCAGGCCCGCTTTCTGGATGCGCATCCGCATCTTCTTTCCAAGCATCCAATTCTACAGCGTCTGGACGAGATATTGAAACAGGGCCAGGCACGCGGAGAGATCGAGGAACCCCCGGACAGTCGCCACCTGCTTGTACTCCTCATAGGCGTCTGCTTTATTTACGTCTCAAACCGCCATACTCTGAGCCACACGCTCGGCTTGGATTTGAAGCGCCCGTCCGTCCTGCGCAAAGGACTTCAACTTGCTCAGGAGATTGTCATTTCCGGGCTCATTCGGAAGTCACTATAGCCCGGCAGCCGATGAAGTCTTCGGCAGCCCTGTCTCTTGGGGAGGCGCACTGCTGTCCAAAATAGCGCTTGAGCTAATAGAAAGAGTGGACTGAATGGGCCTCGGGAAGGCGAAAAGTCGATTTTGCGAGATTGCGATAGGGCATTTTAGTTTAGGTTGCTCGCATGCCGTCCAAGAAGAGCTGAGTGCTCGCCCCTGGCGGGGCTGCCTCGGCATGGGAAAACGGGTCATCAATCCAGCTCCAGAGATGCTTGTGAGTGAAGAGATTCCAGCGCAGAAGCGCGACCAGATTGGATAGCGCCCAAGCGAATTTGCTGCGGAACTGAAGAGCCTTCAGTAGCAACATGGCCAGGAGTGCTGTCCAAATCTGGATGCGCACCGCGTTGGCACTGGTGCCGACAAAGGTCTTAATCTTCAGGTTCTGTTTCAGGGCCTTAAAGAAGAGCTCGATCTGCCAGCGCTGACGGTAGATCTCCGCGATTGTTTCGGCCGACAGATCCATGCGGTTGGTTAAAAGCTCCATCTCCTCGTTTTTGTCTTCAATCCAAACAACAACCCTGCGATAGGTGCCTTTGATTTGCCTGCCGGCCTGGAAGCAATTGAAAGAGCCCAGGCAATCACGACGGATGGGACCGTCTTTTTTGACCTCTCGGTCGGTATCCGAGTGATTCCACCAGTCTGCGTTTTTCTTGAACCGGGTCACGAACCCAATGCCCTCCTTGCTCCAGCGCTCAAAAAGTTTGTAGTCAGTGTATCCTCGGTCCATGACGACCAGTGAGCCTTTCGGCAGCTTCAGTTGCTGGGCGATGGTGACATCGGCGATCCGACCTTCGGTGATGGCAGCAAAACAAGGCAGGCATCCGTCATGATCAAGGAGCAGGTGGAGCTTGGCCGCTCCTTTGCCCGCCCGATAAGTCGCCCAGTCGAAAATCGAGGCACAGAGTTCGATCACGGTACTATCGAGGCTGTAAAGCTTGCTCTTGAAGCGAAACTTTTTCCCCGGCGCCATGTCGCGCACCTTGACGAGCATCTCGTGAAAGAGGCCTTCGAAAAGTTCCCAGGGGCGGTGGGCATTTGCGTAAGAAAGAGTGGAACGCCCGGGTGCGCCGTTCATGCCCAGATGACGCAGCTTCCCCTCGCAACTTCGCAGACCAGAGTCGATTTCGCGCAAGCTCCGCGCCTGCGCAAGTTGGCAGAAGAGCATCGAAACGAAGTGGTCCCAACTCGCGAAGCCCTTCGATGCTTTTTCGCTGCCCGTTTTCTTTACCGACCGTGCAAAATCGTTCCGATCAATCAAAGAAAGAAGCTGGGAAAAGAGACTCGAATTCGCCAAGCTCATTCCTCGTCTCCTTGTTGGGGTGGATTTGTTGTTTTCACACCCTCATTTTTACCCCGCAAGGCGACCTTTTCACGCCTGTTTTGGACAGTAGTGGGGGAGGCGGAGGACAAGGAACTTCAGGTAATATTGAATGGCTTTTGAAGCACAAACCGTAAACGGTGTTCACCCCCACTCGAATCCCTTGAAAATTTCCCATGGCGCCTTCGGCTTGGGCAGGGCCGTGCGGCCCAGCACCATCCTTGTCAGATGTCGAAACGGTTCGAAACCAGTCGATTCCAACGCGCGGTGCAATTCAGGGTGGGAATAGCAATCGAGATAAATTTGATCTCCGCCGCAGAGCGAGCCGACCCCATCGAGCAGATGAGCGAAGTCTTTCGCGGTTCCGGATTTCACAGGTCCAACATGCCAGGCTTCGCGACCCGGACGAAGCAGTGCGTAAGATCTGGAGCGCGTGAGGAGCGAGGTTCCGTTCTCTTGGAGCAGATGTTCGATCCACCGATAATCCGCAGATTTGGATTCAAAGTGGCCCGGATCATGGCGGAGGAACGTTCCCTTCTGGGAGAAAGAGTGCTTCTGGATGCCGCTGCATTTTCCGTTTCCGGGCCTTCTCCAACGCTTGACCGGAAAGCAGTCAGCAAATCCGAGATCTCGATAAACAGCCCGTCCGGCATCCGTCGCATCGAGTCCCACCCAGAAGAAACCAAGTTTTTCAGCAAGTTCGAGTGTGGCCGCCACGATGGCCTTGCCATAACCCTTCCCGCGGTTGTCCGGATGAACAAGCACCATTCCAAGCCAGGCACCATTGTCTCTGTATGGCATGAGGGTCGAGGAGGCAACCACCTTCCCGCAAACCCCCATGCGAAGGCAGCCTGCGGGATGAAATCTTAGCAGCCGAACCCAATCTTGGTCCAGTTGGTTCCAGTTCGCCAGAGTGCTCAGATTAAGCAGGGAATCGATGTCCGCGATTGTCGCGGGGGAGATGTCGTCCTTTACAGTGATGTGTTGTCGTCGGAGGGCATTTGCCTTGCCTCCACTGCACCCTTTCCCATTAGGTGACTTCTTCAAGAATCCTTTCAGCATCAGAAGTCAACTGGTCAAGAATCTGCTGCGAGTCAGCATCAATGTGAATCCAAATGTAATCCGAATCAACGCCTCGCTTTTCGTGAGGAAGTATATTAGGCATCAGCGCCTCCCTCCGGATAACAGAACGACCTTCGACGATGGTCTTGTAACTCCGCCAAGTAATCTTCTGCTTCTTAATGGCAAAAGTACTCTCAACCGCATCCGGAACCGGAAGCAGGGCATCTGTCGCTTGAAAAATGATGTAAATGCAATTGAAGTGCCCTTCCGAGAAGCTGCCATCAATCCGATACTTGCCTCTACCGAATTGAGAAACAGCAAACTCATGCTCCGGCAACAATATCGGTTTGCTGCAATCATAAGGCTGGCAGTGAATGGTAAACGGCTTGTTTGTCGCCTCAGATTGCGCATGGCTTGCAGCGGAAAGCGCAAGTCCAAAAATGCACAAGGCATGTTTCATAAACATGTGCCCTGTGCTCCCCATAAGGGAAACTGTACTCGACATTCTTTGGATCTGGCATGTGTGTGGATCGTCACAGGCCGCTGACATCGGAGATTTCGTAGTCGCCAGCTCCACCGTGGTCGGTAGACCCGTAAGCAGGTATGCTTGATAACAAGACATTGAACGCATGAAACCCGGTACGTATGTTCCCCGAAATAAACGTATTGACCCCGAAATCGATGTCATAGTGATCCTTTATCAAGGTGTGTTTTTCTGAAATTGCAGTGGAGTGCAGAATACTGGCGTCGGGAGCGGTGAGTTCATAGCCCCAGACCTTTCCGGCGGAATCTGTCGGACTAAAGCCCTGTGCATGAAACCAGATGGCTGCAGATCGCTGATACACAAGGTTTCCAGTAGGGACAAAATATGCAAACTGGTTGTTGGTAAAGGTAAAGCCGGTTCCCATCAAATCCATGGTTCCATTCCAGTTCAGCGCTGCCTGCTCAATGAACGGCCAGTTACAGTAGGCTTGTGTGGAGACGAACACATTCCCGTCAACCAGTCCTTGGTGGCACCCGTCTTGGCAACCTCCTCGAAATCGAATATAAGGCCCCGTGCAATCCTGAAAATAGGAGTCCAACACCTGAAGAGCATGGGGACTCTCCGCGCAGCAGATCATTTGTGCGGAAGAATCGACGCCCAAACGCGTGAATTCACAATTCTTAATCGTGACGTGGTTTGTGTTTCTGTTGAAGATCTGAATACCATTCACATTACGGTTCAAGCCGACAAAACTGCATCCCTCAATAAGAATGTTTCTTGCTTGATTGGGATTGTCTTTATTTGAGCTTGAGCTGATGCGGAGACTCGAACTGGTCATTTGCCTCATGTTCGTTCCCGAGTCTTCCCAGTGAAGGTGGCGTAAAATCACATTTTCCATGTAACTGAGATTCACCAAAGCATTGGATGAGTTGTTTGGAGGCATGGTGTCCTCGGCAGCGTTGTCCTTTGTGAAGATGGTTCCCATTGGGTGTTCTCCTTCTAGAATGAGCAAGTTGGAAGTATTCTGAAAATACCACAGCGTCAGGGAGTCTGAGCGGCTGTTGACCAGATAATGGCCTTCGGCAAATATCACCTTTACCGATCGTGTGTTCAGTTGCGATTTGACATTGGCCCAAAACAGAGTGTCGTTAAATTTGGCGGGATTTGCCGGGCTCAAGGCATCACCAGTTCCTGCGGCCACTGGCGCGACATATCTGGTCGCATAACTTTCTCTCAGCAGAAAATTGTCAAAATATCCGGCTCCTGTATTGTTGCCGCCGAGATAAGCCCAAATCCGTGCGTTAACAGCAGATGGAGGAGCTTTGGCGGAGACGCTCAAGTTCTTCCATATTCCGACCTGACTTCCGTATGCGGTGGTGCTGCTTACAGTCGCGCCACTTGAGTCCAGGAACTGGAGATAGATCTGAGGCTGGGCAGTTCCCGGATCGCGATAGACATCCGCTGACAACGTGTAAGTCATGTTCTCAACGATGGGAACTAATGTTGTTGCGCCGACCCAAGTTGCGGAAGATATGGTCGTCAGCTTGAGTGCGCGATTCGCAGAATTCGTAGGGTCTTGAGAGATGACAACTGGACTCAGACCATGCGGCAACGCGCTCCAATAAAGTGGGGTTTGAGAGCCAATATCGTCAAGGCTGAAGTCAGGATTATCGACCTCACTCTGTACAGTGCCCGAATCACTCTTGGCGGGTTCTGCATACATGAATGGAAGGATAAGCGTGGCGGAAAGTGTCAAGGCTTTCCATGAGTTCGACGGTTTGTTCATAAACACATGTGGTTAAGTGGCCGCTATATGGTTCTGTTGCTTAATAATAGTTGTTTAAGAAAAATACCTTCCTCCGCGCAGGGCATGCCACGTAACTTTGTTCAGCATCCCCTTATTGTCCGGTTTGAGTTTTGGCAAACGCTGGTATGCGGTAGCTCCAGAGTTCCGAGCCGGACGAGAAAAAGAATTCATCCCCCCTGATGGCAACTCCCGTGTCGACGGGGAAAGGGGTTTTCGCCAGTCGTTCGTGCTTGTATGTCTTGGGATCAATCCGGACAATGTAGTTTTGGAGAAGAAGATAAATCTTCCCATCCGCTCCCATGAGCATGACACGTGGAGCCTGCCCTCCCGTGAGTGCCCCGTATGTTGCTGGCAGTTGCTCGTCATGCAGTTTTGTTTTAGAAACCGGATCAAAGACAAAAAAATGCGGATAGCCACCCAAGGAATAATCTGGATTCTCAATATTTCCGTTCGTTGCGGACAGGCCGTAAACTAAGCCGTTCGCTCCAACCAGAAGGTCCCGATACTGCGGAGTTCCAGGAATGAGAGGTTCCCTGAAAATCACCTGTTTTGACGGCATATCCATGATATATAGATTGGCAACATGGGGCGCATCAGGCGGAGGCTGACCTCCGGTTCCCGCTTCAATGGAGGTTCCCCCCACGAGATTGCCATTCGGGAGTTCAACCATGGCTTTTGTACACTGATCCGGAACAACTTCCGAGTGAGGAACGATTTTTTTTGTGAAGGTTTTCGTGTCGTAGAACATCAGCCCCCCCCCAGCCGTTCCATAGGCAGGAGATCCAAACATGACAAGATCATTGCCGTTGGAAAGTGGAAGCAGGCCGTAGGGCCTGGTGATATCATCTCCGGCCTGAGCCAAGGTTTCAAAGTCCATGTTCTTTGGATCTTTGCTCATAATGTGCCTCACCAACACTCCCTGAGTGTATATGGCTCCATAAAGAGAATCCCCCATCGAAGCGAATGCATTGATGTGCCCGCCAATAACCTTGGGAGCGAGGGCATAGGACCCGGTCAGGGGATCCAGAGCGAAAAACTGAAGAGGTAGGCCGGTTGATCCGTAGATCCGACCATCGGATCCCTGCCACATGGATGCAATGCGAGGCCCCTGTGAAGGATAATCAAATATCACCTTCTGCATGGTGCCGTCAGGCTTGGTAAAGTTAAAGGCTTTACCAGGCACATCGAGATCCGTGATTATTCCATCATTTGGCAGCTTGATAGGTGCCTTTGGATCCTGAAGAAGTTGGTAACTTGCCCTCTGTTCCACCGGTTGAATCGAGGAAACGGCATCGACACGTTCTACTTCCCCCTTGTAAAAGCGGAACCAGGGCCGATTTTCCCCGTGTGTCGCCATGTGCGCATAGATCTTCCCGTCAACTCCCCTCCAAAGTATTGCTTTATCTGGATGAGCAATGTGAGGGTTAACGTAGATACTGAAATCGCCAAGAACCCGTTCTTCCTCGGGAACGAGCTTTTTGATCGTGCGAGTTGCAGGATCGAAAGCCACTACTTGAGACTTGGTGAGACCGATGCCCAGATAGACCCAGCCGGCATCATCGACTGCAAGCCCGCGCGGATACTGCGACCAAGTTTCCGTGTTGATGGCCCCGTAATCGGTATACTTCCTGCTCTTGGGGTCGAAGCTCATCAGATTTGATTTCGGGTAAGTGGCCATCCAGATGACTCCGTCATCTCCTTCCGTCAACATCATGGCGCATCGCTCGTCCTCCGTACACTTCGTGTGGTAGGTGAACTCGCCCTTTTTTGGGTCGAATTCAAAAAAGGCGTTTCCATATTGCGTGTAAATCAGACCGGATTTTGAATAAAGATGAGCAAAGCCCGTCTCTCCGGCCTTGTGTTCAGGGTAGTCGTAACATGTCGACTCCCCGGTGAAAGGATCGACCATAAGAATGGCATATTGACCACTAATGTCCGATAAATTGATCAGAAGGTTGTAGTTTCCATTGCCGCAATCTACAATCAAAGCCCCGCGATGCTCGGAGATTCGCGCAGGCGGACCATAGTTGTGGAAAGTACCGGTAAAGGAACCGTCCGTGTCATCCACTGAAGGGGTCGGACTGCGTCGAAAAGAGAGGCCATCAAAATACATTGTCCCAACCGAAATTCCCGCCGAGTAGCATTGAACGACTGCATATTGGGCTTCCATGGGCGCCCTTGCATTCAGTGAAACGTATTCCCACTCGTTTAAAGGTCCTGTTGCCGAAGCATAATGGCTGCCTCCAACCCAAGTATTATTGGAGTTGTAATACTGGATCCAAATGCTGGCGTAACATCCAGGGGCCGTCCTTCTTACGTATCCTCCGGCCTCATAAGAAACCCCGCGACTGACCGGTATCGGATCAGATTTTACCCAATTGCCAGAACCATCGACCCTGAGCGAATAATCGCCGCATTTTACAAAGTCCGTGCTGCGTACGGAAGTCTGTGATTTCCTGGACCATGCCGTGGGAACACCGCCCGGATCTGCGAAGGGGACGGTAAACTGCTCGAAGCTTCCGTTTTCCAGAATATTAGTCTGAGACCAGGAGGAGATGGTTGCCGCAAGCAAGACCGTCAGGACAACCGGGACTATCGCAATCTTTTTCATAGTATGAGAAGGGGGGACGACGAACTGCCTCGTATATCTGGCACATAATGGTCGCAGCTCTTAAGATCAAGAGCACGGTGGACGCAATGATTGAAAACTGTAACTGTCCGCAAACACTGGCCAGGACAGCGACATGGTTGTTCGCGTGATCAACAGCAGCCGTTATCGTTTTCTGGGCAACGGTTACAGTTTTTGACTATCAGGGGCGAAATGCGATTGTTGTTTTGAGGTGTTGCTCCACAATCAGAGGATTGAAAGTCATCTCCATGATTCGGTCATTTTTGCATTTACATGAAGCATGTTCGGCGACCAGCGGCCAGGGAAACGGCGAATCCGTGTGCCATCTCTTCGAATGAAACCGCATGACAACTCACGGTAAGAATCACACGGGTATCCCCCTGGGAATGCGCACTTGGGCGGTTGGTACGTTGGCATACTCATTTGCGGGGTTGGTGGTCCTTTTCGGGTGGCTGCTTTTCGGTGACTTTGCCTGGAATGTCCGCGAGCGCGTGGTCTCGACTTTGGCGCAGTTGATGCTGAAAGCCGGAGGCGCCTCGGATACGATCGTGGGTGTATTGGTGGCCTCCCTGCCCGCCGCCTTTGGGATGCTTCTTGCTCCCGTTATCGGATACCGGTCGGATCGGTTTCGCTCCCGTTTTGGTCGTCGTATTCCTTTCCTGCTTGTTTCCACTCCGGTGGCCGCCGTATCGATGGCGGGACTCGCATTCGCACCATTGGCCGGGGAATGGCTGCATCGGGCAATGGGGCAGCACTCGCCCGGCCTTGGCGTCTGTTTCCTCACCTGTTTTTCCGGTTGCTGGATTGCATTTGAAGTCGCAGCGATCACCGGAAACAATCTTTTTCTAGCTCTTCTCAATGATGTTGTTCCCCGCGAGGTTTTGGGCAGATTTTTCGGCCTTTTCCGCATCGTCAGTCTCGCTGTGGCGGTTGGGTTCAACTATTTTCTCGTTGGCAAGGCCGAAAATCACCTGGTGGAAATGTTCCTTGCTGTGGCCCTTGTTTACGGGGTTGGTTTCTCGCTGATGTGTTTCCGGGTGAAAGAGGGCGACTATCCTCCTGTTTCCACGGAAGAAAAGCACGAGGGCTTCTGGATTTCAGTGCGACGATATTTCCGTGAGTGTTTCACTCATCCGTTCTACCTCTGGCTTTTCGGGGCCATAGCTGTTGCCATGGTGGCCTTTGCGCCGTTCAATACTTTTTCCATCTTCTACTCGCAAAGCGTCAAGTTGAGCATGGATGACTACGGGAAGACGATGGCCTTCAGTTTCGTTGCATCGGCTCTGCTGGCGTATCCTGTTGGTTCCCTGGCGGACAGGATTCATCCCTTGCGCGTTGCGATCGCATCACTGGTGCTCTACGTCCCTCTCTGTGTCTGGGGAGCGATTTGGATGACCACTCCAACGACCTTTGTTGTCGGGCTGGTCGGTCATGTCATCATTAGCGGTCTCTTCTTTACCGGCACCGCCTCGCTGGGACAACGATTGTTTCCAACAATCAAGTTCGCCCAGTTTGCGTCAGCCTCCCAGTTGGCAATCGGAGTGTTAACCATGCTGGTGCCTCCGTTTATGGGCGCAGTGCTTGACTGGAATGGGCACGCCTACAGGCTGACACTTATCGCCGGTGCCGTCATCGCGATCATTGCCACTGCGGTATTTTTTGTTGTTCTGCGTTTTTACAACTCTCTTGGTGGAGATGCCTCATATTGTCCGCCAGGTGAAAACACGTCCCTGAAGGCGCAGTTTCCTTCAAAGAGCCCGTAGCGCTTCCTCTTGCCGGATGATGCCCGTTGAGCTATCCTTCTATCCATGACTAGTCGGGCTGCCGGTCGTCTTTTTGGCGCATTGCTTGTCGAGCTTGCCAGCGGCAATTACGCGGAGGGCGCGCGCTTTCTTTCCCATCGTCGAATCATGCGCCAGTGGCGTGTTGCGGCAGACACCGCAAACGGGGCGTTGGCCTTGTTGCGCGGGGCGGATGTTTTGAGAGTTCGTGATCGCAGCGGTCACTATTTGCCGGAAGGATTTCGCGAGAGGGCTTTCCTGGCGCTTCATCGGACGGCGGATTTGGCGACCGAGACTACTCCTTTGCAACAGCACGGAGTTGGAATGAAAATTCTTTTGAAGGAGCGGGAGGGGGCCCAGCCTACCCGTGTGGCGGCGATCCTTGTTCTGCAGGGAGATCGACGCTTGCGGAACGAGGATTGTGATGCATTGCTGGCCATCTGCGAAGCCTCATCGCTGACCGCACGCGGAATATTTCTCGAAGCGGAAGAACACGGTGTCGGTGTGGATTTTTTTCTTTGCGATGGCAGCGAGAAATCCGTGCGCCGCACCCTGGCGCGGGTGGTCCATTCCGAACCTGACGGGGTCATGATTATCACGCGCAAGACGTCGTCATGGACAAGGACCCTTTGGGAATCACTGCTCAAGAGAGCCATTCCCACTGTTGTGCTTTTCGGGGACTGCGAAGGCAGCGGCAATCTGGTTTCCGTGAATTTCAACAATGTGGGTATGGGGTTCAACGCGGCGGAAACCTTTCTGAGGAATGGACACCGCAGGCTCGGGGCGATTTCTATCTTGAATCCCAACACCAACTCTGTGGATCGGCTCCGGGGTTTTCACCTCCGTACTGATGAGGAGAGAGGGGTGGTGGTAACCGATTTCCATTTGGAGCGACTGCCTGGGGAGTATGTGAAGGTTGTGGACGCATTGCGTCACAAACGAATCACCGCTGTCTTTTCGCTCGGAGAGGAGCTTCTGGCGGGATTGCTGCCGGTGCTGTCGAAGTCCGGCATTAATGTTCCGGAGGAGCTTTCCCTGATCATGTGTTCGTCGTCGTCCGAGGGCCGCGCTCTCCTGCGACCGGTGGATACGCTGATTCTTGATTTTTTGGCTTTGGGACGAATGGCTTTCCGGGCTCTGGTGGGCTACTGTACCGGTCGGGTCGCTCAGAAGGTTTATTTGTTGGATCCTGTGCTGGAAAGTCAAGGGACCGTAATAGGGGTTAGCCGCCGCGTTCGATATCCATCGGGACGATCAATCTGACTGCTCGCAGTCACAGACCCTCGAGGGCTCCTGAACCCGGACAGCTACAGCTTTCGCCGTTCAAGGGGGGCGGGGGAAATCCTTGCCCTGCAAAAGGCGATTTTCCCCCCCCTGGAAGCACTCATTTGCAGAAGAGCTGCTTTCCCTGTCGAAATGCACAATGGGACGGCATGAGACATTGCACTCTTTTTATCTGGAAGGCCTTTACTTACCGTTTTTTTGGTTCTCCATCTCATCAAGAATCGAGCAAATGCCGACGGTTTCCAAGTTGGAGACCGGCGAAATTCCGGTTTCGAAAAACTCCACGATAGCGTTGATCAGTGGGTGGTAAGGACTGGGCGACAATTTCTCGAGGTCCGCGAAGGAGGTATATCCGTCATCAAAAAAGATTTTCCCATGGAAGTCGGGAGCCCGGTCCGGAGATGAGAAACAAATTTTCGCAGTTCCGCCGGTTCGCCAATGGAAAGAAAAGGTTTCGTCAACCTCTGGATCCATTTGGCATTCGGTCCAGTCGGGACCAAGAAGAGCAACGAGCAACTCGACGGTATGAATGGCATAAAAATGATAGCGGGGCAAGCCTTGAAGGACATTCAGAGGGCCGGTCAACTCGACATGCCTGACCGATCTGCGGGACGCTGCCCATAGCACATCGACAAACGAAGGCAGAAACCGCACGGAAGAGGATGAGAGAACCGGTGAGGCATACTCTTTTGCGATGGAAAAAATCCGTTCTGCATCGGCAGAGGAGTTGGCGAAGGGCTTGTCAATGAATACAGGCAGTTCCCGCCGGACCATATCGCGATAAAGGGGGAGGTGCGAACTCCCGTCGAGATGCGTGATCAGAAGAGCGTCTGCAGAGCGGGCTACTGCGTCGGGCGTGTCCATAACAGGTATGCCCATCGTCTCGATTTCACGGGTGAACCCGGTCACACGATCGCGGCTTGCCGGAATGGATACGTTACCTCCGGGCCAAGCCCCGACGAGAGAATGCTCCGGGTAATGCTCCCGGAGGAGGCGGGCAAACGCGGGCCCATGAGACGTGTCCAAACCAAGGATGCCTATTTTCATGGTGATGTGATTTCAGGAAAAGTTTTGGATTCAAGGGAGGAAAGGCTTTCCCGATATTATGTGGAAGAAGGCGGAGGCAGTGAGACCGTCATGATGAAGTTGTGCTTGTCACAGCTTGAGTGACAATAATAACTATTTGGTTATAAATGTTCGAGACCTCCTTTTCAACAAGAATATCCCCGGTCCGCGATCGACGTTTCAAGTGCGCTGGGTGTGTTTGCATTGGTGCTGAACTTACGGCCGTGGCAGTTTGCGGTGAGGACAGTGACCGGCCCTATTTCCCACATCGGATGCCTCTGCGTCGTTTGACCGGATTCCGGGCGGCGTTGCTGGGGGTGATCGTCGCCTCCATTGCTTATGGGCAGCCTATTGTGGAATCGTTTGAAACCGATCTCGCCGGATGGCACGCGGAAGGGGGGAGCGCCGCTGTCTCCGACGAACACTGGAAGCTCGGGACTCGTTCCCTGCGCTGGGATTTCACCCCCGGTTCAAAGCTCTTCCGGACAGAGGACGAGGCTTTGCGGAAAGCGCTGGAGGAGCGGGATGCCGGCATCTATTGCGAGGCGCGGGCGGAGAACGGGATGAGGAACGGACCGGAGAAGCGGAATGCCGGCATCAAGCTCTGGATCTATTGCGAGCATCCAGTGGATGGGGATTTGCAGGTGCAGGTTGGAGGGCGGGTTTTCCCCGTTCACCTCGGTTTCACCGGCTGGCGAACCGTCTGGGTCTCGCTAAGGGAAGACACCAAGCCCACGACTCCCATCCAAGGGATGCAGATAACCGCGCCGGCTTCGCCTGGGACGCTGTTTCTTGATGCATTCGAAATCGGACCTGTTCCCTGGCTCCGGCAGGGCGACGCACAGGCACCGTATGTGAACACGGAAACAGCAGGTGGAAAATATTGGTTTACTGCTCATGATGAAGCCGGCGTGAAATCTCCTCCTTTCCGTACAGAAATCACCGAGGAGGAACGCAAGACATTTCGCGAACTTGAGGCACGGTACGAGGCGTGGATGTTTGATGGGATCGAAGATCCCCGCGATCCGGTCAGACTGCGCATGAAGGGGGTGGAAAACTGCATTGTTTCGGCTCACAAGGCATTCGAGGCGCTTGGACTGCGGCGCCGGGGTGAAATCGTCACCGGGCCGGGGGCCTTCGGTTGTGAAGACACCCATGAACCGCTGCTCGGGCGAAATGTCTTCCGGGAGATCGCACTCGGTTTGGCGTATGACGCGCGGTTGAACAACAGCGAGCGCGCAAAGCAGCGGTTTCTCGACCTGCTCGATTACGCCCACGATCAGGGTTGGGCGGCGGGGAGCTTGATGGGGAGCGGCGGTGGGGAATCCCTGTCGCTCTACGGGTATGTGCATGGGGTGTATATCATGCGCGACTTTCTGAGGAAGGAGGGGCGCTTGGCCCGTGAGCTGGAGACCCTTCGCTACCATCTGCTCTTCGGCGAGATGTACCGCCCGGTCGATCATCCCGGAGAAAATTCCGACGATATCCGCTCCACGCTTCTGTTCCGTTACTTGACGATCCTGATGCAGGACGATTCTCCGGAAAAAGTGCGTGACATGGAGTGTTGGGTTCGTTGGGTGAACGGAGCGCTTTCGATTGCCCCCGGATATGGGGATTGCATCAAGCCGGACGGGACGGTCTTCCACCATTCGACAGCGTATGCGAACGCCTACGGCAACAACGCTGTGCTGATGGGGTCCATCGCCTATTGGCTGGTGAGGGACACCCGGTTCGCACTCTCGGTGCAGGTCGGCGAGAACCTCAAGAGAGCCCTGCTCACGCTCAGATTCATGGCCGGATCATATGATTTTCCCATGGGGGTCAACGGTCGCTGGCCTCTGTATTCCACCCCTTCGATGGCCCAGACTTGTCAGGGCATGGCCTATTTGGCGGATGCTTTGGGCGACAAGGAACTGGGAAACGCATTTGCCCGGTTGTGGAACCCAGGCCAGCAGATTTTCCTGCCGTATTTATCCGTTTGTGGGGAGTCCAAAGCGGGCCTTCTTTTCTGGTGTGACTCGCCCGGCGCACTTCCGTGGCTGCTTGATGCGGCCGAGAGATGGAAGGCGGAACCCGAACCGCAGGGGCACCGCTCGTATCCTTATGCCGCGATGGATTTTCATCGCAGGCGGCAATGGGTGGCAAGCGTGCGTGGATGGAGCAAGTATGTCTGGCACTACGAGGAACTTGACAAAGACAATCGCTACGGGCGCTATAGCAGCTATGGAACCGTGCAGATTTTCGGCAAGGGCAGCCCGGTCAACCAGCTGAGCAGCGGCTACCGGGAAGCGGGATGGGATTGGCTCCGTCCTCCAGGAGCAACCGTCATCCGCGTCCCCGTCGAGTCCCTTGCCGGGTCGCCCGAACTCCAGCGGTCATACACGAAAGATCCGTTTGTTGGCGGGGTGACGCTCGAGGGATGGGACGGCCTGTGGGCGATGCGCTTCTCCGATCCGATTTACGACAAATCCTTCCGCTTCCGCAAGTCGGTGTTCTTCGTGGACGAAACCATTGTCTGCTGCGGCTCGGGCATCACGAACAGCGACTCCCAAAACCCGACCGAGACCGTGCTCTTCCAGACGGCTTTGGCAAAGCGTCCGGATCCGTTCCCAAGTTCAACCAAGGAAGTGGTGACCACATTGATGGATCCCGTGGACAACGGCTACTTCTTCCCGCGTCCCCAAGCAGTTGAGATCCGCGCTCAGCGCCAGATCTCGCCAGGCGGCAGCGGAAAAACTCCTGCAGAGGGAGATTTTGAAGTCGCATGGATCGATCATGGCACCGCTCCGAAAGACGCCGGCTACGCTTACGCCATTCTTCCCGACACCACGGCAGCGAAGCTGGCGGATTATGCCAAAGTACCCGACTTCCAGATTCTGCAGCGGGACGAAGCGGCCCATATCGTCCGTTTTCCATCGCGCGGGATCACCGGCTACACCTTGTTTGCTCCGATTCATGGCCTCGCTTATGGCGAACTGAACGGAACCGACTCTCCTTGCTTGGTGATGACCCGGCGCAGCGGGAACCGGCTGGTGATTTCGATGGCCGATCCAGATCTGCGGTTGCCGCCAAGATCAAAACGTCCTTTTGACTACGAACCTGGGAAAACCGGGGTGGTCAGGTTGTTCCTGAACGGGGCCTGGCGAGAAGTGCATGCGGAAGGTGGACTCAGGTTGCTGGACAAAAATACTCTGGAGGCAACCACCCACGACGGACAAACTTACCAGGTGACACTGGAAGCCGCGTCACTGTGAGAACCATTTGCGGTGGGAGTTGCTTCCCTGATGCTCTCGGGCTCCGCTTGTCGGCAAGTGGAATTGCAAATGCTCCGCGCCCAGATCAACCCGCATTTTTTGTTCAATGCGCTCAGCACCATTCTCTTCGCCTTGGAAAAGCAGAAACAGGGAGTTGCCAGGATGGTTCAGACGCTCTCCGACTACCTCAATTAGCTCCTGCATAGAAACGACGCGTGACCTTGGGGGGAGGAATGCGTGGTCTTGATGGATTATCTCGCGTTTGAAAAAGCCCGTTTCGGAGAAACCCTGGACAGGGCACCCTGGAGATTGTGCCCGAGGAGGCTCTTACCGAACAATATTGAGGCCGAGGTGAAAAAGAAAATCCTCCGGAGGTTCGGGATCAATCCAAACGACACACAGGTCACTCCGCGCTGGAATTGACCTCTTGGTCTTGCCCAGTAGAAGTTGCTCCCAACCGGGAGCAGGCCATGAGTTTTTCTGTGCCACATTGGGCGCATGAAACTTTCCGACATCCTCTCATTCTTCCTTCCGCCGCTGGCGCTTCTCGAACAAAACCGCGCCAGGAAAAAGCGTGTCGAGGATTTGCAGCGAGATGCTGCCAAAGTGCCCGAGCTCCCGCAGGAGGTCGAACGCCTCAAAAGCCACCCCGATTTCACTCCGTCGCCGTCTCCGAGTCTCGTCAAATCCTCGAACGACGATGCCTTCTCCTCCGCCGAGCCGCCGTCCCGGAGGGAGAGGGAATTTCTGACCCGTGCGGGCTTGTCCTTTTCGCTGAGGACGACGATGAGTGCCAGTCGTTCCTCGTCTCCCAGATGCGGCTCAACGACGGGTTCATCACCGAACTTGAATCTTGGGAGCGCCGCATGCGGGAAATGAAATCGACATTTCCCCCTCAGCGAGTCTTCATCGATGGTATGCGCCCACTGGTGCTGACCAAAAAACAAATCATCGCCGTTTTGAGATCCGCCAAACTTGTTGATCGAATGCTTTGGGCCACCCGGCATGCAAACGGCCGATGGCTGGTCATCATCCGGGAAGGTCGCGATCTGCTCGTTGCAACGGAATCTGTCGAGTCTGCTTATGCACGGTTGGTCAGCGGGGAACTGCCTCCATTGATGCCAAGCGAACGAAAAGAAACAGAAAGTAGCGCTCTTGGCTGTCCGAATTGATCTGATTGTATTTCATAGATAGAAAGTCTTAAATCGTATTTTGTTTCATTTATTGCGATTTATTTAATCTTTCGTTACATTTATGCCTATGCCAAGGCGATTAAGAGGGATTTCGTTACCAGACCAACATGGTGAGGTCGTCGTTTCGAGAGAGGACAACCGCGTTGCGATTCATCGCGCCGTCCGGTCCGGCAAACTTCGAAAACTCGCTCCCCGAATCTATACGACAAACTTGCAGGATTCGCCCGAGAAAATCGTCCGGGTCAATTGCTGGGCAATTGCGGGAGCCCTTTTTCCTCAGGCTCTTATTTCAGATCGCACGGCATTGGAGCAGAGACCAGCCACGGATGGGTCCGTTTTCCTCATAACAAGCAGCCGATCCACCGATTTGGAACTTCCGGGCATCACCTTCCGTCCGAGGCGCGGACATCCTCCCATTGAAGGATACGACATGCCTTTTCTGGCTGGTCTTTGGATGTCCTCGCAATCGAGGGCGTTGATGGACAATTTGCGCTCCACCCGCCAGCGCGGTCGCATTCGGGGGACTCTCACCAGACAGGAACTTGAGGAATTCATCGACAAAATGCTTCGTAACAGCGGGGAAGCGGTTCTCAACAAATTGCGCGATCAATCCCGGGAAATCGCTCCTCAACTCGGGATGGAGGAAGAAGCTCAAAAATTGTCCGCGATCATCGGGGCGATGATGGGAACCAAGAATGAGCCCCTGTCATCGGATCTCGGCATATCGCGTTCCAAGGGGATTGGATACGACCCTGACCGGTTGATACTTTTCGAGGATTTGAGAGCCTCGCTGGCTTCACACCCATTCGCAGACCGATTCTCAAAAGTGGGGGACGCCTATTTGCCATTCTTTGAAAGCTACTTCTCGAATTTCATCGAGGGTACGGAATTCGATATCGGAGAGGCCTACGACATTGTTTACGAGGGGGCCATTCCCAAGGAACGCCCGGACGATGCCCATGATGTTCTTGGCACTTTTCGGATTGTTTCTGATTCCGACGAAATGCGACGCACCGCAGGAAACGCAAAAGAGTTCGTCGATCTCCTCCGTTACCGGCACTCGGTGATCCTTGCAGGGCGGCGTGACAAAAATCCCGGCCAATTTAAATCGCAGGTCAATCGCGCGGGTGAGTCACGCTTTGTGGAACCCGATCTCGTTTTGGGAACGCTCCAACGCGGTTTCGAGCTGCTCCACACACTCCAGCACCCGATGGCCAGAGCCACCTATGCGATGTTTCTCATTGCCGAAGTGCATCCGTTCTCCGATGGAAATGGCCGGATTGCCCGAATCATGATGAATGCCGAACTGCACCGGGCAGGACACGAACGGATCATGATTCCAAACGTCTATCGAACCGAGTATCTCCAAGCCCTCCGGGCACTGACTCACAACCAGCGGACGGACGCTCTCATTTCGGTGATGGACTACGCTCAGCGCTTCGTCAGCGAAATTGATTTTTCCAACTATGCGGAAGCGGTGAAACAGCTTGCCTCCCGTCATGCCTTCGGAAAACCGGCAGATGCCATGGGAGGCGGCGACAAACTGATCCTGAAAAACCAATAACTTCAGAATTGTCGTCCCTGTGCCACCCAGTAGTGCCAGTCGGCGATTGCTTCGGCGGTTTTCTTATCCACGTTGATGCCCTTGATCTGAGCGAGCGGAATCCCCATGGTGTCGTCCTCGCACTCCGCCTCGACCATCATTTCCCCAAGTCCCGCCCCCTCGTCGTCGTTGAGCATCCCCACCACAGTCACATGTTCGCCGGGTTTCAGTGGAGACGTCTTGCGGGACTTGATACAGGAAGCCTTGAAAGGAAATGACAGAGTGTTTTCCAAGTAACAGAACCACCCCGTCCATGCCTCGCTTTCATTGTAGCTGTCCACGATAATTTCCATCGTGATGCGTTCCTCCCGTTCCTCTTCTTGTTTGGGACGTTTATTCATTGAGCAGGGAAATGCAGGGATACCAAAATGAGCACAGTTCGTCGCCGATGCGGATAGCGCAGGAACCCTTTGTTGCCTCATGATCCTTGATCCAGTCGGTGGAAGGAAGTTGGCGTTCCTCAAACTTTCCGTCCGGCAATTTGCCCGACAGTGTCGGGCAAATCTTGTCGGTCGTCTGCGACAGTTTAAATTTCCGAAACACAGATCAATTGTGCCTCATGCCGCGAATTTGACAATCCCACCGACACTCGATGGCAGCAGATTCCAAAACGAGGCAATGTCGTCCGAGTCCTTCACGACCTCTCGGTAGTGGGCATACAGCATCCGGGCGTTTTTGTGGCCCATCTGTTCGGCGGTCAGGGCGGCGTTGCGGTGCTTGGCAAGATGGTAGGAGCCGTAGGAATGGCGCAGAATGTCGTCGGGCCATGCCTCCCAGTTCATTGCCCGACTGAGAGCCCAGCGTTTCCGACGGAAGTTCACGGGCAAGATGGTGCCTGAATTCTTGCGGCACGCGAGCAGCCATTCAATGAGATTGTCTGACATGTCCACGATACGGCGGTCACCGTCCTTGGTGATCTCTGCTGGGAGATCGATATGCTTGCGTTTGAAGTCGATCATTTCCCATGTCATGCGGGCGGATTCCTCGGGGCGCACTCCTCCGAAACAACCAACGGCAATCATCGGAACCATGTCCATCGGCGGAACGGTGAGAGATACAGCGCCATATTTTTCCCTCCAGAAATCCTTCTCCCGCTCGCCAGCCTCGACTTTGAACCCGCCTGCCACGAGGTGCAGCAACTTGCTGGCTTCCTCAATCAAGAGGATCCTCACCGCTCCTTTTTTCGTGGTGGATTCCTCGACTGTGATGCCGAGGCAGGGATTTTCAGACATGTGTTGCTGGTTTACGGCCCAGGAAAACAAAACGGAGAGATTGCGGAGCATGTTTCGCTCCCCGACTGGTTGCAGTTTGCATTCATTCAGGAATTTCCGGACATCGAGTTTCGTGATGCCGTTTATGGCTTTCCGCTTGTCGGCGGGAAGCCACTTTTCAAAACGCCGCCAGCGTTTCCCCAAGTCAGCGAGATAAGTGGGCCTCTTGCTTTTGCTCTTTTCAGCCAGTGCCGCCTCGATGGACTGAGACACGGAAAGGATGCCTGCCGCCGGTTTGGCATGACGAATGGCAAATTTGATTGCCTCGGTGAGCGTCATTCCGGCCTTTTCCAGTTCCTTCATGGCACCTGCCGACTCATGGAGTTGGGCTGCGGAAAGCTCGAAGGCCACCATGCCAGCTTTTTCTTTGAGGTCCACCATCGCGCCGGGAGTCGCCTTTTGTTTCTGCGCATCGCCCAGAATCCATTTTCTGGCATCGTCCAGTTTGGAAAAATCTTTGAGAATCACGGCTCCTCCTGTGAACCTCTTACCTAACCGAACCCGCCAATATTCTTTCCCATGCCCGCTGACCGCCTTGCCGACACCAACCCCGGATGGCAAATCTTTAATCTTGGATTTCATGATGGCTTAATTTATACGCCAATTATACGCCTGAGTCAACTACTATGGTAAAACGGCAGGACTGAAAATCCTCGTGTCGGGGGTTCGATTCCCTCCCCAGCCACCACTCTCAAATGCTTGTGGAGTGGCTTGAATAAAGGCTCTGAGAGCTTTCCTCCAAAAGGATGCGATTTCTTTTGGAACAGTATCGAACAGATTGGAAGCGGTCCCAAGATGTCCGCCCGCAGAGGGCGCCGTTCCAGGGAGGGGTTCGAACAGAAACCTGGTGCTCTGTGATTTGTTCGTCTGATCTCGACGACGCAGGAGCATCGCATTCGAAATTGCGGAACGTTCGTCAAACTGCCCATCCTTTGAAAAGCTGGAAATCCAAGCCTCTCCGGACAGTTCCAGCGGGTCCACTGCGTTCAGCCCGTCATTGTCAATGAGTGTCTTTTGGGAAGCCGACTCGCCTTCGATTCACAGAGGAAGGCTGGATGTGCCGGCAAAAAGCGAGCAGCCCCAGGCGACAAGGGTGCCGTCCGAGCACAAAGCCAAATTATGGTCCCGGCCGGCCGAGGTGGAGACAACCGTCTTCCCGGCAAGAACTCCCGACGTGTTCACAGTCACTGGGATATTGCTCTGGACGGTCCCTCCATTGCCAAGTTGCCCAAAGGAGTTGCACCCCGCAGCCGACGGCCCGTTCCCGCCCCGGAAATTCTTGATGGCCGTTTTCACAAAGGTATTCTTCCGGCCGGACGCGACTCGGTAACAAGGAGATTGCAAGGGCTTCTTTCCTTCCGATATGAATCACAACGCACTTTCCTTTTTATGAAGCAGTCGCTGCCCTTGTTCCATCCGGCCGGAAAATCCTGCTGGGAAAATCCGGAACTTCTTTCCATCAATCGCCTGCCTGCGAGAGCGGATTTTTTCCCGTTCGACTCCGCGGAGCAGGCGAAGACGGGTGGGGAGAACTCCCGGGTTCTTTCTCTCGACGGGCCCTGGAGCTTCCGTTATTTCGCCCGCCCGGACGATGTGTCGGAGGATGTGCTCCGGGATTTTTCCGAGAGGGCTCCGACAGTCGCCGTGCCCGGGAACTGGACCCGGCAGGGTTACGGAAACCCGCACTACACGAATGTGCAAATGCCCTTCCCCGAGGATTACCCCCGGGTGCCGGAGGCCAATCCCGTCGGCGTTTACCAGCGCACGGTGACGGTCCCGAAATCCTGGCGGGGCAAACGGATCATCGTCCATTTCGGAGGGGCCGAAAGCGTCCTGTGTGTTTACGTGGACGGGGTGTCTGTCGGTCTGTCAAAGGATTCCCGGCTCCCGGCCGAGTTTGACATCACCGCACACGCCCGGCCCGGGAAGAGGATTGTCCTCACGGCGGCCGTCATCAAATGGTCGGACGCCAGTTTCATCGAGGATCAGGACCAGTGGTGGATGGGAGGCCTGCACCGCAGCGTCTTTCTTTACGCCACGGAAAAGACATGGCTTGCGGATTTTTTTGCCCGCACCGACTTTGATCCCACCACCGGAGCCGGCACGCTTTGGCTCACGGTGAAGGCGGGGTTTCCCGCCCACCCGGTTCCCGGCTGCCAAGTAACCGCCCGGCTCTACTCTCCGAACGGGAAAGCCATCTGGAAAAAGCCCCCCGTCAAAGAAGTCGCCGTGGCCCGGCGTTCCCATGACTACAAGCAATCCCGGTTTGAGTTCACCGTTCCAAAAGTTTCCCCCTGGTCGGCAGAATCCCCCGCACTCTACCGCCTGGTGGTGACGCTCACCGCGCCCGACGGAACCACGGAGTCGGCCGCGGCATGGATCGGATTCAAGCGGGTTCAATCGCACAACGGAGAAATGCTCATCAACGGGAAGGCCGTCATCATTCACGGCGTCAACCGGCACGAACACGACGCCGTCACCGGCAAGGCTGTCTCGCGCGAATCCATGGAGCGCGACATCCGGCTGCTGAAGCAGCACAATTTCAACGCCGTCCGCATGTCCCACTATCCAAACGCTCCGTATTTTTACGAGCTTTGCGACCGGCACGGGCTCTATGTGATCGACGAGGCGAACATCGAATCACACGCATTTCATCACGCGATTTGCAATGAGCCGCGCTATGCATCCGCATTTCTCGACCGGGTCAAAAACATGGTGGAACGCGACAAAAATCATGCCGCGATCATCTTCTGGTCGCTGGGAAATGAGAGCGGCCACGGGGCGAATCACGATGCCGCCGCCGCCTGGGTGCGCCATTTCGATCCCAGCCGGCTTCTCCATTATGAAGGCGGGATTTATACGGACTGGCATGCGGGACATGCGGTGACGGACATCATCTGTCCCATGTACACATCGCACCAGAGACTCCGGGACTGGGCGCGCGACCCGAAGCGGGATTCCCGCCCGGTCATCCTCTGCGAATACTCGCACGCCATGGGAAACAGCAACGGCTGCCTCGGGGAATATTACGATATTTTCCGGTCCGAACGGGGGATCCAGGGCGGCTTCATCTGGGAGTGGGCGGATCACGCCCTTTTGGAAAAAACAACCGACGGACGCCCGTTTTGGGCCTACGGCGGCGACTTCGGAGATACTCCGAACGATGCAAACTTCGTCTGCGACGGCCTCGTCGGCGCCGACCGGATGCCGCATCCGGCCATCCGCGAATTTCAACACCTGGCCCAGCCGGTCTCCTTCGTTCTGCTTTCGAGCAAAGGTTCGTCGGCCCTTCTGGAGATCACCAACCGGAGGGATTTCACCACACTGAACGATCTGGCCTGCTTCTGGACGCTTCTTCGCGATGGGGCGGTTTGCAAACAGGGCAAATTGACACTTCCCGCTCTCGCACCCGGGAAAAAGGCAACGCTTGCCGTGCAGACGGGCGTTGAACCCGATTCCTCCGGCGAGTGGATGTTGAATATCGACTGCTTGACAAAAGCAGCCACCTGGGCGGTGCCTGCCGGGCACCTCGTCGCATGGGATCAGGTTCTTCTGAAGGGGAAACCCTCCCGCCAGCCGACCCGCGCCATGCGCCTGACGGTATCCACTGCCGGGGAGTTCGTCTCCGTCTCTGCCGGGATCTCCTCATTTTCTTTTTCAAAAAAAACCGGGGCGATTGTGTCCCTCCGCGCAGAAGAGACCGAATTTCTCGCCTCTCCGGTCGGCCTGAACCTCTGGCGGGCAGCCACCGACAACGACGGAATCAAACTCTGGTCCGGCCAGAATACGAAGCCGCTCGGTCGCTGGTTGGAAGCCGGTTACGACCACCTGCATCACCGGCTGGAATCCCTCACGGTTGGCCGCCCCGGACGGAACGGCGTGAAAATCCGGATGGACGAACTCCTTTTTGCCAAAGGAAAGAGCCCCGCATTCCGCCACACGATGACCGCTCAGATAACCGGCGAAGGCCGGATGCAAACCCGCCACGAGCTCCAACGCCTGCGCGGGGATCTGCCCGATCTTCCACGCGTCGGGCTGCAGCTTGCCCTGGTGCCCGGATTCGAGAAGCTCGCCTGGTATGGGCGCGGCCCCTGGGAATGTTATCCCGACCGGCTCCGCTCCGCACGGCCCGGGTGTTACAATTCTTCCGTGGCCGGGCAATACGTTCCCTACGTCATGCCGCAGGAACACGGGCACCACGCCGGGACGCGATGGGTGCAACTTGAAGCGCCCATTGGGACGCTTCGTGTGGAATCGGCATCGCCCTTCGGGTTTGCCGCCCGGCACCATTCCGACGCGATGCTCTTCGCCGCCAAACACACGACGGACCTCACGGAAGATCCCCTCACCTGGCTGTATCTCGACCATGCCCACCGCGGCCTCGGCACGGCAAGCTGTGGACCGGACACCCTCCCGCAATATCTTCTGAACCGGCCCTCCTATCGCTTTTCCTTCGACTGGAGATTCGACACCGCCGGAGCATAACCGGTGCGGCCTGCCGCACCGCCTCGCAGACGGCAGGCCGGCTCCTGTCGGAAGATCAAGCCGGTTTTTTGACGGTGCTCTGGATCGACAGTTCGCGCAATTGGCGGAAGTCCACCTCGGATGGCGACCCCGTCATCAATTCCACGCCGCGGTTGTTTTTCGGGAAAGCGATGACATCGCGGATGCTCTCGGCATTTGCAATCAGCATCACCAGCCGGTCCAACCCGAGCGCGATTCCGCCGTGCGGCGGGGCGCCGAACTGGAAGGCCCGGAGCATGTGACCGAACATCGTCTTCTGCTTTTCCTCATCCACACCCAGAATCGAGAACATCTTCGATTGCAGTTCCGGCTCGTGGATCCTGAGGCTTCCCCCGCCGATTTCCACGCCATTGAGAACCACATCGTAGGCGACGGCGCGGACCCTGGCATATTCACCGGACTCCAGCAAGGCCGTGTCTTCCGCCTGCGGACGGGTGAACGGATGGTGCACGGCGTTCCACTTCTGCTCCTCCTCACTCCAGGCGAGCAGAGGGAAATCCACAACCCAGAGGAAATTCAATTGGAAGGGATCCTGCACCAGCTCAAGGATCTCCGCCACGCGCAGACGGACCCGTCCGAGTGTCTCGCAGGCCGTTTCCCACTTGTCGGCCCCGAAAAGAATGAGATCCCCTTCCTCGATGGCCAGCCGCCCGGTGAGCGCTTCCTTCTCGGCATCGGTGAAAAATTTGACGATCGGGGATTTCCACTCGCCGTTTTCCACCTTGATGAAGGCGAGGCCCTTCGCTCCGGCCTGCCTGGCAAGCTCGGTGAGATTTTCAATCTGACCGGTGGTGATCTTCGCAAATCCCTTCGCATTGATCGCTTTCACCACGCCGCCGGAATCCAATGCGCCGCGAAAAACCTTGAACTGGGTTTCCCGAAAAACTTCCCCCAGATCGGTGATCTCCATGCCAAAACGGGTGTCCGGTTTGTCGCTTCCGAAGCGGTCCATCGCTTCATGCCAGGTCAGACGCGGAAAAGGCGTCGGGATCGTCACCCCGCGCGATTCCCGGAACACTCCCACAAGCAGCTTTTCCATGAGCTTCAGAATGTCGTCCTGCGTGACAAACGAAGCCTCGACGTCCAGCTGGGTGAATTCCGGCTGGCGGTCGGCCCGCAGATCCTCGTCGCGGAAACACCGCGCAATCTGGAAATACTTCTCGATTCCCGCCACCATGAGCAATTGCTTGTATTGCTGCGGGGCCTGGGGCAGCGCATAAAACGACCCCGGAGTGAGCCGCGAGGGCACGAGAAAATCCCGGGCGCCTTCCGGTGTGCTCTTGGAAAGAACCGGCGTCTCAATCTCCAAAAATCCCTCTGCATCCATGACATCGCGGATCGTCTTGATCACGCGATGACGCAGGCGCATGTTGGCGGTCATTTCCTGTCGGCGCAGATCCAGATAGCGGTAGGTCAGGCGCAGATCCTCGTTCGCGATCCGCTCATCCACGGGAAAAGGCAGCACATCCGCCTTGTTGAGAATATCCAGCCCGGAGGCAACCACCTCCACCGCTCCGGTGGACAGCTTCGGGTTCTCCGTGCCGGTCAACCGGGGCGCCACACGCCCGCTCACCCGCACCACATCCTCGCCACGGAGTTCATGCGCCCGCGCCGCAGTCCCGGGATTCTCTTCCGGGCGGAAGACCACCTGGGTCAGGCCCTCGCGGTCGCGGAGATCAATGAAAATAACGCCGCCATGGTCTCGGCGCGACGCCACCCACCCGCAAAGGGTCACAGTGGCTCCGGCATCTTCCGCGCGCAAGGCGTTGCAATGGTGAGTGCGATAGGTCATGGGAAAACCCGATATACTGAATGGTTTTTTCCCGTTTAACAAGGCTGCGGAAAGAGGTTTCGCTCTCTCCCGGGGACGTTGGGCTTGAAGTCGGAGATTGTTGCTGTCCAAAAACATCTTCGCCGGGTAGCGTTGCCGGGGAATGAGAGTCGTCGTCACCGGTCTGATCGGCCAATACGCCTTTGGGGGAGTCACTTGGGATTACATGCAGTATGTTCTGGGGTTCCGCGCCCTCGGCCATGATGTTTGGTATCTCGAAGACACGGCCATGTGGGCCTACGATCCGGTGAAACAGGAGCCGAGTGCGGATTGCTCGCACAACACCGGGTATCTTGAACGCGTGATGCGCGAATTCGACATGGGGGACCGGTGGATCTACCGCAATGGGGCCACCGGCGAATACCACGGGGTCTGCGACGCGGAAAAAGCCGAGCAAATCCTGAGATCCGCAGATGTCCTGGCCAATGTTTCCGGAGCCTGCTGGCTCCGCGAACCGACCGCAGCCATCCCCCTCAAACTCTTTCTGGACGGGGATCCGATGTTCACCCAGATCAGTCTCGCCCGCGAGCCGGAATCGGACTACGCCTCCCGCGTTTCTTCACACGAACGTCACTTTTCGTTCGGTCTGAACATCGGGGAATCCGGATGCCATGTGCCCACGGCCGGACTGGATTGGCGGCCGACTGTCCAACCGGTGGCACTCGACTGGTGGAGCAAAACCCTCATGCCTCCGGGCTCGGAGCATGTGGCCGAAGGAGCCTGGACAACGGTCATGAACTGGGCCAGCTATCCGCCGAAGGAATTCGAAGGCAAAACCTATGGGCAGAAGGACATCGAGTTTGAAAAGTTCCGTGATCTGCCCGCGCTGACCCCTCAAAAATTCGTGCTGGCGATGGGCCAGGGAGTCGGACAGAACCGCCCGACAGCCCTCCTGGAGGAAAAGGGCTGGACGATCATCGAGCCGGACATCCACATTCCGGATTACGCAAGCTACCACGATTTTCTCACCAACTCCAAAGGCGAATGGAGCATCGCGAAAAATGGCTACGTCCGTTCCCGGAGCGGCTGGTTCAGTTGCCGGAGCGCCTGCTATCTGGCCGCCGGGAAACCGGTCGTGGTCCAGGACACCGGCTGGACGGACCACCTGCCTTCAGGCGAGGGCGTGCTGGCCTTCGGTTCCCCGCAGGAAGCGGCGGAAGCCCTGGAAAAAATCTCCTCGAACTACAACCATCATTGCCGGGCGGCACGGGAATACGCGGAGAAACACTTTGACGCCGCCAGGGTCTGCGCAAGTCTTTTGGAATGAGTTTTCCCCGGAAAAAAAATTGTGCCCTGGTGATTGCCGGGCACGGTTCCACTCTCAACCCCGATTCCTCCGAACCCACGCTGCTCCATGCCGCCGAAATCCGGCGGCGCGGGATTTTTGACGAAGTGGTGTGCTGTTTCTGGAAGGAAGAACCGTCCTTCCGCGAGATTTTCCGCATGGTGGACAGCGACGAGATCTGCGTGGTGCCCAACTTCATCAGCGAAGGCTACTTCACCCGGAAGATCATCCCCCGGGAGATGGAACTGGAGGGACCGATCACCGTCCGCAATGGCAGGACCATCAAATACTGCGAACCGACGGGCAACCATCCCCGCATGACGGACCTGCTGATGGAAGAAGCGCGGGCCGTCGCTCCCGACGCCGATCCCCGGCAGACAAGCCTGCTCGTCGTCGGACACGGCACCGGTCTGAATGAAAATTCGGCCGCCGCCGCCAAGCACCAGGTCCGGAAAATTTCCGCTGCCGGAGTGTATGCGGAGGTGCTGTCGGCCTACATGGAGGAACCGCCGTTGATCGCGGAATGGGATGTCTTCGCATCGCAACCCAACGTCGTGGTGGTGCCTTTTTTTATCTCGGACGGCCTTCACAGCTATCAGGACATCCCGGTGCTCCTGGGCATCGAAAAAGGCCCCGGCAAGGCGGCCAGCCAGGCGGATGTCTTCCGTCACAATCCCCACCACCTGCGCGGCAGGAAGCTTTACTACGGGGCGGCGATCGGGACGGATCCCGGTTTCGCGGATATCATCCTCGATCAGGCCGCCGCGTTCGACAGGGATTCTCCGATCGCTTCCTGAAGGGCGCGCGCGATCTTGTCCGCGTGGGCATCGATGGCTTCCTGGTCCCTGCCCTCGATCAGCAGGCGGATCTTCGGCTCGGTGCCGCTGTAGCGCAGAAGCACCCGGCCTTTCCCATTGAGGCTGGATTCCGCTTCGGCAAGCAGCGCCTGAATGTCAGGCAGGGACTCCAGCGGCGGTTTTTCACGAACCCGGAGATTGCGCTGGGCCTGGGGATATTTTTTGAGAACCTTCTTGAGCTCGCTCAGTCGTTTCCCGGAATCCACCATCACACGAAGAATCTGGAGGGCACTGACAATGCCGTCACCGGTGGTGGCATAATCACGGAAGATCATGTGCCCGCTCTGCTCCCCTCCGACATTGAAGCCCTCGCGAAGCATGGCTTCGATCACGTAACGGTCGCCAACCTTCGTGCGCAGGACGCGGCCGCCATGCGTGGCGAGGGTCTCGTCGAGACCGAAATTGCTCATCACCGTGGCAACGAGGGTTTTGCCTTCCAGACAACCGCGGTTGAGAAAATCCACGGCGGCAATGGCCATGATTTCGTCCCCGTCCACAAGATCCCCGTTTTCATCGCAAAGCAGGACACGGTCGGCATCGCCGTCGTGCGTGATGCCGACATGGGCGTGGCTTTCTTTGACGAACCGCCGGATTTGCTCCGGGTGGGTGCTGCCGCAATTGGCGTTGATGTTCGTTCCGTTCGGCTGGTTGTGATAGACGACCACATCCGCGCCGAGTTCGCGCAGGATGCACGGAGTGGATTTGTAGGCGGCCCCGTTCGCACAATCGACGGCGATCCGCAGGGACTCGAGCGTGCGCCCGCGCGGGAAGCTTTGCTTCGCAAATTCGACGTAACGGCCCAGGGCGTCATCAATCCGGTGGGCCTTGCCGATCTTTGTTGCGGTCGGCCGGATGTTCTCGATCTCTCCGCTGAAGACCAGCCCCTCGATCCGGGCCTCGATCTCGTCGTCGAGCTTGTAACCATCGTGACGAAAAAATTTGATGCCGTTGTCCTCGTAGGGATTGTGGGATGCGGAGAGAACGATCCCCGCGTCCGCACGCAGCGAACGGGTGATGTAGGCGACCCCGGGCGTGGGCAGGGGGCCGATGATGAGGACATCCACCCCCAGCGAGGTGAGCCCCGCAACCATTGCATTTTCCAGCATGTAGCCCGAAAGCCGGGTGTCTTTTCCGAGGACCACCTTGCGGCGGCTGCCGGGTTGGTGGCCCGGACCTCCGAGCGAGGTGAAGACATGGGCGGCGGCCCGGCCCAGCTTGAGGGCGGTCTCGGCCGTGACCGGTTCGATGTTGGCGACGCCACGGATGCCGTCAGTGCCGAAGAGTTTTCGTTGGTGCTGGCTCATTGGTGAGGGATGGAGGAAGAAGTCGTGCGGTTTCGTTGGCGCGGTCACGGGGAAACTCAAACCTGGAGTTTGTCCGTTCCACGTTCTGCTTGATGAGATACCAGAGAACGGTTGCCAGGATCAGGCAGGCGACCTTCGCTGTCCAGTTGTTGAGAAGCCTCTCTTTCATATTTGTCATGGAGCAGGAGTTGACTGAGCCGGCGACGAAATTTCTCGACGCTCAGGTTGCGTTCAATAAGACCGCTGTGGCAGATGGAAACCTGGCCGGTTTCCTCCGAGACCACGATGGCCACGGCATCGGATTCCTCACTGAGCCCGAGTCCCGCACGATGGCGCAGCCCGAGATTGCGGTCCAAATCCTCGCGCTGGGTGAGCGGGAAAATGCAGGCGGCGGCCACGATCCGGTCGCTGTGCAGGATCAGGCCCCCGTCGTGCAGGACCGTCTTCGGCTGGAAAAGAGTGAGGACGAGTTCCTTGGAATACTCGCTGTCGAGACGAACCCCCGTCTCCACAAAGGGTTTGAGACTGAGTTCGCGCTCGATGGCAATCAGTGCCCCGAATCCCTTGCTGGCCAGCTCGAAGACCGTGTCCGTGATTTCCTCGATGGTTTCCCGTTCCTCGAAAGCGGAGGTAAAAAAATGGTGGCTCCCCAGCTCGGTGAGCGCCCGGCGCAACTCCGGGTGGAAGATAACGACAAGAGCAATGATCAGGAACCCCGAAAAGCTCCGCAACAACCAACCAATCACCATGAGGTTGAGCAGTTGGGAAACAAGGGTCAGTGTCAGAAAGACAAGCGCAAGACCGATGAGGATGCGCGCACCGTGGGTCCCCCGAAGATAGAGATAGGTGTAGTAGAGGACGACCGCGAGGATGATGATCTCGACACCCGAGGTCCAATTCTCCCGCAAAAACAATCCCGCCGCCTCAAGCATCGCCCAGTATCGCCTCGGTCATCCGAAGCGCCTCCAGATGGGGTCGAACATCGTGAACACGAAAAATCCGAGCTCCGCGTTCACGGCAAAAACTGGTCAGGGCCACCCCCGGCCAAAACCGGTCGGCCATGTCGGGTGTCCCGGCAATCCAGCCGAGAAACGACTTCCGGGAAACACCGATGAGAACCGGACGCCCGTCTCCGGTGAACGCGGAAAGACCGCGGAGCAACCGGCTGTTGTGCTCCGGGGTCTTGCCAAATCCGATTCCGGGATCAAGTGCAATGCTCATCGGGTCAATCCCGCAGCCTACCGCCCGGGCAACCGCCTGTCGAAAAAAATCCCCGACTTCCGCGACCACATCGTCATAGCGCGGCGCGGCCTGCATCGTCCGCGGTGTGCCCTGCATGTGCATGATCACCACCCCGGCCCCGTGCCGGGCCACCAAGCCGGCCATTCCGGCATCGCCCCGCAGGCCCGTGATGTCATTGATGATATCCGCCCCCGCCTCCAGTGCCGCCTCCGCCACAACCGCCTTGGAGGTGTCGATGGAAATCAAAAAATCCCCGTTCGTCGCCCGCAGGCCCCGGATGACCGGAATCACACGCTCCAGTTCCTCTTCCGCAGGCACGGGGAACGCCCCCGGTTTTGTGCTTTCTCCCCCCACATCAAGCACCGCGGCCCCTTCGGATGCCATGTGGAGCCCATGGCGGATGGCCGCCTCGGGAGAAAAATATTGCCCCCCGTCGGAAAAGGAATCCGGTGTCACATTGAGCACCCCCAGAATCCACCCGCGCCGCGAAAGATCGTGGTCGCGTCCGCGGATCCTCCAGATCATTTCTCCAGGCGGATCCGCGCGGAACGTCCGTGCGCGTCGAGCCCCTCGATGGCGCTGAATGTTTCCAGATACGGCAGGGACGCGCGAAGCGACGGCTCGTCGAACATCACCACGCTCGTGCGGCGCTGGAATTGGTCCACGGTCAGTCCGGCAAAGGATTTTCCCGCGCCCCCCGTCGGCAGCTCGTGGCTGGGGCCGGCCAGGAAATCCCCACCGACAACCGGAGAGATCCCCCCCAGGAAAATGGCCCCGGAGGTTGTGAGATGAAGCGCAATTTCACCGGGATGTTCGGTCGCAATCGAAACATGCTCGGAAGCATAGGCATTCGCCAAGGAAATCGCCTGCTCCAGGTCTTTCACCAGGACAAGGGTTGCATTCTTGAGTGCCACGGCCAGTTCTTTCGGACGCCGGGACAGCTTGACCTGCCTGGCGACGGCTTTTTCCACTGCGGCAAGAACCTTCGCGGAATCCGTGAGCAGAATCGCCTCGCTCCCGTGCCCGTGCTCGGATTGCGCGAGAAGATCGGCGGCAATCCAGGCCGGATTCGCCGACTTGTCCGCGATCACCAGCACCTCGCTCGGACCGGGCAAAAGATCGACCGCCACACGTCCGAACATCTGGCGCTTGGCCTCGACGACGTAGGCATTGCCGGGACCGAAAATTTTCTGAACCGGCCGGATGGTTTTTGTCCCGCAGGCAAGGGCGGCCACCGCCTGGGCACCGCCGACCCGGTAGATCTCCGTGGCTCCGCACTCCGCCAGGGCTGCCAGCAGGGCCGGATGCACGCTGCCATCGGGTCCGGCGGGGGTCACGGCGACAATCTCCCGCACCCCGGCCGCGGAAGCCAGCGTGCAGGTCATCACCGCGGAGGAAACCAGCGGCGCATTGCCGCCGGGAATGTAAATCCCAACCCTCTGGAACGGGTCGAACCGCTCGCCCACCACCGCACCCTGCCGGTTTTTCATGAACCAGCTCTTGCGCATGCTGCGGCGGGCAAAATTGCGAACGTTCGCGCGGGCGGCGGAAATCGCGCGGCGGGTCGAAGCGGGAAGCTCCGCAAGCGCACGGGCCGTCTCTGCCGGAGCCACGGGAATCTGTGTGGCCGCAAGTGACGGTCCCCCGAATTTCTTTGTGTAACGCAGGAGGGCTCCGTCGCCTTCCTTTTCCACCGCCGCGATGATTTCGCCGACGGTTGCACGGACTTCCGGATCCGGAATCGCGCGGCGGTTCAGCGAAGCGAGGGATTTTTCATAACCCCGGTCCTTGGGACGCAAAATTTTCATGTCAACGCAGGTAGGCCACGACAAACGCGGTGATGAAGATGTTCACCAGCGCCAGCTCGAAGAAGAAATACCAGCCGAGTTTCATCAACTGGTCGTAGCGGAAACGCGGGAGCGTCCAGCGCACCCAGATGAACACAAAAAGCAACACGCAAACCTTGGCAAAAAAGACCCCGATATTGATGAGCCCGAACACCACCCCCGGCAACCCCGGCGCCGAACCATCGGGCACAAGCGGCAGGCTCCACCCGCCAAGGAACAGGGTGACGATGACCCCCGACCCCGAGATCATCGCGGCATATTCCCCCAGAAAAAACAGGGCGAACCCCATCGAGGAATACTCGGTGTGATATCCGCCGACCAATTCCTGCTCGGCCTCCGGAAGGTCGAAAGGCAGCCGGTTCGTCTCGGCGAACATCGCAATGAGGAAGACCAGGAAAGAGATCAGCATCGGGATCCAGAGCAGAAGGCGCTGCCAGGAAAAACCCGCCACGCACGCGGCCCCGATGGCCTCCCAATTGCCGGAGAGGATCATTGCCCAATCCAGTCCCTTCGGCCACCATGGGGCCACCAGCCAGCCGTTTTGCACCTGCCAGTTGACGATCTCCGGCAGGTTCAGCGTCCCACAGATCATGAAAACCGGGATCACCGACAGCCCAAGCGCCAGCTCGTAGGAAATCATTTGCGAGGAGGACCGGATGCCCCCCAGGAACGGATACTTGGAATTCGACGCCCAGCCGGCCAGCACGATCCCGTAAACCCCGAGCGAGGACACGGCAAAGACGTAAAGCACTCCGATGTTCACGTTCGCAATCACCATTGGAACCCCGAAAAGCGAAGATCCGAACGGCAGCACGGCCAGCACCAGGATCGGAGGGATCATCGAAAGCTTCGGGGCAATGTAGTAGTAGAATTTGTTGACGCTTGCCGGGATGAAATTTTCCTTCAACAGGAGCTTGAGGGCATCAGCGATCGGCTGCCCCAGCCCGAGGAACGGAATATCCTTCTTCAAGCCAAGAAGCGTCATCGGAATCCCCACCCGGTTCGGCCCGACACGGTCCTGAATCCAGGCGCAAACCTTGCGCTCGGCATAAACGGTATAGGAAACGAGACCCAAAATCACGGCCAGAAGCCCGATCGTCTTCGCCAGGGACGTCCAAACGAGAAAAACCCCTGGATCAAACAGCACACTCAAAATATCCATGAAAATTGCTTATCCGCTCCCGGCCTCCCCTGTCGAGAATCAAGGTGGAAAAACTCCTCCACCACCACGGACGAACGCCCGGATTCCGCCCCCCCCGGCGCTTTAGCTCCCGGAATACAGCTGCACGGGAATTTTTGCGATCAAACCGAGTTCGTCCTTTTCCACAGGAAAAATCTCGACGGTTCCACCGGCATACTCGGCAATTTTTCGGCTGGTGGCGAGTTCCAGTCCGGGAGCCATCCGCTGACGGCGGGCCTCTTTTCCCGGAGATTGGAAGGGCTCGAAAAATTCTGCCATATCCCCCGGAGCCAGGGAGTTCCGGGAAAGCCCGGTGCCGGTGACTTCGATGTTCAAGAGGGCCTTCTGTCCGTCATCGATCGCATCCACCCAACTCGTGACGCCCACATGCCGGGAGCCGTTGTGAGCAGCCATGCTGATCAGTTTTCTGGTGAGCATCACCACCGATTCCGAAGGGCCCGTGAGCAGGCGGGTGGGCGAGCAGCCTTCGGCAAACTCCACAACAATGTCCTGCGACAGGAAATGGGATGCCAGCGGGGCCAGTAATTCCTTTGCATTGAAAATGGACTGTTTTCCGGAAATGGCATGGTGGGAAGCGGCGGTGTAGTCCACGATTTCCATGAGGATCTCGTGAAGCTGGGTGCCGGATCTTCGGATCTCCTCGACCCAACTGCTCTGCTCGGGATCCGTTACAGAGGCGGCAAGCAGGTCCGAAAACCCGAGGACGATATTCATCGGGGTGTTGAACTCGTGGCACAGCAGCGAAAAAAAGGCGTCGTGAACGTGAATGAGACGTTCTTTCAGTTCCCGTTCCCGAGTCACCTGGTGGTCGAATGCGTCGAATCCCCGCGCCACCGCCTCCCGCAGACGCGCCTGCTCGAAGGGCTTCGTGAGATAGCAAAAGGCCCCGAGATTGACCGCGCTCACCGCACTCTCCACCGTCTGATAGGCAGTCAAGATGATGACATTCTGCGTTTCCCGGATTTCCTTCAATTTCTTCAGGGTCTCGATTCCCGAAAGTCCTTCCATGCACAGATCGAGAATCACCACAGGAAACGGCTCCCTGCGAACCGCCTCCAGAGCCTCTTCACCGGAAGAAACGGCCACGACCTCGTAGTCATCCCGCAGACAAAAATCCAATGTCTGCCGCACCAGCGGTTCGTCGTCCACCACCAACAATTTCCTATGGGAGGCGGTCATGTTCATTGGATGCAGAATCATGCCATTGAAACCCACGGTTGGACACCAACAGCACGCTCACTCTAGCTTTGAACACCCCGCACGGTCAAGAAAACCGTTCCGGGGAATCAAAATCCCCTCCCCGAATTGATTCCGAATGAAAGGATGCGTGGCAGGAAAAGCAGAAGGCTTTCTTTCTTCATCGGTGATGACATCCTTTTTGTCGCCGTTTGGATTTTCTCCCAAATCGGAAAATTCATGCGGCGGGATCTCTGCGGGGAAGGGTCGGCACTTGGCGGATGCCCTGCCGAATCACGGGGACAGTGTACCCGCGACCTTTGAAGATTTTTTGGGCATCCGTCCGGCAGTCCGGAATTTTTCCCCCAGATATCTCTCCATGGCCGAGAGTGTCTCGTCACTGACGTGATGCTCGATTCCCTCGGCATCCGCCCGGGCCGTTGTCGGCGACACCCCGAGGGCTTCCAGAAAGGCCACCACCTTTTCGTGTCGCGCCCGCGCCTTGCCCGCCAGGCGTCGTCCGGCCTCGGTCAGAAAAATCGAACGGTAGGGTTGTGTGGTCACCAGCCCCTCCCGCTGCAGACGCTGCACTGTGCGGATCACCGTGACATGGGTCACTCCCAGGGACTTGGCGAGATCCGTCGCCCGGGCTTCGCCCCGGTTGTCAATGAGATCCGCGATGGCCTCCACGTAATCCTGCGCCCGTTCCTGGGCGTGCTGGAGCCGTGTCTGCTGCTGGTACGCGGCGGTTTCCAGACTGCCTGCAGGGAGCGGGGGGGATGGGGTTTTCTTCCGGTTCGAAGCCATCGGTTGTTTTTCCTACAAAGAAAGACGGTTGACAACACCGGGATTCCGGATCTAGCATCAACATCATATTGTAGCTTATGCTACAATAGGAAATCCGGAGAATTTTTTTGAAACCTGAAAACCGCATGATGAAGAGCGAAGTGGAAAATCCCCTCACGGACACCGAGGCTTGGAAACGGCAGGTTGCGGAGGTCAGCCTGCCCGAGGTTCACCGCAGTATTTTTGTCCCGGGGAAGGCTTCTTTCTGGCGGAAGATGCTGGCCTTTGCGGGGCCGGGATTTCTGGTGGCGGTGGGCTACATGGATCCCGGCAACTGGGCAACCGACCTGGCTGGCGGCGCACAGTTTGGTTACACGCTGTTGTCGGTGATTCTGATTTCGAATCTGATGGCGATTCTGCTCCAGCATCTCTGCGTGAAGCTGGGGGTGGTCACCGGGAGGGATCTGGCCCAGGCGTGCCGGGACCATTATCCCAGGCCGGTGGTGTGGTTCCTGTGGGTGTTGTGCGAGCTGGCCATTGCGGCCTGTGATCTGGCGGAGGTGGTGGGATCGGCGATCGCGCTCCAGTTGTTGTTCGGCATCCCTCTGGTGTGGGGATGCATCATCACATGTCTGGATGTGCTGGCCGTGCTGTATCTCCAGAACAAGGGGTTCCGGTATGTGGAGGCGCTGGTGATCACCCTCATCGCGACGATCGGGGCCTGTTTTGCGGCGGAGCTGTTTTTTGCCAAACCGAGCCTTGCCGGAGTGATGCTCGGGTTTGTGCCCAGTTCCGCAATCCTCACCAATCACGAGATGCTCTACGTGAGCATCGGCATTCTCGGGGCGACGGTCATGCCGCACAATCTTTACCTGCATTCCTCGATTGTGCAGACGCGGATGTTTGAGCGCACGCCGGAAGGTCGCCGGGAGGCGATCAAATTTGCCACGATCGATTCCTCGGCCGCGCTGATGTTCGCGCTCTTCATCAACGGGGCCATTCTGATCCTGGCGGCGGCGGCATTCCATTGGAACGGGCACCGGGATGTGGCGGAGATCCAGGATGCCTACCGGCTGCTGAGTCCGACGCTGGGAGTGGGGGTGGCGAGCACGTTGTTTGCAGTAGCACTGCTGGCCTCGGGCCAGAATTCCACGCTCACGGGAACCCTGGCCGGGCAGATCGTCATGGAGGGGTTTCTGAATTTCCGCATCACCCCGTGGTTGCGGCGTCTGATCACCCGGGCCATCGCGATCATTCCGGCGGTGTGCATCATTGGATACTTCGGGGAAAGCAAGACGACCGATCTTCTGGTGGCGAGCCAGGTGATCCTGAGCATGCAGCTGGGATTTGCCGTGTGGCCGCTCATGCGTTTCACCTGCGAGAAGGCGAAGATGGGGGAATTTTCGAATCCGCTGTGGATTTCGATCCTGGGATGGACGACGGCGATCGTGATCATTACCCTCAACCTGAAGCTGCTTTTCGACACCTTTGCTCCGGAGCCGGTCCGCAGGGCCTTCTATGGAGTGATCGGGCTTCCCCTCGAATAATCATCCCCCCATGTATCACACGATCCTGATTCCCCTGGAGAACACTCCCGCCGACGAGACCATTCTCACGCACATCAAGTCGCTGGCCGGGCTGACCGGTGCGCGGTTGGTGCTCATCCACGTCGCCAACGGTTGGGTGGCGCGGAATTACGAACAGCTCAGGCTCGCGGAGAGCGAGGAGATGCGGGAAGACCGCGCGTATCTGGAACGCCGCACGCTGGAACTCCGGGCCGACGGATTTTCCGTGGAAAACGTGCTGGCCATGGGCGAACCGGCGGACGAGATCGTAAAATTCACGGAAAAGCACCGGGTGGATCTCATCGCCATGTCCACGCACGGGCACCGGTTTGTCGGTGACCTGATCTATGGCAGCACGGCCGACAAAGTGCGGCACCGCGTGGACATTCCTGTCCTGCTTTTGAAAGCCAGACAGTGATTTTTATCTCCGGCGGAGACTATGTCCCTGCGGGTTCCGGGATTGATTGAGGGGACGTGGAGGAAACCAATTCCGTCACAGGGACTTCCTTTTCCGGGTGGATGAGTTCCATGCGACCGTCGTAGTGTTCCACGATGGCCGTGCAGCTTTCCACCCAGTCGCCGGTGTTGTAATATTGGATGCCGCCGATGTCCCGGACGGAGGAAGTGTGGATGTGGCCGCAGAGGACGCCGTCGACATCGTAGTCCTTCGCATACCGGACGACAGATTCCTCGAACTGGCCGATGAAGCTCACGACATTCTTCACCTCGGCCTTCACGTAGGCGCTGAGCGACCAGTGCCCGAGGCCGAAGGCCTGGCGGAAGAAGTTCACGAGACCGTTGCAGCGGAGCAGGACGGTGTAACCGATGTCCCCAACATGAGCGAGCCAGCCGAGGTTCTGGACAACGGTGTCGAGTTCGTGGCCGTGCATCACCAACAGGCGGCGGCCATCGGCAGTGGTGTGAAGGGCGTTCTTTTGAAGGCTGACACTTGCATAGGAACCGAAAAATCCGGACAAAAATTCGTCGTGATTTCCCACGATGTAGATGATCTCCGTGCCCTTGCGGCCTTTGCGCAGGAGTTTTTGGATGACGTCGTTGTGTGACTGCGGCCAGTAGATGTTCCGCCGGAGAGCCCAGATGTCGATCAAATCCCCGACGAGATAGAGCGTCTCAAATTCCGTGTCCTTGAGAAACTCCAGCAGGGCGTCCGCCTGGCTGCCCCGTGTGCCCAGGTGAACATCCGAAATCCATCCGGTGCGATAGTATTTCATGATTTATTGACAAGTTATTCACATTTCCGCGGAGGAGAAAACAGGGGAAATGTTACGATTCCGTCACATTGCTGGAGGCTTGTCATGGCGAATGGATCGGGCAGAATGCGCCACCCGCTGATGACAGAAGAAAACATTCATTGGTATTGTGTGAAGACGCGCCCACGCCAGGAGCAGTCTGCCAAGGCAGCCCTGGTCAACGAGGTGGGAGTGGAGGTTTTTTGCCCGTTGCTGCGGTTTGACCGGGCGCGGAAAAGCGGTCGGGTTCGGGTGACCGAGGCGATGTTTCCCGGGTATCTTTTTGCCCGGTTTTGTTATGCCGGGCAATACCGGTTGGTGCGTTCGACAAACGGTGTTTCCACGATCATATCCTTCGGGGGACCGCCGGTGATCGTGCCGGAGGAAGTGATCCGCGAATTGCGGGAGGCTGTCGCCGGCGGGGAGGTTGTGGAGATTCCCACGCATCTGTCGGTCGGTGAGGAAGTCCGGTTGGTGGAGGGGCCGTTTCAGGGCATCCGGGCGGTGGTGACTTCGGTGATGCCGGCCCGCGCACGGGTGACAGTTTTGTTGGAACTTCTGGGCATGGAGCGCGAGGTGGAGATCGCCGAGAAAGCCGTGTTGCCGGACATTCCCCATCCCCTGAGCCCGCGTTGATTTGACGCCTCCCCCGGTTTTTTTTAATTTCCGGGCATGCCGATTCACGAATTTTACTCACCGGACACGAACAAGGTTTATTCGTTTTTCGCCCGCACCCTTGCCCAGGGGCGGAAGACGCCCCGTTGCCCGGACAAAGCGGGAGCGCGGATGGAGCGGATGATTTCCCGTTTTGCCGTCACCGGCCGGGCTGTTGAAAAGGGCACCGTGCCGGGGGATGCCGCAGACCCCCGGATGGAACGCGTGATGGCCGAGATGCAGAGTGAGATGGCAGCCATGGACGAGTCCAACCCCGATCCCCGGGCTCTGGGACGAATGATGCGGAAAATGACCGAGGCGACCGGTCAATCCATGCCGGGGGAGATGGAGCAGATGATCCGCCGCCTCGAAGCCGGGGAAGATCCCGAGAAATTGGAGGAGGAATTTGGCGATGCCTTTGAGGGAATGGAGAATCTGCCGGGCGGGGAGGAAGCCGGGGACGTCGGGGCAGCGCGTGCACGGGGCAGGCAACCGGTGAAGGATCCGGTGCTTTACGAGATGTCGGACTTCATCTGATCGTCCGTTTTTCTTCCAGAAATTTCCGGGAGCCCCGCCACGAGCCACCAGAGCCCGATGAGGGTTCCCAGAAAAAGAAAAATGCCGACCGCTTCGTGCATGAGCAGGTAATGCGTTCCTGCCATCGGGGCCAACAGGACAATGAGCAGGATCCGAAGGGCATTGGAGAAAAGCCCGAGCAGGGGAGCGAGGACAAGGGCGATGATCTTGTCCACCAGCCGCAGGCGATGGCTGAAGACCAGCAGCAGTGCGAGCAAAAGGCAACCGCTGATGATGCCGAAACCGTTGCACTCCGTGGCCACTTCAAACGGCCTTCCGGCATGGACAAGGATGAGTTTGGGAGGTTCCCCCGCAAGGCCGAGTCCGGCTGGATCTCCGAGCAGCGACAGGAACCACGCGGCAGTTTTCCCGGCCAGCAGGCGAAGCGGCCAGTCGGCCAGGGGAAAGAGAACCGACAGGAGGGTGAAGCCGGAAAATGCCAGTCCGAAGCCGAGAGCCGGACGGAAGACCGCATCCCCGAAGACAAACAGCAGAACCGCTCCGGCCAGAAAACCCAGTGCGCCGACCATGAGCAGAGGTTGATGGAAAAAAGCAGCCAGGGCAGCGCAAAGGCAGGCTCCTGTATAAAAGATCCCCGCCCGACGCCCAAAGCGCAAGACGGGCGGATGCGGTTTCGCCTGCTCCCGGAAAAGAAAGACCAGACCGAAAAACAGGACCACCGCCGCGTGGGAAATCTGTTCGCGGGCCAGAGCCGTTCCCGCCAGCCACCACAGAACCTTCCAGAAAAGAACCGCCGCGCCCGCCCAGGCGGCAAGGCCGAAAAAGATCTCCCCGGTTGTCTGTTTTATTCGGCCATCCATGGTGTGAGCCTCAGCATGGGGCTTTTTCAAAAACTTTGCGAGGAAGGAGAAGTCACACGACAGGCTCAACAAAAACGCTTTTGAGATGCTTGATGGTGCCATCCCTCTTCTCCTCGATCGTGTGGCGGATGGATGTCACCCTGTAAATTTTGGCGTATTTCTTGTGTCCGTTGATTGGGGGCCAGCACGCGCCATCCACGGTATCCCCTTTGTTGATGCCTTGAAACTGCCCCCTGCCCCGGTATTCGGCCAGAGGAAACCCCAGCTTGTCACCATCGTAAAACTGGATGGCATTCACGATGGCCTTCAACTTGGCGGGGCGTTTTTTTGCTGGAGTTTTCCTGGTCACAAGTCGGAAATGTCGGACAAGTCGTCTGTTGCGGCAACTTGATTCAATGGAGCGCATGGATCAAGGGGAGAAAAGAGGCTTTTTCCCGACGGCTTCCCCATTGTGCGATTGCGCGTGAACATCCTGATCGAATGGCCTAGACTTGCCCCATGAGAACGGGCCTTGTTTCTGTCACTTTTCGAAAGCTCTCCCCGGGGGAAATTATCCGTCTATGCCGGGAAGCCGGTTTGTCGGAAATCGAATGGGGCGGGGATGTCCATGTTCCGCCGGGGGATGAGAACACCGCGGCTGCCGTGGGCGAGATGACCCGTTCCGGAAACCTTGTCGTGGCCGCTTATGGGTCCTATTACCGGCTGGGTTCCTCCCGGGGGCCGGATTTTTCCTCTGTTCTTGCCAGTGCCGTTGCTTTGGGGGCGCCGGTTATCCGGGTCTGGGCAGGCACCAGTGGCTCCGATGCAGCCGGTCCTGCGGAACGCAAGGCGGTTGGGGAGGACGCCCTGAGGTGTGCCGATCTCGCCGCCGCAAAAAACATTCTTATCGCCTACGAGTTCCATGATGGAACATTGACCGACACGATGGAATCCACACTGGAGTTGCTCGACAAGACCATGCATCCGTTCATCAAAACTCTCTGGCAGCCTCCGAACGGGCGGTCTTTGCCCGAATGCCTGGCCGGCCTCCGGGCCATTTTGCCGCGGCTTCAGCACATCCATGCATTCCACTGGTGGCCGGACCCGACCTGCCGGCTCCCGCTTGCGGAGGGGCGTGACCGGTGGAGTGCCTATGTCGCGGAACTAAGGAAAGAGAACAAAGAGAGCTCCTTTCTTCTGGAGTTTGTGAAGGGAGATGATCCCGGGCAATTCCGGGAAGATGCCCGGACGCTTCATGAACTCTGCGACAAGCCGGCTTCGTGACCGGGGGCAGGCCCGGAATACAGAAGCGGAGTGCCGGTTCAATACGAGAAGTCATCGGGAAGCTGGAAGGCATTCTCGATGATCCGAACTTCCCCGGAGGGCGGGGAGATGACTTCCACGACGTCGAACCGGAATGTGATGTCCGGCATGTCAAGCATCCGAAGCCACTGCATGGCACCGCGGGTGATCAGGCGACGTTTCTTTTTGTCCACGGCATCGAACGGCCTGCCGAAATCCTCGCGGGAACGGGTCTTCACCTCGACAAAAACCAATTCCTTCCCATGTCGGCAAATGAGATCCACTTCGCCACCCCGGGGAGCGCGGAAATTTCTCCGGAGGATCTTGTAGCCGCTCCGGCGCAAATGTCGGGCGGCCATGTCTTCGCCCCGGCGTCCGAGGCGGAGATGGGGGGCCTCAGAAGAGTTCGGATTGCGCAACCGGCGAAAAGCTTCGGCGATGAACCGGACAGGGGCCATGCTCGCGGAGTTTGGCAAGATGATCGGGCGTTGGATAGCCTTTATGACGGGAAAATCCGTATTCCGGATACTGAAGATCCAGTTGATTCATCACCTGATCCCGTTCGACTTTGGCGATGATGCTTGCTGCGGCGATGCTCAGGCTGAGTCCGTCCCCTTTGACCAATGCCGTGTGGGGGCAGGGGAAATTCGGCACCGGCAGGCCGTCGATCAAGGCATGAACCGGACGGGGGGCCAGAGCCAGAAAGGCCAGGCGCATCGCGCGGTGGGTGGCCCCGAGAATATTCCAGCGGTCGATTTCCCGGTTGTCGAGGTGGGCTGAAGCCCAGAGGATTCCCGGGGTGCCGGTGAGAAGCGCGTAGAGACTTTCCCGTTTGGCGGGAGTCAGCTTCTTCGAGTCGTCAAGACCCTGCGGCTGGAATTCCAGAGGCAGCACAACGGCTGCCGCCACAACCGGGCCGGCCAGGGGGCCGCGCCCGGCTTCATCAATGCCCGCAACGGGAAAAACCCCGCGCGAGGAAAGAAGAATCTCCTGCTCAAAAGAGCAGGGCATTTTATGCCCGGTCGGCTTTTTCCTTCACCGTCGTGGCCGACTTGCCCTTGCGGTCGCGCAGGAAGTTCAGCTTGGAACGGCGGACGGCTCCCTTGCGGTCAATCTCGATTTTCGCAATACGCGGGGAGTGCAAGGGAAACACACGCTCGACACCCTCGCCGTAGGAAACACGGCGGACGGTGAAATTGGCATTCAAGCCAACGCCCTTGCGGCCGATCACGATGCCGGAATAAATCTGGATGCGTTCCTTGTCGCCTTCGACGACGCGGGTATGGACTTTGACGGTGTCTCCGACTTTGAAGTCCGTGACGTCCTTCTTCAACTGCTCGCTTTCGATCTTCTCAATGATGCTCATGGCTTGAAAAACTGGAACTGGTCATTATGTCCGGTCCCGGACCGGGTGCAAGCAGGATTCCGGATTTTTTTGAGAAAGGTTTCGGCATCGTGGTCTCCAACGGCAGGAAGGGGTCACTCCACCTGAAGGGGAGCCATGCCGCATGGGAAAAAGTGGATGAAGTGCTGACAAAGCTCCAAAAGTGGACACGGGGATGTCTGCGGCCCATCACAGGTCGCGAAGCGGTTCTATTTCTCCTCCGGGGAGTAAATGACGCGGATTTCCCGGATCGTTCCGCTGTTGTCGAGGAGGCGGGGGGGGACGAGAAGGTAATCCTCCAGCTCCGTGACCCCTTCGCGGAGAGAAACGGTCCGGGTTTTTCCATCCGGAGTTTCGACGGGGAGGAGGTAAGCGCCCTCCATGTTCTTTTTGGCAAGATCCTTTGGAATGGCAAAGACGATCCCGTGGTCATGGACGGGGAATCCGGCTTCGACCACCATGCCGGGACTCAATTTCTCCGAGCCGTTTCCCGGGAGGATTTCGGCGACAACATCGAAGAATTTTTGGTGGGGGTGGTTTGTACTCTCAAAAGCCAGTTTGGAAATGGAGACGACTTTGGCCTGAAACTGTTCGCCGGGAAAGGCGCGGGCGCGGAACGTGAGGGTGGCTTCTTCCGCAACTTTCTGGATCGCCCTCTCGGGGATTTTCAAGCGAACGACCTGCGAGGAGAAATCGGGCAGGCGACCGAAAACCTGTTCGCGTTCCAGGTAGTCGCCCGCCTCGACTTTCCGGACAACTCCCCCGGCCAGCGGAATCGGCGGATAAAGGATCACGGAGTCCACGGGGGAGCGGACCACATAGGTTTCCAGGTAGGCTTTGTCGCGGTCCACCCGGGTTTCCCGGTATTTGATGTGGTGTTTTCGCCGGGAGAGTTCAACGGCGCTCATTCTTTCCAATTGTTTGATCCGGCGGGCGGCCTCATCCACGGTCAGGTTGGCGACGCCGAATTTGAGTTCGCTGATCTCGCGCGGCAGGGGCGGTTCGATCAAGCTCCCTTCCTTGCGCATCCGGGCGCTTTGAAGGGTTTCCTCACGCTGATCTTTGCGGACTTTCTCCGTGGAAAGATTGATGTCCCAGGTGATGGTCTCCGTCTCCTGAACATCTTCCAGAGCGTCCACCCGGTCTTCTTCCCATTCGAGATGTTCCTGGGCGGGAGCGATGTCGAACTGCGCGATGATGTCGCCCTGCTTCACTGCCAGCCCTTCGGGAGCCAGCCAGGTGACCTGCCGGTCGTAGGGGGCTTCCGGGGCCCGGACTTCCTGGAATCCGTCGGTATCGACTTCCCCGGACACCCCGAGGGTTTCGAGAAAGGGGGTGGCCTGGATGGGACAAACAAGGCGATGCCCGGCGGCGGTGCCCTGTTGAAAAAAGATCACGGCCCCAATCCCTGCCACGACGGTGCCGGGCAACAACCACCTCCACGGCACGCGGCTTTTTTTGGGAACGGACACGTCAGTTCGGTTTTTTGAATTCATAGACCAAAGTGACCTGGTTTGTGTCTCCGCCGGTCGGCCACTCCGGAGCAAGGAGGTAGTCGCCGATGGCGGTTGTCCGGTCGAGACGGACGGGACGGGGAGGATCGCCCGCCTGCTCCACCTGCCAATCGTCTTCCACGGGAACCGCCAGATCTCTCGGGATGGCGAAAACCGGACCGTGATCTTTGATAAGGATGGAGACCTCGACGACCATGCCCACCTTGAGCAGCTCGGCGCAGTCGCCGGCATCGAATTTCACGGCCATTTCAAAAAACTGCCGGGTGGCACGGCCGGGCAACAGGGTGGCCACACGGCTGACCGACAGAACCTCGCCATCCAATGTCACGGAAGGATGGGCCACGGGGTGGATGCGGGCTTTCTGACCGGGCAGGACACGCTGTACATCGCCTTCCTCCAGAAATCCGCGCACGACAAGGGACGAGAGATCGGGGAGCCGGAGAAACGGTTGTCCGCGGGCGAGGTAGTCGCCGGTCTCCACTTTTCTCAGTTCCCCGGCAATGGGAATGGGAGGATGGATCACGATCGAATCCGCATTGGCGGTCACGGTATATTGGGCCAACTGGGCTTCGGCATCCGAAAGCCGGTCGAGGAGCCGTTCGGCCTTTTCCACCCGTTCCGCGAGGCGGTGTTCCTTTTGGCGCTCGACCTGGCCGACACGTCCGACAGCCGCTTTGACTTTCTGTTTGGCGAGGTTGAGCTCCACCGTGCTCCCCGCACGCCGGAGGCCGGCTTCGTAACTCAGTGTCTGATTTTTGATTTCTGCGAGAGTGAGGCTCTCCTTGCTGGAACGGACGCCAACCTTCTCCTCGAAGATCCGCGAGTCCATGAGGACTTCCAATTCCTCTTTCGACATGTCCAGGTCCTTCAGTTGCTCCTTGAGAGATTCCATGTAAAGGAGGAGAGGGCCCGGATCGAATTCGGCAACCACTTCTCCGGCGCGCACGAAGGAACCTTCGGGGGAAATCTGGATCAACTGCCGGTCACTGGCAGACGTCGGAGCCTGGATGTCTTCGAACCGCTGGGGTTCGATGTGCCCGCGGAGCTTGATGATCTCTTGGAACGGAGCCTTCTTCACCTCGACAAGCAGGGGAGGCGGAGGAGTGAACCATTTCACGGAACGCGCGATCAGCCCTCCCGTCACGACCAGCACCACCCCAAGCACCACGGCGGTTTTCCTACTCATAGCGGAGGGCGTCGATCGGGTCGAGTTGCCCCGCATTTTTCGCCGGATAATACCCGAAAACGACCCCGATGATGACCGAGAAGGAAAAAGCCACGAGGACGGCCAGTGGGGGGATCTGGGTTTTCCAACCGGTGGCCGCGGCGATCGTCCATGTGAGGCCGACCCCAAGGACCACGCCGATGACCCCGCCGGCGGCCGTGAGCACCACGGCTTCGGCCAGGAATTGCATCTGGATGTCCAGGCGTGTTGCCCCCGCCCCTCGGCGGATGCCGATTTCCTTTGTTCGTTCGAGCACGGAGGCCAGCATGATGTTCATGATGCCGATGCCGCCGACCACCAGTGAGATGCCGGTGATGAGGATCATGATGCTGTTGAAAAGATTCCGGGTCCTTTCCTGCTGGCGGAAGAGAGCCTCCGGCACGACGAGTTCGAAGTCGGCCACGCCCAGATGCCGCCGGGACAGGATGTTCCCGGTCAGGGAAGCCGCCGCCGGAATGAGCGGCACCGCCGGAACCTGCAGGATTGCGAGAGTGAAGGGCGGCTCAAAGCCCTCGATGTGCTCGGACAGGACCGGTGATGTCCGCGGGATGTAGATGTCGTTGTCATATCCCGGCTGGCTGCCCAGCACCCCGACCACCTGGAACCCCTGGCCGTTGATGCGCACCTGGCCGCCAAGGGCGCGGCTCTGGGGAAAAAGGCGCACGGCCATGTCCCGGCCCAGCACACAGACCTTTTTGATGTCCCGCACATCGATGTCCGAAAGCAGCCGTCCGGTGTCGATCCTGTGCGAAAGCACCGCGAAGAATGCGGAGTCCACCCCCCGCACGGAGTTCTTCGCGCGGAAGTGGTCGGTCTGGACAAATAGTTCCTTCTCCAGCACCGGGGCCACGAGCGTGATGTTCGGGATGCTGCGCTTGATGACCTCGAGATCGCCGGGATTGAGCCCGTCGGAAACATAGCCGCCTTTTTCCGCCACGCTGCGGCGGACTTCGAGAAGGTCGCGGACGAAGATGTTCTGGATTCCCATCCGGGAAATTTCCCGCAGGGCCTCCTCTTTTCCTCCCTCGCCGATGGCGGTCATGGCAATCACCGCCGCCACGCCAAAAATGATTCCCAGCACCGTGAGAAGCGAACGCAGTTTGTGTTCGATGAGGGTGCGCCGGGCCAGCAGCAGGTAGCGCAGAAACCGCATCATGACCCTCCCGCCTCCTTCCATTGGATCTTGCGGGAAGCCCGGCCGGGATCGGAGAGGTATTCGCGCAGCGCGGCATCGGCGACGATCACCCGGCCTTCGGGCGGCTTGGATACGACGGCGAAATCCTTTCCGGAATCCACCACTTCGACCGGGGCGGTCCGGATTGCCCCGTCTTTTTCAACATAAACGACCGTCGCGCCGTCCTCGCTGATCACGGCATTGAGCGGAAGCGTCCAGGCCTTCTCATGGGCGGCCAACCGGAGGGTGACCCGTGCATTCATCCCCGGGCGAAGCCGCTCCAGATCGCGCTCTTTCACCCGGATGCCCACGGTGAAGACCTTGATGAATTCGTTGTTCTCCTTCACATGCGCCAGCGGGGCGATGTTGTAAACGTCCCCGGTGAACTGCGCGTCCTTGAAGGCTTCGAGGATGATGCCCGCTTCCTGTCCGATTTTGACGCGACGGATGTCTTCCTCCGCGACTTCGAGCTGGGCGGTCATCTTGAAGAGGTTGGGAATGATGAGGAAAATCTGCGCCTTGTAGAGTTGGTCGCCGATCTGGGCCTTGCGGGTGAGTCCGCTGACCTTGATGAGCGGATACACCACGATGCCGTCCTCGGGCGCGGTGACCGTGAAATCCTGGATGGCCTGCTTTGTCTCCTCGATCTTGCGGTCGTTTTCCGCGATGAGGTCATCCGCCTGCCGCAGTTGCACATCGCGCCGGTTTTCCTCCTGCTTGACGCGGTTGGCGGCGACCTTGATTTCGTTTTTGGAGTTGTTGAGGCGGGCCTCCGCCGCATCGCGGTCGAGCTTCGCCGCGTAGGCCATGCTCTTGAATGTGAGTTCCGCCAGCTTGGCATTCTCGATCGCCGTCTGGTGGGCGGCATTCAGGTCGGCAATCTTGATTTCTTCCTCCATCTCGATGTCCTTCCGCCGGGAGTGAAGCCCGCTGCGTTCGAGATTTTCGAGGAGTTCCTCCAGTTTCGCGGTGTCGAACTTCGCGAGAACGTCGCCTTTTTTGACAATGGTTCCTTCCGGAATGAGGTCGGTGAGCTTTCTTTCCTGGTTGACATTCGGAGCGGCGATATGGGTCGCCGTCTCGGCTTCCAGCATTCCGTTTTCAACCAGCTCGATCACGACGTCTTTCTGGACGGGCACCGCGCAGGTCAACTCGATCGGACGTCCTCCCCCTGCCCCGCTGAAAATGACTGCGCCGATGATGACGGCGACCGTCAGGGCAATGATGATGATCAGTTTCTTTTTCTTCATGGGCTGCTGTCGGCGGTGATCCGTCCGTCTTTGATTTCAATGATGCGTTCGCAATTCGAGGCGACCTGCCTGTCGTGGGTGACCATGATGATGGTGCAGCCCTGCTTGTGGAGGTCGCGGAACAACTGCATGATTTCGCGTCCTGTCTTGCTGTCGAGCGCCCCGGTGGGCTCGTCGGCCAGGAGAATCGAGGGTTTTCCGACGATGGCGCGGGCGATGGCGACTCTCTGACGCTGGCCGCCGGAGAGCTCGTTCGGCTTGTGGTGACCGCGGTCGCTGAGCCCGACGACATCCAGAGCCTCCGCGATCGCCGCCTGCTCGTCCTTCACGTCGTCCCGGTAAAACAGGGGAAGCGCCACGTTTTCCAGTGCCGTGCAACGCGGGAGCAGGTTGAAATTCTGGTAGATGAATCCGATTTCCCGGTTCCGGATCCGCGACTCCCCGTCGTCATCAAGCGCCGTGACGTTCTCGCCTTTGAAGAGGTAAGCCCCGGTGGTCGGCCGGTCCAGGAACCCGATGATGTTCATGAGCGTCGATTTGCCCGAACCCGAGGCCCCCATGATTGCGGCAAACTCCCCGCGCTGGATGGCAAGATCGATCCCATGGAGCACCGGCACTTCGAGCCCCGGCAGATAGTACACTTTTTTCAGCTCCCTGAACTCGACGAGGCGGCTGTCATCGGCCGGGGTCAACTGGCACCGCCTTTCTTCGGCTGTTCCTTTTCATAGAGAAACGGATAGTCTCGCTCGATCTCGGCCAGCCGCCGGAGCAGCGAATAGCGCAGAGTGACCAGATCGTCCAGGGCCGAAAAATATTCGTTCTTGCTGCGAATCATGTCCCAGGAGCCGATGTTGCCGACCTCGAAGCGGAGCCGCGACAACTCGAAGTCCCTCGTGCTGGTTTCGAGGATGCGCCGGGCGATTTCATGACGTTCGCGCAGTTCGTCCACCGTTATCAGGGAATTCCGGACGTCCTTGACTGTCTCGCGGAACTGGTCCTGGATCTCGGTCTCGTTGATCGTGCGGTCAAGGCGCTCGATCATGATGTTGTTTCCCTTGTTGAATTGGTCGCCAAAAAGGGGCATTGAAACAAGGAGTCCCGCGCTCAGGTCCCGGCCCTGCAACTCCGCCGCAGGGTTGAGTTCGGCATCCCCGATCGTCTGCCACCAACTGGCTCCGGCCTGCAGGCGGACCGAAGGCAGGAGGCTGTTCCGCAGATACTTGAGATTCTCCTCGTTGGAGAAAAGGTTGTAGCGAAGCTGGGCAATCTGCAGGGCGCTGCGGATGCCCGAATCGATCATGCGGCGCATGTCGCAGAGTTCGGGGTCGATTCCCGGTTCGGGAACTTCCTGAAATGTCACCCGGCTGTCGAACGGCATCTGGAGCAGGTAGAGCAATTCATTCCGTGCCCGCGCATGCAGGCTGCGGCGCTGGACCATCCGGTTCCGCGACTGCTCAAAATCCCGTCGGTAATCGAGAACGGCATACTCCGCGATGATGCCCGACTGGTATTTCCGCTCGCTCTCTTCGGCAAACTGCTTGTCCTGCTCAAAGCGTGTCAGGGCGTTCTCAAAGGTGAGTTGCGCCTCGACCACCGCATAGTAGGCCGACTTGACCTGATAGCAAAACTCCCGGTCCACCGAGGCCTGGGCCTGTTTTTCCAGCCAGACCTGTTTTTCCACGAGCGTCTTCTGGAGCCAGATGGGATCTTTGCGGACAAGTTCCTGCGAAAACTCCAGGCTCAGACGGTCGCTGAGAATGCCGCGGCTGGAAACATCGTGGCCGTATTTTGCAGCGAGGTCCGTATTGGTCGGGAGGTGTTGCGCGTAGGCGACTCCCACGCCCGGTTCCGTGGTGCGGTAGGTGAAATCCTGCGAATTTGGTGCGGTCGTGGATGTTTGGGTGGTCGTGGTGGTGACCCCGGTCGCCCCGGTCTTTGTGGTGGTCGTGGTCCTCTGGGTGCTCGGGGCGGGGTTGACCTGGTCCACCATGTAATCGAAGACCCGGGGTGCCTCCACGACGATGTCGAATTCCGGATAATATTTCAACTTCACCCCGAAAAGCCGGCGCATCATCCGCTCGACTTCCAACTTGGCCGTCTTCAAATCCGGACTCACCCTGACCGCCTGCTCCAGCGTCTGCCGCAAGTCCATTGTGACCCCGCTGACATTCTTCCCGGGCATTTCCCCTCCCCCATAGTCCCCGACTTCCGGCAACGAAGGCAACTCGGCCGCCCATGATGTTGGCAAACAGGTTGTGGAGAACAGAATGGCAAAAATGGGAAGAGGACGCACCGGATGGGAATAATCGCGGAATTGAACCCTGTCCCCACGGAAAAGTTGTGAAAAAAACACAGGGATCCCGCCAGAAAAGAGCGGCGGCCACAGGGTGACGATTGGCAGGGCCTCAGCCATGGGGCAGCCCTCTGCTCTGCGCATCTTTCCGCGCATTGGCGACAGGAGCCGCCCTCGTTTCCCGATGAAAGGGAACGGAAAAATCAGGATTCCGCGGGTTTGCCGGCGGCCAGGCCGAGGGCGAGCAGGGAGGTGCCGTTGAAAATCATGTTGATTCCAAAAAACAACCCCAGCACCCAGGCGCTGTCGGAGGGCCAGCGGGCGTAGACCATGAAGCCGAGGACGATGGCGGCAATCCCGCTGACGAGTGTCCAGACCCAGCCCGGGTTGGAGCGCAGGTTGAGCGAGGCCACGGCGAGAAAAATCCCTTCGGCAATGAGATAGACGGCAAAAATGAGGGTAATGACCATCACGCTCGAAGTCAGGCACATCAGGAGCACGACCCCGGCGGCGATGCGGATGATTCCGGACAGGGCTTCCAGGACACGGTGGGCGCTGTGTTTCCCAAAAAGCGCCAATGCCAGCGAGATCACTCCGCTGACGAGGGCGAAGATCGCGAGAAACTGGGCGATCACGAAGGAAAAGATCAACGGGGAACCCATGGCGGAGAAGCCGACAAAAATGGACAACAATCCGCCAATGATCAGCCAGCCGCGGCTGGCGTGGAGGCCGTTCGGATTCACGGGGGGAGTGGAAGAAGCGCTCATGAACACGTTTCTTCGCATTCCCGGCTGCAAACGGCAATGGTTTTGTCCTGAAAAATCAAATCTTCCGGAGGGTTTCGCGGAGGATTTCGATGAGAGAACCGGCGGCGGATCTGCCCATGGAGGTGACCTCCTCGTGACTCAACGGATCCGGGGAGAGGCCGGCCCCCCAATTGGTCAGGCAGGAAAAGGCGGCGACTTCCATCCCGAGCGCACGGGCCTGGATGGCTTCCGGAACGGTGGACATGCCAACGGCATCGGCACCGAGGCGTTGGAGCATTCGGATTTCCGCGGGGGTTTCGTATTGGGGACCGGGCATGGCGGCATAGACGCCCTCGTGCAATGTCTTTCCCTGCCCGGCGGCAACTTCCTGGAAAAGAAGCCGGAGCCGCCGGCTGTAAACCTCGCTCATGTCCACGAAGTGGGGCCCCCCGGCGAGCGGAGTCCGTCCGGTGAGGTTGATGTGGTCGGAGAGCATCATCCAGGAACCCGGGAAAAAATCCGGGTTGAGCGTGCCGGCGGCATTGGTGAGGAGGAGAGTGCGGATTCCGATTTTGTGCATCAGCACCACAGCTTTTACGACGTCGGATGCTTCCCATCCCTCGTAAAGATGCACGCGGCCCTGGGCGACAAGCAACGGGCGGTCGTCCAGACGGGCCACGAGAAAGCGTCCCGCATGACCGGGGACTTTCGAGACGGGGAGATTCAGGTCGGAGTATTCAAACGAGCAAAGCGGTTCCAGGCTGTCGGCGAAGGAGCCGAGTCCCGATCCCAGAACGATGGCCGTCCGGGCACCGCACCGGGTGAGTTCCTGTGGAAGTGAAGCACTCATGTCATGGCTTGGAGTTTTTCGCAGAGTGTGGCGAGAAGAGGAGCTTCGACTCCGGCAGCCCGCGCCCGTCGCAGGGGCTCGCACCAGATCGGTTCGATCTCCAGCGGCAGCCCCGCTTCGGCGTCCACGAGAGTCGAGGGGCGGTAGCCGCTCATGGGCCGGGTGCGCTCGATTTGGAAAGCGGCATACTCCGCGGGGATTTCATGGCCGTTTGCAGCCGCAATGGTGCGAATTTCGGTCATCAGACCCTCACATTCGCGAAGGAGCCCGGGATCGTTGAGGATTCTGTCCACGCCGGCCCGTTCTCTTGTGCAGAGACCGTTGAAAGGAACATTCCAGACCAATTTTCTCCAGCGTTCGGTGGCGAGGTTGTCCACGAGATGGGTTTCCACTCCGGCCGAAAGAAAGGCGCTGGCAAGTTCGCGGGTTCGCTCGCAGGGGGATCCTTGGAATTCCCCCAGAGACAACGTCCCATGACCCAGATGATCGACCTCGACGGGATTTCGCCGGGTGAGGCACACGAAGCAGAGCCCTCCCATGATCCGTTCCGCCCCATGCAACGAAGCCAGGAATTCCTCGTTGCCGAGTCCGTTTTGCAGGGTGAGAACCCACGTATTTCCGCCAAGAAGCGGAGGCAACAGAGAAGGAAGAGAGGCATTTGAGGTGGCCTTCAGGGCGACAATGACCCCGTCGCAGGGGCCGATCGACTCCGGAGTTTTCGCGATGAGGGGATGCTCCAAATGAAGGGAGCCGGTCGACGAATGGACCCGAATGCCCGATGCCGACGCTGTGTCGAATCCCGAGCGCATCAGAAAATGCACCTCGCAGCCGGTGGAGGCGAGTTTGGAGCCATAAAAGAGCCCGATGGAACCGGAGCCCACGATGGCGATCTTTTTCCCTCTCATGGCCTCTGTGGGCGCACGCTTATTCCCCGAGGCGCCTGCCCGGCATCAGGTAATTCACCGCATAGTCGCGAACCGCTTCCTCGAGGGAAGTGGTCGGCTTGTCATAGCCGGTGGAGCGGAGTTTCGAAATATCCGCGCAGGTATAATATTGGTATTGGTCCCGGATGTTTTCCGGCATGTCGATGAAGTCGATGTTCGGGGTCTTTCCCAGGGCGGAAAAAAGGGCGTTGGCGAGATCCACCCAGGTGCGGGCGACTCCGGAACCGATGTTGTAAAGTCCCCCGGCTTCCTCTTCCTCCTCCGCGAGGTGCAGGGTCATGTCCACGGCATCCTTCACGTAGACAAAATCCCGCATCTGGCAGCCGTCCTGGTATTCCGGTTTGTGACTCTTGAAGAGGCGGATCTGCCCGGTGGAGCGGATCTGCTCATAGGCTTTGCAGACCAGGCTGCGCATGTCGCCCTTGTGGTATTCATTCGGCCCGAAGACATTGAAATACTTGATGCCGACGATCTCGGGGAGGATTTCCTCCCGCCAGGCGTAGAGGTCGAAGAGTTGCTTCGAGTAGCCGTAGAGGTTCAGCGGGCGGTAAACGCGGAGATTTTCACTTTTGTCATCCATTCCCGCCGACCCGTCCCCGTAGGTGGCTGCCGATGAGGCGTAGACGAAACGCGCCCCCCTCGAAAGCGCCCATTTGCAGAGGCTCTTCGTGTAGGCGTAGTTGTTTTCGAGAACGTAGGCGGCATCGGTGACGGTCGTCGAGGAACAGGCCCCAAGGTGGAAGACCGCGGCGAATTTTCCGAAATGATCGGGGTCGCGGGTGACTTCCTCCAGAAAGGCTCCGGCCGGCACGTAATCCTCGAATTCCAGCGGCAGGAGGTTCTTCCATTTTTCATCTTCCCCGAGAAAATCGGTGACGACGACCTGGGTGAGGCCGCGGCGGTTGAGTTCGTGAACCAGCGCACTGCCGATGAAGCCCCCGGCTCCGGTGACGAGCACACGGGCTTTCTCATGCAGAAGCATGTCGCGCGGGACGGTTTTCTTGGTTGGCAGGGATTCTCTGCGTCTGCTGCCGCCGGCGGAAAATGATTCGGTTTTCACTCAGCGGAGATTGATTCCGAGATCCTCGAAGGTTTCCTCGAAAAGGGCGGTCTTCGGTCCGAAAATGTAACGGGCTCCGGTGACATATTCGCGGGCTTTTTTGGTGTTCCCGTTCTTTGACTCCCAGGCGGCCTGGGAATAATACCAGGCCGGGGTGTCGCTCGGGTATTTGATTTTTTTCAGCGACTTCTGGGCTTCTTCCATTTGTCCCAACTGAAGCTGGCAGAGGAGGATCTTGAACTGGAGGAGTTCGTTTTTGGGATCCTGTCCCTGCATTTTTTCAAAATAATCCAGAGCCTCCGCATACCGGCGCTGGAGAAAAAGGAGTTCGCCGACATTGAATTTCGCCGGGAAAAAGTCGGGCTGTTTTGCCAGTGCCTTGTCGAAGCATGCCTGGGCTTTCCCGTATTCCTTTTTCTTGGTGTAGGCCGCTCCGAGGAGGTTCTGAACAAACGGATCCTCCGGCATTTTGGGTTCCAACTCGAGGAGCTTTTTCAACGCGGCATCGTAGTTCTTCGCATCGAAATCCGCGAGCGAGCCCTGGATGAGGGTTCGCGCTTCCTTCGAAACATTCGGAGGTGCGGTCTGGGCGCCGGCAAACAGTGCCCCGCACAGAAGGGCTGTGAGAAAGAGGATGGGTGTTTTCAAAGTGCCCCAAGTATGGAGGCGAAGGCGGCTGCGGTCAATCGCGTTTGCCCCGACCCCGAAGGATTGGCGGTCATTTTGCCGTCAATTCGGGATTGATGTCCCCCTGGCGCTTTGTTACAGGAGCAACATGCCGGAGGCCGATGCAAAGGCGGCGGACGCGCGGTCCATGGTCCGATTCCCCGGAAAAACTCCCGGCTCACCACGCCACAAAAGAACCGCCATTTCATGAAGCCCATGCCCGCCCCCCTTCCCGGAACCTGTCTTCTCTTTTTGTTTGTCCTGCTTTTTGTCGGCTGCTCGCGGCAGGCACCACCCGCTGCCGGCGGGGTGCGCCCGGTCAAAACGATGATTGTCACCACCGGGGGCGATTCCAGGGTCCGGCGTTTTCCCGGCAGGGTTGAGGCCTCGAATCAGCTCGAACTCACCTTCCAAGTGCCGGGACTTCTGGAAAGCCTTCCTGTTCGCGAAGGACAGAAGGTGGCGAAAGATGAGGTTGTCGCACAACTCCGGCAGGAGGAGTTTCAGGCGCGGCTTGCCGCTTTGCAGGGCCAGCTTGACCGGGCCGTGGCCGATCTCCGGTCCCTGCAGGCCGGTGCCAGACCCGAAGAACGGCTCCGCCTGGAATCGCAGCTCCGGTCCGCCGATGCCTCGCTGGCGAATGCCCGCACCGAATTGGCGCGCTCCACGCAGCTGTTCAGATCCCGGACGATTTCGCGCACCGAATTGGACCGTTCCGAAACCGCTTACAATGTGGCAAAAGAAAATCAGGAAAGCGCCCGGCAGACACTGGAGCAGGGACTCGTGGCGAGGGAGGAGGATCTTCTTGCGAAGAAGGCCGTGATTCGCGGGCTGGAAGGCCGGGTGGTCGAGGCCGCTCTTCAACTTGCGGACTCGACCCTGCGGGCTCCCTACGACGGGGTGATTGCGCAACGGTTTGTCGAACAGGGCCAGAACATCCGGGCCAAGCAGCCGGTGGTTCGCTTTCAGGACGTTGGCGAGATCGACATCGTGGTGGATGTCCCGGAAAGTATCATGGCCGCCGATCTTGGCACGGCGGATATCCTCGAACTCGTCGCGGAGTTCAGCGCCGCCCCCGGACTCCGTTTTCCCGTTCGCATCAAGGAAATTGCGCAGCGCGCGGACCCGGTAACCCAGACATTCGCCATCCGCGTCGCCATGAAGGTGCCGGAGGGGGTGAATCTTCTTCCCGGCATGACGGCCGGGGTTACCATGACCTACCGCCGGGCGGACATTTTGGGAGGGCGGATCCTGGTGCCGGTTTCCGCGGTTTTCAAAGAAAGCTCCGGAGAGCAGGTGGTCTGGATCCTCGGGCCGGATCAAACCGTCACGCAGCGGCCGGTCAAACTCGGCGAGGCAACGGGAGGCCGGATCGAAATCGTGGACGGGCTGCAACCCGGCGACCGCATTGCGGTGGCGGGAGTGACTTTTCTGCGCGACGGGATGAAGGTCCGCGATCTCGGTGACGCCCTCGGGGAGCAGCCATGAACCCCGGAGAGTTCTCGGTCAGGAACAGTCGCGTGGTTCTGGCGGCCATGGCCATGGCCGTTCTCGGCGGCGTTGTCGCCTACCTGAATATCGGCCGGCTCGAGGATCCCGAGTTCACCATCAAGCAGGCGTTGATCATCACCCCCTACCCCGGGGCCAGCGCCGGGGAAGTGGCTAGGGAGGTCACCAACCCGATCGAAACCGCCTGCCAGCAGCTGGGCCAGCTCGATTACGTCAAATCGGAATCGACGCGCGGACAATCGCTCGTTTCCGTGAACATCAAGGACCGCTACGACAGGCATCGCATCCCCCAGGTCTGGGATGAACTGCGGCGGAAGATTGCGGATGTCCAGCCCCGGCTGCCGCCCCCGGTGCGCGGGCAGTCCGTGGTGATCGACGACTTCGGGGACGTGTACGGCATCTTCCTCGCGGTGACGGGAGAGGGATTCTCGTTTCCGGAATTGCGCCGCTATGTCGAGTTCCTGCGCCGGGAGCTTCTCCAGGTGTCCGGGGTCAAGAGCGTGATGCTTTTCGGGGAGCAGCAGGAGGTTGTTTTCCTCGAAATCTCACGGCAGCGGCTGGCGCAGTTCGGCCTCAACGAGGAGCAGATTTACAGCAAGCTTCAGGAGAAAAACATCGCCGCCGACGGAGGACGCGTTTCCGTCGGCGATCAGCACATCGCGCTGGATCCCACGGGAACCTTCGCCTCCGCGGATGAAATGCTGGAAATGGTGATCGGCTCGGACCAAACAGGACGCCAGCTCCGCCTCCGGGATATCGCAACAGTGGAACGCGGTGACCAGGATCCGCCGCGCCGCATGCTCCGCCACGACGGCAAACCGGCCATCGGGCTCGGCATCTCGACCGTGCCGGGTGGCAATGTCGTAAAAATGGGACTGGCCGTCCGCAAAAAACTCGCGGAGCTGAAGGGCAACCAGCCGCTGGGAATCGAGATCGGCGAGATCAACTTCCAGCCCGAAGCCGTCTCGCAGGCCACCGGCGAGTTCATGTTCAATCTGGGGAAGGCCGTGGCGATTGTCTTTGTGGTGCTGATTTTTGCCATGGGCCGCAAGACCGGCTTTATCATCGGTCTCGTTCTGTTTCTCACGATCATGGCGACGTTCCTGGTCATGTTCATGAAGGGCGATCTTCTGATGGAGCGGATCTCCCTCGGAGCCCTGATCATCGCGCTCTGCATGTTGACGGACAATGCGATCATCGTGATCGAGGGAATCAAGGTCGGGATTGAATCCGGCAGAAACAAGCTGGAAGTTGTCCGGGAAGTGGTCGCGGAGAACCAGTGGCCGCTCTTTGGCGCGACGGCCATCGGCATCATCGCTTTCGCGGCGATCGGTCTCTCGGAAGACCGCACCGGCGAATACACCAACTCGCTCTTCTGGGTCATCCTCATCGCGCTCAGCCTGAGCTGGGTGTCCTCGGTCACCGCCACCCCCCTGTTGAGCTTCCTGCTTTTCAAGCCCCTTGCTCCCGGAAAATCCGCCGGAGACAGCGATCCCTACCAAGGGCTGCCCTTCCGGATCTATCGGAAACTCCTCGTTCTGGCACTCCGGTTCCGGTGGGCCGTGGTGGGTGCCTGCCTCCTGGCTTTCGTCCTGGCGGCAGCGGGCTTCCGCAAGATCGATCAAAGCTTTTTCCCGCCGGCGACCCGTCCGCAATTCATGGTGGACGCCTTTCTGCCGGCCGGCACCCATATCCGCGAAACCGGGTCTTTTGCGGAGGACGTCCGGCAGTTCATCCAGAAATTGCCGGGAGTCACGCACGTCACCTCCTTCATTGGCGGCGGAGGCCTGCGCTTCCTGCTCGTGTATTCCCCGGAAAGCGAAAACCGGGCCTATGTGCAATTCCTTGTCGATGTCGATGACCCGGGGAAAATCGGGGGATTGATGGAAAAGATCCAGAAGCAACTCGACGACAATTATCCGGATGCCAATGCAATCGCCAAAAAATTCCTTCTCGGTCCCGGAGATGGGGGCCGTGTGCAAATCCGCTTCCGGGGTCCCGATCCCGAAAAGTTGCGCGAGCTGGGAGATCGGGCAATGAAAATTCTTGGGGAAGACGGGCAGGCCCTCTGTGTACGCAGCGACTGGCGCGAGCGCGTGGCCGTCGTCCAGCCCGAACTGCTCGAACAACAGGCCCGCCGCAATGGGATCTCCCGCACGGAGGTCGCTCGTGCCCTTGCAGGCAGTTTTGAAGGACGCACAGTCGGCTTCTATCGCGAACCCGGTTCCGCCGGTGCCGGCATTTTCCCTCAGGAAACACGCCTGCTGCCGATTGTCGCCCGTCCGCCCCTCGCGGAGCGGGAGGACATCGGGGCGATCAACAGTTTGCAGATTTGGAGTCCGGTGGCCGGTCGCATGATCCCGCTGAACCAGGTGATTTCCGGCACCAGGGTGGTCTGGGAAGACCCTCTCGTGGCCCGGCGCGACCGGTTCCCGACCCTGACCGTTCATGCCGATCCACGCTCCGGCCTGCCCGGCCAATTGCGGGATCGTGTGAAAACAAAAATCGAGCAAATTCCGCTGCCGCCGGGTTACTCGCTCGAATGGGGCGGCGAACATGAAGATTCCACCCGCGCCCGCGGCGCCTTGGCCAGGCCTCTCCCCTACGTGTTGGCGCTGATGATTTTTATCGTTGTTTGCCTGTTCAACTCGATCCGCATCACGCTCCTCATCTGGCTGGTCATTCCGCTGGCCGTCATCGCCATCACGGCGGGTCTGCTTCTCACGCACATGCCGTTCGGGTTCATGGCCCTGCTCGGAGTGCTCGCGTTGGGCGGCGAACTGATAAAAAACCAGATCGTCGTTCTGAGCAAAATCCTGACCCTGACCGGCAGGGGAATGACGCCTTACCAGGCAATCCTCGACGGTGGCACCAGCAAGATGCGCCCCGTCTGCATGGTCGTGCTGACAACCGTGCTTGGAATGATCCCCCTGCTCACGGATCCGTTTTTCGGATCCATGGCCGTCTGCATCATGTTCGGGTTGTCATTCGCCGCCGTCCTCTCCCTGATCGTGACCCCCGTGCTCTACGCGATTTTTTTCAGAATCCACGAAACGGATTGATCCGCGGGCAATCCCCTCCGCGGGGGGATGGAACCCGGCGAAAGTGAGGCGACAGGCGTGGGGGGGCGCACGGGCGGCAGGCTTTTCCTCGTCAAGAGGCTTTCCATTTGACACGGTGGCGGGCAGGAATGGCCGCGTTTTTCAACAATCGTTTTTTTCAGGCGGGCCGGATGCTGGCGGGCCGGTTTTCCCTGAAAACAGACTGCTGCCGGGACGGCTGGTTGCTGGCGGCTGTTGTCGTGGGACTTCTTCTGGGGGCGCAGGGATTTTGGTGGGGAAAATACGACTGCCTGAATCTGGATCGGATGGCTTTGCAGAACGTGGCGCAAAAGGGCCGTCCGTATCTGCATCCGAAAGTTTTCGTCAAACCGCCTTTTTACACCTACTTCAACCACTTTTTTTCGCGGGTTCCCGCCGAGGCGGTCTCGAAAAAGCTGTTCTGGCTGGACGGGACCGCCCGCAAGCAGGCGTATCTGCAGCTTCGGCTCGCATTTGCCCGGGCCTGGAACCTGGCGATTTTTTCCGGTTGTGTGGTTTTGGTTTTTGGGGTGGTGGAAGGAGCCTTCGGGGTGCTGGCGGCGAGGCTTTCCGCGTGGCTCCTGGCCACTTCGGCGGGGTTTGTTCCCTATCAGGTGTTTTTGACCACCGACCTGGCCGTTGTCTTCATGATGCTGGCCTCGTTTGCCTGTGCGGTGCGGATTGTGCGGAATCCGGGAATGGGCATTTCGATTGCCGCCGGGCTCCTGGCCGGGCTGGCGGCGGCGACAAAATACAATGGCCTGCTGGTGGCGGCCGCGCTTCCCGTGGCGCACCTGCTGGCGAGCCGGGGCAACCCGCTCCTGGCCTGTCTCCGGCGGCCTGCCGCGTGGGTTTGCGGACTGGCGGTGCCGGCGGGGTTTGTGATTGGGAATCCCTACTGCCTTCTGGACTGGCCGGCTTTTTCTTCGGACTTCCTGTTCAACTACCGCGTGACTCCCGTTTACACCGGACAGTTGGAAGGCACCGGCTACCGGGATTTTTTCCTGGCATTCACCGAGATTTTCGGGTGGCCGGGCTCGGTGTTTCTGGCGGCAGGAGTTCTGACCGGCGGCGTTTTTGTGGCAGGGAATTTCCGCCGGGAGGGTGGTCGCGCGGTGTGGTTGCTGGCACTTGTGGTTGCGGGAGTTTACACATGGAAAATCGGGGGATTTCCGCGGATGGAGACACGCTTTGTGCTTCCGGCAGCCCCGTTTTTTCTTCTCCTGGCGGCGGCGGGTTTCCCCCGGTTTTTCCAATACGGGAAACGGATTGTCCTTCCGGTCGCCGCGCTGGTGATCCTTTACAACATGGTTTGCGGTTGGCTGGTGGGCGGACTGTTCCGGAACGATCCGCGTTCCGAAGCCCTGGCGGTTGTGGAGCGCGAAATCCCTCCGGATGCGGTGTTGGAGGTCAGTGGCTCTGTGCCCCGGATCCAGGACTTGCCGGGACGACATTTTCAAATCCTCAAAATCCCGATCGGCATCGGCCGCGACGAGCGGTTTGCAAAAATGTTCGCCGGAGACAGGCAGATGGAGGAGGCCACGGCCCGGTGGAGTGTCCGCGAGACGCCGGACTGGTTTGCGCCGGGAGCCCGGGAGTCCCGCGGGACAGGGTGGGTGTTGTGGAGCACGATCGACATGGATGCCAATGCGCGCCCTGATCACCGGCGGTTGTTGGACGGGCAGGGTGGCTTTGAAGTGGTTTTCGATCGCGAGGGCCCCTGTGTTCCCCGGTGGGCTTACCCGGGAAAGACGGAGTTTCTCCACAATCGCATGACCATCTGGAAAAAATCCGGAGCGGCCCGGGATGGGGGGGATTCCTGAGATCCCATGGCTTCCGCAAAAGATTTCAACAACCTCCATGCTTTCCTGCGGTTTCTCACCGAACCGTTTCCCCGGTCTTTTTCCCGGGGGATCATGCTTTTCGCCAGCCTCGTGGCGTTGGGGCTGATTTTTTCCGGCCTCCCCCCGCGTCTCTCCCTGCCGGAGGCTCCGCTTTGGGATCCCGACACGTGGGGCTACCTGCGACCGGCGCTTGCGGTTTTCAATGGGGAGCCTTTTCAGCAGGTGGATGGACGCCACGGGCTGTATCCCTCTTTGTTGATCGGTTTCCTTTCCTTTCCGGGAGGGTTTCCGGAGATTCTCCACTGGCAGCAGGGACTGGGGGGGCTTTCCGCTGTTGTGCTGTGGGGAGTCTGGCTGCTTTGGTGGGGACTGCTGTCCGCCAGCCGGGTGCGGGATGTGCTGGCTCCAGCGGCCGGGCTCGCCTTGATCGGGCTTTATTATCTGAACCCGAACACCATCCTTTCCGAAGCGACCCTGCGACCGGAGGCGGTTTTTCCATTCTTCGGTTTTCTCCAGCTTCTCTGCGCGACGGGGTTTGTCTTTTTGGCAGGGAAAAAATCCGGGAGGCTTGGCCTGATCCTGACCGGCTCCCTGTCGGTCTTTCTGGCCTACTGTTGTTTTTGCCTGAAACCAAGCTGGGCCTTCGCGACGGCCTTCACTTCGCTGCCGGTGGCGGTTTTTCTGATAAAACCGGGAGCGGTCCGGCTGCCCACCGCCATGGCTCTGGCGGTGGCAGTTTTGGGCATCGGAGGAACGGCACTTCTCTACAAGACATGGATGCGACCGGACAATTTTTCCCGCACCTTCCTTCCGAACACGCTTTTCACCATCCACGCGGACCTCATCCACGCGGCGTTTCTCAGAAATCCCGCTTCCCCGGACGCCGAAAAAATCCGGGCATTGCTGCCGGTTTTCACGACGGAACTGGATTACGCCCGCGCCCACCCCGGGACCTACAAAGTTCTGGGATTTGATGCCGACTATCTGATGTATCGGAGCCGGTTTCGCGAGTCCCTGGCTCCGTTCCAACTCAGCATCCCCGACTACACCGGGTTTCTTTACCGTTCGTATCTGTCCGCGTGGAAGTCCGACCCCGGCACGATGGGACGGAAGATTCTCCGGCAGATGGGACTGTTTTTCCGGCCCGACCGCGGCGCTTTTCTTTCCAACAAAACAGCCCTGCGCAAGGAATGGGAGGCATCACTGGAAATCGTGGCAGCCCGCAGTGGAGACCTGGCGGGGGCAGCCGGGGAGATGCTTCTCGCCAACCGGACCATGGCGGAACGCGGAGCGGAATCCGACATGGTTCTTCGCCCCCCCGGCTGGGTGCGTCCCCTGCGCGAATGGTGTGCCGCGGCCACCCCGGTGCTCGTGCCGGTTTTTTTCCTCGCGCTTCTGTCGGGCACCGTCGTCCGGTGCGGTTCCTTGACGGCGGGCTGGACGGCTGCTCTATTCTTCTCGGCCGCATTCGGCAACGCGCTTGCCGTGAGTGTGATCCATGCGCTCGACATCGAGCGTTATTGTCAGACATTCGCTCCCTTCCTTGCGCTTTCGCTTGCGGCCATGGGAGTCTGGCTTCCCCTCGCGGGGCTGGAATGCCTGCGCCACCTGCAACAATCGAAAAACCATGAAACCTGAATTTCCCGAGCTTCCCACAGGACGCGTTGCCGTTCTGATCCCGTGCTTCAACGAAGAGCGGACCGTTGCCGGGGTGGTGCGCGGATTCCGGGAGGCGCTTCCGTCGGCCGATCTTTATGTCTTCGACAACCGGAGCACGGACTCCACCGCCGCGGTGGCCGCTTCCGCCGGGGCCATCGTTGTCCCGTCGCCCAAGGCCGGAAAGGGCCATGTCGTGCAGCACATGTTCCGGGTCGTGGAAGCAGACTGGTATGTGATGGTGGACGGGGATTCGACCTATCCCCCGGAAGCCGCACCCGCAATGCTCGGGCAGGCGGCCTCGGAGGGGCTGGACATGCTCGTCGGTCGGCGGTGCACTCCGGAGGCGCAACTCAAAGACGCCTACAGGCCGCTTCATCAATTTGGGAACCGCCTGGTCTGCGGGCTGATCGGCCGGGTTTTTGGAAGCCCGATCCAGGACGTCTTCAGTGGCTACCGGGTCTTCAGCCGGAATTTTGTCAAAACCGTTCCCCTGCATTCGACGGGATTCCAGATCGAGGTGGAAATGACCCTGCAGGCGTTGTCCAAGGGATATCCGGTGGGCGAGACGGACATTGCCTACGGGGTGCGCCCGGAGGGGAGCAGCTCGAAACTCAGCACCTACCGGGACGGGATTCTGGTGCTGGCGGCATTCGTGGCCATCTGCCGGGACTACCGGCCGGGGTTGTTCTTCGGTCTCTGCGCGGTTCTGTTCGCCTGTGCCAGCGTGGCATCCGGCCTTCCTCCGGTGGCGGATTACTGTTTTTACCAGTATGTCTATCATGTGCCGCTGGCGCTTCTGGCCACGGGGATGGGAATTCTCGCGGCCCTTTCCCTCTGCGTGGCGCTCATCCTGGAAACCCAGTTGCGCTATCACAACGAGCTCCATGCCCTGCTGCGGAAAAAGCCCTGATCCGACCACATGAAGCGCCTCTGGTCGGACATCCTGGCACTCCTCCGGCAGGGGGGACGGTTCCTGCGGGACCGCTGGCTGGTCCTGGCCGTGATTCTTGGAGTGGCGCTGGGCGTGCAGGGGTTCACCTGGGGGACATACGACTGCCTGAATCTGGACCGCATGGCCCTGAAGGACATGGTCGCCAAGCAGCGCCCGCTGCTGCACCCGGGAAGTTTTTTCAAGCCGCCGTTTTACAGTTACATGAACCACTTTCTGTCGCGGGTGCCCGCGCAGACTTTCGCTTCCAATCTCTTTTGGATTCCGAAGGCAGAGCGGTTTGATTTTTATCTCAAGCTGCGTCTGGCGATGGCACGGTTCTGGAATCTGGTGCTTTTCGCAGGATGCGTGGTGTTGGTGTACACCCTTGCCCGGAAATTTTTCGGTGTTGATTCCGGCCGGCTGGCGGCGCTGTTGTTCGCGACATCGGCCGGGTTTGTGCCGTATCAGGTTTTTCTGACGACCGACTTGGCGGTGGTTTTCATGATGTTGGCGTCGTTCGCCTGCGCCGCCGGTGTTGCGCGGAATCCCACCATGGGCTGGTCGGTGGCGGCAGGCCTTCTGGCCGGGCTGGCCGCCGCCACCAAATACAACGGGCTGGCCGCCGCCGCCGCCCTGCCCGTGGCGCATCTCATCGGCAGCCGGGGCAATCCGGTCCTCTCAAGTTTGAAACGTCCTGCCGCGTGGGTGTGCGGGCTGGCGGTGCCGGCGGGGTTCGTTCTTGGAAATCCCCATGCGGTGCTCGACTGGAACAAGTTCCGGGCGGATTTCCTCTTCAACTACAAAATCACTCCCGTCTATGGCGGGGAGACGCGGGCCGACGGATATGGGTATTATTTCCAGTCCTACTTCGAGATTTTCGGCCGTCCGGGCGTGGTTTTTCTCCTGGTGGGAATGCTTGTTGGCGTGGTGGTGGTGGCTTGTTCCCTGAAAAAATCCGATGCCTGGAAGCTGTGGCTGCTCGCGCTTGTGGTGGGCGGCTTGTATTCGTGGAAGATCGGGGCCTTTCCGCGGATGGAGACGCGTTTCGTCCTGCCCTCCGCGCCCTATGTCCTGTTGCTCGGGGCGGCGGGATTTGGAAGCCTGATGCGCCTCCGGTGGGTGACGCTTCCGGTCTTTGCCGCGATCCTTCTCTTCAATCTCGCCTGCGGTTGGTGGATCGGGGAACTTTTCCGCGGGGATCCGAGAAATGGCGTGCTGGATTTCGCAAGGGAAAATCTTCCCGACGGGTCGGTCGTGGAGGTCAGTGATTCGATTCCCCGGCTCATGGATCTGCCAGACCGGGATTTTGTTCTCTGGAAAATTCCGGCGGGAATCGACCGTCGTGCGGAGTTCGGGGAACGCTTTGCCACCGACGAAGACGTGATGGACGTCATGGCCCGGCAGAAAAAATCCCCCGGTTTGGAATGGTTTTCCCCGGAAGTGCGCCGGGAGCGGAATCCGGAATGGATTTTTTGGTCCACCATTGATATTGAAAAAAGCACGCGGCGTTTTCACGAGGCCCTCGTGAACGGAGATCCGGATTACAGGATCGTCCGGGATGGAGTGTCCCCGAAACTTCCCTCCTGGGTGTATCCAGGAAACACGGAGTTTCTCCAAAACCGCACCACCATCTGGCAGAAAACCGGCCAGCCCCGATAATGACCATGTCCGAATCCGATTCCTCTTCATCCCGCCTGCGGGTCACTGTGGTTGTTCCCACTTTCCGGGAGCGCGAAAATATTCCGCTCGTGGTCGGGCGCCTGGATGCCCTGTTGAAGGATTTCGATTGGGAAGTGGTCTTTGTGGATGACGATTCCGACGACGGCTCGGCGGGCGTGCTTCTGGATCTTTCGCGGAACCATCCCCGCGTGCGGGCCATCCGCCGGATTGGCCGCCGCGGGCTCGCTTCCGCCTGCCTGGAGGGCATGGCCTCGAGTGCGGCGGATATTTTTGCTGTGATGGATGCGGATCTCCAGCATGACGAGACGGTGCTGCCGAAAATGATCGCCGCCTTTGGAGAGGACTCCCGGCTCGATCTCGCCGTGGGCACACGTTATGCAGGCGAGGGAGGGGTGGGAAATTGGTCAAAAAGCCGCCAGTTCGTCAGCCGGTTCGCCACCCTCATCGAGAAGTCCGTCCTGCGCACCCCGCTGTCCGACCCGATGAGCGGGTTTTTCGTTCTGCGCCGGGGGTTGTTCGAGGAAACCGTTCATCACATGACCGGCAAGGGATTCAAGATCCTGCTGGACATTGTTCTTTCCACCGGACGCGAACTCCGGACAAAGGAATTTCCCTATGAATTCCGCGCCCGGCAGCACGGTGAGAGCAAACTCGATGTCGTCGTCGGCCTGGAATACCTCTACCTGCTCGTGGACAAAACCCTCGGCCGCATCGTGCCGGTGAGTTTCGTTCTTTACGTGCTCGCCGGGCTCTCCGGACTTCTGCTTCATCTGGTGATTCTCGGTTCTCTCTACCGCGGGGTTGGTGTCCATTTCGTCAACGCGCAAATCTCGGCCACCGTGGTCGCCATGGTGTCAAATTTCCTTGTGAACAATGCCGTGACATTCCGCTCCCGCCGGTTGAAGGGGGTTCAACTGGCCGCGGGACTCACCGCTTACATGGCCATCTGTGCGCTGGGAGCCGTTGTCAACGTCCAGTCCGCGGAATACCTCTACGAAAACGCCATCCCCTGGTGGTTCGCCGGGGTGGCGGGAGCCCTCATCGGGGCGGTCTGGAACTACGCAGTCTCCACGCAGATCGTCTGGACGTGGCTGCCCTCCATCCTCCGGAAAAAGAAATCCTGAACGTCAGGGCAGCTCGATATCACCCGCATCGATTGGCAGGATGTCGGACACCCCGGAAATCGCAAACTCCTCGACAAATACCCCGTTGCCCTGAAGGAGGCGGACGGCATCGGCATCTCTCCGGATTTCCACCCGCCGGATGTCGGCCCGGTTGCTGACCTCCACCAGGGGCAGGCCGTCGGGGGACACGAGCCGGGAGCCGGACGGGTCAAAAACCGCGTGCAGGGTGAGAAAATCGTGATTTCCGGTGAGCGGGTTTTCCTTGAGACGGACGCGGAGGTTTTTTTCCTGCGGGGCGTTCCCGGCATCGGCCGCCGCGCGACCATCGACAAAACCGAAGGCGGAAGAATCCCGGATGGTGCGTTCCCACTCGATCGTCCACCCGCCATCCTCCGTCCGGACGAGGCAACGCAGACGCTGCAGCGCGGGGAGGGATTCCAGAACGAGGATTTTCTCCGACGAGCGCGAGGCGCGGACTTTTTCCGGCTTCGGATCTTCTGCGGCGGGGCGGAGCAGGCGGAGGATATCCCCGCCGAACGAGGATTGCCCGACCACGGGAGTCTCCGCCTCCATGCCGACAAACCAAAAGGTGCCGGGTGTGCCATACGATACACACCGGACATCCAGCGGAACCGACACGGGAACGAAGGACTTCCGGCCCTGCCAGACGCCTCCCCGGCCCGCACCCAGAAGTTCTTCCCCGGAGGCATCCATCGTGGTGAAAACCTGCGGAGGAAAAGAAGTGTCCGTTCCCTCCAAAAGCGGCAGCCGCGTGGCCGCAAGCCCGCCTTCGGAACAAACGAAGACTTCCCCGTCGTTCGCGGCCAACGACAGGGGCGGGGCCGGGTGCCCGGGGGATTTTTCCAGAACCGGCTCCCCGGTTTCCAAAGCGTGCAGCGCTGTTCCCGCGGGACTGACAACGACGGCCAGGCGGGCATTGCAGGCCAGCAACGGGGGGAAAACCGAAATCCCAGGAGCTCCCAGAGTCCGCTTCAGGGGGTCCATCTCCAACCCTCCCACCGGACCGGCGGCCCGCGACCAAAGGAAGCCTTTTCCGGGAGAAAACCGTGCCAGCACGTTGCGGGAAAAAGCGTCTCCGGCGAGCAGAATCACATCCCCGTCTTCCAGAAGCGAAAAATCCCGGATCGTTTTGAAGCCCGGAAACCCGGTGTCGGCCGCCCAATCGTTGAAGAGAAAATCCTCTCCGGAGACCGTGACTTCTTCTCCCACGAGGTATCCCCGGACATGGTAACGTCCCGACGGCAGGAGCTCCCCGGCATCGTTGCGCCCGTCCCATGTGGTGATGAACCCGTTGAGTCCGATCCGGAAGTCCTCCCCCGCAGCCAGCCGGTGGAGAAGGCGGACGAGTTTTCCCGAGCCATCGAAAACCCCGAGCGTGATGCGTCCGTCGTCGGGCACCGCGAAGGCAAACTCCACATCCGCCCGCAGACCGGAGAGGGCAAGCAGGGTCGCGCCGAGAAAAATCAGGACCGTTCTCACACCGGGATCAGATGTAATACTTCCAGTTGATGTCCGGGAAAAGATTGTCCCTCGTTTCGCAGGCGGCGAGAAGCTCCTCATCCTGTCCGCCGGTTTCGAGCATCTCGTGGAGGCGGGTGAAGCGCAGGATGTGGTCTTTCGTCCGGCGCGTCGCGTAGTCGGTCGCCGTTCCGGTTTTCATGAGGAACGCCCAGTCGCTGGATTGGGCGAGCAGGAGTTCCCGTGCCATCTGCCGGAGGGTGCGCTGGACGAATTTCGAGCGGGTCTTCGCGTGCTGCCGGGCATCGGCGGTCATGCGGGCCGCCGCGGCGTGAAGATGCGGGTAGATCCAGGAATTGCAGCGGTCGAGCCAGACCTCCCAGTAGCCCTTGTTGCCCCAGCTCGACGGCGAGGGGGCGACCATTTGCAGGGTGGGATTTTCGGCCAGGTAAAGGCTCGGGGTCGTGAGGCGGAAGACGTCCTGATCATAAGCCGCCTTGCGCAGGAAAAGATCGAGAAACTCCGGGCCCTCGAACCACCAATGTCCGAACAACTCGGCGTCAAAAGGACTGAGAACCAGCGGCTCCACGGGCAGGATCGAACGCAGGTGTTCGATCTGTTTTTCGCGGCTGCGGAGGAAGTCTCCGGCATGGGCGTCCACCGCGCCCATCGCCCATCCCCGGTTGTAAATGCCCTTGGGTTCGCTTCCCGTGATCCGGTGATACTTGATGCCGGTGTTCCGGCGGTGTCCGATGTTTGGAAAGACCCCGTGAAGGTAGTCCTCGGGCAGTTCGTTGCCGATGTCGCGATAGAAATCCCGGTAGGCGGGATCACCCGGATACCCCTCCCTCGCGCTCCAGACCTGCTTGCTGGATTCCCGGTCGCGGGCAATGACCGCCGGACCGGCCGGAGTGTAGTAGGGCGAGTAAATCGCGAACCGCGGACGGGGCTCGCCATACATGAGCCCGTGGGCATCCACAACGAACCACCGCAGGTTGGCTTCCTGAAGGATGCGGTCGATCCCCGGCACATACCCGCATTCCGGCAGCCAGATCCCGGCAGGATCCCGCCCGAAACAGTCCCGATGGTAATCCCTCCCGATGAAAATCTGGGCGCGCATGGCCTCCGGAAACGATTCCATGAGCGGCAGGAAGCCGTGCGTGGCGGCGCACGTGATGATCTCGATGAGCCCCTCCTCCTGCAACTGGGCAAAGGCTCCGACAATGTCCCGGCCGATTTCCTTCGTGTAGAAGTCGCGTGCCGCGGTGAACGATTGATGGTAGAACTTTGCCAGTTCATTGAGCGGGGTGTCGTTCCGGGTGCGTTCGATTTCCTTCCCGGCCAGTTCGACTCCGCGGTCCAGGTACCGTTCCGCCCGGTCCTGCAACAACCCGTCCCGGAGCATCGCGCAGAGGGTGGGGGTCATGGTGAACGTCACTTTCGCAGGCACCTTCTCCACGGACAGCTTGCGGAGGATTTTCAGCAACGGAACATAGGTCTCCGTGATCGCCTCATAGAGCCAGTCCTCCTCGAAAAAATCCGCATGCTCGGGATGGCGTACCCAGGGCAGGTGGGCATGGAGAAGGAGAGCAAGGGAGCCTTTGTGCATGGACGCGGGGAAGGATACCTGCCGCCTCTCAAGGCGACAAGAACGGAAGCGACGCGCGACTTGCTCCCGCATCACCCTTCCCTCGTCGCAGGCCTCCAAAATCCGTTCCCGTCAATCCTATGAAATCGTTTTTCGATTGTGCAGGGATTAATCCCCTCAATATGGCTATGCTATTTGTTGAAATTTTCTGACTCTCCGCGGGCTGGGAGAGCCTCATGTCCGGGCTCTCAACCGATCACCCGGGCCATTTTCTGCGCTTTCAGGCAAAGTTCGGCAGCTTTGAAGACATGTCTCTGCGACATCGCATTCTCAGTGCGGTTCAGGCAGTCGAGAATGAGCTGGCCGAAAAATGGATACCCCACGCGACCGGCGCAGGGGATGTGATGCTCCCGCTCGCCATCCACGAGATACAACTGCTCTCCTTCGGAATTCTCCCCGGCCACCTGGATGTATTTGCGCAATTCGATGTAGCCTTTGGTACCGAGAATCACCGTCCGTCCGTCGCCCCAGGAACGCAGTCCGTTTGGAGTGAACCAATCCACCCGGTAATATCCCGAAGCCCCGTTGTCACCCGTCAGGGATGCCTCTCCAAAGTCCTCCAGTTCCGGGTATTCAGGATTCGCAAAATTTCCGACAGCTGCCGTGTTGACCGTCGCATCCTTGGCTCCCGTGAAAAAGAGAAACTGTTCGCTCTGGTGGCTGCCGATGTCACAAAGAATGCCTCCGTATTGTTCACGGTCGAAAAACCACGCCGGACGCGACGACACACTGAGCCGGTGCGGCCCTGTTCCCATGGTTTGAACCACCCGGCCGATCACGCCGTCCTGAATCAGCTGCCCGGCCAGGACCGCGCACTCCACGTGCAGGCGCTCGCTGAAATACACCATGTATTTGCGTCCGGTGCGCTCGACAACCCTCCGGGCCTCCTCCATCTGTTGCAGCGTGGTGAAGGGCGCCTTGTCCGTGAAATAATCCTTGCCCGCCTCCATCACCCGGCAGCCAAGCGAAGCGCGGAGGTTGGGAATGGCCGCGGCCGCGACAAGGTGCACTTCTGGATCGTCGAGGATCGCTTCCAGGCTGGCTGCGGGTTCTGCCCCGGGATAATTGCCGCAAAAGTCCGCCAGCCGCTTCGGATCGGAATCGTAAACCCAGCGCAGTCGGCCTCCAGCCTCAATGAGGCCGTTGCACTGACCGCCGATGTGGCCGTGATCGAGATTTGTGGCGGCAAAGACAAACTCTCCCGGCTTGCAGACGGGCGCGGGTTTGCCCTGCGGGGCATGGGTCATTCCATCGGCGGCACTCATGGCTTTGCGTGGCAGAAATTCGTCCGGAGGAATTCAAAGCTTTTGGCGATGGATTCAAAGGGATCTCCCGGGCAGGTGTCCTGCTCGACGATGAACCATTCGCAGCCGCCCGATTCCGCGGCCGCGATGATGGCCTGCCAGTCGAGATTTCCACTGCCAACCTCCGCGAAAACCGCCCGATTGTCCGGAGTCGCCGCGTAATCCTTGCAATGCAGCCAGGGCAGGCGACCGGCCATGGCTTCAATCCATTTCACCGGATTTCCTCCGCCATATTGCACCCAGTAAGTGTCGAGTTCGGCCTTCAGATGGAGCGGGTCGGTCCCATCATAAATCTGTCGCAAAACCGTGCGGCCCCCCGCACGATAAAACTCGTTGGCATGATTATGATACGAGAGGGCAAGCCCCTCCCCGCGCAATTTCGCACCGGAGGCATCCAGCTTTCGAATGAGTTCCGCAACAGATTCGGGATCGTCGAAGACGATGCCCGCCGGATAGGGGTAGGCCGTGTACACACAGCCCAGTCTCTTGAGCCGCTCCACGACAACCTCAGGCTCGTTGAGAATTGTCGCCCCGGGCTCGTGCGTTCCGCAGATGGTCAGCCCCTCCCCCCGGCAAATGGCAACAAGCTCCGATTCGGCGATGGGGCCCATGCCGCTGACCTGGATGGCCTCGTAGCCGATCCTCCGGACCCTCTTCAATGTTTCGGAAATCTCCGGCGGCGTTTTCAAAAAGTCGCGAAGAGTGTAAAGTTGAATGGCAATTTGATGGGTTTTCATGATTTTTTAGAAAGGTAATTGGCGGTGCCCCCCCGATACGGGACAACCTTTTTTTTGGCCCGGGATGTGGCTGTCCGCTTGCGCAGGAAGGTGGCGAACCGGGCGGGGGACAGCGGCAGGGTCACAGCGAGATCCTCAAATCCGGAAAACAGGATCGCGTTCAGGATCTCCAGGGAGTTGATCCCCTCCCCGGCTGGCGCAATGAGCTCCTCTCGATGCAGGATGGCGTTGGTAAAATTTTTCAGGATGCCCAGATGCTGTTCGCCCCGATCACCGGGTGGCAGGGGAATCTCCACACGCCAGCAGGCGGGCGGCTCATAACCTTCGCGGGTCCGGCGGCTGTGAACACAGGTCTCGACCTCATTGCGCAAAAAGACCAGCCGCCTGTCCTCAAAAACCAACCGTCCCCGCTCGCCGGAAACCTCAAGCCGGTTCACCCCGGGAGCCTCGCCGGTGGAAGTCACCAGGACGCCGCTGGCGCCGCCCTCGTATTCCAGCAGGGCAGTGACGTCATCCTCCACTTCAATCGCATGGTGCCGCCCGGCATGACAAACGGCCCGGATGGAACTCGGCATTCCGAAGATCCATTGCAGGAGATCAATGTTGTGCACGCATTGATTGAGCAGCACCCCACCGCCCTCCCCAGCCCATGTCGCCCTCCAGCCCCCGGAGTCATAATAGGCCTGGCTTCGGAACCAGTCGGTGACAGTCCATTGAATTCTCCGAATGCGGCCAAGCTCGCCACCCCGCACCATCTCGCGGATTTTTCGATGGGCCGGATCGGTGCGCTGATTGAACATCGCCGCAAAAACCCTGCTCTTGTCTGTGTGCGCACGGATCAGCTTCCGCGCCTCACCCACATGCACTGCAATCGGCTTTTCCACCAGCACGTGCAGGCCGGCCCGCAGCGCATCAATGCCGATTGTTGCATGGGAAAAATGGGGGGTGGCGACGAGCACTGCATCAACCAATCCCGAATGCAAAAGCTCCTTGTGGCTGGAAAAGCCCGGAACGCCGCCGAAAGCCGCGAGACGGCGTACGTCGGTGTCGCTTACCGCACCAAGGCAGCATCCCGGCACCTCGCCGGAAAGCACTGTGCGCGCATGATGCGAGCCCATGGCCCCGACTCCCACAACTCCCAGCCGGACACACGAAGATGAGGAAATGGTTTTCAACCCGGGGATTTTCTCAGCGCTTGAACGAGGCCGAGAAATCCTCGGCCACGACCGCCTTCCCGGCGGTCTTTTTTTTGAATCTCGAACCCGCGATCAGTTTCCTGAGCTGTGCTTCAAACTTGGGAGCCGCAAGCGGCATGTCCACCGTCTTTCCCAAAAGGGAGGACATCAGAATCCCATTGCCGAGTTCCACCGAATAAATCCCCTCGGCCGCCGGCGCAACAAGCTCCTCTCCGTGCAGGATGGCATTGGTGAAGTTTTTCAGGATGCCCAGATGTTGCTCTCCTGTCTGAACAACCGGGATCTCCACATTCCAGACCGCAGGCCTGTCGAAACTCTTGTCCGTCTTCCGGCTGAACTCCGTCATCGGCACCTCATTGCGGATGAATGTCAGGCGACCTCCCTCAAAAACCAATCGTCCGTTCTCGCCGGAAACCTCCAGGCGATTGACCCCGGGAGCCTCCCCGGTTGACGTGATAAAAACGCCGGTCAGGCCGCTCCGATACTCAAAGAAGGCTGTCACGTCGTCCTCCACCTCGATATCGTGGTGCCGCCCGAGTTGACAAAAACCGCGCACCTTGTCCGGCATTCCAAAAATCCACTGATACAAATCGAGGTTGTGAGGGCACTGGTTCAGGAGCACGCCTCCTCCTTCTCCCGCCCATGTCGCACGCCACCCCCCCGAGGCATAGTAGGCCTCCGTACGATACCAGTCCGTAATCGTCCATGTCACCCGGCAAAGTTTGCCCAAAGCCCCCTCCTTCACCAACTGACGGATCTTCCGGTAATAGGAATCCGTCCGCTGGTTGAACATCGCCGCGAAGACCTGTTTCTTCGACCGGTGCGCCGCGATCAACCGCTGGCAGTCCGCCTTGTGCACGGAGATCGGCTTTTCCACCAGCACGTGCAACCCGGCTTTCAGCGCCTCCGCCCCGATTGTTGTGTGGGAATAGTGCGGCGTGGCAACCAGCACGGCATCAATTCCGCCCGAAGAAAACAGCTCCCGGCTCGTGACGAACCCCGGAACCTCCGCGTAATCCGCCAGCTTCCCGGGATTCTCATCGCATACCGCAGCCAGGCGACAACCCGGCACGGCCCCACCCAGCAGACTGTCCGCATGGACGCGACCCATGTTTCCGAGACCAACCAACCCAAGACGAATTTCTTTCATAAAAACAGACGGGGAAAAGAAGATGACAACGTTGCCAACACGTGTTAGCACAAAAGCCGGTTGTTCGTCAAATGAAATCTCCGATCCATTCCACCGCCCAACTCGCCCGTCAGTTGGGCCTTTCCCGCTGGACAGTTTCGCGGGCACTCAACGGGCATTTGGGAGTCGATCCCCGGACATCAGCCCGCATCAAGGAGGCGGCGCGCCATGCGGCCTTCGCGCCGAGCCTTCTGGGAAGCGGACTGCGCAAAGGCCGGACGGATCTTGTCGGCATCTGCCTGCCGGATCTCGTTGATTATTTTCTGACAGAAAAAATCACCCGCCTGCAGGACGCCCTGCAGCAAAGGCTGCGCCATCCCCTGATTCAGATCACCGGCACATCCGCCTTGGAGAACGATGCAATCGCGCGTTTTGCCGCGATGCGTTGCGCAGGCGTCGTATTGATCGCCTCGCGTCTTTCCGACTCGGATCCGGGCATGAAAACGCTCGCCACACGCGGCATTCCCTACGTGAGAATCGATCCCATGATCCCGGGAGCCCGTCATTCCATTTCCACGGACCGGCGCAAAGCCATCGCGGACGCCGCCACCCTGCTCCACGAACTGGGTCATCGCAGCCTGGTGGCAGCCGGTTTTTCCGCGGAAACCTCCTATGGCCGGCAACGCCTGGCCGGTCTTGAGGAGGCCTGCACCCGCCTGGGCTGGGACTTTGCAAAAGATATCCGCGTCATTGATGCGCCCGGGGTCGCCGATGACTTCGCCGCAGGCGACGCCATGGGACACACCTTCCTGTCCCTTCCAAAACGTGCCACAGCCATCCTTGCGATCAACGACCGCGTGGCCATGGGACTGATGCAAACCCTGGCCCGCAAAGGCGTTTCTGTTCCACGGGACGTGTCGGTCATCGGCTACGATAATGCCGATTTCAGTGCGCACACTTCCCCGGCACTGTCCACCATTGATCCCCAGGTGGGGCACCTCATCTCCCGGGCGGTGGAGCACCTGGAGAGTTTTTCCAGCCACTCTGCAGCCCGGTTCGTCCCCCCCACCCTGGTGCTTCGCTCCAGTCATGGAACGGCTTGAAAAACCGTTTTTCTAAAAGAAGAATCTTACCGAACAACCCGTCCACTGCCCGAACCGCCCATCAGGGCCTCGACCTCGGAGCGCGAAGTGAAATTCACATCCCCGACAATGGAATGGCACAGGCAGGAAGCCGCCACGGCAAAGGAAATTGCCTTGTCCGGACTGCTCAATTCGGGGGTGTTGAGTGCAAAGATCAGCCCCGCACCGAAAGAATCCCCTCCTCCCACACGATCGACGATGTTCTTGATCTGGTAGGGTTCGTAACGTCCGTCACGAAGCGGCGCAAATGCCGCCTTGTCGGATGATGCATCATACAGCATCGCCCCCCAGTTGTTGTGCGAAGCGGAGTGGCTCTCCCGCAGGGTGATGGCCACCTTGGAAACATTCGGGAACTGTCGAACGATCTCGCGGGCCACGGCCGGGTACTGCTCTATTGCCAGTTCGCCCGACTCCACATCGGTGTCGGCGGCATGGATGCCGAGCACATCGGCGGCGTCCTCCTCGTTGGCGATGAGCACATCGACAAACGGCAGGATGCCCCGCATGGTTTTCCCGGCCAGTGCTTTCGAGTCCGTTCCGGGTTCCCAGCCCCAGAGTTTTTTCCGGAAATTCAGATCGCACGAAACCGTCAGGCCTTTCGCCTTGGCGGTTTCCACGGCATGCCTCACGGCTTCCGCGGAGATTTGCGAAAGAGCCGGCGTGATGCCGGTTGTATGCAACCAGACGGCACCGGCGAAAGCTTTGTCCCAGTCGTAATCCGCCGCCCTGGCGAGACTGACGGAGGAATGGGATCTGTCGTAAATGACGTTGCTTGGACGCTGGTTCGCTCCGTTCTCAAAAAAGTACAACCCGAGACGGCCCTGCTTCGTGCGCAGGATTCCCGTGGTGTCGACTCCCAGTCCGGAGAGAAATCCGACGCAGGCATCGCAGATGGCATTCTGCGGCAGCGCGGTGACAAACCGCGCGGCGGCTCCCAGTTGCACGAGAGAAGCAGCCACATTGGCCTCCGCTCCCCCGAATGTCAGGTTCAGCGGCCCCGGCAGGGCCTGCCGAAATCTCAGGACACCTTCGGGCGCGAGACGACCCATGACTTCTCCGAATGTCACGATGGTTTTCATTGTTGGCGGGTGGTTTTGATGATCTGGACGGCTTCGGCGGAAAGCGCGGTGATTTTTTCCCAATTCCCGGCCTTGATCAACTCACGGGGAGCCAGCCAGGAACCTCCCAGGGCGGCGATGGCCGGATCCGCGAGATAGGAAGCCATGTTCTTTGCGTTGAGGCCTCCCAGCGGCACGAAACGCAGGCCGAGATGGGCATAGGGAGCTGCGATGGATTTGAGATAGGAAAGCCCTCCCGAGGGTTCGGCGGGGAAAAACTTCAGCAGCCGGCAACCGGACTCGGCCGCCAACTCGATGTCACTGGGTGTGAGAATCCCGGGAGCAAAGGACAGCCCGGCCTCCCGGGCGGCCGCCAGAACCCGGGAATTGAGCCCCGGAGCCACCCCGAAAGCTCCTCCCGCGTCAACCACCTGCTTCACCTGTTCCGGGGTCAGGATGGTGCCGACTCCGGCGATCACCTCCGGAACGCCGGCTTTGATTTCCCGGAGCGCGTCAAGGGCTGCAGGAGTGCGGAGAGTGAGTTCGATGGCATTCACTCCACCGGCAAGAAGGGCACGCGCCAACGGAACGGCATCCTTCGCATCGTCCACCACAAGCACAGCAACGATGCCGGTCTTCTCGATGTCTGCGGCGAGTTTGGGATCAAAAGCAGGGGTCATAAGGAAGTCATTTTCAGAAAAATTTCCTAATTGGCAAGATCGGGAAGATCCAACCAGCGGCGTTCCTCGCTGCTCTTGAGGCCGATCTCGGCAAGTTGCACTCCCTTGGCCCCTTCGAGAAGGGTCCACCGGAACGGCTCATCCAGCACCACATGGCGGAGGAAGAGTTCCCATTGGATTTTGAAGGCGTTGTCATAGGTTTCCTGCTCGGGCACCTTGCTCCAGCCGCCGAAAAAATCGACCGGTTGCGGCACATCGGGATTCCAGACCGGGCGCGGCGTGTTTCCGTAGTGCTGGATCCACACATCGCGCAGGCCCACAATGGCACTCCCCTTCGTGCCATCCACCTGCATGGTCAGCAGATCGTCGCGACGGACACGCACATTCCAAGAGGAGTTGAAGTGACAAATCACACCGTTCTCAAGTTCGAATGTCGAGTAGGCGGAATCGTCCGCCGTGCACGAATACGGCCTGCCCTGTTCGTCAATGCGCTCGGGAATATGGGTGGCGGCAAGACAGGAAACACGCTTCACCGCGCCGAACAGATTGTCGATGACGTAACGCCAGTGGCAGAGCATGTCCACCACCATCCCTCCTCCGTCTTCCTTGCGGTAATTCCAGCTCGGGCGCTGGGGCGGCACGGTGTGTCCCTCAAAAACCCAGTATCCGAATTCCCCGCGAACGGATAGGATGTCTCCGAAGAAACCGTTTTCCTTGAGGCGCAAAAACTTGACAAGACCGGGAAGCCAGAGCTTGTCCTGAACCACGCCGTTCTTCACTCCCGCATCGCGGCAGATCTTGTAAAGCGCATGGGCATTCTCCGTCGTGATGGCGGTCGGCTTCTCGCAATACACATGCTTGCCGGCTTCCGCGGCCTGCTTCACAGCGTCGAAACGCCGCAACGTGCTCTGGGCGTCGAAGTAGATCGCATAGGCCGGATCCCTCATCACACTGTCCAGATCGGCAGTCCATTTTTTTACCGAAGTACGCTCGCAAAGTTCCTTCAGCTTGATCTCATTCCGCCCCACCAACACGGGATCGGGCAGAATCCTTTCGGTGGGACTGATTTTAACGCCTCCCTGTTTGATGATGGCATCGATGGACCGGAGCAGGTGCTGGTTTGTGCCCATGCGTCCGGTGACGCCGTTCATGATGATGCCGATTGTGTGAGTTTTCATAGGATAGTGGAGAAATTAAGGTTTTTCGGTGCATTGCGGCCAGGCCCCTTCGGGCAGCGGAGGAGCCTCCTCACCCGCCCTGGGCAGCGTGCCGTCGAGTTCCTGACGCCAATGGGCGACATCGCCCGCCGGGCCGTAACAGTAGATCATCCGCAGGGGCGTTTCCCCGGTGTTGGTCAGTTGATGAAAAACACCGGGGGGGATGTAAACCATCTGGCCACCCGTCACGGTCTGGCGTTCCCCGCCGAGACACATCTCGCCGGTTCCCTCGATGACGAAATAGACTTCCTCCTGTTCCTGATTGTGCCAGGGAACCTGCCCCCCCCTGGGATCGAGGGTGACATTTCCCATGCTGAAATTCTTCGCCTGGATGGGAGCAACTCCCCCGGCGAGATTCTGGGTTCTGCGCCGCGCGGGATACCGCCGGCCTTCGATTTTTGTGAGGTCTGAGATGGTCATGGGAATGGTGGTTCAGCGTCCGGAGGGGATGCCTCCAAAGAACGTGTAGTAGGGTTTGTCTTCGATGATGCGCTGGAGATAGACCGCCAGTTCCCGGGCATGGTAATCGCCCCACATCGAGGACTCGCCCCGGGGAATTTTGCTGCCTTCGGGAATGTGATCCCATCCGTTGGGACGGTGATAAATCGAGTGGAGAATGAGTCCCTGATGGCCGGGGTCGGTGGAAAGATACGGCTCCGCAAGCACGGTGGAGGCCACCGTCAGGCCCGCCTGCCAGAATCGGGAAGCGCGTTCGTCCCGGTTCTGTTTCAGAAAACGGCCAAGGCGGAGGAGGCCCTGCGCGGCGATGGCGGCGGAGGAGCTGTCCACGGGTTCGTGGTCGTTGTCAATCTGCGCGGGACGATCGAGATAGTTGCCCAGCTTGTGCAATTCCGGCGCTCCGGTGTCCCAATACGGAATGCCGTCGCTTGGCGTCTGGTCGATGTAAAAATCGCAGGCGGCCAGAGCCGGCTTGAGCAACATTTCTTCAACGGCGGAACGTCCGCCGAAGGCCTCCAGCTCGCTGTCGGCCAGGGTGTCGACCCATTCGAGCAGTTCGGGATATCCCGCGATGATCCAAGCCAATCCGCGCGTCCAGGTGGTGAACGGGGAAAAGCCCTGCTGGGAATTCGGACAGCGGTAACTGCCGTCATTCGTATTGAAGATGCTCTCGTGGGCGACCCGTCCGCGCTTGTCATAGGCGTCACGGCCCCCGCCATAATAGACGGCAAAATCCGCCGTGGTCTTCGCATGGGCGAGCAACCGCCCGAGCAGGGAAATTTTCGCGTCCTTTTCTCCCATGAGCACATGGCCGAGGGAGTGGGACACGGCCAGCGCACGCAGGGAACGAATGGTATCCGCAAAGAGCGAATGGGGGCCGTTGAAGGAATAGATGTAGCCGCCGCCCGGAATGGCTGTCCAGCGGGCTGCCTGAACCGCTCCCGAACACTTCAGCGCCAGCTCGTAAAATTCCTTTTCCCGCGCGTCAAACGGAATGCGGCCCTCGACCATGAGCCGCAGAAGATTTCCATAGGTGGAAACATTGTTGAACCCGTGGTCATGCACCCCGGTGTGCGTGATGTGGTGGGCCATGCGTTCCCGTGTCCGCCCGCGCCCGAGTGTCAGAAACTGTTCGTCGCCGGTGGCGTCATACTGCAAAATCGCGGACCCGTAAACAAACCCCTGCGTCCACTCGGTCCAGCCGCGCGCCGTGTAGCGACCCCCGATGGTGAAAACCGGCGTGGCCGCGCCCGGACTCTCGCAGGAGTCGATGGAAAGGATTTTGGAGGCGGACGCCTCCCAGAGTTTCCGGATCTTCGGAGCGAGATCCGCCGGTTCAAGGGCTGGGTTGATTGCAATCATGAAAGCAAAAGGAAACGGCTAGAGACGGCGGAGGTGAAAGCCGCCGTCGATGTTGATGACGTCCCCTGTGGAAAACGGAAAATGGCCGGACAGAACCGCCCGGACAGCCAGCCCGACATCGGCGGGATTGCCCCAGCGCATTTGCGGAACCAACCCCCCGGCCAAAAGCGCGTCGTATTTTTCTTTGACGCCGGCGGTCATGTCCGTGGCCATGATGCCCGGGCGAAGTTCCATCACCTGGATGCCCTCTGCGGCAAGCCGGGCGGCCCAGAGTTGCGAGGCCATGGCCAGCGCGGCCTTCGAAATGCAATATTCCCCCCGGTTGACCGACGCGGTGTTCGCGGAAAGCGAGCTGACAAAGAGAAGCTTGTAGCCCGACGGGAGACGGGACTGTCCCGGCTTGGAAAGCCAATACCGGGCGGCGAGTTGCGAGAGGAAATACGGTCCCTTGAGATTCACTTCCATCACCTCGTCAAAGACATCCTCCGTGGCCTCCAGAATGTCCGCCCGCACCCGCGGGGCGATGCCCGCGTTGTTCACCAGGGCGTCCAGATGGCCGAATGTCTCGAGTGTTTGCTCAAAAAGACGCTGCCGGTCTCCCGCATCACCCACATTGCCTCCCACAACGGCAAACTTCTGCCCCGGCACCGTGGCGAGACGGCGGCACTCCTCGGCGGTCTGCTCCGCCGCCTGCCTGTTGTTGGCATAGTGCACGGCCACGCTGTAGCCCGCGGCGGCGAGGGTTTCGGCCACCCCGCGACCGAGACCGCGGCTGGAACCGGTGACAAGAACGACTGGTGTCATGGAGGGCACTTTAACCGGAAACACCCGCCGGCGTTATGACGGCCCCGTTTGATTTTAGCACAAAAACGACTTTATTTTCGTCTCAATGAGGATTTTTCTTCCTCCGTGAAACATTACCGTCCGCTGCTCCTGCAGGAGATCGACGTGCGGTTGCCGGGCCTCCGGGTGCGGCGACTGCGCATGAATCGTCACCTGCCCGAGGTGGACATGCTCGCGGAGCACACCCATTCCTTCACCCAGATCCTCTGTTATCTGAGCGGTTCGGGAGTCATGACCGCCACCGGTCGGACCTATGAAACCGGCCCGGGTTCCGTTGCCTTCCTCCCCCCGCGCTGCCTGCATTCCTTCCGTGAGACATCGGGCCGCCGTCCGTTGTGCCTCGTTCTGGATCTGGACTGGCGGGGAGCCGTCAAACAGGGCTTCCGGCTCAACCGGCTGGGCCAGTCGGAAACCGGCGACATCAAACGGGAACTCGCCGGTCTGACCGGGCTCTCCGATCCGGGCCACTCCTCCTGCCGGTTGCTGATCGCCGCCGGCATCCTGCGCATCCTGGACACCCTGCTGCGCGCCACGGAAGCGCTTCCCGCCCATCGCCGCCCGATTCCCGCTTTTGTCCGGCGGTTTGAACGCCTGTTGGACCAGAACGAAAGTCCTCTGCCGGAAATCGCTGCCCTCGCCGGGAGCATGGGTTACCAGACGGATTATCTGAACCGGATTTTCAAGCGGGCCACCGGCCAGACCCTGCGCGAATACCGCGATGCCCGCCTTCTCCGGAAAGCCCTCCGCCTGCTGCAGGAAAAAAACCTGATCAAGGACGTGTGTGAAGATCTTGGATTCCTGGATCAGAATTACTTTTCGCGCTGGTTCAAAAAGCAGACGGGGCTCCGGCCGGGGGCCTGCTCCAACCGACCCCGGGGAACTCCCGCGGACAAATCCTGAAAAACCGCTTGCGATGGACGAAATGGAAAATATGTTCCCGCGCGTGATGAGAGGGATATTCCATCGGGCATTGTCCCATCGGATCCGGGCACTCACGGCCGTCGCCGCCGGGGGGTGTCTCCTGATGTCCGGTGCACAGGCGGCAGATATTGAACAGGTTTATACGATCCCCCTGCAATCCTTCGCCTATGGATCGGAAAGCGGATCGACCTATTACAAATACGGGATCCAGGTGGGAATCGGGGGAGGACAGCCGCAGATGTTCGAATTCGACACCGGCGGGGAAGGATTTTATGCGGCGTATTCCTCCGGCTCGTCGTGGTGGGGAGGGAATGTGACGGTGACAACAGATTCTTTTTCCAAGCAGTTCGGCAGCGGCATCACCTACACCGGACAGATCGCCCATGCGGGTCTGGCCTTCTACAATTCCTCCGGCACAGTGCAGGTCCTGAACACGGGAAGCACGGCCTTCAAGGTCGGGCAGGCGGATGGTATTACACAGGATGCCACGACACTCTGGCCGAACGGCGGGACCAGCGCCCCGGTGCAATCCCACTTCTACGGAGATTTCGGTCTCACACTCAAAAAGGGCTCGCACGGAATCGAAAATGTCTTCGCCCAGTTGACCTACGGCAACGGCATCACAGCCGGCTACACCGTCTCGCTCGGTCCCTACGGCAGCACCAGTGGAGCCTCGGTGCAAGTTGGTTTGACGGCGGAGAATCTTTCGAATCCGGACACAATTTGGTTCACAATGCAGGGACAAAACACCACCGATGTCTTCACCGGCAGCGGACTGCCGACGTATTCTGCGGAAGTGCTGAAATCGCACATGACTCTCACGCTGGGTTCGGACACACACACGTTCACCGACCTGGGCATCAATCTGGATACAGGAAACCCCACGCCGGGGCTTGATTACAACGGGGCGGACCAATCCCATCTGGAATTGTTCAGTCTGAATTCGAACGGCTCTCCCATCTCGCTCGTTACCGGGACACTTCTGGAGCTGGTCTCCCACCCTGCCGATACAGGAGAGCCTGCCCTCACGGTTTTCTCGCTGCTCGCGGGCCTGGATTACGGGCAAAATTTCGTCTATGAAAAATACCGCTCGGACGGCGGCTCCACTTACCTGAATGTCGGTGCCCTCATCTTCCAGCAGTATGATGTGACATTTGACATCGAAAACGGCTTGCTGGGCCTCACTCCCAATAATGTTCCGGAACCCGGCAGCCTCGTCCTCACCGCACTCGGAATCGGCTTCATCCTTCGCCACAGGAGGACCTGTCAGTCAAAAAAAACGAGGGGGCGGCAGCCGCTCCCGTCATGGAAAAATTCCCGATCCGGATTGCGCAATCGCCCCCCTCAATAAGACAATCTATCTGCCGCGTTTTTCCGTTTCAAAAACCTGCCCATGATTTCCGCAGGAGCCCGTCCGGCGTGCAGCAGGGCGGTCATTTCCTTCATATACGGGTCCACATGGTGGAAGAATTTTTTGTAGGCGGGGCAGAGGTAATTGAGCCCCTCCTCGCCATCGGGTGTCCTGACAAACCGGTGTTTGGGGCACTCCCCGTTGCAGGCGAATCGGACGTCGCATTCCCGGCAGTATTTCGGAAGAGTCCGTGATTTTGCGCGGCCGAAGTCCCTCTGGCGTTCGGAATGCACCATGTCGCCGAGGGATTCGTTCAGGATATTGCCCAGATGGTATTGGGGATAGACAAAGTGGTCGCAGGAGAAGAGGTCTCCATTGTGTTCGATGGCCAGTGCCTTCCCGCAGTCTTCAAGGAACACACACAGGCTGGCACCGGCACCGGACCAGATTCCCAGGGCCACATCGAAGATCTGCACGAAGACCCGACCCACATCCCGGCGCACCCATTGGTCGAATATCGCGGTCAGAAAATCCCCGTAGAGGTCCGCATTGACACTCCAGCGGGTGACGGGCGAAGGCGGCTGGCCGGGAGTCGGAGGTTCCGCAAAATCCCATCCGTGCCGGCTCCCCCCTTCCGCGGGCAGTCGCTCCACAAGCGGAATGAACTGGATGTAACCGGAACCCGCTTCGCGCAAAAAATCGTACACCTTGAGCGGATGTTTGACGTTGCTGGCATTGACGACGGTGAGGGTGTTGAACTCGACGCCGTGTTTTTTCAGGAGATCCAGGCCGTGCAGGACGCGGTCGAATGTCGGCTTGCGCCCTTTGTCCACCCGGTAGGTGTCATGAAGTGACCGCGGCCCGTCGATGCTCAGTCCGATGAGAAAGCGGTTGTCCTTGAAAAACCGGCACCACTCGTGGTCGAGCTTCGTTCCGTTTGTCTGGAGCGCATTGTGAACCGGCCGGCCCCCGGCATACTTTTTCTCCAGTTCGACAATCTTCCGGAAGTAGTCGATCCCCAGCAGGGTCGGCTCCCCGCCCTGCCAGGCAAAGGTGATCTCCGGTGAACTCTGGGATTCGATGTATTGTCGGATGTAGGATTCCAACACCTCCGGTTTCATCCGGAAATTCTCCCCTTTGGGAAACAGCTTCTCCTTTTCCAGATAATAGCAATACGTGCAATCCAGATTGCAGACCGGCCCGACCGGCTTGGCCATCACATGAAAAGTGTCCGACATGGAATCAGCGGTTCAGAGCACCCAAAAAGCGGTCTGCCCAGGTTCTGACCTCCGGCGTCATTCTGACGAGATCCGGCCAGCCGCGCGTGTATCCCTCGCCGGGAAGTTTGCGGGTGGCGTCAAAGCCCATGTGCGACCCGACATTGGCAATCGTGGGTGCATGGTCCAGGGAGTCCGAGGGATTTTTGACGAACGTGCTGTCGCGTTGGGGATCGGTGTTGGCACAGAGCCGGAAGAGCACCTCGCTGGTGTTGTGCACATCGCAATCCTCGTCCACGACGACGATGTATTTGGCAAACATCATCTGCCCCATCCCCCACAGTCCGTGCATGATCTTGTAGGCCTGCTGCGGGTATTGCTTGCGGATCGAGACGAAGACGAGGTTGTGGAAGACCCCCTCCGCGGGGAGCGCCATGTCCACGATCTCTGGAAAATTCATTTTGAAGACCGGGAGAAAAATCCGGACGCTTGCCTCCCCCATGTAAAAATCTTCCATCGGGGGAATGCCAACGATCGTGGCCGGGTAGACCGCATCGCGGCGGTGCGTGATGGCGGTGATGTGAAACACCGGATAGTCGTCCACATTCGTGTAAAAGCCGGTGTGGTCGCCGAACGGTCCCTCCGCCCGCATCTCCCCCGGCTGCACGTACCCCTCAAGAACGAAATCGGCATCCGACGGCACATCGATGTCCACGGTGAGTGCCTTTGTCAGGCCGACGGATTTTTTTCGCGCAAACCCGGCGAAGAGAATCTCATCCAGTCCGTCGGGCAGCGGAGCTGTCGCCGCAAAGGTCAACGCCGGATCCCCGCCAAGGGCGACGGCAACCGGCATCTTTTCTCCCCGTTCATAATACCGCTTCCCATGGCGGGCCCCGACCTTGTGAACCTGCCAGTGCATCCCGGTCGTCCAACCGTCATAAACCTGCATCCGGTACATTCCGACATTGCGATCCCCGGTGTCGGGATCCCTGGTGAAAACGGTCGGCAGGGTGATGAAACGCCCGCCATCGTCCGGCCAGCAATGCATCACGGGAAGATCTTCCAGGGAAAAATTCCCGCCGGGCTTGTGGACCACTTCCTGGCAGGGGGCGGAACGGACGTGGTGGGGTTTCGCATGGATCACATCGATCCCGTTGCGCAACAGCGCAAAAGCTTCGCGAAGCGTGCGGGGAGGCTTCGCCTTCATGAGAAACTGCATCTGATCGGCCAGCTCGTCGATGCGCTCCAGCCCGAGTGCCATCGCCATCCGCCGCCGGGACCCCATGGTATTGATCGCCAGGGGGAAAGCGGATTCCCGGCCGTTGATCGTGGGTTTTTCAAAAAGCAGGGCCTTTCCGCCGCCGGGGGATTTCATTTCCCGGTCGGCCAGCTCGGTAATCTGGAGCTCGGTTGCCACCGGGGCCGGAATCCGGCGCAGTTCCCCGGATTTCTCCAGAGTCTCACAGAAGGATCGGAATGAGGAATGGGCCATCGGCTCGAATCTACCGATGTCGCCCGGAGGATCAAGGTTGCCGGCGGGATTTTTCCAGAAAGGCAGGTGAAGGCACTGAACCGGAAGCGGGATCTGCGGCACACAAAAGACTCCATTCCGCACGGAGCCAGATTTTGATCCCGCGCCAGACCATCCGGAGGACTTTTGGCGTCGGTTCAAAGCCCTGCACCATGAGGAAATTGTCCAGATTATGCGCTCCGTAGGTGCCGTTCGCCCGGCGCCGGAGGGCGATTTCCTTGAGCCGCCGGTTGCAGAAGGCCATGAACCTGCCCACGGCTCCGTCCACCGGCCCGTCGAACGGGAAGCGCTCGAAGCCGCCTTTCGGGCAGATGCAGAGTTCCCGGACCGGTCCGAAGAAAAACCACCCGAGATCCATGAGGAAGGCCGCCTGCATGAGCTGCGCGTCGCCGAGATAATGGTATTTGTCCTTGTAGAGCGCCCGGAACCAACCGTCGTAGGATCTCCGGAACCGGGCGTTGACATCCGCATAATCCGCCGGTTTTCCGTCCCGCTCCAAAAGAATCCGGTTCACGGCGGCGGTGATGGTCCACGAGCAATAGTCCAGTCCCGCACTGTAAAGCGGATCAAGAAAAGCCACGGCATCCCCCACCATCTGCCAGCCGGGTCCGGCAATCTCCCTGGAAAAATACGGCAACGACGAATAGGCCTTCACGTCACCCGGGATGACTTCCGCCTCCGAGAACAATTCCCTCCCCACCGGATGGGTCAAAAGGTGGGCCTTCAGGCGCGCCCCGAGATTTTCTCCCGCGGGAAGCTCGAAAAGACGTTCGTCATAAACGATTCCCACACTGGTATCCCCTCCCCGCAACGGAATGATCCAGCACCACCATCCGTAGCCGGTCAGGTGGTTTGTGGCCGCCGCCCGACCGGCCTGGCACCGACGGGCAAACCCCGGATACCGGCTCCGCAGCTCGAACCCGTCCAGATCCTTCACTCCCCGGAACCGCGCCCAGACAGAATTGGTGGGATGTTCCGGCAACGGGGAAAGCAGGCCGAATTTCCGTGCCAGCATGGTCGCCCGCCCGCTGGCATCGATCACCCACCGGGCCCGGAGCGTACGTTTTTCTCCCGTCGACTCGACGACCACTTCGGACAGTTCCCCGGTTTCAACAGAAACGACCCGGGCCGGCCGGAGCAGTTCCGCCCCCGCTTCCACGGCCAGATCCAGCACATGTTGGTCCAGCACCTCGCGATCCACCTGAAAAGACGGCATCCGCACCTGATAAAACGCCCCCAGCTCGCCGCACCTCCCGAAATCATCCGTGGCCGCGTTCGCAAACCAGAACCTCAGCCCCTGCTTGGCAATATGGTGGTGGTTCAGATGCGCGGTCAGCGCCAGGCGTTTCGTCAGGAAGCTTCCGCTGATCTCCGTGGTGGCTTCCCCGACCTTTCTGTCGAACACCGTGGAACGCTCCACAACCGCCACCCGCAGGCCCGGACAATCCCGCTTGAGAAGAAGTGCCGTCGCCGCACCGGAAAACGAACCTCCGATCACCACGACATCATGCGTCTCTTCCATTTCCCCCGATTCCTACTGGAGAAAACACCGGGTGGCAACCGGATCGCAAGAAAATCGGAATTATCCGCTTTGCATCCCCGGGCAAATTGTCTATGAAGGGTTTGTATGAACTGGCTGCTCATTGCCGGCGGTGCTTTTCTGGGCACCTTGACCGCCCCTCAGGAACCCGAAATGATCAATCACACCCTTCGCGGAGAAGCAATCCCGGCGAAAGAGGTCGTGTGTCGGAATATGTGGGGAACCCCGATGCTGCCCGATGGAAAAGGCGGCTACAGTCTCATCGCCCCGATCAGCCCCGAATTCATCGCGCAGAGCCTCATCCAACCGCCCAGAACCGGTGGTCCTGTTTACCGTCCGGCGACGATCAGCATTGCGTCGACCGCCCCGGTGGCCGAATAAGCCGTGTCCATGAGCGCGGCCTACCCGCGCGGCTCATTCAACGCGCACTGGTTCAACCTCTTCAATGCGGTATCGTTCCAGATCATTCTGGGCGCTCCGATCATTCTCTACGCGAAGAGCATCGGGGCTTCCTCGACCGTGCTGGGCATCATTGCCTCGTTTACTCCGCTGATGACGGTCTTCCAGCTTCCCGCCGCGCAGTTTCTCGGACGCTATGGGTACAAGCAATTCGTCCTCATGGGATGGAGCCTGCGGACGGTGTTCATTTTCCTGGTCAGCGCCGTTCCGCTGATGTCCTTCCTGGACAACACCTCGAAGCTCGCGGTCGTCCTGGCATCGCTCTTCGTCTTCAACCTGCTGCGCGGGATTTCCTCCGCGGCGTGGATGCCCTGGATCGCGACCCTGATCCCCGAAGAAATCCGGGGACGCTTCCTCTCGGTGGACCAGATTTTCATGCACGTGGGATCGCTTCTGGCTTTGGTTGCCTCGGCGGTGGTCATGACCGGCCGGGTGGATCCCTGGGAATACGCCCTGGTTTTCCTGTTGAGCGCGGGAGGGGCCACGTTGAGTCTGTCCTTCATCCGCCGCATTCCCGAGACCGTCGCATCGGAAACCGTCAGAAAATCCTCCGCCCCCGTGCCCTGGCGGCAAATCCTCGCCTACCCGCCCTTCCGGGAATTGCTGATCTTCAATGTGCTCTTCATGGCGGTGATCGGGAGCCTCGGGGTGTTCACGGTCGAATACCTGCGGGAATTTCCAAAATTCGACGTCTCGCTGGTTCTTTATCTCTCGGGAATTTCCTTCCTCGGCGCACTCTCCAGCCTGCCCTTTGTGGGACGGCTCGTGGATGATGCGGGCAGCAAGCCGGTGATGGCCGGGGCGCTGATTCTCTTCGGGATCACGATTCTCGGTTGGTTTCTCGTGGCGGCCGGGCTTCTTCCCTGCTCGATCTGGGTGATTGGAATCCTGAATTTTTTTGCCGGAGTGGCGGGGGCGAATTTCAACCTCGCAAATGTCCGCATCATCATGTCCACCATGCCGGAAATGGGACGGAACCATTTTTTTTCCCTGTTCACGGTCATCACGAGCCTGGGCCTAGGGGCGGCACCGGTGCTCTGGGGGGTCTCGCTCGATTTCATTGGCACCTACGAGGCGGTGACAGGGGTCTTCCATTGGCGGCGTCACAGCATTTATTTCCTCGCCCTCTTCGCCCTGAACCTGCTTGCGCTGTCGTTCATCCGCCGTCTCCACGAAGCCCGCGGCGGGGAAACCTCCAGCCTGGTTTACGCACGACTCCGCCGGGCCGGAAAGCTCTGGCACCGGTGAGGGAAAACTCCCGGCTTGCCAGCCTCCGGATCACCGCCATGTTTGTGGGGATATGAACCAAGTGAAGGACACGCTCCGCGCCACCGTGCGGCTGGGATACGACGGACGGGTTCACAAACAATTCCGCGGGCCGAAGGCCGAAGAACGCTTCGCCAACGAAGTAAAAGTGCTCAAATATCTCGAAGAACGCGGATGTCCCTTCGTTCCCCGCCTGCTGGAAGCCGATCCGGAGACCCTGAAAATGGTCACAACGAACTGCGGGAGCCGCGTGGATCATCTGGACGATGAACGCTGCCGGGAACTCTTCGACGAACTGCTCAAATACGGAGTCCGCCACGACGATGCGGAGATGCGCAATGTCACCTACCGTCAGTCCGACGGACGTTTCTGTCTCATCGACTTTGAGTTTGCCACCATTTTGGATTCCCAACATGCCCCCTGAAGAACCGTCTTTCCATCTCTCCTGGTCCGGGCACACCGACCGCGGACGCGTCCGCAAGAACAACGAGGATTCGTTTCTGGGTCTTGCCATCGATGCACTGGACACCCGGTATCTCGGAAAAATCGGCGAGGCCGACGGGGCGCGGGCGGATTTTGTCTTCGCCGTGAGCGATGGCATGGGCGGAGCCATGGCCGGGGAGTTTGCCAGCCGGATCGCGGTGGAGAAAATCACGCGGATGCTGCCGCCGTTGTTCCGGCAGAATGCCACGGGCATCACGAGCGGCTTCACGGAAGTCCTCGAGGAATTGTTCGCGGAGATCCACAAGGCGCTGCTGTATCTCGGGGCCAGCTACGAGGAATGCTCCGGCATGGGAGCGACTCTCAGCCTGTGCTGGTTCACGGGACAGTGGATGTATTTCGGGCACATCGGCGACAGCCGGATCTACTACCTGCCCGCAGCTGGGGGGATCAAACAACTGACTCATGATGACACGCATGTGGGCTGGCTTTTCCGGAACGGACAGCTGAATGAGCGCGAGGCCAAGAACCATCCCCGCCGCAATGTCCTCCAGGCCGCCCTTGGAGCCGGACATCAATTCGTGACCCCCCAGGTCGGTGCCGTGGGATTCGAGCCGGGAGACCGGTTCCTCCTCTGTACCGATGGTGTGACGGATGCGATTTACAACGATCAGATTCCGGAACTCCTCGAAGAAGGACAAAATACCGCCGAGCAACTCGTGCGCGAGGCCGTTGCACGTTCCGGGCGCGACAACTCCACCGCGTTGATCGTCCGGACGTTCAGCTAACCGGCGTGAGAGGCACCGGAGGGGTTCTGTTTTCTTCCTCTGCTGTCACCCGGACCCGCGAAGCCAGCTTCACGAACAACCAGGCTCCGCAAATGTAGGCGAGAACCAGAAGCGGAGCGAGAAGTCCCTCGAAGGAAGGATGGAGCCCCAGCCACACGCCAACCCAGTTCGGCAGGGTCAGACCGGGGACCGGATGAATCGGCAACCAACCGACGGTTTGAAGAATCCGGACCGTGGAACCGGTGAAGGTGAAGAGAACAAAGATCACCAACACCCCGGTGACCACCAGCATTTTCCGGTAAGGCAGCCTGGCCCCCAGGAAGAAAACCGAGAACCCAAGAATGGCGATCAGGAGGCCTCCGATTCCCAGGCCGGCCAGGGCGGGCCCCATGCCGGCCTCGAGGATCAGGGATTGCAGGAAAAGCGTCGTCTCGAACCCTTCGCGAAAAATGGTCATGAACCCCACGCCGACGAGCGCGGCGGATTCCAGCCAGGGAGCCTTGGGCTTTGCCGCGGCCTTGCTGAGCTGGCGGAGCCGGGCGTTCCAACCGGTCCAGTAGTATTTGTGAAACACCCAGTTGGTGACCATGAGAAGAATCGCGATGGCGAGCAGGGAAATGACGGCTTCGAGAACTTCCCCATACCTGGTGAGCCCGGAAAGAAGCGTGCGGGAAATGGCGAACAAAGCCGCACTGGCAGCGAGGGCCAGCCAGGCTCCGATGCCCAGTCTGCGGCGGATCGGCGCATTCTCCACTCCGCGCAATCCCGCCAGGAGGGCCGCGAGAATCACAACGGCTTCGAGCCCTTCGCGGAGGACAATGAGCGTCGCGCCCAGAACCGCCGCCCCGGGGGCAAGCCCCACGCGGGCCAGGGCAACACACTCGTCCAGTGTGTCCAATGTCCGCCGGTAGGCGGCCTGGAGCTGCTCCGCACCGGCGCGGGAATCGAGGGAGGTTTTGATTCCGGGACTTCCCGGAGTTCCCTCAAGAAAAGTCTTTTCCGCACGGATGGCGAGTTGCGGCTCGCGCGGAAGCACACGCATCTCGATGTCGAGGTCGAAATTGACGTAGGCATCGAGCCGGAGGGCTTCCGCCTGGCGCCAACGACCGGCGAGCGCAGCGGCGAGGGATTCCCCGAGGAGGGAACGGACTTCGAGCGCGGCCTCAGCCACGGCATCCGAGCCGCTTCCCTGCCGTTTCAACGTGAGTCCGAAATCCTGCTGGAGGAGATCGGAGGTCTTCTTTGCCAGGGCCTGCACTTCCACCGGCGGCACCTTGCGGGCAATGGCTGCCTCCAAATCATCCAGCATCGTGGACAACTCCGTTCCCGATTTTTGAAGGGCGGTTTCCTTGGAGACACGCCAGACGGGCATCACCTCGGCCAGCGTGCGGCGGACCTGGATTGTGAAGGTCACGGCTTCGCGGTATTCGATGGGAATGACGATCTCCCCGTCTCGAACCCCGCTCTGGTATTCCACGGGAACGAGCCGCAGAAGCTTGAGAATCATTCTCTCACGGGAGGCCACGTCATCTTCCGTGAGAAGATTCGGATAGCCGGATTCCTGCGCAAATTGCCACGCTTTGAGGGCCGCCACGGTATCCGGGGCGGCAAGCACTTCGGAGATGCGGGAGACGGACGGGATTGCAACGGATTTTTCCCCGGAGGCGGTTTCCAGCAGCCGGGAGGGAAGCCGGCCGAGGGATTCGATCTCGGAAAGACGCGCCGCCAGCAGGGAAACGGTGAGATGCCCCGAAGGCGCAAGGCGGATGAGTTCGTCGGATTTTTCACGGGCGCGGGTGATCTGCCACTGAAGATATTCCCGGGCCAGCAGCCGGGCCACCTCGCCGCGCTGGGATGCCTGGCTCCCGAGTTGCTGGAGGGCCAGGGCTCCCCCGACCGCGCTGGCGTATTTCGGAAGTTTGATGACCGAACGCCACTCCTTCGCCTTCTCAATGTCGCCCCGGTCCAGAGATGCCAGCATTTCCAGTGCGGCGACATGTTGAAGCCTTCCCTGAAGGTCGGCAGCGGCCATTGCCGTTGCTTCCCGGTCCGCGACGTCCAAGGGATTGCCCCAGAGTTCCCTCGCAACCGGATCCTGCAATTGGGCGGAGAAGCGGTCCCGGGCAGCCTGCAACTCCACGGAAGACTCCGGAACCCAGCGGTCACCGGCAATGTCAATCACGATGCCGTCGAGCGAACGCTGCAACGCAGAATGGTTGTCCAACACATCCGCACGCAGAAGGCCTGCTCCCGCCCAGAGAAGGAATGCCAGCCGGAAGCCTGTCCGGGAAAAGTTCATGCTCAACCGGCGGTGGGAGCCACTCCCACAAGCGCGGCCCCCTGCTCGATCTGCGGCACCAACTTGTCGGTTTTCTCCTTGGCCTGGCGGGCAAGCTCCTCGATCTCCGCAGCTTGAATTTCCCCATTTTTCTCGCGCTGGGCGAGAAGATCCAGAAAGGCGAGGATTTCCTCGAAACCGAGGGCCGTGGATTTGGCAAGAGCCTTGTCCTTGGCGGCCACCGGTTCCTGAACCGCCCCATACATCACCGCGCAACTTCCCATGATCCCCTTCATGTCGGAAATACGGCTCACGGCCTGGAAGCGCCCGCTCTTGTCCCCGGAAAAACGGGACTCTTTCCAGTCCTCGAAATAGTCGGAAAGCGTGGGAGTCATCACCACCATGGCTCCGAAACAATCGGCAACGGTGGGCTTCCACGCTGCGGCATCCTTGCGAAGATCGAAAATCTGCCTGTCGGTCTCAGCAGCCGCGGCAACAAGAACCTCCGGTTTCGGAAGAGTTTTGCCCCCGGCCGAAACGCCCCACCGCTTGTCACCCCCCCAGAGAGCGGGCTCGATGATGTAGGTGAAAAGAGCTCCCTGGCGGTCGATTTTTTCTCCATTCCCAAGATCAAGCACAACCTCTGCAACATCGTCCGGCCCCTCGCTGGCAGGCACTCCGGCATCCAGTGTGATGTCATAGTGCGCAAGGGAGGGAACACCGGCGACGATGCCCTCGACCGTTTCATATCCGAAACTGTCCATCCCCTTGTAGTTCTCCCGCATTTTTTCCACCAAGGCCTCCATCCTGGCCGGTTCGGCCTGGAAAGCCGCTTCGACCGAACCGTGGGATTTCACCAACGCGGCGTATTCCGCGCTGTTCTTTACAAAATCCGCGGATTGGGCACCGACGCCGTCGAGTTTGGTAACGAGGTAGGCTTTGACTTCGTCCGGGGAGTCCGCTGCACGGGCGATGCCGGCGGCGACAAGAAGGGAGAGAAGGAGTTTTTTCATGGTATAAGGATGCCTCAGAAGGTGACTGAGGCCCGCCCGCCGATGACGAGCGCATTGTTCAAATCCGTGGTCCCACCGGGATTGATGATGTATTGCAGATCGGGCTGGACGACGAGCCACGGGGTGATCTGTGCCTGGTAGGTGAATTCCAGGACCATCTCGGCTCCGATCGGGGACGCCCCCTCGTCCTTGAGGGAGTTGCGGGCTCCATCGCTCAACTGTGCATACCCGATGCCGATGCCGACAGTGTCGTTGTCACGGGTCGGAATGAGTCCCTTGTAGCTGAGACCGGTGTCGAAGTAGAAATTGATGAAATTGCGGTCGGCCGGGGTGAAGGCAATCCGCCCGAACCACCCAAGTCCCTGATCGGATTTTTCCATTTCCACCGGTGCCTTGAAACTCTTGCCGCTTTTGCCGTCAACCACCGCCTTGCCGTCTTTCGTCAGTCCCGAAACAGCCGGCTCCGATGGCTCCCGATAGAGCATCTGGTCGAGGATCGCGTAGAATCCCGTATTGCCGGAATCGGTCGAATCCGCCAGCGTATCGGCGTTTTGGCCGGTCAGGAACCAGGCTCCAGCCTTGAACTGACCGGGCAGTCCCGTTTCCTCTTCGCGCTGATTCCAGCGAACCTGCGCCTCATTGAGGAAAGTATAGCCGGTCTGGGCGTCGAGCCTCCAACGGAAACCATGGCGATTGACATCCTGAGCGAAGACGTTGCCTTGGAAGGCTGCGCTCTGGAAGGTGAACCAATCCACCGGATTCCAGGCAATGCGCGCCCCCAGCGTTCCCATCGGGTATCCCGGACCGCCCTCCGGAACATTCATGTAAACAGCCGCCGGCCAGCCGAATGTTCCGTTGATAAAGAGACCCGAGTAATCGGAAATCCAGAATTCCGAATCCGCGGAAAGCTGGCCGAGCCGGATCGAGATCTTGTCGTCAAACAGGTTTTGCTGGAACCACATCTCAAACATCCGCAGCGTATTGAAACCCGCAATATTCGATATGGTCAGAAAATTCCCGGCCAGATCTTCGCTGGCATCGCGACCGCTCAACCACAACCAGGTTGTGCTCACGCTGGCCCCGGTCCATCCCACGGCTTTCTCCAAATCCACTTCCGCCCCGAAATCAAGAAGTCCCGTGTAAACTGAACCGGTTTTCACTCCCCCGGTCGTGTTTCCCCAGACTTCCACCGTGTACCCGCCAAAAATCTCAACGCCATGATCGGAAAACACCGGTCGCGCCCCGAACCAGTCGCCCAAAACCTGCTCCCGCTCCAAAATCGGTGCTGCCTCGGAGGAACCCTCCTGGGCCCCTGCCGGGAAATTTGCCAACCCCACAAACACCGCTGCCAACACAATCGCCTTTCGTGATTTCATGGCGCGGATGCTGACCGGAATGGAAAATGCGGTCAAGAAATTTTTGATAACAGGTCTCAATAGCAATAATCTCGATGTGATTTTCATATATTGCAAGTTTGTTGCAATAATTAACCCGCTTCGCAAACTCAAAATTCGAAAAAAACGCAGGAGGCGCCTTCCCGGGGGGGAAAGCTTTGCGCAGGAAAACTGATCCGGAGCAAGGAACGGAAGAAGCCCCGCTTGTCAGAAAACTTTTTGCCCGCCATCCTGTCGTCCTCTCTCCATGGAAACCATCAAGTATCTTCTCCCCGAAAACGACATTCCCCAGGCATGGTATAACATCGTTGCCGATCTGCCCGCGCCTCCCCCGCCCCCGCTGCATCCCGGCACGGGTGCACCACTGACTCCCGCCGAACTGGAGCCGTTGTTTGCGCGGGAACTGATCGCGCAGGAGGTCAGCGCCGAACGGGAAATCGAGATTCCCGGCGAGGTGCGCCAGATCCTCGCCCAATGGAGGCCCTCCCCGCTTTACCGCGCAAGGCGCCTGGAAAAAGCCCTCGGAACCCCGGCCAGAATTTACTACAAATACGAAGGCACCAGCCCGAGCGGTTCGCACAAATTCAACACCGCTCTCCCCCAGGTTTATTTCAACAAGATCGAAGGCACGAAAAAGATCACCACGGAAACCGGCGCGGGCCAGTGGGGCTCGGCCCTGTCCATCGCCTGCTCGATGTTCGGCATCCCCTGCGAGGTCTTCATGGTGAAGGTCAGCTTCGGACAGAAGCCCTACCGCAAAGCCCTCATGGAGACATTCGGAGGACGCTGCATCGCCAGCCCGAGCAGGGAAACCGCGGCGGGTCGGGCCATCCTGGAAAAAGATCCGGACTGCATGGGCTCCCTTGGCATCGCGATCTCGGAAGCCGTCGAACTGGCCGCAAAGGATCCGGACACCAAATACTGCCTCGGCAGCGTTCTGAACCACGTCCTCCTTCACCAGACGGTCATCGGACTCGAATGCCTGCGCCAATTCGACCTCGCGCAGGATTATCCGGACATCGTCATCGGCTGCACCGGCGGAGGGTCCAACTTTGCAGGCATTGCCTTCCCGTTCATCGGGGAAACCCTGCGGGGAGGCCGGAAGCCCCGGATCATCGCCGTCGAGCCGGGAGCCTGTCCGTCGCTGACCAAGGGACGTTACGCCTACGACTTCGGCGACACGGGAAAACTCACCCCGCTGGTCAAAATGCACACGCTCGGGAGTTCGTTCATTCCGCCGGCCATCCACACCGGCGGACTCCGCTACCACGGCATGGCCCCGCTCGTCAGTCACGTGCAGGAACTCGGCCTCATGGAATCCCGTTCCGTCAACCAGACGGATGTCTTCCGCGCCGGAGTCGCCTTCGCCAAAGCGGAAGGAATCCTGCCCGCGCCGGAAGCCTCCCATGCGGTCGCTGCCGCCCTGGACGAAGCCATCCGCTGCCGCGAGGAGGGAACCCCGCGCAGCATTCTCTTCAACCTCTGCGGCCACGGCCATTTTGACATGACCGCCTACATGAAATTTGCAGCCGGTGAGTTGGAAGACTATGATTACCCCGCCGAGGAAATCGCCATGGCCCTGGCCGGGCTTCCTCCGGTCGGAAAATAAAATCCAGGACATCGCATCATGAAACCTCTCCTTCTCCTCACCGCCCTGCTGGCCGCCCAAACCCTTCATGCCGGGGATTTGAAAATCGAAGCCCCCTGGGTCCGCGCCGTCCCGCCTTCCTCCAAGGCCACCGCCGCCTTCATGACCATCGTGAACAAAAGCGACAAGCCGGTCCTCATCACCGGAGGTTCCTGCCCGCTCGCCGGCGAAGTCAAACCCATGATCACCACCAAACAGGAAAATGGAATGATGGGCATGGCCTTCGTGGACAGCTTTTCCATCCCCGCGGGAGGAAAACGGGTGCTGGAACCCGGCGGCGACCACATCATGCTCATGAAACTCAAGGAAGTTCCCAAGGCCGGTTCCTCCGTTCCCCTTGTCCTGCAAACCGAATCCGGAGGCAAAACCGGGAAAATTTCCCTGGATGTTCCCGTGCGCTGAATGGCCCGAAAAAAACACAACCCGGCCCGCTCACGCCGCATCGCCCTGATCCTTTGCGCCGTCTGCGCCGCCGTCGCCATCCCGGCTCTCATCATCCTTTTTTCCCTGGCCGGGAAATCCCGATCCCCCTGGTTTGGTCAATACGATGCCACAGCACGTCCGGCCTACAACTTCTCGCTGGTCGATCACAACGGGAAACCCCTGCGACTTCAGGACCTCCACGGCAACGTGGTTCTCCTCAGCTTCGGATTTACCAGGTGCCCGAACATCTGCCCCACCACTCTCGGGAACATGGCCTCCGTTTATCGCAAGCTCCCCCCCGCCGCCCAGGAACGCACCAAAGTCGCCTTCGTGAGCGTGGATGAACGCGATTCGCCGGAAACCCTCAAGGAATACGTTCCCTTCTTCAACGAACGATTCATCGGTCTCACCGGCCCCGCCGCCGACATCGGCGCAACCGCCCGCGCCTACGGGGCATTCTTCCGCAAGGCCCCTGCCGTCGGGGAAGACAAGGACGATTACATGATCGACCACTCGACCTATACGTATCTGATCGACCCCGATGGAAACCTCCGAATTCTTTATCGCTTCGATCAGCTCCCGGAGACCGGTGCCATCGCCGATGATGTGCAACGGATCCTCGGCCTGGCGGTTCCCGAAAAGCAGCCGTAATTCCTGCCCATGCGCAGACTCGCCGCTTTTTCAATCCCCCTCGCCCTTTCCGCCTGCCAGCCCGTGGCAGCCCCTCCCTCCCCCGAACTCTCCCCGCTCTCCGGACGCCAGATTTACATGGCCCGCTGCATCGCCTGTCATCAGCCGGATGGCAGTGGCATCCCCTCCCTCTGCCCCCCGCTCGCCAACTCCCCCCGCCTCACCGGCCCGCCGGAGGATCTCATCCGGATCCTGCTCCGGGGAATGAAAGGAAATCTCGTCCGCAACGGAAAAACCTACAACGGCATCATGCCCGCCTGGAGATTTGACCTCACCGACAGCCAGATCGCCGCAGTCATCAATGATCTCTACGTCCGCTGGAACCCCCGCTCACCGGAAGTCACCGAAGAAATGGTCCGCCGGCTCCGCGAGGAAACCGCCAAACAAAAACTCTTCCCCACCGCAAAAGACCTCGGCCTCCCGGACTGAGAGCCCACAGCGTTTTTGAACTTCGGAGAAAACCGGAGACTCCTCCCCGGAATCCCCTTCCTGTTGCGTTCTCTCGTTCCTCCTGCAATTTTTTTGGGATTTTTATGCAAATAACTTGCATTTAATCCTCGGGAGAAATATTGCGACTCGCATTGCATGTGTAATGCCATTCTTTTTTTCCCGTATGTGGCAGCCACAGCATGGCGCTCCAGAGCGAGTGTCTGTCGAACCAGCGGCAGATCGGGATCGCCCTGCTGCTCTATGCGAACAACCACGCCGAAAACCGCAGCGCCAGGGAATTCAAGAACCTGTTCGACAGGGCATCAACCCTGCCGCCGTCCCGGGAGATTTGCCACAATGACAAAATCCCCGCTTTCCAAACCCAACACCCCATGAAAAAGAAACTCCTGCCGGTCACCGTCCTCTCCGGATTTCTCGGAGCCGGAAAAACCACCCTGCTCAACCATGTTCTCAACAACCGGGAGGGACGCCGCGTGGCGGTGATTGTCAATGACATGAGCGAGGTGAACATCGACTCCTCGCTCGTCCGCGACGGAGGTGCCGAACTGAGCCGGACCGAGGAAAAACTGGTCGAAATGACCAACGGCTGCATCTGCTGCACCCTGCGCGATGATCTCTTGAAAGAAGTCTCCCGGCTCGCCTCCGAAGACCGCTTCGACTACCTGCTGATCGAGTCCACGGGAGTCTCCGAACCGCTCCCCGTGGCCCAAACCTTCACGTTCACGGATGAAAACGGCCGCAGCCTCCGGGAACTCACCCGCCTCGACACGATGGTCACCGTCGTGGATGCCGCCAACTTTCTCGCACAGTATCAGGACTCCGCCTCACTCCGGGAAAAAAACCTGGCCATGAACGCGGATGATGAACGCACCCTCTCCGACCTGTTTGCCGACCAGGTCGAATTCGCGGATGTCATCCTCATCAACAAGACGGATCTCGTCTCCGTGGAAGACCGCGCAGAACTCCACGCGATCCTGCACAGACTGAACCCTGTCGCAGAAATCCTCGAAATCCGGCGCGGCCATGTCCCACTGGACAAAATCCTCGACACCGGACGCTTCGACATGGAGAAAGCCCAAGCCTCCGCCGGCTGGCTGCGCGAACTCAGCAACATCCACACGCCGGAAACCGAGGAATACGGCATCGGCAGCTTCGTCTTCCGGGCCCGTCGCCCGTTCCACCCCGGGCGCTTCTGGGATTTCATCCACACCGAGTGGCCGGGCCTGCTCCGCTCAAAGGGCTACTTCTGGCTTGCCAGCCGGAACGACATCACCGGCCTGTGGAGCCAGGCGGGCGGCAGTGCGGAATACCGCCCGGTCGGATATTGGTGGGCTGCCGTCCCAAAAACATCCTGGCCGGATGATGACGACGTCTGGCGCTCCATCATGAAGGACTGGCAGGAACCCCATGGCGACCGCCGCCAGATGCTCGTCTATATCGGACAGGATCTCCCGAAAGAAGAAATGCTGGCCGCTCTCCGCAAGTGCCTCCTTGATGACCGCGAACTGGCCATGGGAGCGGAAAAATGGACTGTCTTTCGCGATCCTTTCCCCGCATGGACGACCGACCAAGAGTCATAGACTGCCTCAACGGCTCTTCCGGAAAAATCTTCCCAATTTCGCAAACGCCGCCTTCAGGTCGCGCAACGTTCCCGCGTTTTTCCCCTCCGGGGAATACACCCACTGCTCATAGCTCCGGGCAAATTCCTCCACCCCGGGCGCATCGGGGGCGGATTGCGCGAGCCGTCCGAGCCAGGCCAGGGGCGTTTCCCCGGGAAGCCGTCCCCGCTTTGCGCAAACGGCCAGTTTGTCGAGACGGGCAAGGCAGATGGCGGCGACATCCGTGCCAGGAAACCACCGGGAACGTTTCCACCCGAAGATCGCAGCCAGCCCGACCGCCAGAACAAGAAAAAATCCCCAGCCGGTGAAACCGGAAAAAAGACCCGCAAGCCGTGCCCCGATCCGCGCGATCACCGCTGCCGCATAAGTCGCCGCCAGCCGGTGCCACGGCCAGCGGGAAGGCTCCATGTCAAGTTCCAGCCGGCTGGAAAAATCGGGCGCAACAAAGGTCGTGGGATCGAAACGCACCCAATGCCCGGCCCCCTCATCCCAGGCCTCCACCCAGGCATGAGCATCGGAATCGCGCACCGTGATGGTCCGAAGCCAGGGATTCCAGCTTCCCCCGCGGAATCCCGTGACAACCCGTGCGGGAATTCCTCCCAGGCGAAGCAGGGTCGCTGCCGCGGCGGCATAGTGCTCGCAAAACCCCTTCCGCCGGTCCGAGAGAAATCCCCCCACATCATCGGAGGCCATCGGCCCCGGGCGGAGCGTATAGGAAAACCCTCCTGTCCCCAAAAAATCCCCCAGCGATCCGAGTTTCGCGGAAAGCGAATCCCCCGGAACCAACACCCCCGCCACCAGGGCCTGCAACCGGGGATCGTTCCGGATTTTTTCCGGCACGCCAAGACACCCCTCCGCCAGCTCTCGCCGCGGAAAATCCTCTGCCGGAACGGACGTGGAAACGATCTCCACCCCGCCGTTTCCCAGCACGGCAAAGACCGATCCCCCCGTCTCCAAAATCGTCATTTGTTGCCCATCGTGCAAAGCCTCCACGGAAACCGGCCGGTCCAGTGCAGCCAGAGCCCGGTCCGGCCCCAGGCGCTGTGAGTAGTTCCAGCGGGTTCCGGATGAAGGCACCCGGCCGACGGACGGAGCCGAGTTGATCCGCGCAGGCTCACGGGACCAGCGCAACCCACCGTTCTTTTCCAACACCTGCCCGCGCCAATAAAGTCCGCTCCATGCCGGCACCGCTCCGGACCGGGAAAAGTCCGCGACAAAAGCCACCCGCCGGGTCACCCGCAATTCCCCGGACGCGCCCGGATTCAAATCATCCCCGCCGACAAACCCCGTCAACGCCCCCCCGGCACGCGTGGAAAGCGCCGGAAAAATCCAGAACGCCAGCGTCACCACCACGGCCACCGGCAGAACCACCCGCAACAACCGCACGACCGACTCCCAGACCTTCACCACCGCCTCTTCCGGAGTGTGCAGTTGCTGGGCAACCAACATCAGCACGGCAACATCCACGATGACAAACACCGTGTTCACCGTCTCTTCCCCGCGAAGAACGAGGGACGCCAGCACGGAAAGCCCGCAGAGCAAGACCCAAAGCCCCCGGACGGAAGAAAGCGGACGCAAAAGCAACGCCGCACCCGCCAACCCGCCCACCGATCCACAGAACGCAATGGACGGGGTGAAACCCGGCAGCGCGGAAAACCAGGCCAGGCAAAGCAAAAGCCACCCCACGGGAGCCGGGGGGAAAATCCGGAGTCCCCTCAGCACCAGACCGGCCATCAGAAACAGGAGCGTCAACAGCACCAGAAAACCGGAGTCCGCCAACAAAAATTGGTGGATCCCCAGCCAGGTTCCCGCCACCCAGCCGGCGATGCGCTGCGGTTTGGTTTCGATCGCAGTCATGGCCGTCGGGGAAAAGTGGCAAGCGCCACGCGGCAGGCCGTTGGGTTTTCTCCGGCCAGCCCCCCGGAAGGCAGATGCAGTTCAAAAACCCGCCGCCTGCCCAGGCACTCGGAGATCCAGAAACTCAGCTGCCGGAGCCGCGCCTCGGGATCCTCGAGAAATGCCGTGTCCTCCCACCGCAGCACAATCCGGTCGCCCCCGCTTCCCTCGAAGGTTTTGACAACCAGTTTTTCGCTCCTGGCAAAAACCTTCCAGTCCATCCGCGTCAGCAGATCCCCCGCGACATAGGGACGGTGTCCCCCGACATCGTCCGAACCCTTCCGCTCCAGAAGTCCCTCTCCGCTTCCGTTGAAAATCCCTTCCTCAAAAGACCGTCCGACAGGTCGGGGATAGACAAAGTGCTCCCCGCTGGCGGAAAAGGTCTTCCAGGCAAAACAAAGCCCCAGGGGAAACGTGCCGGACACCCAGATGTCGGGATTTTCATGCCGTCCGCGAACCTTCGCCGGCAGGGAAAGCCGGACGGTCTTTCTTTCCCCCGGTTTCAACACGGGAAGCGGAACACCTGCAGAGAGTTTCCACCCCTCGCGGGTGCGAACCTGCAAACCCAGTCGGTCCCGGTCCGAAACATTCGCAAACGTCGCCTCCAACACCACCTCCCCGCCTTCGGGCACCGGCTGGGAATGGCACGACACCAGCACCACGCCACGGAGGTTTTCATTTGTCTGGATCAGGGCGACAATCCCCGCCACCACCAGCGAGATCACCAGCGTCTGCGGCAATCCGCCAAATCCCTGGAGAAAATACCCCGCCATGAACAGGGCGAAGACCACCGCACCGAAAACCATCCCCGCCCAGTGGGGAACAATGTAAATCCGCTCACGGGGTTTCATGAAAAACGCTTCCTACCGGACGGGAGTCTGTTCGAGCAACATCCGCCCCATCCCGGCGGCTTCCCGCGCATCCCCCGCAGTATCTGCAAACTGGGCAAGCCGGTGGGTGACCACGGGCAGAAAGACCGCCTGCACATCGTCCGGAAGCACATGCCCGCGACCCTGCAGGAAAGCAAAGGACTGCGCCGCACGCTGCAGGCCGAGCCCGGCACGCGGAGAAAGCGCCCACCCGCGGCCAAGCGCGGTCTCGAAAAGATCGAGAATGTATTCGGCCACCGCATCCGCGACATGGACCTGCGCCGCCTCCCCCTGCCAGCGCACAAGATCTCCCGGGGTGGCCAGGTGGCGCAGGGACTGGAAATCGAACACCAGATCCCCCTTGCGCCCGCGATCCCTCACCAGCAGCTTCCGCTGGGTCGCCCGCTCCGGCGCACCCAGTTCGATCCGCATGAGAAACCGGTCGATCTGCGACTCAGGCAGGGCGGCCGTCCCCGCCTGATCACGGGGATTTTGCGTCCCCACAAAAAAGAACGGCTCGGGCAGCGGATGGGTGTGCCCCTCGATCGTCACCTCATGCTCGTCCATCGCCTGAAGCGCCGCACTCTGCGTGCGCGGGGATGCACGGTTGAGTTCATCGCCGAGGACAAGCTGCGCGAAGATCGGCCCCCGGTGAAAAGAAAACACCTGCCGCGCGGCATCGAACACCTGGCTGCCAAGAATGTCGGAGGGCAGCAGATCGTTCGTGAACTGCACCCGCTTGAAGTCCAGCCCCAGCAACCGTGCCATCACCTTCACCAGCGTTGTCTTGCCCACCCCGGGCGTGTCCTCAATCAAAAGATTGCCCCCCGAGAGAAAACAGCACAGCGCCAGCGCCAGCTCCCGCTCCCTGTCCACCAGCGCCCGACCGGCCTCCGCATGAAAATCCTTCAGAAAATTTTGCATCCCGCCCCCCTTCATACACCGGAATGCGTCCCCGCCCAACACTCAGTTTGCCGCGGGAATCTCCGCCGGCCTGCCCACCAGCCAAAGGCGGTCGTCCAGGGCAATGACAAACGACGCCCATACTGCAATAATCCAGACCGTCACCGAAGCTCGACGGGAGGGAAACCACCGGATTTCCCCCGCCCGGCCACAGAACAAACCGCTTCATGAACCGACAATGATTCATTCCCAAAAAATTCAACCGGCTTCCCGGAACAAAGCAGAATTTTTTGAGCAAATGCGCCACTGCCTCCACCTCCTGCGGGCTTCCCTCCTTCTGGCAGGCGTGTTGTTTTTTCTGGGGGGATGCCAGACGATTCCCTCCGCCAGCAGGCAGGAAATCCGATCTGTGCTCGCGGACTACCGTGAGGCCCTGAACAGCCACTCGGCGGAAAAACTTGCTCTCTTGTTGGCGGAACAGATCACGGTGGACGGCATGACGGATGAATTGTCGCGCGCCGGTCTGGCCGCCGGAATGTTCTGGCCGCCGTACCGCATCACCGGCATCCAGATTCTCTCCCTGTCCCCCAAAGCCGGCGGCCCCGAAGCCATCGCGGCACTCTCCATTTCCAAGGGCGTTCTTTTGATGCGGATCGGCTTCGATGAAAACTTCCGCATCCGCACGATCGACCCGGTGCCGCTCTGGAAAACGGCCTCCCCCGGGGCACCACAGGCCTTTTCCTCGACCTTCACGGAAAACCGGGGCCTGCTGTTCGTCCGCGCCCGTCTCAACGATCGCGACGGCTTCTTCCTTCTCGACACCGGCAGTTCGGACATTCTCCTGAACAAGAAATACTTTTCCCCGGATTCCGTGAAGGAAATGCCCGGCGTCACCGCCACCGTGCATGGCATCAAGCCCCACCTGGGCCGGACCGCCATCCATTCCTTCCAGTGGGAGAAACTCCGCCTCAGGGACCTCCGCGGACAACTCCATGATTTCTCCTTCATGGAGACCCCCGCCATCTCCCCGCTCCTCGGAGCCATCGGCTTCGAACAACTGAAAAAATGTGCGGTCCTTTTCGATTGGGAACACCGGAAGATCCTTGTGCGACCGGCCGGGGAAAAGGGCCCCGCTGCCAGGCCAAAAACCGTCATCCCCTTCACCTTCTTCCAACACGTTCCCGCATTTTCCGTGCGAATTGGAGACAGAACCATCCCCATGATCTTTGACAGCGGAGCCCAGATCAACCTCCTTCCCGGCCTCGATGGACTGGAGAACCATTTTCACGGAATCCCCGCTGTCACCAAAATCAGCGATGGAGGCCTCCTCGGAAAAGAAACCGTGCGCCTGGGCGTCATGGATGAAATCCAGCTCGGCACCATCCGTTTCCAGGACCTCCCCTTCGCGGTGTTCGACGTCCCCTACCTCTCCGGCCACGGCATCATCGGCAGCCCGCTCCTCGAAGTCGGCCCCGTGGAAATCAACTTCGTGCGGAAAACCCTCTCCATCTGGTAGCAAAACCGGGGGGGGCATTCGTGCAAAGTGCCCGCAAACCACCGGCGGAAGGGATTTGCTTTCCGCCGGACGGGAATTCGGGCAGGCTTCGGGTTCCGACATGGCTGATCGCTTGGTTTATCTCGTTGCATTGGGTGCGGTTGGCATCGTCCGCCGACTGCCGTTGTCCGTCTGCTTTGTGCTTGGGCAGCTCGTGGGAGCCCTGCTGTGGCTCCTCCTGCCCGGCTACCGCCGGCTGGCGGGGGAGAACCTCACCAAGGCATTCTCCGAAGAAAAATCTCCCGCCGAAATCCGGGACCTGACCTTCCGGCATTTCACCACACTGGGAGCCAATGCCGTCTGCGCCTTCAAGATTCCGTCGATTCCGCAGAAGGAAATCGAAAAGATCGCCACCATCGAGCGCCTGGACCGGATCCGCACAAACATCGCCAACGGTCGCCCGGTCGTGCTCGCCATCAACCACATTGGCAACTGGGAATTGTATGCCCAACTGGTCTTCCAGGTTCCGGAAGCCCGGTTCGGGACAGTCTATCAATCCCTCCGCAACAAACTGGTGGATGATCTCGTGAACCGGGACCGCCGGAGGCTGGGCGTGGCGACTTTTGACAGAAAAAAAGGCTTCAATGCCGCCATCTCCCTTCTTCGGGAACCGGGCATCGTCGGTGTCCTCGTGGATCAGAATGCCGGGGATGCGGGGCTCTGGACCCCGTTTTTCAACCGCCTTTCCTCCACCTCCCCGCTCGCCGCCACGCTTGCCATGCGAACCAACGCGGCGGTAATCCCCGTCGCCATCTACACGGACGGCTTTGCAAAGTGGCGGGTGGTCCTGAGCGAAGAAATTCCCTGGCATCCGGATCACCCCGAAAAACTCACCGCCGACATCAATGCCGCCCTGGAACAGCAGATCCGGGTCTCCCCTCCCGATTGGTTCTGGGTTCACAACCGCTGGAAGACCCCCTGGCCGAACTTCCTCACCGCCACCGCAAAACGCGGCACCTTTCTCCCGCCCGACGCACCAGCCCCGCGGCCCTTCCGGATCGTGCTCCGTTCCCCGAACTGGCTGGGCGATGCCGTGATGTGCCTCCAGGCCGCCCGGGCCTTCAAAACCTCGCGCCCGGACGTGCGCCTCGCCGTCCTCACCCCGGAAAAACTCGCCGGCCTCTGGCAGCGTGTGCCGGAAGTGGATGAAGTGATCGGTTTCTCAAAAACAGACTCCGTCCTCACCATCGCGGGAAAACTCCGGGGTCGCTTCGACGTGGCCGTTCTGTTCACCAATTCCCTGAAATCCGCGCTCGAAGCCCGGCTGGCCGGCATTCCCCGCCGCGTCGGCTTCGCCGGTCACCACCGCAAAGCCCTGCTCAACCAGATCATCCCCCCGCCCAAGAAGAAACTCCGCCAACCCGAGCACCATGCCGACCGCTACTGGAGGATTGCGGCACGCTGCGGCGCCGTGCCGCCTCCCACCCCGGCTTCGCAATGGAATCCCCCGAAGGATGGCCCCGTCATCGGCCTCTGCCCGGGGGCCGAATACGGCTCCGCAAAACGCTGGCCGGTCAAACGCTTCCGCGAAGTCATCGATGCCCTCAACTCCCGTCTCGCCTGCCGGTGGGTCATCCTCGGAACGGCGGCGGATGCGGAAACCGCCCGCACTCTCGCCGACGGCCTCGCCAATGTCACCGACCTCACGGGAAAAACCAGCCTGGAGGAATTGATGGACACCCTCTGCGGTCTCTCCGCATTGCTCACCAACGACACCGGCACCATGCACCTCGCGGATTTTCTCGGCGTCCCGCTCGTCGGCCTTTTCGGCTCCACCGAACCCGCCCTCACCGGACCGCGCGGCCCGGGGAGCCAGGCCGTCCGCCACCAGGTGGAATGCAGTCCCTGCTTCCTGCGCGAGTGTCCGCTCGACTTCCGCTGCATGAATGAGATCCGCATGGAAACCGTCTCCGCGGCTCTGGAAAGCAAGTGCCGGAAAGCCTGACCTTGCCGCGATCTACATGTAGATCTTAATAGCGTTTGAAGGCGGGAAAACCGTCGGGTACTTTGGTTGCGGTTCTCTCACCATATGACCCCGACCATTCTCTTCGATCCCTATCCCCGTCCCATCGACCTGCTTTTCGACAAAGCGACAAAAAAGCGCCTGGAGGGACTCGGAAAAGTGATCTGGCATGAAGGGTCGCCGGCTCCCCAGGAACATATCGACCGCTATCTTCCCGAAACGACGATTCTCATCGGTCAATCCCCCCTTCCCAAAGAACGCCTGGATTGCGCCCCCCTGTTGAAAGCGGTCTTCAACGTGGAAAGCAATTTCCTGCCCAATGTGGACTATCAGGAATGTCATCGCCGCGGCATCCATGTGCTTTCCACAGCTCCCGTCTTTGCAAAGCCGGTTGCCGAGATGGCACTGGGCATGGCCCTCTCTCTCGCCCGCCGCATCCACCAGGCGGATGCCTCCCTCCGCTCCGGCACGGAAACACTGTATGGAGAAGGGGACAATCAGGATTCCATTCTTCTCTCCGGCCGGACCCTGGCCGTGGTGGGATGCGGTAATGTCGGCCGCGCTTTGCTGCCACTGCTGCGCTCCTTTGGCGGAAGAATCCTCGCCCATGACCCCTGGATCCATCCCAGCGTTCTGCGGGAAATGGGAGTGATCCCGGCCACACTGGAAGAATGCTTTGAGAAAGCCGCCGCCGTGTTTTTGATGGGCGCGGTCACAACGGAAAATTCCGGTGCCATCGGCCGCCACTACTTCGAACGGATGCAAAAGGGCGGCATCGTCCTGCTGGTCAGTCGTGCGGGAGTGGTCAATTTTGATGAACTCTTGGATGCAGCCGATTCGGGGCATCTGCGCGTCGGCATCGATGTCTGGCCCGATGAACCCATCCCGAAGGATCACCGGGCTCGCCGGACACCGAATACCCTCCTCCAGGCCCACCGGGCGGGAAACATCCCCGAGATCTGGCCTTGGATGGGAGAGCTTGTCGTGGACGACCTGGAACAAATTCTCAAAGGACTCCCCCCTCAGCGCTGCCAGAGAGCCCAGTGGGAAACCGTGTCCAAGCTCCGCAGCAAGCCCGTGGAGTAAAGCGCGGGTGGAAACAAACCCGGGGCATTATTGCGAATTATTGCCCGCTTTATTGATCGCCAAGAATTCGTGAACAAAGCCTGGTATCCTGTAACATTTACAGTTTCAGATAAAGGCGTTTGAGTTTGCGATTTGAAAGTTTATGCGCACTTCTCCCCCAGTTTCCCTGACAAAACCAACTTGAATTCGGCTCGATCTGGCTCCGCTTTTTGCGCCACCTCTTTACTTTGTAAGTTGACTCAACCTATGATGAAGCAAATCGCATCTGTTCGCTGTGGAGATATAACGGTCCTGTATCTTCAGGACACTGATAACGGCCGGCTGGAACTTCAACTGATCCCTTCCCAGCTGGTTGCCCTGCGACGTGCGACCAAACGCCGCCGGTATCTTCGCGGGGCGGTCGAAATCGAAGGACTGCCCCCGAAGTGGCGCCGCAATTTCCCCGCCTTGGTTGCGGACTCCCTTGTGCAATTCAAAACCGTGGATGACGCCTATGGGGCGGGATTCGCGGGCGGCCTGACCATGCGCGATGCCGTATCGGTGGATCGGTTGAAGTTCAGTCGTCAGGACATCCAAAAATCCGCCAAGGGCGTTCGCATCCTCACCCTTCTTGAAGTGCCGGGCGGTCTGAAATTCGAACACGATCTTGAGTGGAACAAGGGCGAAGACGGCGTGCGCATCCGGACCCGTTGCCGCAACAAGGGACGCAAGGCCGTGTGCCTGGAGATGCTCTCCTCGTTTTCCCTTGGCGGGTTGACGCCGTTCGATGCGGAGGATGCCAGCGGCCGGCTTGTCCTTCACCGCTACCGTTCGTATTGGAGCGCCGAGGGCCGGCTCGACTCCTCACCCATCGAATCGCTGCATTTGGAGCGCTCGTGGGCGGGATACAGCCAGCTTTCTGAACGATTCGGCCAGGTGGGTTCAATGCCCGTACGCAAATTCTTTCCCTTTGCCGCAGTGGAAGACACGCAGGCCGGTGTGATCTGGGCGGCACAACTGGCCCATCCCGGCAGCTGGCAAATGGAGCTTCACCGGCGGGCGGACACGCTCGCGCTGTCTGGCGGACTGGCCGATCGCGAATTCGGCCATTGGATGAAAACGCTTCAACCCGGCCAGAGCTTGGAAACGCCACAGGCCATGGTGACGGTCGTGCAGGGCAATCTGGAAGAGGCCACCCAGCGGCTGACGGGGCTCCAGAAGCGGACGCTGGCATCGTTGCCGGAAACCGAGGACACTCTGCCGATCCTCTTCAACGAATGGTGCACAAGCTGGGGCAAGCCCACCCACGCCAGTCTCGTTGCCTTGGCCGACCGGCTCCAGGGAACCCCCGTGAAATATCTCGTGATCGACGACGGGTGGGCCGAACGGCCCGGCGAAGGTATCCAGCAGAACGGGGATTGGATCATTGATCGAAAAAAATTTCCCCGGGGTCTTGCCGCCACCTGCGCGGCCATTCGAAAGCGCGGGCTGGTTCCGGGAATCTGGTTTGAGTTCGAAGTCTGCACGCCTGGATCGAAGGCTTATGATCAGACGGCCCATCAGCTCAACCGTGATGGAAAGACGCTGCAAGTCGGCCCGCGCCGGTTCTGGGACTTTCGCGATCCCTGGGTTCATGAGTTTCTCCACGAACGCGTCGTTCGCCTCCTCAAGGAGAATGACTTCGGCTACCTCAAGGTGGATTATAACGACACGCTCGGACTCGGGTGCGACGGTGCGGAGTCTCTGGGCGAAGGGCTTCGCCAGCACCTCGTTGGTGTCCAGAAGTTCTTTCGCCATTTGCGGGAAGAAATGCCCGGCCTCGTCATTGAAAATTGCTCATCGGGCGGACATCGGTTGGAGCCCTCCATGCAATCGCTTTGCGCCATGGGCTCATTTTCCGACGCACACGAGACCGTCGAGATTCCGATCCTGGCGGCCAATCTGCACAGCCTCCTCCTTCCGCGGCAATTCCAGGTGTGGGCCGTCCTGAGACGCGCGGATTCCTCCCAGCGTCTCCGTTATTCGCTCGCGGCGACTTTTTTGGGGCGCATGACGCTTTCCGGCGACATTCACAAGTTGGATCCAAGTCAATGGGCCATTGTCTGCGAAGCCATGACGCTTTACCAAAAGGTCAGCTCCATTATTCGCGATGGATTTTCCCGCCGATACGGCCCCGTCCAAAGCAGCTATCGCCACCCGAAGAATTGGCAGGCGCTGGTCCGCGCCACCAATTCCGAAATGCTGATTGTAGCGCATTCCTTCGCGGAGTGCGATGTCCGGAGAATTGAAATCCCCCTGCCGCAGAAAAAGTGGCGGGTTCTGCAATCCTTCGGAGATGCGGGAGTCAAAATATCCAAAGGAAAACTCATGATCGACTTTTCGAGCCCATTTTCCGGACAGGTCGTTTGGTTGAAAAATTGACACCTTACAAAGACTCTTGACTTCGTGCAGGATGCCCCCTGGTCCCTTCCTCCCTTTGCGGGAAATCCGCTACTTTTTCCCAGCTTGGATGATGTCGACCCAGATGGGCAGGGCGAGGGTGGCTCCGTAGCCTCCGGGGCGGATGGGACGGGGTTTGTCAAAACCCACCCAGACTCCGCAGGTGAGCCGGGAATCGAAGCCGAGGAACCAGGCATCCACAAAGTCGTTTGTCGTTCCGGTTTTTCCCGCCGCACGTCCGCGCAGGCCGAGATCATGCGCCTGCGATGCCGTCCCCCGCTCCACCACGTCTTCCAGCAATTGCGTGGTCATCTCCGTCGCCCGGGGACTGAAAACGGGGAGTCGGCCGCCGGTGGCCTTGTAGAGCAGATGGCCTTCCGCATCGGTAACCCGCTCGATCAAATACGGCTGGAGCCGGGTGCCGCCGGTGGCAAAGATGGTGTAGGCGGAGGTCAGGTCCTTGAGGTTGGTCTCAAAGGCTCCGAGACACAGTGCGGGAAACCGCGGCGGCTCCTTGCAGAGTCCCGCCAGGGAAACCGCGTCGGCAACATTGTCGAGCCCCGCCCGCAGCCCGATACGCACGGTCATGGTATTGCGGGAATCCACAAGCCCCTCCCCGGCCGGTCGCATTCCCCGGTAGGTGCCGTCGGAGTTTGCAGGACTGTAGCTCCCGTAACGCGCAGGGATTTCTCCGGGGGCCATCCTGCCATCATCCACCGGATCCGAGGGCTTCAACCCTTTCTCAAACGCCTCTGCATAGACAAAGGGCTTCACCGTTGAACCAATCTGCCGACGCCCGAAAAGCGCCCGGTGGAACTTGCTGAGCCCGTAATCCCGTCCCCCCACGATCGCACGGATTCCCCCGGTTTTGTTGTCCATCGCCAGTGCCGCCGCCTGCAGGTAGGGAGCGGATTTTTCCCCGTCGAGAATTTTCCCCGTGAAAGCGCCGGCCGGGGGATGCGGATACCCGGGCTGGGCCTCGATCTCGCGAAGCCGGTGCGCAACGGATTCCTCCGCCGCCTTCTGGAGCTTCCCGTCAATCGTGGAATAGATTTTCAGCCCCCCGGCATCCATCTGCCCCGGCTCCAAAACCAGATCCAGATCACGCAGGATGGCATCCATCGCCCAGTTGTCTTCCGGCGATGTCCGGGTGCGGGGAACGGTGACCAGCGCCTCGCCCTGGGACTCATCGCGCTGGGCGCGGGTGATGAGCCCGATGTCGCACATGCGCTTCAAAACCGTGTTCCTCTCACGCACCGAGCCTTTCGGGTTGTTCAAAGGGGAAAACCGGTTCGGACTGCGGATCAACCCCGCCAGGGTGGCCGCCTCCGGAAGGTTGAGCCGCGAGGCCGGTTTGCCGAAATAGGTCTGGCTGGCGGCCTCGATCCCGTAGGTGCCGGAACCGAAATAAATCCGGTTCATGTAGGCTTCGAGGATTTCCTCCTTCGTCAATTCGGTCTCGATGCGGAAGGCCATGGCCGCCTCAATGAGCTTGCGGTGAAGGTTTTTTCCGCCGAGGGGAAAACTGTTCCGCGCCAGCTGCTGGGTGATCGTGCTCGCCCCCTCGCGAAAGCCCCCGAGGAAAAGATTCCGAAAAACCGCCCGCGCCACCCCGATGGGATCCACCCCGTGATGCTGATAAAACCGCGTGTCTTCGCGGCTGATGAGGGCATTGACAAAGTCGTTCGAGACCTTGTCGAACGGCACAACAATGCGGTTCTCACCGGCCAGGCGGCTGTAAAAATTTCCCTGATAATCGTAAACGACCGACCGCTGGGTCATTTCGTGAATCTGCCGGAGATCGAATTGCAGCGCCCACGCGTAGTAAAAAAGCCCGACGACGATCCAGAGCAGGAGCGTCACAAAACCGATTTTCACCAAAGCGCCAAGAACCCGGTGCCGTCGCCTCCGGGGAGGCTCCTTCTTCCTGGGTCGCCTGACTTTGGCGGCGGTTCGCTTGGGCTTGGACACTGGTCTGGATTTTTCACTCCAACCGTTTCAGGGAACGACTGGATGGCGGAAAGATAAGTCGTTTCCCAAAAGAATCACCCGCAAAAACTCACTCTGCAGCCGGGAGCACCAACCCGGCTTTTGCGAGATACTCCAGATCTTTCCGAAGACTGGCCGCGCCATCAACCGCAGCTTTGCCTTCAAGCTCGATGACAAGGCAGCCGTCAAACTTCTGGCGTTCGAGTTCCCGGAACACACCCGGAAGATCCAGACTCCCCTCGCCAAAGGGAACAACATCGGCCTGCATGTCTCCCTGCCGGTCCATGTCCTTGAGATGAACGAGGAAGATCCGCCCCCTGAGTGCCTTGAGATTCGCAAGGACGTCTCCCCCGGCCCGGGCATAGTGGCCGATGTCGGGACAAACCCCCACGTTTTCCAACCCCCGGATGGCCGCCAGAACCGTCGCCGGATTCTCATACGGCTTCCTGGAATCACCCGCATGGTTGTGAACCGCCACCTTGAGTCCGCACTTCGCCGCCGCCTGGGAATAGAGCGGAATCGTTTCCGGAAAGACTTCGATGTTGATGTATTCCGCCCCGAGCCCGGCTGCCAGCCGGCAGTTGGCGGCAATGTCGTCCCCGCTCTCCTGCACACACACGCCAAGGCTCACCATCCGGATTCCATATTTCTCCAAAAGTCGCGCGACTTTGGCCGCGGCCTCTTTGCTCATGACCGGTGAGATTTTTTCCTCCGACCCGTCCCCGATCTCCTGCCCGATGTAACACTCCACCCGGGAAATCCTCGCCGCATGAATCTTTGCCAGCGCTTCGTCGAGAGTGAGATCACGAAAACTGTAGGTCTGCACCGCAACTTTCGGAGAAAATGGTGCCGCCCGCCCGGCGACCGGGGCATATCCAAGGACGACAGACACAAGGAAGAAGAGAAATTTCATGCGCGGAAGGTTGACGTCCACACCATTCATTCCAAAAACGGCTTGGAGACGGAATGAACAAAATTCTCCGGGAAGCATTTGCAAAAAGCCGTGGGAAATCTTTCTGTCCACCGCGCATTTGCTGAAAACCCATTCTTGTCAATCTTGTTCATCCTTGTCTCAAGTTTCCTGTCGCCGGATCCGGGTTCATTTCAACGGCAAACCTGCCGCAGCGCCTCGTAGAGAACAATGCCTGCCGAGGTGGCGAGGTTGAGACTCCGGGCTTCGGGCTCCATCGGAATCCTCCGGCACCAGGCCGCGTTCTCCTCCAGAAGCGACTCCGGCAACCCCCGCGTTTCGCGGCCAAACACCAGATAATCCCCCTCCGCAAATGCCTCGTCCCAATAAACCTTCTCCGCCTTCGTGGTGAAGAAAAAATACCGCGCCCCCGGATCTCCCGCCCGCAGCTCCGCAAACGACGTCCACTGCCGCACATCGCACCGGTCCCAGTAATCCATCCCCGCCCGCCGAAGTGCCTTTTCCTCCAGCGAAAACCCCAGCGGCCCCACCAAATGAAGCCGCGCCCCTGCAGCCAGACAGAGCCGCGCAATATTCCCCGTGTTCGGGGGAATCTCCGGCTCGATCAGGACAACATTCAGCCCGGAAACGTTTCTTCTCTGCGTCCCCTGCGGCTCTGCGTGAGGAATCTTCGCGTTCAACAGTTCCTCCCGGGTGTGGTTTGTGGATTCTCTGCCGGAAAAAAACTCGCGCCGGGGGAACATCTCCTGCAAGCAGCATCCCAAAGATGTCCACCTTCGGGGTGATATGACGCCTTTTTCATAGCTTTCTGCATATCAGATTTTCATCTGCGAAAATCTGCGACAATGAAGATCCTGCGTTTGCCCGGCCTTTCTCCCCTCCGCGTGCTCTGCGGCTCCGCGTGAGATCTCTTCCCCTGCCATCAATTCGCATTCGGGAAGAAAAACAGACGCTCGAAAGCCCGGAGCGAACGGATCGTCCGCAGATCGACTCCGGAGGTGTTCCTGTCGATTTCTTCATTCCATGAGGATTCCGGCGAGTTGGTGGCATTGGTGCTGAAGTTATACGCGCTTTCCATGGCTCCCACCAGACTCGAAAGGCTGCCCGCCTCCAAAGCCCGCAATCTCTCGCTGGAAATGACCAAGAGAGACACCCGCACCCCCACGGAATTTGTGGCAGAGTAGTTGGTGCTCCAGCCCCCGCTTTTGTTGAGAAAAGCCGTCTTGAAACCAATCACCCCCTCGGCAAGCGGACTGGCATTCGTTGTCGTGGGTGCGGGGACGGGGGAATTTGTGGAAAAGGGAGGATTGTCCTCAAAAGCATACGCCAAACTGGCCCGCACCAATTGATTGCTGCTGTTCGTGTAATACTCCACATAGCTGAGGGGACGCACATTGGTGGCAATCCCCCGCGTCATGGTCATGAACCCGATCCCTTCTGCATCGGAGGGAAACACCGGCAGATCCGGACGGAGGATGATGCTTCCGAAGTCGGCCCTCATTCGGTTCATCGCCACACGGGCCGTGCTGAACTCCTCCATCTTCTCCTGGCTGCTCTTCCACGCCTGGGAGGCATAGTTGGACATCGAGAGAAAGACCACCAACAGCATGGCCAGGATCGCCGAGGCGACCAACACCTCGATCAGCGTAAATGCGGATTGAAAAAATGCGGAAACCTCACGCAAAGGCGCGGAGACGCGAAAACCGGAGGAGTCCAAATTCCTCACTCCTAATTCCAAATTTCTTCTCAAACTCATGGCGGCAAAAGAATGGTTGAGGCCACCCGGTGGGACCCCTTGGCATTGGTGGACGCCGCTCCCGGTGGCCATGTCAGATCCAGATAACAATAGACAAGGTTTGTCATTTCCTCATCACGGGTCATCCGCCAGGCAAGACGGAAAGCCGCGTTGGAATCTGTGGCAGAAGACACTTTCAAACCCTGACGGTCCACAAAGATGTTGGAAAATTCAACCGTGCCCGGCAAATCGGTCAGCTTTGCATATTCTCCATAGGGGAAAAAAACCGGCGGTATGTTTGTGTTTGTCGCGTTTGCCTTGAGGCACCCCATGATTGCCGTCCCCACATGTGCCGCACGCAGTTTCATCTCGCTGTCCCGTGTCGAATTGAGCGCAACCGTCATCGTTCCCATGATCGCCACAATCACAAAACTGAAGATCCCAAGGGCGACCATGATCTCCACAAGGCTGAAAGCGGAGGCTCCCGCGAAGGCGCGAAGGCGCGAAGAAAGGAATTTCAAGCTCCCCCATCGGTCCCGGAAAGAACGCCTGTCTTTTGGAAAAGAGTCCGTGGCAGGGGCATCCTGTCCCTGTCCTGTCGGATTGTCACACAGTCCCGTCCGCCGCTGTTTTCCCAGTCCGTTCATTTCTGGTAAATCTCCGTTTTCCCGGAGAGTCCGTTGATCAGGATCACCCCGGCCTGTTTCGATTCCGTGGCCGAAGGAGCCGACCCCGCCGAGGGAACAACAACCAACTGAATCCCCTCCACCGGCGGAGCACCGGCGGAGCCGACAGCAGTTCGCACCGTGGCTTCTCCCAAAGGATTGAACTCCACCACATAGTTGAATTCCTGCGAAACGCTTCCCCCGGGAACTTTGGCTGTCAGCTTGAGAAAATCATCCATGTCCGCCGTTGTCTTGGCGGCATTGAACCGGTCTTCGGGCAGCGTCTTGTAGTCCGACTTGTCCGCAAGGGTGTTGGTGAAAACCACATTCTCCAAAGTCTGCACCCGCCCGAGCAGGGAAGCCCCGGCATTGCTGGCAACAGTCAGATCAAGCGTGGCGTTTGTCGGACCGCTGCCGGCCAGCGAACGGGCGGAAACCAACAACGGCTTGTTCGAGTTCAGGGCAAATCCCACCCACGCATAAGTGGAACCCGCAATCGCCGCCTGCTGCGCCATCTCCATCTCCGCCACCACCGCCGCCATCGCCCGGTTGAACCTCGCCCGCCTCGCCGACTCCCCCATCGCCGGAACCATCAACGACGCCATCACCCCGATGACCGCAATCACGATCAGAAGCTCAATAAGAGAAAATGCCCGGCGGGTGGTGGTCATTTTTTTTGCTTGGAAAGAACGTGCTGCAAAGTAGAAGCAAGCTTCTCCGGAAGAACAATGGGGGTCAAATTTTCCTTGTAGGAATAAAGCCATTCACGACTGCCTTCAATGTATCGCAACGGGCGTCTTGTAAGCGCATCAACCTCCAAGATGTCTTCCCCATCTTTATAGATGGCAATTTTTGGAGAACCTTCCTTCACCACAGGATCTTGCTTGCGCTTATTTGGCTCGGCCCATATCAACTCAGGAAACTGATAAAGACCAGGCGGGAAGCCTTCGTTGTCTACGCCAGCACGATAAACATTCAAACCTTTGCGCGGGTCGTCAAAAGCACACCACTCTCCAGCATAGTAGCGCACAGTTGGCGGTGCTTTTCCATCGGCAGCCTTGGTTTCGCGTATGACATTGGAACGAATGGATCGCTCAATCACAAGATCCCCTTCGGAGGAGCGGGCGAATTGTGGCGTATTGGCAGTGCCTTTGACATCAGAAGAGTCGGCCTGTTTGGGTTTGATCCGGATTGTCACATCGGTTCCCGGAGGAAGCTGCATAGCGAAGCTATAAGCTGTCGGAGCAATTCGACTAGCGACATTTTCCTGGGCACACATATCTGGCAATGTCACAAAAATAAGAAATGCCACCATTGCAAATCGCGTTTCTCTCCCTGCAAAGGAAAACCATCGTTTATAGGCTCTTCCGCAAATTGTGTGCTTACAGAGGGGAAACAGGGTAGATGCTGATGGA
>CAZPEN010000006.1:0-123539 GCA_964585615.1 uncultured Chthoniobacter sp. | reverse complement strand
GTTTGGAAAGGATAAGCGCTGAAAGCATCTAAGCGCCAAGCCTCTCCCAAGATGAAATCTCCCTGAAGAGTCGTGGAAGACCACCACGTTGATAGGTCGCGGGTATAAGCGCAGTAATGTGTTCAGCTTAGCGATACTAATGCTCGTTCGGCTTTTTTCTCCATCTTACAGTCTTGTCGACGGTGAAGTTGTAATCTTTCCCCTAATGTGCGAATGTCAGAGAACCGCAGTGCTTGAAACCTTGATTATTCAGGTTTTCGGGCGCAGGCAGTTCTTTTTTAATCTGGAAAATGAGGTGTCGCCAGACACCTGGTGATTCGAAATTCGAATCGTCATCGTCTGGTGATCCTGCGCAGTGGCCCCACCCGTTCCCATTCCGAACACGGAAGTGAAACGCTGCAGAGCCGATGGTAGTGCATCTCTAGGTTGTGCGAGAGTAGGTCGTTGCCAGTATTCCGCCCGGCACTTTGGAAACAAAGTGCCGGGCTTTTTTTTGCAAAAAATTCGGGAAATCGTGCAAAAGACAGCGCGATTTGAAGCGCGTGGAAGCAGGGTTCCGGAGAATCTTCGTGAGCGGCACAGCGGATGCAGAGAAATTCTTTTCGGGATGAATTGCGGGCGGCAATGAAGGCGGGATGGGAAAATTCCTGGAGGCAATCGGGAAAGTGCCGGTGCAGAGAATGACTTTTTGATGTGCAAAACATGCCTGGAAGAAAGGATCCGACAGGCAGGTGCCACCGGACTCCCTGAGTGATGTCAGAAAATCTTGTTCACGAAACATCGCTTTTTTGTTGAGTCCGGCGCACAGTAGACTAACTTCCCAGTTCCCGTAATTTCGTGCGGGTTTCCCATAGGAGGCAAGCGCTTGCTGGAAACAGGCCCGGAAGAACGGAATACAACTAACTTTATGTCTGCAAATCCCAATTCACCAAACCGCGCCTTTCCATTGGAGCGCACACGTAACATCGGTATCGCCGCGCACATCGATGCCGGCAAGACCACGCTGACCGAGCGTATTTTGTTTTACACAGGCATGATCCACAAGATCGGCGAAGTGCATGAAGGAACGACCGTGACCGACTGGATGGAGCAGGAGCGTGAGCGGGGTATCACAATCACTTCCGCCGCCACAACGTGTTCCTGGATGCAGCGCAAGGAAGAAGGCATCTACAAGGCTTATGAAGGCATCAAGATGCGGGTGAACATCATTGATACTCCTGGCCACGTGGATTTCACCGCAGAAGTCGAGCGTTCCCTTCGTGTGCTTGACGGTGCTGTCGCTGTTTTCTGTGGAGTTGCGGGAGTCCAGCCCCAGTCCGAAACCGTCTGGCGCCAGGCGACAAAGTATGGCGTGCCGCGTATTGCCTTTGTCAACAAGATGGACCGCACTGGAGCCGACTTTGAAGCCGCCGTGCAGAGCATGCGGACCAAATTGGGTGCCAATGCCTGGCCGATTTTGATTCCGCTCGGCAGGGAGGATTATCTCAAGGGGCAGTTGGACATCATCAACCAGAAAGCGATCATCTATCTCGACAACGACGTGATGGGATCGACGTATGAAGTTCAGGAGATTCCCGCCGAGCTCAAGGAGATGGCGGAGAAGGCCTATGATGATCTTGTCGCACAGATGTGCGATCTCGACGAGGAAGTGGGAATGCTTTTCCTCGAAGAAAAGCCGATCACGAAGGAAAATCTCAAGGCCGCCATCCGTCGCCAGACCATTGCAAACCGTTTTGTGCCGGTTGTGGGTGGATCTGCCTTCAAGAACAAAGGGGTTCAGTATTTGGTTGATGCCGTGGTGGATTATCTGCCCGGCCCGCTCGACATTCTACCGGCCAAAGGACTCAATCCGGACAACGTGTCGGAAACGATTGATGCGCCTGCGGATGACAACGGCAAGTTCTGTTCCCTGGCTTTCAAATTGTGGAGCGATCCCTTCGTTGGAAAACTCGTTTTCTTCCGCGTTTATTCCGGCAAACTTTCCAAGGGCGACACCGTTTACAATCCGCGCACGAACAAGCGCGAGCGCATCAGCCGCCTGATCCAGATCCAGGCGGACAAGCGCGAAGACATTGATACCTGCTACTCCGGTGACATCGCCGCGATCGTGGGCATCAAGAATATCACCACCGGTGACACGCTCTGCGACGAGGACCATCCGATTCTTCTCGAGCCGCCATCGTTCCCCGATCCGGTTATTTCAATGGCTGTCGAACCGAAGACCAAGATCGACCAGGAGAAGATGGGAAATGCCCTTCAGCGTCTTGCGGAAGAAGATCCCACCTTCCGCGTCTTCACCAACGAAGACACGGGGCAGACCATCATTGCGGGAATGGGTGAACTGCATCTGGAAATCATCCGCGACCGGATGATGCGGGAGTTCAAAGTCGAAGCCAATGCAGGCAAGCCGCAGATCGCCTACAAGGAGACCATCCTTGCCCCGGCAGACGGAGAAGGGAAGCTGGTCAAGCAATCGGGCGGTCGCGGGCAATACGGTCACGTTATCTGCAAGGTGACCCCGAACGAGCGCGGCAAAGGAATCACTGTCGAGAACAAGGTGGTGGGCGGCACCATTCCGAAGGAATTCATTCCTGCGGTCATCAAGGGGTTCAACGAGGCCGTCTTGAATGGCGTGGTTGCGGGTTATCCTGTGATTGACGTCCACGTGGACATCATCGACGGGAGCTACCACGACGTGGACTCGAATGAAATGGCCTTCAAAATGGCGGCGATTTTTGCACTCAAGGACGGATTGAAAAAAGCCAAGCCGATCCTGTTGGAGCCGATCATGAAAGTGGAGAACATCACCCCGGATGAGTTTCAGGGCGACATCATGGGCGATCTCAATCGTCGTCGCGCCAAGATCATGGGAATTGAGACCAAGGGGATTCTTTCCACGATCAATGCAGAGGTTCCTCTTGCGGAAATGTTCGGATACGCCACGGCCATCCGTTCGCTTTCCAAGGGACGTTCATCCTACTCCATGGAGCCTTCCCATTTTGAACAGGTTCCCGAGCAGGTGAAGGCTGCGATTTTGGACCAGAAGAGCTGAGTCTTTTCGCAGGAAACCGACGAAACAAAATCTGCCGCACGCCTTCGGGTGTGCGGCTTTTTTTGTGATGCGCCCGACAGAGTGCACCCACTCGCGCGGGGGCTGAACCGCTCAGTCATTGCTTTGCGGTGCGAAGGCCGCAGGACCGCTGCAACAGTTGGCCGAAGGCGGCGGGATCAGGCCGGATCGAAATCTGGAACACCGGAGAGGTATTGTGGAAGAGCGGTGCGCAGGCGGCGGAGGGCGGCGCGTCCGAGGGGGATCGGATCCGGCATTCCGCCCAGAAAGACACGGGCTCCGCGCGAGGGGCTGATCTCGACAGATTGGAGCCGTGAGATATTGAGCATGGTCGAGCGGTCGACCCGGAGGAAGGGAGGGGAGGGGAGGTTGCGTTCGTAGTTTCCGAGAGGTTGGCAGATCAGGAGCGGCGGGGTTCCCGCCACGCTGACGCGGGTGAAATCCTTGTCCGCCTGAAGGGCGATGACATCATCGAGCGGGGCGACAACCGTGCGTTCGGGGGTTCGGAGGCAAATGCGATCAAGCGTTCCATAGGGGGTTTGCTCCGGAGTATTTCCGAGGAGTGCCTGCAGGCGCCGGATGGCCTGGGTGAGGCGGGCGGGGCGAACCGGCTTGAGGAGGTAGTCCACGGCGCGAACATCGAAGGCGCGGACGGCGTATTCCGAATGGGCGGTGACAAACACAACCGGCGGACAATTTTCCAGGGAAGTGAGAAGCTGGAATCCGTCGGCTTCGGGCATGCGGATGTCGAGGAACAGGGCGTCCGGGTGGATCTGTGGGATCTTTTCGCGGGCATCGGCAACGCTGGCCGCCTCGGCGGCGATTTGGACGCCCGATTGTGCGGCGAGCAATTCGCGGAGTCCCTGGCGGGCCAGGGGCTCGTCATCCACCACCATCACGCGGAGCATGGTCCTCCTTGGATTTCCAGGTGTGCCAGCACACGGGGGCCGGCATTTTTCAATTGGAAGACATGGCGGTGCGGGTAGTGGAGTTCGAGCCTGCGGTGGAGTGTGTCGAGGCCGAGGCCTTCCCGGTCGGTTTCTCCGTCGGCGAGATGGCCCGTGTTGGCGACTTCGATGAGGAGTTTGTTTCCGGAGGTCTTTGCCGTGATGGAGAGTTCCAGAGGCGCGAGGGAGTTCGCGAGGCCGTGCTTGATGGCATTTTCCACCAGCGGTTGGAGAAGAAAACAGGGTACGGTTCTCCAGCAGGCCTCTTCGGAGGCATTGATGACGACGGAGAGGCGGTCACCGAAGCGCGCCTTCTCGATGTCGAGGTAGGCTTTCATGGCGTGGAGTTCGTCGGAGAGCGGGCTGGTGGTGCGTTTTCTATGGTCGAGTGAATAGCGGAGGTAGTCCGAGAGTTCGCGCACCATTTCCGTGGCGGCGTCCGGGTGGGGGTGGATCTCCGCCGCGATGCCGTTGAGGGAGTTGAAGAGGAAATGGGGATCAAGCTGGGCGCGGAGCATCCGGAGTTCCATGCGGTGTGCCTCACGAACGGCTTCCCGCGCGAGGCGGGTCTCGCTCCGGAGGGCCAACTCCGCCCGGAGCCAGAAATATCCGAAACTCCATCCCATGAAGACCGTCCACATCAGGAGGATTCGCAGGAAGGCATTTTCGAGCGGGGTGAAATGCGGATTGTGCCAGCCTGTGAGAGTGGCGAACAGGTGGGAGAAAACCGCCAGCGTCACTGCGGCGAGGAAGCTGAACACCGCGATCTGCACGGCTGTCCGGAGCTGGAAAGTGAATCCGAGCCGGTGGTACAGTGGACGCAGCAGAAGGCTCACCCCGAAGGCGGTTGACTCGCTGAAAATCGTGAAGCCCAGTGCCCGCGCCAGATCCTGTTGGAAGATCCAACGGGCACAAAACATGATGAGCCCGAAGACCAGCCAGGCGAGGAGGTTCAACCTCCAGAAGGAAATGGCCTGGGCAATCCACGGACGCAGGAGCATCCGGCCCGGAGTTCGTAGAGTCACCGCGGCATTGTGGCGGGAGATCCTCGTCCGCGTCAAACGGAGTGTTTCGGAAAAGCGGCTTTGGGAAGTTGCACGAAGAAGGTTGTGCCTTCCTGCGGAGTGGAGGTGAAAAACGTCTTTCCGCCGAGGTGGCGTTCCGCGAGCAACTTCACGCTGTAGGTTCCCAGTCCGCGTCCGCCGCCTTTTGTGCTGAATGAACGGTTGAAAATTTGCAGTTGGGCTTCCTTCGGGATCACTCCCACGTTGTGCATGGAAAACTCCACCCTGTCATCGGGCACTTCCCGACAGCCCACGGTGACGGTGCCGCCGGGAGGAGTGGCTTCGAGGGCATTTTTGGCGAGATTGCCCAGCACCCGCAGAAGGAGGGGCATGTCGGACTGGAACTCCACTTCCCTGCAGGCTCCTGCGGACTGGATGGTTTTTCCGTCGCACACATGGTTCTTGAGATAGAGGGAAATGACCTTGGCGATGACGTCCCGGCTGTTGATTTTCCGCAATTGCACATGAAGCTCTCCGCGTTCCGCGGCCAACAGTTCCTTTTGTGCCTGGATTTCATCAACGAGTTGCTCCGAGAGGCTGGTGATGATGTCCCGCAGTTCGCGCAGTTCCTCGGGAGCCGAGCACTCGATGATTTCACTGATCGATTGGAGTCCGCCGGCGGTGTTCAGGAGGTCGTGGAAAAAGATTTTCTCCAGGGCATTCCGGCGTTTTTCATCGCTGATATCCCGGATGGAAAGAAAGGCGAAGCGTTCGCCGTCCAGCTCGAACGGACGTGCCCACACCCGGAGATCCAACGCATTTTCTCCCGCGCACATCATCCGGCATTCCTCAACCACGGTTCCCCCGGCGAGCCCCTGCAGAATGGCATTCAAGGCACCGCAAACCATGCAGGCGTCGGCCGTGCCGCAGCCGTGCGGGGTTTCGTGGCTGTGCACACATCCGGCCGCTTCCCCGGGGCGCTTTCCCCAGAGGTCCGAAGCTTCGCGGGCTTTGAAAAAATTGGCGGCAGCCCGGTTGGCGTAGACAATCTGCCGCGTGGTATTCACGGCCAGGAGAATGTCCGGGACGCCATCCATGAGTTCCCGCATTTCTTCCCAGGATGCGATGCGTTGCGCCTGGGCCCGGATGATCTCCGAATCCACGCGCAAAGTCCTGTTCATGGGGGAAGGATATTGCAGTTCCGTTTGGCGGACAATCCCAAAGCCGTCCCCATTGTGCCGGGTCAAAAAGGCGGAGGGCGTTTCAACCCGAAAGCCGTTTTTCAGACCGGGTGAAACGCCAGGGGCCTCTGTGATGCCGGGTGCTCAGGAGGCGCTGGCGAGTCCGAAGGCGGCGTGGGCGAGTTTGGCGGCGGTTTCGATCTGGGTCTCGTCGATGATGACGGCGATTTTGATTTCGGAGGTGGAGATCATCTGGATGTTGACCCCGCCGTGGCCGAGGCAGTCGAAGAGTTTGGCAGCGACGCCGGAGTGGGAGCGCATGCCGATGCCGACGACGCTGAGCTTGGCGATGCCTCCTTTTTTGAGGACTTCGCCGGCTCCGATTTCGCGGGCGACGTTGTCGATGAGGCCGCCGAGCTTGGCGAGTTCATCGCCGTTCATGGTGAAGGAAATGTCGGTGGCGCCGCTCACGGAGACGTTCTGGACGATGACGTCGATGATCACGTTCGCCTCGGCCAGCGCGGTGAAGATGCGCGAGGCGGTGCCGGGTTTGTCCGGCACGTTGGTGATGGTGACTTTGGCCTGGTTGCGTTCGATGCTGATGCCGCGGACGACGACGTTTTCGAGTCCGAGTGGTTCTTCTTTCACAATGGTTCCCCGGTTGTTGTTGAAACTGCTGCGCACCTCGAAGGGCACTTGAAATTTTTTGGCGAATTCGACGGAGCGGGACTGCATGACCTTCGAGCCCGAGCCGGCCATTTCGAGGAGTTCGTCATAGTCGATGGTGTCGAGTTTGCGGGCGTCGGGCACGACGCGGGGGTCGCAGGTATAAACGCCGTCGACGTCGGTGTAGATCTCGCAGTTTTTTGCCTTGAGGGCGGCGGCGATGGCAATGGCGGTGAGGTCGGAGCCTCCCCGGCCAAGCGTGGTGATGTGGCCCTGGAGAGTCTGGCCCTGGAATCCCGCGACGATGCAGATGTATCCCTCGTTGAGGTGCTTGCGGATCTGGCGGGGGGTGACGTTGGAGATTTTGGCTTTGGTGTGGATGCCGTCGGTGATGATTCCCGCCTGGGCACCGGTGAGGGAAATGGCTTTTGCCCCGAGCGAATGGATGGCCATGGCGGTGAGGGCAATGGTGGTCTGCTCGCCGGTGGCGAGAAGCACGTCCATTTCGCGGTCGGTCGGGCGTTCGGAGACCTGTCTGGCCAGCTTGATGAGGTTGTCCGTGACTCCGGACATCGCGGAGACGACGACGACGACCGAATTGCCTGCCTGCTGGGTTTCGACAACCCGTCGGGCGACATTCAGGATTCTTTCGGGATTTCCGACGGATGTTCCGCCGTATTTTTGAACGACCAGTGGCATGGAAGAGAAAAACGGTCAGGACTTATCAAGTACCCGGCGCACTGCGGTCAAGTCCGCATCTGCTTCCACCGGGGCAAAACCGCCGTGTTTGACCGGGGCGTCGGGATCTTTCAATCCGTGGCCGGTGACGGTGAGAACGATCTTTGCGCCGGCATGAAGTTTTTCCGGGAAGGCGGAGGGACGTTCGGACGAGAGTCCTTTCAAGAGTCCCGCCACACTGGCGGCGCTGGCAGGTTCGACAAAAATGCCCTCGTGGGAGGCAAGCCACAACTGGGCGTCGAGGATTTGCCGGTCGGTGACGATGTCGATCAGGCCGTCGGATTCGCGGACGGCCGTGCTTGCGCCTTCCCAACTGGCGGGGTTGCCGATGCGGATGGCGGTGGCAACCGTGTGGGGATCGACCGGATGACCGTGAAAAATCGGAGCGGCTCCGGCGGCCTGGAATCCGGCCATTCTCGGGAGGCGGGAGGCCCGTCCGGCGGCATGGAATTCCCGGTAGCCCTTCCAGTAGGCGGTGATATTCCCGGCATTTCCCACGGGCAGGATGTGCATGTCCGGAGCATCGCCGAGTTCCTCGATGATTTCAAAAGAGGCGGTTTTTTGTCCTTCGATGCGGTCGGGGTTGATCGAGTTGACAATGGCGACGCCCTCCACATTTCCGAATTCCCGGACGAGACGGAGGGCATCGTCGAAGTTTCCACGGATGGCAACCACCCTGGCCCCGTAGGCAAAAGCCTGGACGAGTTTCCCGGTGGCGATTTTTCCCGCGGGGAGCAGGACGGCGCACCGGATGCCGGCGCGTGCGGCGTAGGCGGCCGCGGCGGCGGAGGTGTTCCCGGTGGAGGCACAGATGACCGTGTGGGCACCGCGTTCAACGGCTTTGGAAAGGGCGACCGTCATTCCGCGGTCCTTGAAGGATCCGGTGGGGTTGAGGCCTTCGAATTTGAGATAGACTTCCGCTCCGGCTTTTTCGCTGAGTTTCGGGGAATGGATGAGCGGAGTGGAGCCTTCGTTGAGGGAGATGACCGGTGTCGCGTCGGTCACCGGAAGGTGGGCTTTGTAGCGGGCGATGACTCCGCGGTCGTGGAGAGGATGTTTCACGGGAAGGATTCCATGTGGAGGAGCAGCGGCTCGGTTTTCACGCAGGGGAGGGCTGCCAAAGTCGCCGCCGCGGATTGCATTTTTCCAAAGGGAGCATCGTGGAGGGTGAGCACCAGTGGCACGGGACCATCGGCGGGGCTCTCGGGCTGGATCACCGAGAGGATGCCGATATCTGCGGCTCCGAGGGCACCGGCAATCTGGGCCAGGACACCGGGCCGGTCCTCCACCCCGAGGCGCAGGTAGAACTTCGAGACCGAATCTCCCACCGGTTTGCACCGGCCGTAGAGGTCATGTGTTGCAAACCCGCAGCACTTCTGCGGGGAGCGCAGGGCGACTGCCGCCTCGGCGAGATCTCCGAGAACGGAACTGGAGGTGGGATCCTGGCCGGCGCCCCTTCCATAAAACAGGGAGTCGCCCACCACGTCCCCATGCACCGAAATCGCATTGAAGACCCCGTTCACCGAGGCCAACACGTGGGACTTGGGAATCAGGGTCGGCACGACACGCACCTCGATCTCGTTGTTTTCATCGGCCTTGATTGTGGCGAGAAGCTTGATCCGGTAGCCGAGTTCGTCGGCAAAGCGGATGTCCGCGGAAGTCACTTTTTCGATGCCCGAGACAAGGACTTCCCGGGGGTCCACCCAAAACCCATAGGCCAGCGAGGCCAGAATGATCGCCTTGTGCGCGGCGTCCCATCCATTGATGTCGAGGGCAGGATCGGCTTCCGCATAGCCCAGCTTCTGTGCCTCGTCCAGGGCCGGGGCAAAGTCCAGCCCGGCATCGGTCATGCGGGTCAGGATGTAATTGCTCGTCCCGTTGAGGATTCCGTGAATGGTCTCGAACCGGTTCCCGACAAAGGCCTCCCGCACCGACTTGATGATCGGGATTCCTCCCGCCACCGCCGCCTCGAAATAGACGGGAACATTTTTCTTTGCGGCGAGTTCAAAAATTTCCTTCCCGTGTTCCGCCAGCAGGGCCTTGTTCCCGGTGACGACGATTTTCCCCGCTTCGATGGCCTTCAGGACAAACACCCGGGGAATTTCCACTCCGCCCATGAGTTCGACGACGATTTGGATCTCCGGATCTTCCAGAAGATCCTCCACCCGCTTTGTAAAAAGAGAAGCGGGAGCAGAAACGTCGCGGGGTTTTTCCAGATCCCGCACGGCGATCTTGCGCACGGAAAAAACGGCCCCGGTCCTTTGCTCCAGCAAAGCCCCGTTGCGCAGCAGGTTCTTGTAAACCCCTGCTCCCACGTTGCCGAATCCGGCCAGTCCGATCCCTGTTTCTCTGTTCATTGCGAGCTGCACACTATCACCGCCGGGGGAATTCCCTGTAAAGCGCGATCCGCGGAAACCCTGTGCAAACATTAAAAAAACAGCCGAATCATAAAAAATTCCACCGAAAAATGTCCGATCCGGACTGCAAATGTGTTCCAAATCAAGAGATTCCGGGAAATGCGCTTTTTTTTGAACGAATTTCCTCTCCCGACGGTCTCATATTTAACGTCATTAATAATATTTCCGGGATCCAAGGAATCCGGCAGTGGCAGGAGTGGCGGAGAACAACCCCAAAAAATCATGGCTATCGAAGATTCAGACACAGGATTCCAGCTTTACCTGAGGGAAATCGCCCGGTTTCCCCTTCTCACGGTGGAGGAAGAAGTGAAGCTTGCAAAAAAAATCAAGCGCGGCGACCAGGAAGCCCGTGCGCGGATGGTCCGTTCCAATTTGCGCTTGGTCGTGAAAATTGCCCGGGATTATAGCAACTATGGACTCCCGTTGCTCGATCTGATTTCCGAGGGGAATATCGGTTTGATGAAAGCCGTGGAAAGATTTGATCCAAAAAAGGGAGGCAAGTTGAGCACCTATGCCGCCTGGTGGATCAAGCAATCCATCAAGCGTGCCCTGGCCAACCAGAGCAAGACGATCCGTCTCCCGGTCCATTTGGTGGACAAGATCGCCAAGATCCGCCGGGTTTCGACCCAGATGACCGAGGAATTGGGGAGGGAACCGACCGATGACGAGTTGGCCGAGGAAGTCGGGCTTTCTGCCTCCAAGGTGACGGCACTGAAGAGCGCGGCCATCCGGCCAACCTCGCTTGATCAACCGATCGGGGACGACGATTCCACGCAATTTGGCGAGATCGTGGGGGATGCGGATGCGCAGGATCCGTTTGAGATGCTGCGTGACAAGGATCTTCGCGACGAAGTCGGTGATTTGTTGGATGTGCTCGACGAACGCGAGCGCCGCATCATCAACTGCCGGTTCGGGCTCGATGGGAAGAAGCCGAAGACGCTCGAGGAAGTGGGCGAGAAATTCGGCGTGACCCGCGAGCGGATCCGCCAGTTGCAGAATATCGCGCTTTGCAAGCTTCGCAAGGCGTTGAACAAAAAGGAAAAACCGAAGGCGGATGCCTTTGCCTGAGGAAGCATTTTCAAAGCAGTGGGGTTGGGGCCGGAGTGTCGGTGTGACACTCCGGCCTTTTTTTCGACCGTCCGGCTTTTGTCTGTCATAGTGAGGGGTGTGGACAAAGTCATTCACTGGTTCCGGAGAGATTTCCGGATCACGGACAACACCGCCCTGAGCGCTGCCTCGCGGGAAGCCCGGTGCGTGATACCCGTTTACGTTGTCAGCCGTTGGAAAAAATCCCACCGGTGGACCGGGGCAAACCGGCAGCATTTTCTTTGTGGGTGTCTGGAATCCTTGGACAGGAATCTTCGGACGATCGGTGGACGGCTTGTGATCCGGCAGGGAGATGCGGTTGAGGAGTTGGAAAAGCTCGTGCGGGAAACAGGGGCGGAGGCGGTCTTTTACAATCGCGACGTGGATCCTTTCGGGAGGGAGACGGAAACACGGTTGGCTGCACTGGCCTCCCGCCGGAAAATCCGGCTACGGGATTTCAAAGACGTGTGCATCCATGAAGATCGCGAGGTTTTGACAGGTTCCGGAGAGCCTTTCCGTGTTTTCACCCCGTATTTGAGGGCCTGGCAAAAACTGGAACGCTCCGCCATGAGCGCCCGGCCCAAGGCGTTGAACACGCCTCCGGAGATTTCAACGCTCCCGCTCCCCACTCTCAAAACCTGGGGGCTGTCCGATCCTGCGCCGGGAATCGTCGAAGCCGGTGAGAAAGCAGCGCGGGGTCGCCTGGTCGATTTTCTCCACAGCGGACTCGTGGATTATGCAAAGAAACGGGATTTTCTCGCCGGGAAGTCCAGCGCCCGGATCTCCCAGGATTTGCGATTCGGACTCCTCTCGATCCGGGAAGTCTTTGCGACCGTCGAGAAGCAGGCCGCCGGGTTCCCGGCTGCCGGACGCGAAAGCGTTTCAAAATTTCTCGGCGAACTGGTCTGGCGGGAATTCTACATGCAAATCCTCCGTCATTTTCCGGAAGTGTTGGAACTCGAATTCCAGCCCAAATTCCGCGGGATGCGTTGGCCGGGAGAGGCGGTGCATTTTGAACGTTGGGCTTCCGGGACAACCGGATTTCCCATTGTCGATGCTGCGATGCGCGAATTGGCGGCCACCGGCTTCATGCCCAATCGCGCACGCATGATCACCGCCATGTTTTTGACAAAAGATCTCCACCTCGACTGGCGGCTCGGGGAAGCCTGGTTTATGCAAAAATTGGTGGATGGAGAAATTGCCTGCAACAACGGCGGCTGGCAGTGGAGCGCCGGAACGGGGGCGGACGCCGCGCCGTATTTTCGAATCCAAAACCCCTGGGCGCAGACCCGTCGTTACGATCCACAGGGCGTCTACATCAAGACCTGGATCCCCGAGCTTCGCGATGTGGCTGCGGGAAAATTTTTCGATCCTCCCGCAGCCGGACACTCCCTGGTGAAGAACTATCCTTGCCCGCTTGTGGACCATGCCACGGCACGGGATGTGACGCTCGATTTGTTTGCAGCCTGCAAAGTGTCGGCAGAAGCCAGCCGGGGGGGCAGCGCCGGAGATTTGTGATCCGGATCATCGCGCGGTGAATTTTCACGCATGGAAATTGCACGGGCACTTTCACTTTGAGAGGCTGCAAAGCCATGCTGTCTGAAGTCATCTGCTTTGGCGAATCTCTGGGCTTGGTCGTCGCCGCGGCCGCCGCGCCCGGAAGTTCTTCCTCACCGGCCACCCTCACGTTTGCAGGCGCCGAATCCAATATTGCCATCGGCCTTGCCCGTCTCGGAATCCGTGCGGCAAGTTGCTGTGCGGTGGGAAAGGATTGGTTTGGCGAAGCGATCCAACGGTCTCTCCGTGCCGAGCAGGTTGACACCTCTCTTGTGAAGGTTTTCGAGGGTGCCCGCACGGGCCTGATGATCAAGCAACCCCAGGTTCTGAGCGAGCCGTCGGTTGTTTATTACAGAGACCGATCTGCTTTTGCCGTTTGTGCCCGGGAATTGGCGGAGAGCATTCCCCTTCATCCGGAAACCCAGCTCTTTGTTTCCGGAATCACTCCGGCCCTGGGACCGGAGGTTCAGATGGCGTTCGCCTCCTTGGTCCGGCGTGCCGCCGCAGCCGGAATGAAAATCGCCTTTGACATGAATTACCGCTCGCGATTGTGGGAGTGGAAGGAAGCCCGCTCCGTGCTGGCCCCCATTTTGAACTGTTTCGACACTGTTTTCTTCAGCGAATCCGAGGCCGCCCGGTTCACGGGATGTGACGCCGGATTCAGCGATTCGGCCCGGATTTTGTTGGACGCCGGGGTCCGCCGGGTCATCATCAAGCGGGGAGTCGAGGGGGCGGTGTATTTTGACGCCTCCACACGGATCGATGCCGCCGTTCATGCGATTCCGTTTGTCGTTGATCCGATCGGTGCCGGCGATGCCTTCGATGCCGGGTTTCTGGCCGGTTGTCTGAAAGGCTATTCGTTGAAAAAATCCCTCAAACTGGGCACGATCCTCGGGGCGGCCGCGTGTTCCTTTATTGGCGACTGGGAGGGGCTTCCCCTTCTCCATCAAGTGGAACGTCTGCTGGACGGTTCCACGGAAAGTGCCAGGTAAGTTCAAATGTAGTGTTCTTTGAGCAGGCGGGCGGCGGATTCGTCGAGGAGTTCGCGGCGGCGGATTTCCTCGAACCGGTCGACGAGGTCTTCCGGACGGAGCCGGGATTTTTCCGGGCCGGAGAAATCGTGAGCGACGCGGCCTTTGTTGAGCATGATGATCCGGTCGCCGAGGTTGGTGGCCTGTTGCATCGAGTGGGTGACCATGAGGACGGTCAGGCGGGCGGACTGGACGACTTCCTGCGTGAGGCGGATGACTTGGTCGGCGCTCTTGGGGTCGAGGGCGGCGGTGTGTTCGTCGAGAAGGAGGAGCTGCGGGCGCAGCCAGGTCGCCATGAGGAGGGTGAGAGCCTGGCGCTGGCCGCCGGAGAGGGAGCCGATGGCATTGTCGAGGCGGTCCTCCAGTCCCATTTTGAGCCCGGCGACGCGGTCGCGCAGTTCGCGACGGAGACCACTGTTCATGGCCGGGGAGAGTCCGCGCGGAAGACCCCGGCGGATGGCGAGGGAGAAATTCTCGGCGATCGAAAGTCCGGGAGCCGTCCCGCTGAACGGATTCTGGAACACCCGTCCAATGAGCTTCGCCCGCCGGTGCTCCGGCCAGGCGGTGATGTCGGTTCCCCCGATCCGGATCGTTCCCGCATCGGGAAAAAACGAACCGGCCACCGCGTTGAGCAGGGTGGATTTTCCCGAGCCGTTCATTCCCAGAAGCATCACCCAGGCACCCTCGGTGACCGAAAGATCGACGCCCTGCAAGGCCCGGACCTCGTTGACGGTGCCGGGGAAGAAGGTTTTTTGGATGGAGCGGATTTCCAGCATGGTCATCGGCGGCGGAGTTTTGCGGCGAAACCGGGGAGCACGAGGGCTGCCAGCACGAAACCGGCGGTGATGAGCTTCAGGTCGTTTGGATTGAGCCCCCAGCGCAGGGCGATGGCGACCAGGAGGCGGAACAGAACGGAGCCGATGACCGCGCCGCTGATGGCGAGTCCCAGGCTGCGCGATCCGGTGAGGGCTTCGCCGATGATCACGCTGGCGAGGCCCCAGACGATCATGCCGATTCCCATCTGAGCGTCGGCGAAGCCCTGGTATTGCGCGAGGAGGGCGCCCGAGAGTGCCACCAGGCCGTTCGCCAGGGCCAGGCCGAAGATCTTGTAGTGGTCGACGTTTCCGCCGAGCGCGACAACCATCTGCGCGTTGTCCCCGGTTGCGCGCATGGCGGTTCCCGCGCGGGTGCGGAAGAAGAAGTAGAGAAGCACCCCCACGGCTGTGACGCACAGGCAGGTTCCCGAAAGAATCGCCAGATCGGTCGCCGGCACGTTCCAGCCGGCCACGCCGACCTCCCGGGCGCGGAAAACCCACCCGCCCGCGTGTCCCGCCAGCGAGGCGAGGGTGTGGGCGTCCATGAGGGGAATGTTGCTGCGTCCCATGATGTGGAGGTTGATTGAATACAGGGCCGTCATGACGAGGATGCCGGATAGCAGCGAATCGATTTTGAAGCGGGTGTGGATGATGCCCGTCACCGAACCCGCCGCCAGGCCGCCCACAAAGGCTGCGCCGGTTGCCAGGAACGGATCCCAGCCGCTGATGATGCCGGTGGCGGCGATGGCCCCGCCGAGCGTGATCGAACCGTCGGTCGTGATGTCTGCCATCCCGAAAATCCGGAATGTCACCATCACTCCCATGGCGAGGAGCGAGAGGATGAGGCCGATCGTGAATGCGCCGATGAGGAGAGTCATGATGCGATGGGGGAGACCCAGCAGGCTCCCCGGTAGAACTCGCTGTCCCCGGCTCCTCCGGGAATTCGTGTGTCGTTGATCAGGTGGAGCACGGACTGGATGTTCTGGGATTCGAAGAATGCGGCCACGGTTTCCTCCAGATCGATGCGGCCTTTTTGGATTGGGCGGTAGGGAAACGCGGCGGCGTGGATGTGGCCGAGCAGGCCGTCGCCGATCCGGCGGAGGTGCTCTTCAAAGCCGTATCCCTCGAGGGCCACCACCCCGGCCACCAGCGCGGTTCCGTCGCGGAAGGCCCGTTCGCTGGTGAAGCCGATCCGGTCGCGGATGCCGGGGAATGCAAAGGGGGCGTCGATTTTCCGGTCCGGAGCCTGCTGGAGCGTGGCCCCGACCAGACCTGCCGCCTCGGCCAGCATCACAAAAAAGACAGCCGGCGAATCGCCCAGGCAGACTTCTGCGAGCTCTGCAAGCGGAACCGTCCGGGCGGTTTTCCCGGCCTCAAACCGCAACAGGCGGGAAAATTCCCCCGAAACCACGAGCCCGCTGGTGATCCACACCGAGGGGACCAATTTTTCCTGTGTAATGAGAAAATCCGGCCGGGTCGAGACCCCCGGCGGCAACTGCGCGGCACAGCCGCCGACCGCAAGAAATTCCCCGAGGCGCGGACCGGCGTCGGCGCGGGAAGAGCCGAATGCCCCGACGCCGATCCCGGCTGTTCCTGCCGGGAAAGCCACTTCCTCCCCCTCCGCCGCTTCCCAGGGAGTCGGGGCGCCGATCCACCGCAATGCGACGGAAGCCGCCGGGGACAGGGCATGGGCTTCCCATTCCGCGCCCGCACTGGAAAACGACCCGGCACCGGCTTCCGCATTCTCCGCGTCGCCGGCCTTCACAAAAACCCGCCACAATCCGCACAGGTCGAAGATCGCCGAGACTTCCTTCGACGGCCGCCGGATCGCCAGCCCGCCCCGGATGGCCGCAAGCTGGCGGTGTGTGGCCACAAGCACGCGCAGCCCCGCGGAGCTGATGTAGTCCACTTTCTCAAAATCGAGATGAATCCGGTGTTCGCCGGAGCGGATGGCCTCCGAAAGCGCCTGCTCCAGAACCGGGCACCAGGCGGCGTCAAGGCGTCCGTTCAGCACGAGCACGAGGGCCGGGTCTTCTTTGTGGCGTTGGATCTCCATCGTTCAGTGTTCCTGCACGTTGTCCATCTCTCCCAGGAGAGCCGGTGGCAGGGTCATGTTGAGGGCGCGGGCATTCGGGATGCTAGCTGATGTGGTGATCCGCGGGGCGGGTTGGACCGGGATTCCCGCCGGAGATTCTCCCTGCAAAACCCGCAGGGCCAGTGCGGCGACCGCCTCCCCGCAGGCTTCGTAGTCCCGGCCCATGACCACCGCCGCACCGAGCGGAATCGTCGTGCTGTTGAGAGAAAAGAGCGGTTTCTTCGCCTGCCGGGCCGCGCGTGTGATGGCGGAGAATCCGCCGCTGGAGAGGTTGTCGGAAATTTGCAGGATGGCATCGATTGGCTTCGACGCGAGAGACATCGCGGCATCCGCGAGTTCGCCGGGAGTCGCCACCGCCACGGCTTCCACCGCGATGTTCCGTTTTGCCGCCTCGCTTTGCAGCATGTGGAAAAGGTCCACGGAATTGGCCTCCGCCGGACAGTAAAGCGTCCCGATGCGACGGACCTGCGGGAAGTATTTCGTGATCAGGTCGAGGAACGGTCCGGCAGGCGCCAACACGGTGACCCCGGTCAGGTTTGCGGGGTGATCTTCGTAGGATTTCACTGCGCCCGCCGCCATCGGATTCGCCACCATGCCGAAAACGACCGGGAAGCCGGCGCCTTTTTTTGCCACAGCCTGCAGGGCCGGGGTCGAGAGGGGGATGAGGAGCGCCGGCTTTTCCGCCACGGCGGCATCCACGAGGCCGTTCAGGGCCGCGATGTCACCCTGGGCATTCCTCACCCGCACCGAGTAGTCCGTTCCTTCCTTCAACGGCCAGCCCTCCATCCCCCGGCGCAGACCCGCCAGCGTTTCTTCGACCGGCAGGGATTCCGAAAAACAGATCACCTGCAAGTTGGCGGGCCGCGCGGTCACGGGAACCGGGGTGGGCGCGGCTTTGGAAATGGTGGTGCCGTCGCTGCCGATGATCGTCTGGGCACGGGCACGGATCGATTCGGGCAGCGACCAACCCTTGGAAGCATACCTGGCAATCGCCTGCTCGTTGATCGCCAGCGACTCGGGCAGGAAATTCCGGATCTCCACCGATGCGGGGTCGCGGCCCCCGAGAATTTCCGCCGCAAGCAACCCGGTATGCCGGCCCACCTGGTAGTAATCCGCGCCAAGGTCGAAAAGGGCTCCTTTTTTGGCATTCGGAGGGGTCACGGTGAAGACCGGCATGTTGTTTTTTCCGGCAGCGGAAAGAAGCGCGTCGACAGCCACCAGAACCGTCACATCCCCGGGCAGGAAAATGGCTTCCACGCCGCGTGCGCAGAGGGCTCCTGTCGCCTCGCCGACCCCGGAGGAATTGTCCACGGTTGTTTCCACCAGCTCGATCCCCAGGGCTCCGCACACTTTTCTCGCGAGGGCCAACTGGGCCTCGGAATTTGCCTCGGAGGCGTTGTATATGGTCCCGAGTTTCTTCAGGTCCGGCTTCATTTCCCGTGCCAGGCGGATGGCCTGCTCCACCGGCTGCAAGGTCCCGTAACCGGCCAGCCAGGCCGGGTGGTCCAGAGGATCGGTCCTGGAAATCCCGGCCCCCGTGGCAGAGGGATCGGTGACCAGCCCGAAGACATGCTTCCGGCGGGTGGATCGGTTGGCATTCGCGACGGCCTGCAAGGAGGGGGTGCTGATGGTGAGCAGCAAATCCTCGTCGCTGTTCGCCATCTGTCGGGCGATGGTATTCGCCGTGGCGGCATCGCCCTCGGCGTTGTAACGCCGGATCCGCACCGACTTTCCCTCCACATACCCTTTTTCCGCAAGCCCCTGGATCATCCCCCGCGCACCATCGTCAAGCACCGGCTGGGAGGCATGTTGGAGGATCGAGACGCTGGCGATCCGGTCTCCCGTTCCTCCGGCTGTGCGGGATCCCAGATCCGACAACAGGAGAACCGCCGAGGCTCCCCCGATCAACACCATCCCCAAAATCAACCGGCGAAAAATTGCGCCCATGATCAAAAAAATCCGTTGACGTCGGTCGCAAAAAACCGACCACAAGGGTTTTTATTCACAGCCCCGTGAAAGCAACACTTTGCGGGGGTCTCTTTTTGGATGGCGACCATGGTGGAAATCACGAGGGAAAAGGCTGTTCCTCACTGTATTTATGCCTGTTCCACGGCTTTTCACGCATTTTTTTGGATCGGAAACCGGGAAAAATCGGGGAGGGAATCGGCGGTGTTTTCTCTGGGAAACCGGGGAAAACTCACATGTTATTCACATTTTTCCCAAGCCCTTTATTTCGAGACCTGTGCGATGATGGCGCTGCAAAAATTGGTGTCCTTGACCGCAGCCTGGCCCTTCGTGACGATCTGGGTTCTTCCCGAGATCTGGCGGATGCTGAGGACGCGGGGTTGCCCGGGGCTCAGGGGAGCGTTCGCCTCATAAGTGCGGCTGGAGTAACGGCGCAACCCGGCGTCGACACCCTCGCTCAGGGTGATCGTGACCGCGATATTGCCGCCGGAGAAGTTCCCCTGGACATCCGCGCGATTGTCGGAAATCCGGGTGGAGGAAGCGAAGCGGGTGGAAACCGGAAGGCTCTGCGCGAAGACGACATAGCCGCCTTTCAAATACGATTCCGACGTCATGGTGCGGTTGGAATTGGTCATCTCCGCCAGATCGACGGACGCCAGGGCGGATTCCAGCTCCCCGACGGTTTTGACTTCGGGGAATTGGACGATGGCGAGGTTGAGTTGGTCGGCATGGGCGGAGAGTCCGAGGGACAGAAAGGCGAGGGCGATGATTTTGCGCATGTCTCCCGCTATTCCTGCTGCTAGGAAAATGCAATGTCATTTCCATGGAAAACATCCTGCGGGGAAAACCGGACCGCCTGCGCGTGGAGGCGTGAGGGAAGCCGCGGGGTGCTGGCCTGCATCCATGGACTCAGCGGAAGCGGCGGGCAGTTTTCTCCCGTGGCGGATTATCTGGAGGACTACTCGGTTTACGCCATCGAGTTGCGTGGGCAGGGGCTCGATCCGGTGCCGGAGCGCCGGTCGATGGTGTTGGATCCCGACGCCCAACACCGCGACATCGCGGATTTTCTCCGGGCCATCCGGGCGGTCCACCCCGGCGAGCCGGTGTATCTCTTCGGCGAGAGCATGGGCTCCCTGCTCGTTGCCTCCTTCATCGCCACACATCCCCGGGAGGATGTTGCGGGGGCGATCCTTTCCGTGCCCGTGGTGGAACTCGTCCGACCGGTTCCGGGTTGGGTGCGGCACTTGGTCCGGCTGATCGGTTGTGCATTCCCGCGACTGAAGTTGCATCCGTCCCTGTTTGTCAACGGGAAGACCTCCTCGCCGTATTTGACGCGCGACCGGGCTTATCAGGACTCCCTTCGTGAGCAACCCCACCACATCCGGGTTTTCACGCTCCGGTTCCTTTGGGAACTCGGCGAGTTGATCCGCCGGAGCCCTTCGGTGGCGGAGAAAATTCATGCGCCCATGCTGGTGCTGGCCGCGGGGAACGATTGCTTCGTACGGGTTTCCCGGATTGAAGAATGGTTCGACCGGATTCCCTCGCGCGACAAAACCCTGAAGACCTACCCCGAGGCCTGTCATCTGCTCTGGCACGATTTTGACAGCGAAAAGGTTCTCGCCGATGTCGCATCATGGCTGAAATCCCGGAACGGCGAAAAATGAGCATGGACGCGCCGCGCCGACCGGGGGTATTCCTCCCCCTGACCCGATGAACCGTTCCCTTCGCTTCAAGATTGCCGGCTGGTTTGTGATTGTCTCCGTCGCGGTCAGTCTGGCCGGGTTTGCGGGGTTCCACCGGCTCTCCCATTATATCCACGCACAGGCGGAAGTGCAGATGGCGGCGCGGATGGACCATGTTCTCGACGTGCTGGAGGCAACGAACCAGATTTACTCCAAGCTGGTGGCTTCTTCGATGCATGTGATGAAGATGCTTGCGGAGCAGGAAGGGCCGCCCTCGGTCTCCGGCGTGGATGCCCGGGGACTTCCCGCGCTTTCCTTCGGCACCACCTGCGTGAACGGAAACAACGCCCTTGTGGACGAAGTCCGCGAGATCATGGGCGGCACTGCCACGTTCTTTGTGAAAAACGGGGACGACTTTGTGCGCGTGAGCACGAATGTGATGGCCCCCGATGGCAGCCGCGCCGTCGGAACCCTGCTCGATCCCGGGGGAAAAGCCATCGCCGCCCTGCGGGAAGGACGGCCATTTTCCGGGGTGGTGGATATTCTGGGAAAACCCTACATCACTTCCTATGAACCGATGAAAGACTCCTCGGGGAGCGTCATCGGAGTTTACTATGTGGGCTACGCTCTGGAGACCCTTTCCACCATCCGGGACGCCCTGGAAGACCGTGGCGTCCTCGACCGGGGATTCTTCGTCCTGCTCGACAGCCGGGACCGCGTGGTTTTCCGCACCGAGAAAGTTTCCGGGGAAACCGCCGCCGAGGCCATCGCCTTCGCCTCGCACAAAATTGAAAAGGTCGGTCGGAAGTGGCAGATCAACGTCGCGGATTTCGAACCTTGGGACTACACGGTCGTCGCCGCGCTGTATCTGCCGGACGTCAGCCGCATCACCTGGCAGTTCATCCGGCAGGTTTACGGGGTGGGGAGTGTGATCATTGTCGCCGTGCTCCTCGTGTCCTTCTGGCTTGCCTCCCGGCTCTCGGGGGCGCTGGAAGCGGCGGAAACCGCCCGCAGCGAGGCCGTCACCGCGCGGGATGCGGCCGAGACCGCCAACCGCACAAAAAGCGCGTTCCTTGCCAACATGAGTCATGAACTCCGCACCCCGATGAATGCGATCATCGGCTACAGCGAGATGCTCATCGAAGAGGCGGAGGATCTCGGGCAGGACAGCTTCGCGCCGGACCTCAACAAGATCCGTTCTGCCGGAAAACATCTCCTCGCCCTCATCAACGACGTGCTCGATCTTTCCAAAATCGAAGCCGGCAAGATGACCCTTTTTCTCGAGGAGTTCGACGTTCCCTCCATGATCCGCGACGTCGTCTCCACCATCCAGCCGCTCATCGAAAAGAACGGCAACACGCTCACCGTGTCGGCCCCTGCAGATTGCGGGCGGATGTCCGCCGATCTCACGAAGGTGCGCCAGACGCTCTTCAATCTCCTCAGCAACGCCGCGAAATTTACCGAAAAAGGCACGATCCATCTCACCGTCTCCCGATCTCCCGACGGACAGCGCTTCTTTTTTGAAGTCGCGGACTCCGGGATCGGCATGACTCCCGAACAACTCGCCCGGCTTTTCCAGGCCTTCACGCAGGCCGACGACTCCACCACCCGGAAATACGGCGGCACCGGGCTCGGCCTCGTGATCAGCCGGAAGTTCTGCCAGTTCATGGGCGGGGACATCACCGTGCGCAGTCAATACGGGGAAGGCACGACATTCCGCGTGGACCTGCCCGCCGTGGTCTCCGAAGCCCCCGCCGCCTCCCCGGAATCCCCGAAGGCCGCCGTCGGAAAATCCCGCCGCACCGTGCTTGTGATCGATGACGACCGCGATGCAGTGGAAATTCTCCGGCGCAATCTCGAAAAGAGCGGCTACGATGTCCTCACCGCCTGCTCGGGCCGGGATGGCCTCGATCTCGCCCGCAAGATGAAACCCTCGGCCATCACGCTCGATGTGATGATGCCGGGCATGGACGGCTGGTCGGTCCTCACGGAATTGAAGTCCGATCCCGAACTCGCCGCCATCCCCGTGATCATGGTGACCATGCTCCAGGACCGGCAGTTCGGGTTCAGCCTGGGCGCTTCGGAATTCCTCACCAAGCCGGTCGACCAGAAGCAGCTCGCCCGGATTCTCTCCTGCCATTGCGGCCCCGAAAAATCCCGCGTGCTGGTCGTGGAGGACGATCCCGGCAATCGCGAGCTGCTCGTCCGGATGCTGGAGAAGGAAGGCTACGAAGTCGCGGAAGCCGCCAACGGGAGCGCCGCCCTGGAGTCCGTCGCCGGGAATCCCCCGGCCCTGATTCTTCTCGACCTGATGATGCCGGTGATGGACGGGTTCGCCTTTCTTGAAGCCCTGCGCCAGGTTCCGGAATTCGCAAAAATCCCCGTCGTGGTGGTCACCGCCAAGGATCTCACCCCGCAGGACCGCGACATGCTCCGGGGCAGCGTGCAGCAGGTCATTCAAAAAGGTGCCGTGGACCGCGAGAAGCTCCTGCGCGAGATTTCCGAAATGATCGCCCGCAGCACAACCAAACACTGAACCCGTATGGCCAGAATCCTCCTCGTTGAAGACAATGAAATGAATCGTGACATGCTCTCCCGCCGCCTCACCCGCCGCGGGCACGAGGTCCTCATCGCCGTCGACGGCGGCGAGGGGGTGGCCCGGGCTGCTGCAGACCGGCCCGACCTCATCCTCATGGACATGAGCCTCCCCGTGATCGATGGCTGGGAAGCCACGCGCCGCATCAAGACCGATCCCGCCACCTCGGGCATCCCGGTCATCGCCCTCACCGCCCATGCCATGGCCGGGGATCGGGAACAGGCCCTGGCCGCCGGTTGTGACGACTACGACACCAAGCCGATCGAACTCGACAGGCTCCTGGAAAAAATCACCGCCCTTCTTGCCGGAAAAGCCTGACCCACCCTCCGCGCATGTCCGAGCTTTCCCAAATCCGCCACGATCTCCGCACTCCGGTGAACCACATCATCGGGTATTCCGAGCTTCTCGAAGAAGAACTGGCCGACCGCGGAGTCGATGGCCTCGACGATCTGGCAAAGATCCGCTCGGCAGCCGCCACGCTTCTCGGGTTGATCAATACCCGCCTCGGGGAAGGTCTCCCGCTCGCACAGCAGCAGACCGCCGCCGCCCCCACCGCTTCCCCGTCCGCCGTTCCTGCCGCCGTGGTCGAGCCCGCCCGCATCACCGGACACATCCTGGTGGTGGATGACAACGAATCGAACCGCGCCCTGTTGGTGCGCCAACTGACCCGTCAGGGCCATCAGGTTACCGAAGCCGCCGATGGGCGGGAGGCTTTGGAACTCGTCGCATCCCGTCCGTTCGACCTCGTTCTTCTCGATGTGATGATGCCGGTGATGGACGGGTTTTCCGCCCTGCAGGAGATGAAAAGATCCGGGGCGGTCCGGCACATCCCGGTGATCATGATTTCCGCATTGGACGAGCTGGAAAGCGTCGTTCGGTGCATTGAGGGCGGCGCGGAGGACTATCTTCCCAAGCCGTTCAATCCCACCCTCCTCCGGGCCAGGATCGGAGCCTGCCTGGAAAAGAAAGCCCTCCGGGACACGGAACAGCTCCACCTGCGGACCATTGAGGAAACCCAGCAGCGCCTTGGCGAGGAGTTGTCCGAAGCCGCGAACTACGTCCGTTCGATCCTTCCCGCCCCGGTCACGGAGCCGTTCGTCATCGACTGGTCGTACGTCCCCTCGACCGAGCTGGGAGGGGATTCCTTCGGCTACCATTGGATTGATGACGACCACTTTGCCCTGTATCTGCTGGATGTCTGCGGCCATGGCGTCGGAGCCTCTCTGCTTTCGGTCTCCGCCATCAATGTCATCCGTTCCGGCGCCATGGTGGGCACGGACGTGCGCGATCCCGCCGCCGTCCTGGCCGCACTCAACAGAGCCTTCCCCATGGAGGAGCAGAACAACATGTATTTCACGCTCTGGTATGGGGTTTACCAGAAATCCACCCGCATCCTCCGCCATTGCAGCGGCGGGCATCCCTCCGCGCTCCTGCTCACGCCCCGGCCCGACGGCACCAACACCGTCGAAGAAATCCGCTCCCCGGGCATGATCATTGGCATCATGCCGGAATCCACCTACACGACCGGCATCTGCTCCATCCCCGCCGGAGCCAGCCTCATCATGCTGTGCGACGGAACCTACGAGATCCGCAGGACCGATGGATCGATGATGGAATTCGACGAGTTCAAAGCCTTCATGGCGGAACACGGCACCCGCCCGGATGCCTTTGATCGCGTGCTTTCTTGGATCCGCTCCCAGCGCGGCGAAGGTCCGCTCGACGATGATTTTTCCCTCGTCCGCATCCTCTTCCCTTGAAGATGAAACTCATCCTGAAAAATTCCATCGGGGAGATTTCTCGCGCCGCGGACGAAGTGGATTGTTTTCTCAGCGCTCATGGGGCTTCCGAGGAGGCACTTTACGCCTCGCGGCTCGTGATCGACGAACTCGTCTCGAACACGCTCAAATACGGTTACGACGACACCGGCGAACACGAGATCGAGATCGATGCCGACCTGGACAACGACACGTTTGTCCTCCGGATTTCCGACGACGGCCATGCCTTCAACCCTCTTGATGCTCCCGAGCCGGACACCAGCCTCCCCGCCGAAGAACGCCCGATCGGCGGCCTCGGACTCTTCCTCGTCCGGAACATGACCGATTCTTTCCACTATGAGCGCCGGGACGGGAAAAACATCGTCACTGTTTCCAAAGCGCTCCACGCAAACACTCCGCCGGAAAATTCCCGTTCATGAACCACTACGACTTCCTCGTCATCGGCGGAGGCAGTGCGGGCTATGCCGGGGCACGGACGGCTGCGGCTCTTGGCTTGAAGACGGCTGTTGTCGAGGGGGCGGAGGAACTCGGGGGGCTCTGCATCCTGCGGGGATGTATGCCGAGCAAGGCCCTGCTGGAATCTGCCGGACGTTACCGGGCCATCCGGAATGCCGGGGAATTCGGGCTTTCCGCTCCGGAGCCGGGCTTTGATGCTTCGAGGATCATCGCCCGCAAGCGGCGGCTGATTGCCGATTTTGCGGGTTACCGCGGCGGGCAGCTTCGGGACGGGCGTTTCGATCTGCTGCGCGGCACGGCGGAGATTTCCGATGCCAACACGGTGGTGGTCACCGCGCCGGATGGCCGGCAAACTTTTCTTACCGCCCGCGCCCTGCTCATCGCGACCGGTTCCGCCCAGTCCGTCCCGCCGGTTCCCGGCCTGGCCGAATCCGGCTGCCTGACGAGTGATGATCTTCTTGATCGCGAGTCCATCCCGGAGGCGCTGATCGTCCTCGGGGCGGGCCCGGTCGCTTTGGAGATGGCTTCGTATTGCCGGGCTTTCGGCTCGAAGGTGACCATCATCCAACGGAGCCCGCAGATCCTCCGTGGCACCGACCGGGATGCCGCCGATGCCCTGGCGGAGGCGTTGCGCCGGGATGGCATCGAGATTTTTACCGGAACGAAGCTCCTTCGCGTCGAGAAATCCGGAGCCACCCGGCGCGTTGTCTTTTTGCGGGAGGACCGGGAGCAAACCGCCGGGGGCACGGAGATCCTCAATGCCCTCGGACGCCATGCCGTGATCCCCCCCGGACTTCCGGTGAATCTGGATGCGGGAAAAATCGCCGTGAACCTCTCGCTGCAAACTTCCCGGCCCCACATTTTTGCCGCCGGGGACGTGTGCAGCCCGCTGGAAGTCGTCCATGTGGCCATCCAGCAGGGGGAAATGGCCGCCCGCAACGCGGCCCGGCTGCTGGCCGGGGGAGGGGAACCGCTGGAGACCATGGACTACCGGCTCAAGCTGTTCGCCGTGTTTACCGAACCCGGTTTTGCCTGTGTGGGAGCCGGGGAGGAGGAACTTCAGGCCCGGGGAATTCCCTTCCGCACGGCAAAATATCCGTTCAACGACCACGGAAAATCCCTTGTCATGGGAGAAACAGAGGGATTCGTCAAACTCCTCGCCCAGGCCCATTCCGGGGAGATTCTCGGGGCCTCGATTGTCGGCCCGGAAGCCGCCGAGTTGATCCACGAGATCGTCGTTGCCATGCGCTTCCATGCCACGGCGGCGGATCTGGCAGCCACTCCCCATTACCACCCCACGCTCTCGGAAATCTGGACCTACCCGGCCGAGGAACTGGCGGATGCCCTTTCTTGATACTTCCAATCGGGAGATCTTTCCGATGGAAGAATCGATAAAGTTTGAAAGTATATTTTACATTGGATAAGCTGTCTCTGCTTTTCCAATGGCATGAGTTCCCCAAAAGACACCCCCCCCGACCAACGAGTTCCCATTCTGAAGCGCATTGCCTACGGGTTCGGGGCGCTGTCGGACAATTTCATCATGAACGGCTTCGGCTCCCTGGTGACGCCGATTTACAATATCGGGCTGAAGATGGATCCGTTGTTGGTGGGCTGGGCCGTGGCGATTCCGCGGTTGATCGATGCCTTCATCGATCCGCTGATGGGCAATATTTCCGACAACACCCGCAGCCGCTGGGGACGCCGCCGTCCGTATCTCGTCGCGGGAGCCACGCTCTGCGCACTCCTCCTCCCTCTCATCTGGATGCCTCCGGTCCATTCGCAGAACGGCATGTTTGCCTACCTGACGCTCATGGGGCTGGCCTATTTCACCTGCTACACGGTTTACATCATTCCCTACTGTGCGCTTGGGTTTGAGCTGACGAGCGACTATAACGAACGGACCCGTCTGCTGGCATGGCCGAATTACATCGGTCTTCTGGGGTCGCTTGCCATGCCGTGGCTTTATCCGCTTGCACTCAATGCCATGTTCCCGAACGAAGTGGTGGGAGCCCGCTGGGTTTCCGTTCTGCTGGGCTTGCTCATCGTCATCTCGGCGCTCATTCCGTTCCTGAGTCTCCGCGAACCGCACCGGGGGCTCGAACAGCCGAAGGAAAAGCTTTTTGCCTCCATCAAAATCGCGATCCAGAACCGGCCGTTTTTGATTGTCATGCTGTCGAATCTGATCGTGCTTCTTGGTCTTGCCTCGATGGTGAGCCTCGGTCTTTACATCAACATTTACTACGTCTATGGCGGGGACAAGGCGGCCGCCGCACAACTAAGCGCCGTGGCCGGTTCGCTGGTGGCGGGGCTTTCCTACGTGAGTGTCTGGATGGCGACCATCGTCTCCACGCACTTCGGCAAACGGCATGCGGTCAATATCGGACTCGGGATTTCCCTGGTCGGGGCGATCAGTTTCTGGTGGACGTTTTCCCCGGCAATGCCCTACCTCCAGCTCATTTCCGCGGCCCTCACCGGACTTGGCCTGCAAGGTTGCTGGATGCTCTTCATTTCGATGATCGGCGATGTGTGCGAGGAGGATGAATTGAAAACCGGGATGCGCCGCGAGGGGATTTACAGTTCGGTGGGGGGGCTTTCCCGCAAGGCGGCCGTGGCCGCCGCCGCGGTCGGCACGGGGATTGTGCTCAAGGTCTGTGGATTCGATGCCGAGGTCGCCGAGCGGGTCGGAGCCCCGCACGATGTGGTGATGAGCATGAAGAATTGGTTCGTCTTCGGGCAGTCCGGCTTTCTTTTGCTGAGCATGGTCCTCCTGTATTTCTACCCGATCACCCGCGAGCGGGCCGAGGAAACGCAGAGGCTCCTCCGCGCAAGACACGCGAACAAAGCGGCTTCGGAATCCTGATTGCCACCGGGCGTCACAGCATGGTCATTTGCGAAGCGGCTGCGGGATCGGGCACAAGACGCCTGCGGCGACCCTTTGCAAAGGCGGGCTCGCCTTCGGCGTTGAGTTCCGCCTTTTCCAGATTGGCGAGGATTTCCTTGGCGCGGGAAATGATGTCGTCGGGAAGCCCCGCGAGGCGGGCGACCTGGATGCCGTAGCTCTGGTCGGCGCGTCCGGGGAGGATCTTGCGCAGGAAAATGACCTGGTCGTTCCATTCGCGGACGGCGACATTCAAATTGAGCACGCCGGGCCGGGTACGTTCGAGGTCGGTGAGTTCGTGATAATGCGTCGCAAACATCGCCCGGCAACCGATCTTGTCGTGGAGATACTCCGCCACGCTCCAGGCGATGGAGAGCCCGTCGAAGGTCGAGGTCCCGCGGCCGATCTCATCAAGGATGACGAGACTCCTTGCGGTGGCGTTGTTGAGGATGTTCGCGGTCTCGTTCATTTCCACCATGAAGGTGGATTGACCGCGGGAAAGATCGTCGTTGGCCCCGACACGGGTGAAAATCCGGTCCGCCAGCCCGCAGTGCATTGTCTTTGCGGGAACGTAGCTTCCCGTCTGGGCAAGGAGGACGAGGAGCGCCACCTGGCGGATGTAGGTGGATTTGCCCGCCATGTTCGGGCCGGTGATGATCGCAAAAATCTTCCCGTCACTGCCGAGGCCGGTGTCGTTGGGCACGAAGCGTTCGCCGCCGGGTTGCTGGTCGAGGACCGGATGGCGGCCTTCCTCGATGTGAAGGAGGGAACTCTCGTCCATTTCCGGCCGGCAGTACCCGTGCAGTCGGGCGGTTTCGGCCAGCGAGCAAAGCGCGTCGAGTGTGGCGAGGGTGTTGGCCGTCTCCTGGAGCTTCGGGAGTTCCGCAAGGACCGTGGTGCGGAGTTCGGCGAACAACTCGATCTCCCGTGCCCGGGCGCGTTCGTCGGCTCCGAGGATCTTCCCCTCAACTTCCTTGAGTTCCGGCGTGATGAACCGCTCGCCATTGACCGTGGTCTGCTTGCGGATGTAGTCCTCCGGCACCGAGGAGAGGTTGGACTTGGTGATTTCGATGAAATAGCCGAAGACCGAAGTGTAGCGAACCTTGAGCGACTTGATGCCGGTGCGTTCGATTTCTTTCTCCTGAAGCTTGGCGATCCAGTTTTTGCCCTCGTGCGAGGCGGAGCGCAATTCATCCAGCGTCGGATCGAATCCGGGACGGATCAGGCCGCCTTCGCGGACGAGGGCGGGCGGTTCGTCCACGAGAGCCGCGCGGAGCCGGGTGGTCAGTTCGGGCAGGGCGTGGAGGCGCGACCCCATGCCGGTGAGAAGTTCGGAAGGCAGGTGAGAGGACGCGCCGAGGGCGACCGCGAGGACCGGGATGCGCTCCAGCGACTGGGACAGGGCGGCGAGGTCGCGGGCATTTCCGGAGGGCCCCCCGAGCCGGGCGGTCGCCCGCTCAATGTCGCGGATCTCCGAGAGCCGGGAGCGCAGGTCGCCGAGAAGAATCGCATCGTCCAATAACGCGGCAATGGCATCCTGTCGGGCCTCAATCTCTTCCAGGGTGCGCAGGGGATGAAGCACCCACTCGCGCAGGAGGCGGGCTCCCATGGGCGTGGCCGTGCGGTCCAGCGCCCCGAGCAGCGTCATGCCGCGCCCCGCCCGCGAGGTGACCAGCTCGAGATGGCTCTGTGTGGAGGCGTCGAGAATGAGGAACGAGGTGTGACGGTAGGGACGCAACTGCCGGAGGTGCCCGGCCTGGCGGCGCATCTGGCGGGTGATGTAATGGAGGAGCGCCCCCGCGGAACCGACCCCGGCCGGAAGATCTCCGCAACCGAACCCATCAAGGGATTGGACTTTGAAATGCCCCTGCAAAATTTCCGCCGCGGGCTCAGGCTCGAAGAGGTAGCCATCCATCGCGGCCGGTTTTTGGAGGGATTCAAACAGCGCGGTCTGATGGTCGGGAATCAGGATCTCCGCTGGTCCCACCCGGGCAAGTTCGTCGAGCAGGGTTTCCAGGGAGGCGAGTTCGGTGAGGCGGAATTCCCCGGTGCTCAGGTCCGCAAAGGCGAGTCCGAACGCGCCCTTGCGCTCGCAGATCGCCGCGAGGTAGTTCGGCTTCCGGTCGTCGAGGCCGAAATCATCCAGCGTGCCGGGACTGAGGATCTGGGACACCTCGCGGCGCACGAGTTTTCCGGCCTGGACCTCGCCGACCTGGTCGCAGATCGCGACTCTCCAGCCCGCGGCAATGAGTTTCTCGATGTAACCGCGCGCGGCATGAAAGGGCACCCCGCACATCGGCGTCGCCCCGCGTTTGGTGAGGGCCACATTCAGGATCGGGGCCGCTTCCCGGGCATCCTCCCCGAACATCTCATAGAAATCCCCCAGTCGGAAGAGCAGCAACGTGCCCGGCGGCAGTTCGCGCCGGACAGCGTGATACTGCTGCATCATCGGGGTGAGGGTTTCGGTGGACATCGGAAAAATTCTCAGAGCGTTTCGAGAAACGCGGCCAGCGGACTGGTGGCCGAGGCGTGATCCAAGCGCAGGGGAAGTCCGGCCTCGACGGCTTCCCGTGCGGCTTCGACAGTGCGCTTGAAAGCCCCTGCCATGCGCACGGGATCTTCCGCGGCGGCGATGGCGGTGTTCACCAGCACGGCATCCGCCCCCAGCTCGATCGCCTCGGCAGCATGGCTGGGAGCCCCGATTCCGGCGTCCACCACCACCGGGACGGTTGCCTGGCGGATGATGATCTCAATCTGTGCGCGTGTCTCAATGCCGCGGTTGCTGCCAATCGGCGCTCCGAGCGGCATCACGGTGGCGGTTCCCACATCCTGAAGCCTGCGGGCCAGGACCGGGTCGGCATTGATGTAGGGCAGCACCGTGAACCCTTCCTTCACCAGCACCTCCGCCGCCGCCAGCGTCTCGACCGGATCGGGCAGAAGGTAATGGGGGTCGGGATGGATCTCCAGCTTCACCCACATCGGGAGCCCCGCCGCCGCCGCCAGACGTGCCAACCGCACGGCTTCCTCCGCATTCATCGCCCCGCTCGTGTTCGGAAGCAGGAGGTATTTTTTTGAGTCCACAAAATCGAGGATGTTTGCAAACGGATCGTTCTTCCCGCTGAGATCCGCCCGCCGCAGGGCGACGGTCACGATCTGCGTCCCGCTCGCTTCCAGCGCGTCGCGCATCGTTTCGTTCGAGGAAAATTTCCCCGTCCCCAACAGGAGCCGGGAGGAAAACTCGCGGCCGGCAATGATCAATGGTCCGTTCACAGGCCGGACATCATGCCTTCCCCGGCCCCCGCGCGGCAACAAAGAAGGCGTGACGATTGTCACGGATCTGCAAAAATTCCCGTCATGAAATACCCGCAATCACCCCGCGAAAAGATCGGTGGCATCGTTTACTTCGGACGGATGGTGGAAAAAATCCGGCTCATGGCCGCCGGCGACCTGCATCCCGACCTCCATGAGAACCTCGGCAGGGGCTTTGACGACCGCTGCGTCAAATTTCTCGGCGTGGACTACGACGCACTTCGCGCAAAAGTGCTGGAAGGCCTCGACGACCGGCAGGCCCTCGAATGGTGCTTCACCACGGGACACCGTCCGACGGACGAGCAGATCGAGGTGTGGAACGGGTTCATGACCAAACGCGGCTGGAACGACGAGGCCTCGGAAATTCTTCTCCGCCGGAAAAAGGAAAGCGGCTTCGAGTCCCGCGACGACATCCGGACGATGTTCCAATACATCGACGCCGACGAGGGCCGGCTGTAAGTTTTCAGGAACACAACCCGGCGGGAGCACTTCCCGCCATGCCCCCCTGATTTGCCTCTCCGGATCGATTAAATTCCCGACAATTGCCAACCGGTGATTGCATGGCAATAATGGCCGCAAAATCCCTTTGCCTCCGTGAAATTTCTTCCTCTCCTCCTGTTCCTCCCGACAATCATTTCCCTTCAGGCCGCTCCGCTTGCTCCCATTCCGCTGTGGCCGGAGGGAGCGCCCGGCGCGTTTGGAACAGCCGAGCAGGATGTTCCAACGCTCACGGCCTTTCTTCCCGCTCCCGAAAAGGCCACCGGCGCGGCCATGGTCATCTGCCCCGGGGGAGGTTATGGAGCGCTCGCAACGCATGAAGGAGCCGGTTATGCCGAGTGGCTGGCGGAAAATGGCGTTGCCGGCATCGTGTTGAAATACCGGCTTGGCTCAAATGGTTACCGGCATCCTGCCATGCTCAACGACGCCGCACGCGCCGTGCGCCTCACCCGTTCCAAGGCCGCGGAATGGAAGATCGATCCCCTGCGTGTCGGCATCATGGGTTCCAGCGCGGGAGGGCATCTTGCTTCCACATTGCTCACCCACTTTGACGCGGGAAAACCGGAAGACCCCGATCCCGTCGAGCGATTCAGTTCCCGCCCGGACATCGGCATCCTGTGTTACCCGGTGATCACCATGGGGGAGCTGACCCACAATGGTTCCAAAAAGCGCCTGCTTGGAGACAATCCCGCCCCCGAACTCGTCGAACTGCTTTCCAACGAGAAGCAGGTCACCAAGGACACGCCTCCCACCTTCATCTGGCACACCTGGGAAGACAATGGGGTCAAGGTTGAAAACTCCCTGGAATTTGCCGCCGCGCTGCGCAGGGCCGGGGTTCCGTTCGATCTTCATATTTATCAAAAAGGAAAACACGGACAGGGGTTGGGGCGGGATGGGGTGGTTCTTCCGTGGGCGGCGGACTGCCTTTATTGGCTGAAGGGGCAGGGCTTCACGAAATAGCACGGAATCCGGGGTTGCCGCCTGCGGACTTCGCCTGTGGCGGCTGGCGTTTCTTTTTCCGACGGTCCTTTTTCTTTGTATCCGGCGGCGCGGTTTTTCCCGCGGCGGGACGGAGCGTGTCGAGCACGGTCTGCAAACGCTGCGGACAGCGACCGCCTGGGTCTGTGGATTCCTTTGCAACCGGCTTCCGCCTTCAAGCAGGGAGCCGTTTTGCCCATTGATCCGGCGTCAGTTGAGGAAAGACTGTTCCGATCCGAACTTTGCGGTTCCATTGTCGCCGGTGAACACGATCAGGGTTCTCTCACGCAAACCAAGCTTGTCGAGTTCTTTGACGAGCTGCCCCGCCTGCTTGTCAAGGCAGGCGACATTGTCCTCATCGCTGTCTTTCGTTTCCTGCCTGCTGTCTGGAGTGTAAACGCCCGGGCTGGGCTCGCCATAAAGCCGCAAGTGACCCCGCCGACAGCGGGGACATACCCAGCGGCCTTCAGCCGGGTGGCGGTGGTGGGATGGGCCTTCGCGTCGAGACTCGAAACAGCCCTCAAGGTGCCTTGATGAGTTTTTCGCCGCCCGGAGAAGGGGGCAACGTGCCGGGTCCGCTGAGAAATCCCTGTTCCACGAGAAACTGGTCCGCCTGGGAGAGGGTCACATTCTGCCACGGGGGTTTGTTGAAAAATCCGTGTTTTTGTCCCTCCGCGATCCAGAGTTCGGAACCGGAATTGCCCGCTGCCCGGAGTTGCTTGAGCAGTTCCCTGCCACCGGGAAGGAACTGGTTGTCCCCATCTCCAAAGAAGAGAATGGCGGGAGCAGGTTTCGCCGGAAGATGTTTCAAGAAGTCCACTTCGGGATCGGCTTCGTCTGTTGGCTGGAATGCGGGATTGAACAGCAGGTAAGCCGAGGCAACGGTATCCACATCCTTCGGGTCGGCGGGATCATTCAATCCGGAACTGGTCGTTGCCAGCACCGCGACATGTCCTCCGGCTGAACCGCCGCCGACAATGAGTCGCTGCGGGTCGATTCCGAGCTCCGCGGCGTGCTGCTTCATCCAGCGGATGGCGCTCTTGGCATCGGTGATGCAAATTCGTTTGTAGGATTCACCGGCCGGCAGCTTCCCGCGATCTTTCCTGGAAATCATCCGGTAGTTTGCCGTGGCGGCAACAAGTCCGCGCCCGGCAAGATATTTGCAAAGATGGCGGAATTGGTCGAGATCCCCACCGGTCCAGGAACCGCCGTGGAACATGATGACTCCCGGCCTCCGGTTTTTTTCCGGGCTCCACCCCGGAGGATAGTAAACTTCCACTTCCTGCGGGCCCTCTTTCGACTGCTTGTAAACAAACTTCTTTCCCGGCTCCACGGCCACCTGCGCCGTGTCATCCGGGGCATCAGCCGCCGCGGACCCCGGAGAATCCGGCGAAGTCGCCCGGAGGGGGAAAAATGGAATACTCAAAGCGAACAGCACCGCAAGGGGGGAGGGGGGACGGGCAGGGGGGAAAACCGTGCGATTCGGAACTTGTGCAGTGTGGGACATATGGAGATATCAATTGTGAAAATATAACAAATTTTCCACGAAACAGTTGCATTTTTTTGAAGCAATCCGTTTGTTTTACGGGAAAATCCCGCTGTGCAGAACGCGGCAAGATGTCTTCCATCCGCACCAAAACTCTTTGCTATTGTCAGCAAGGACGCGGGTGGCAATCCTCTGCGCTGTGTTTCTTGCCTATTACGTCCACCATTTGAGTCCGTTCCTGTTGGATTTTGGGAATGGCATGGGACTCCGCTGGTATGGACTGGCGTATGTTGCGGCATTTTTTGTGGGCTACATCCTGTATATGCACCTCACAAAACGCGGCTACTCCGATCTGGCCCCCTCGCAGGTCGGCGACTTCATCACGGGGGTGGCTCTTTTTGGGGTGATCCTTGGCGGACGCCTCGGTTACATGCTCCTTTACGATTGGCAGAATTTCTCGGCAAATCCGCTTGTGATTTTGAAATTCTGGGATGGCGGCATGTCGAGCCACGGCGGGATGATCGGCATCGTCATCTTCACCTTCATCTACTCGCGCCGCAAACATGTTTCCTGGCTCAACATCGGGGACAATCTGGTCGTCGTGGCCCCCATCGGTCTCTTCTTCGGCCGCTGTGCGAACTTCATCAACGGCGAGCTGTTCGGCCGGGTGACAAGCGTTCCATGGGCTGTTCAATTTCCCAATGAACTCCATGACGCCCCCCCGGAAACCGTTCAACTGGCACTCTCCGAAGCCGTCCGGCTGAACCCCGGGTGGACAACCATCGGCGATGTCGTCGAGAATGCACGGCTTTCCCCGGCTCTGCGCAACCAACTCGCCGGGACCCTCTCCCCCCGGCATCCCTCGCAGGTTTACGAGGCCCTGCTGGAAGGCGTCCTGCTTTTCACCCTTCTCTGGCTCCTGCGCACCCGTTTTCGGCTCCCCAACGGGGTTCTCACCGGTGTTTTTTTCATCGCCTATGCCATTCTGCGGATCATCGGGGAAATTTTCCGCCAGCCCGACGCTCCGTTGACACTCGGCCTTTCCCGCGGTCAGTTTCTGTCGCTTTTCCTCATCATCATGGGCATCGCCTTCGTCGTGTTCGCAACACGACGGCCCGCCTGGGCTCCGAAATTTCAAAAATGAAACTCAAAATTGCCGTTGTCGTCTTCCTCGCGATTCTGTGCTGGTTCGTTTTCCGCATTCCCGCGTTTTCATCCGTTCCCCATCCGGCCCGGGATTACCGCGAGGCCATGGAGAAGTTCGCCGCCATCGAAAAATCCGAGGCCGACCTTCCTCTTTGCCCGGAAGGGAAAAGCCGGATCTTTGTCCATGGCGCACCAACCGAACGGGTCTTTGTCCTGCTCCACGGCCTGACAAACTGCCCGCAGCAATTTGTGCCACTGGCCCGCATTCTTTTTGATTCGGGAGCCAACGTTGTCATTCCCCGCGCCCGGTATGCCGGCTATGCCGACCGCCTGAATGATCTTCAGGGCCTTCAATCCGGCCAGGATCTTCTGGACCAGGCCGCTGCGGGCCTGGACATCGCCGCGGGCCTCGGTTCCCGCGTCACTCTCGTGGGACTCTCCGGCAGCGGTGTCTCCGCGGCCTGGATGGCGGAACACCGCGATGGCATTGAGTCGGTTCTCCTTCTTTCCCCGTTTTTCGGCCTTCACGGTCAACCGGTGTGGTTGGTGGACTCTCTGGCCGCCATCCTTTCCAAAGCCCCCAACTTCTTCATGTGGTGGAACGAAAACCTCCGGGAAAAGAACCCCGGCCCCCCCTACGCCTACCCCCGCTACGGGACCCGCTGCATGGCCGACACCGTCCAGCTTTCCCGCAACGTTCGTTCCCGGATGGGGAAAATCCCGCTCAAGCCCGCCCGTCTCGACATCCTGACCACCGGCACCGACAGGGGAGCAAACAACCTTCTCACACAGGAAATGGCCGAAAAATGGAGCCAACACAACCCCGGCCGGGTCAGCTTTTACGAGTTTCCCGAAAAGGATGGGGTTCCTCATGACATGATCGATCCCAACCAACCCGAGGAAAAAATCCGGATTTCCTACCCAAAAATTCTTTCTCTCCTCGGCGTCCGCTCTCCGGATCCGCTTCTTTCGGGTCAACAGGTCAACGACAAAAAACCACCGCAACAACCTCCCGGTTGATCCTGCCACTTGGCGCGGTCGCTGCGTTGCAGCGCGGGGAATCGTGAAAGACTTCCGTCCATTGCGCATCCGCTGCAAGCCCCTGCTGCGGATCTTGTCCGGGCGGTCCAATTTTTCCAAAAGACGCTTTTGGGACAATTCGACCAGTTCCCGTTTGGGCGACAGCCCGACAAGGTTGCCTTGATTGGAAAAACCGAAAAAAGCATGGACAAGAGATCCATGCCATCTGCCCGGGAGGGAAAAAGGAATTCTCCCGCGGGGCGGCTTTCCGTCCCGCGGGAGAAGGGAAATTATTTGACGTGGGCCGAGACGAGCTTGGTCATCTCGAACATGGTGACCTGCTTCTTGCCACCAAACACAACCTTCAGCGCGTCATCCGCGTTGATGTTGGTCTTCTTCTTGGGATCTTGGAGATTGTTCTTTTTGATGTAGTCCCAGAGCTTCTTTGTCATTTCGCTGCGCGGAAGCGGCTTCGAGCCGACGATGGCGGCGAGCGCTTCATCGGGCTGGACGGGTTTCATCAATGCGGGATTCGGTTTGCGTTTTGTAGTGGCCATGGTTTTTTTTGTGATGGTGTTTGGGTGGGGAGAACTTTGGGCGCAAGCTATACGATGATTGCAGCGGAGTAAAGAAGACTATCTGCCTGATTTTGCAATCCATTCAAAGGTGCCATCCGGGGTAGCCACCTCGATGAGTTCCCCTTCGAAGGATCGTTTCTGCCAGAGGGCGGCCTGGTCGGCCTGGATGTCGGGGAGGCTGCGCTTTTCTTTTTCGGAGAGGGCCTTCATGAGGCTCATGCGGTCCTCATTCTCGGCGGTCACCGTTTTGCGCACGTAGTCTCCGGCGTCGCCCGCAGTATCAACCCGGATGGACAAGAGCCCGTCGCGGCCTTCCCCGACGAGGCGGGAGTTTTTGAAATTTTGGATGTCGGCCATGCGGTTGCGGCGGCGGGCTTCCGGATCGGCGGTGGCATCGGGGCCCGTGGATTTGCGGGAGGCGGCCTCCTTGTTGTGCTGGTAGACATCGAGTCGCATCGCGATGTCGACCTTGATCGGCTCGGTGGTTGAGAGATTGACGGTGGGAGCGGAACAACCACCGGCCAGGGAAAGGGCCGTGACGGCGGAAAGGATTCTCAGGGTTTTTGTTTCCATCGGCCCTCCTGGGATTCGTCTTCGTGAAGCACGATCTCAAAGTTGCGCGATCCGAGCGGTCCTTGCAACTTCAACCCGAGGACTCCCTGTTTTTCCACAAACCAGAAATCTCCTCCGGCGGTGGCATAGTCGAAGTCACGGAGGGCCTCCAAAGCGAGTCGGGTGCTGCTTTTCTTGAGGTTGTTCCAGGTGTCTGGGATGTTGGCCAGGAAGTCGTCGAGCTTCCCGATTTTCATGCGACCGGGCCTGGTGGCGAGGAAATCTCCTTTGACCCGTTCGATCTGGCGGCCGAATGCATCCATCTGGAGCTTGAAATTCAACGGTCCGGTCATCCGGAAATTCTGCGGGGCAATGACGTCTGTGAGCCGTCCGAGGTCGATTTTTTTCCCGTACATCCATCCGATCCACGGGGCATTGCTCTCGAAGAGGAAGCTGAAGCCTCCCGAGAGATAACCGCCGTAGACGTGCCCGCCGAAGTCCCCATTGATGCCCTCGTGGTCGAATGTCGCGGAAAGCCAGGCGTCGGTCGCGTCGTATTGACGCCACCGGATTTTGTCGAAGAAAACCTTCCCCACGAGGTTGTTCTCATTTTTTTCCGGAGGGTAGGCGAATTTCAGATCGCCCCGCTGCGTGGAGACTTCGAGTTGGTAGCTGGGGAAGGGATACGTCTGGGCGGGGATCTCAAAGGCCGTCTGCAGCTTGAGCGTCGCGAGGTTGTCGAGCGCGATATCCCTGGCCTCGGCGCGGAAGTTCAGCGGCAGCCCGTATTTTGCACGTCCCCCGCTTCCGACAAGAAGACGCCCGTATTCCACCTTGAGCAGGCCGATCTTCCATGCCGGGCCGGCGGTCCCTTTCGGTGCCTCCGCCAGACGTTGCTGTGTGTCGTCCATGTACCAGAACAAGTCCGGACCGACATAAACGGAGGGATCGAGGATCGTGACCGAGGCCAGTTCGCTCCGCAAAAGCCCTCCGAGTGTGAACCGGAGAAAAACACGGCGCAGGGTCAGAACTTTGATGAACGGATCGTAAGGGGAAAGGATCTCGACATCCGCGATCTCCACCATTTGCTCCTCGCCTCCGATCGAACCCGCAGCCTGGGAGGGAGACAGGTCTTTCAGCGTGGTATTGATTTGAAAAGAGATGTCGGCGGCAATGTCCCGTGTGTCTTCCAGACGGACCCCCACACTCCGGATGTCCAGACGGCCAATCTTCCAGGGCAGGGAGGGTTTGCCGGAGGGGGAAGGCGTTTGGGGGGCGGAAAGAATCTGCTGGAGAGCCGCCCCGAGAAGAAGACGGCCCCCGGAGAGTTCCACGCCGGAGATTTCCTGTTTGTCGAGGAACGCCCGGGGCGTCGCTTCGACATTCACGAGATCCAGGGCCAGAAACGGTTCCGGAAACCCCGGGGCAGACACCCGGATGTCCCAGGCCGTGAGCTGAAGCGGTTTCGCGGGATCAGCCCCCGGTTCTTTCCAGTCAAAGGCACACTTCAAATCCACATCCGGACTCCCCGGTCCAAATCCGCTGCAGGAAACATCCGCATAGTCGCAGACAATCCTCCGCACCGTCCAGGGCAGGGCCGCTCCCCGGCCCTTTCCTTCCCCGGCTGGCAGGATCCGGAAAAGATCCGGGGAAATCCGGATGGTCGGGTGAACGAGATGAATTTCCCCCAGCTCCCTTCGCTGAAGATCGTCGAAGGCAAAAATCACGCTCCCTTTCTCCAGGCGGAGCAACTCGGTTCCCCCGGAGCGCGCACGAAGAATGAACTTGTGGACCACCAGCTGCCCGGGAGCCTCGTAACGGACATCCCCGATCTCGACCTTTGCGGCGGGCAAGGAACGTTGGACCGCCCACCGGGCAAGGTCCGTCAGATTCCTTGCCAAAAGCGCCAGGGCAATTCCCGAAACCACAACGGCAACAGCCAGCCCCACCGCAAGGCGTTTCAACCAGCGGAAAAAAACCGGACGGAATTTTTTTTCAGACGGAGGCAATTTGGTCGAGGAGTGTTCCCGCGACGAAGGCGATGCCCACAACCGCATTTGCCTGGAAAAAGGCGCGATTGATCGAGGCAACATCTCCCCGACGGGCTTCGAGGTGCTCGTAGATCAGCGCGGCGATCACCACCGCCAGCGAGAGGAAATAGAATTTTCCGGCCCCCGCCGCCAGGCCGAATGCCAGCAGGCCGATGACTGCGGTGGCATGGAGCCAGACCGCCAGGCGCATGGCTCCCGGCACACCAAGCCACACCACCATCGAGTGCAGCCCTTCGCGTTTGTCGACCTCGTAATCCTGCGTGGCGTAAATGAGATCGAATCCCGCCACCCAGAAAAGCACGGCTGCCGCGAGAACCAAGGGAGGGAACCCGAACGAGCCGGTCACCGCAAGCCATGCCCCCACGGGAGCCACCGCCAGGGCGAACCCGAGGAAAAATTGCGCGAAGTGGGTGAAGCGTTTGGTCAGGGAATAGAAAAACACAATCCCCAGCGCCACGGGGGAAAGCACAAAGCAGAGAGGATTCAACCACCGGGCGGAAAGCAAAAAACCCGCCGAGGACGCCAGGCACCACGCGACGGCGGTCCCGCGCCTCACCAGACGATGCCGCCCCGCCGTGCGGGGATTTCTTTTGTCAATTTCCCAATCCGCCAACCGGTTGAATGTCATCGCCGCCGTGCGGGCACACACCATAGCCGCCAAAATGCCAATCACAACGTCCCACGATGGCAGCCCCCGGGCGGCAACAAGCATCGAGCCCACGGCAAAGGGCAGCGCAAAAACCGTGTGCGAAAACCGGATGAACCGGAGAAAGCCGCCCGGCGCAATCATGCCGGATCCAACATCTGCCTTTGCGCCCATGCGTCAATTCTTCTGGCGGCGGGCCGTCTCCTCGAACAACTCGACCAATCCGTCATCCACCCGCATGTCCACGATTTTCCACTCCCCCCCGGAGCGGTAAAAATAAAACCGCCAGCGCAGCGGAAGATCTTGGTTGAGGGAAATACACGTCTGGCGCACCAGTGCGGAGCCGACTTGCAGCGTGTCCACAACTTCATAACCGGAGACCGGACCGTAGCTGTCGAGCGCCTTCTTAGTGCTCTCTTTCAACTCGTTCACATTTTCCTTCCGTTCGGCGATGATTGTGTTTTTGACGAGCCCCTCGTAAGCCGCCTCCACCTGGCCGGCTTTCAGGGCATAGAAAAATGCGGCGATCACCGCGGCGGGCTCCTGGTGTTTTTCCCCTGTTGCGGGTGCGGGCGTCGACGCGGGAGACGGCGGGGCGGTGGTGGCCGACGGCTGGGGTTCCGGATTCGCAGACGGAAAAATCATCCGCTTGCGCTGGTCGCTCTCCTGCGCATGGAGAGTCACAGCCATCAACATCAGGACGGGCAAAACAGATCGCATCACCGCAATGGACCTCTTTTTGGAGCCCCACGCAAGCCCTGTGCGATTTTTCCGACACCCGGGCCGGGTGGTTTTTGATGACCGGAACGCTTGAGAAAACCGCCCCGTCCGGAAAGAATACGACATGCCTGCCAATCTCCGATGGAATCCCCAAGCCAGGACCGCCCTGGCTGCCCTGGCCGTGGTGGGACTGCTTGCCGTGTGGGAATGGGGGATGGGCCGTTCGCCTTTCGGGCCGGATGGGAAGCCCGGGCTGTGGGAAGGAGACATCTGGAGCGGCGAATGTTCCCAGCGCCTGGCCGACGCGTATTCTTTTTCGCACATCGGGCACGGGCTCGTCTTTTTTGCCGTGCTGTGGCTCTTGGCACACCGGCTTCCGGTGGGCTGGCGCTATCTGGTGGCCGTCCTTGTCGAGGCGGGCTGGGAAATTCTGGAAAACTCGCCGCTCATCATCAATCGCTACCGGGAAGCGACGATGGCTCTGGGGTATTCCGGAGACAGCATTCTGAATTCCCTGAGCGACGTGCTGATGATGTCGCTCGGATTTTTTCTCGCCTGGCGGCTGCCGGTTTGGGCCGGCGTGCTCCTGTTTGTGGTCATGGAAATCGGCTGTGCCCTGTGGGTTCGCGACAACCTCATCCTGAACGTCATCATGCTCATCCACCCGCTCGACGCGATCAAGACATGGCAGATGGCGGGGCGGCCGATGTGATTTTTCTCACTGCCAGTGGGCGGGAATCCAGACCCGCCGGCCATTGGAAACTCCCCACGTTCCTTCCACCCAGATCGAATCGGATTCGGGAGGAATCCCCCGCTCCGGCGTGGGAGAGGAGGGCCCGGCTTCGATGAAGTCGGAATCGGAACTCCTGTCCTGGCGGGGGCCCCGGTCGAGCATTTCGAAAATTGCATAGCCGATGGGATCGGGCGGCCGGAACCGGCCCTCCGCATTTTTGCAGCCGCCCACGAACCCGGGAACGGAAATCCCCAACAGGAAAAAAGCCAGTTTTTTCATAACCAACGCCATCGTGCGCAGGAGCATCCCCCAAGACGGGGCATTTCGCAAATCCTCCTGAAAAAAAACGGTGGCTCCCGGGTTCGGACCGGGCACACCTCCTCCGCTGCGACTTCCAAGGCCCCTTGGCAAGGATAACGAAATCAAGAAATGGAAGGCACGTTGACGGCCGGATCGGTTTCCGCCGCGTAATCGACGCCTGCCAATCCAAAGCCGAAGAGCTTCAGGAAGCCGGCCTGGTAGCCTTCGAAATCCGCGAGTTCCGCCAGATTTTCGGTGGAGACCTCGTCCCAGCGTTTCGCGATGGTTTCCTGGACTGCGGGAGCCATCTCCCAATCGTCCACTCGGATGCGGCCGGCTTCGTCGGGTTGGGGGTTTCCATTGAACAGGCGTTCGCGGAAAAGGCGGTCCATCTGCTCGATGCAATCCTCGTGCGTTCCCCCGGCTTTCATGACCTTGTAGAGAAGGGAAATGTAAAGCGGAACCACCGGGATCGCGGAACTGGCCTGCGTGACGAGTGCCTTGTTCACCGAGACCCAGGCTTTGCCCCCGAGGGGAGCGAGCCGGGCATCCAGGGCCCGTTGGGCCCGTTCGAGATCTTCTTTTGCACGACCGATGGTGCCATTTTTGTAAATGGCCCAGGTCAGTTTCGGCCCGATGTAGGAATAGGCAACAGTCTGGACGCCTTCCGCCAGCACACCGGCTTCGAGCAGGGCCTCCACCCACATTTCCCAATCTTCGCCGCCCATGACGGCTGTTGTCTGGGCAATTTCTTCCTCATTGGCGGGCTCGATGGTCACTTCGCTGACCGCTCCGTTGCCGGTGTTGAGATTTTTGTTCGTGTAGGTTTCCCCGATGGGTTTGAGCACGGACTTGAGGGTCTCTCCGGTCTTCGGATGGGTCCGGCGGGGGGAGGCGAGGCTGTAGATGACACAATCGACCTGTCCGAGGTCGGCCTTGACCGCAGCGATGACTTCCGCCTTCATCGCATCCGAGAAGGCGTCTCCGTTGAACGACCGGGCATACAACCCGGCTGCCCGGGCCTCGTTTTCAAAGGCGGCAGAATTGTACCATCCCGCCGTTCCCGTGCGGTCCGCCTCGGAGGGGCGCTCAAAAAAGACACCGATGGTTGCGGCTCCCGAACCGAAGGCCGCCGCAATCCGGGACGCGAGTCCGTAACCGGTGGAGGAACCGATCACGAGGACTTTCTTCGGGCCGTTCGCGATGGGACCGCGGCTCTTGACCACGGCAATCTGGTCGGCAACATGTTTTGCACAGCCCCCGGGGTGTGCGGTGGTGCAGATGAATCCACGAATTTTGGGAACAACGATCATAGAACCGCCGAGGGTGCTCTCTCTTCACGGAGGCCGCAACTTTTTTTCGCTGCCGGGATTTTTGTGGAAAAGAATGCGGCGGGCGGGCCGGTTCTGGGATAGCCTGTCTTCCGGCCATGTCTGAGATCCGAGAAAACCTGCTGACCGGCGAATGGGTCATCATCGCGCCGGAGCGTGCAAAACGCCAGGAAAGCCGCCCGCCCGCTCCGCGCCGGGAAGCTCCTCCCTCCTATCTGGCCACCTGCCCGTTCTGTCCGGGAAATGAGGCGTCTTCCGAGGAACGGTTCCGGCTGGAAGATGGCAATGGCCGGTGGATCCTCCGCTCCGTGGTCAACAAGTATTCGGTTCTCTCCCCGGTCGGGGAAGCGGTCGGTTCGGATTGTGCGATTCCGGGTGCGGTGAGCGTGAATGGCGTGGGATTGCACGAGGTGCTCGTGGAAACGCCCTGCCACGACGGACTTCTCGCCCTCTCCCCGGCGGTGCATGTCCGACGCGTCCTGGAAACCTTCCGGCATCGGTTTTTGGAGTTTTACGCAGACCCGCGCGTGCGGCATGTGATTGTTTTCAAGAACCAGGGACTCGAGGCCGGAGCTTCCCAACAACACCCGCATTCGCAAATCGTCGGCATTCCGATTGTTCCCGGCCAGGTTGTCGACCGGATCGAACGGGCGCGGAGGTTTTACTCCGACTCCGGGCAGTGTTCCGCCTGCACGTTGATCGCGCGGGAACTCGCGCTGGGCTGCCGGATTGTCGCCGAGAACGAATTCTTCGTGGCCTTCATCCCCCACGCCGCGCTCTCGCCTTATCACCTGTGGATTTTTCCCAAAACCCACACCGCCTGTTTCTCCGGCCAACCTCTTGGAACTTTCCCCGCCCTGTCGGAAATCCTGCAGACGGTTCTCGCGAAAGTGCATGGGATGCTGGACAATCCCCCGTTCAATCTCGTCATCCGTTCCCTCGATCCCCGGGGAAACGACGAACCTTATTTTCATTGGTACATTTCGATTGTCCCGCGCGTGAACAAAGTGGCCGGCTTTGAACTGGGAACGGGAATGTACGTCAACCCCTCGTCTCCGGAATCCTGTGCGCGTGCTTTGAGGGAGTTTTCTCCCTCCGCCGGCTGCAAAGAGTACTCTTCAACGCAAAACAGCCTGCCGGACGATCCTAGAGTATTTCAATAAATAGCATAGCCATATTGAGGAGAGGAGGTATGGGGAATCCCTGCACAATCGAAAAACGATTTCATTGGATTTACGGGAACGGATTTTGGAGACCTGCGACGAGGGAAAGGTAACGCGGGAGCAGGTAGCGCGTCGCTTCCGGGTGTCGCTGGGGATGGTCAAGAAGCTGCTGCAACAGCGGCGTCACAGCGGGGACATTCAGGCGAGGCATCACCTGGCCGGACGCAAACCACTGATCAAGATCGAGCATCGGCAAGAGATGGAAGGTTTGTTGAAAAGGAAACCTGACATGAGCCTCAAGGAGCTGCGGGAAGCCCTGGGTTTGAAGTGCTCCCTGCAGGCCATCCATGTCGTGTTGGGGAAGATGGAGATGACTTTAAAAAAAGACTCTCCGCGCCAGCGAGCAAGACCGCCCCGACATTGATCAGGCGCGTCAAAGCTGAAAAAGCCGGCAGGGTTGCCTCGAGCCGGCGCGGTTGGTCTCGTGAAGCTATAGATTTTGTTGAACCGCTCTAATAGCGGGCCGCAAAACGCCCTCCCGTTGTCGCAACTAAAATTTCTCCAGCCTGACGGAGTCGATCGAAACCGACTCTGCCAGATGTTTTCCGCCGTCCCAATCGGCGTCCCACACCGTGAACCCTATTCCGATTTTGTTGAAATCGAAGTGCTGAATTATCGCGGCACTCACTTCTGTCATATCCGTCTTGCTGTTTTCAGGCCCTGTCCAACTCCCTGTGCTGACCAATGTGCCGCCTTCATTGCGCAATTCCCAGACGAGCACAGCTTTCTTGTCATACTGGCCGGGTGCAAGCACCACCTGTGGGCCGGGGAAAACGGGCTTCGACGCGGGTGGCGATTGAAAACCCAGCAGACAGGGCGCAACACGGGCCTCGGAAGGAGCGTCCCCCCCGGATGCCCCTTCCAAAAACCCCAGATTTTCCCCCACTTCCTGGCGAGGAGCCCAAGCGCCGGATGGCAGCCCCAGTTCGTAGAGGTAATACGGAGCAGGCTCCTGCAAAATCCCGCCATGGGCATTGATCGAATTGGGTGAATCCGCCAACGCCACACGGAAAAAGGGGGCATTTTCCACTTCGGCACCGGAAAACACGACGGTCAGTCGAAGGGTCTGTCCTTCCTTGAGTGACACTGGAGCGAAGCTCTTCCAGATGCCTCCCGCACGGGAAACTGGCAGCAGACCGTCCTTCCTGCCCAGTCGAAGGTTTCCCTCCTTTACGTTCTTTTCACTCTCCAGATTCTCTCCTCTCACATACCAGCCGCTGGAGGCGGAAGAACCGGGTTTGTTAAATTCATCAAAAAAAACGACTTCCGCGCAAAGGCGGGAGGAAAGACAGGTTGCAACGGTTATGACAAGCGGGAAAAACAGTGGTTTCATTGGGAAAGTTTATTTTTGAGAGATCCGTGCGGGCATGACGATGCTGCCTTACGGGATTTTTTCACAGAACGGAATCAGTGGCAGGGCGGTTGGTTTGCCGTAAAGGTTGCCGATGGGATTGCTGGCCCATCCATAAGTCACCGCACATGGGAGAGGAACTTTGTCACTGCCCAAGGAAATCGAATTCCCTGCGATCTCCGCCTCCGCCCAATGCCATTTTCCACTCGTGTCAGCGAGTGCAAAGCCCTTGGGGATGCCACCACGAGCGTCCAGTCCACCGTCCGCGTGATCAAAATCCAGCGTTACCTTGTTTCCGTCCCGCCGGACGGTGTGGAGAATCGGACCGGAAACCGGCATGTCCTTGCCGTATTCATTCTTCAAGGCGTGCCGTGCAAGGCGACGCCCCACCTCCTGCTTGTTTTTTGGATGGATGTTGTCCGCTTCACCGAGATCGATGGCTGCGGCCATTCCGGTATGCGGAACAGTCTTCCACGTTTGCAACTGCATGGCTCTGAGCACCGGCCAGCCGCCACTTTCGCGGGGTTCTTTTTGAACGGCAGAATAGTTGGCGATTTCGACAAAATAGAACGGCAGTTCCGGCCTGCCCCAGGCCTCGCGCCAGCTTTTGATGAGCAGGGGCAGTTGCTTTCCGTAGAGTTCTGCGGACTCGACTTGATTCGCGTTGGATTCCCCCTGATACCAAATCACTCCCCGGATCGCAAACGGGGCAAGCGGGGACACCATGGCATCAAAAAGACCGCCTGGCGTATTCTGATGGCCGGGAAGAGGAGGTTGGCGGGGCTGGGGGGCTGGCTCGGTGAAAGCCACTCCTTTCTCTTTTGCTTCCTTCTGCCTGAGCATCCACTGCCAAAGCACCCTGTTGAGTTCCTGGAGTTCCTTTTTTCGTTCCTCCACGTAGGTGTCGAAGTTCGCATCGTAATCTGACACCTTCGATTTCATCTCATTCCATGGTTTCAACACCGCCGCACATTCCGGATCGGACTCCATGGCGGCAACCGGAATCCACGGTTCAATCGGAGTTCCTCCCCAGGAGCTCTGGATCAAGCCAATGGGAATCCCACTCTCACGCTGAATTTCCCTTCCAAAATAATAGGCCACAGCCGAAAAATCCGCCACGGACTCCGGCGTGCAGACACTCCAGGGCTTTTCAGGAACCACATCCTCCCTGGCAACAAGTGACACGTCCTTCCGGACCTTCAGCAACCGGATCTCCGGGCACTGCGCTGCCGCGATCTCTTTTTGCGCATCCAGTGACGAACTGACGGGAATCTCCATGTTGCTCTGCCCGGAGCAAAACCACACGTCACCGACCAGAATTTTATGAATGTCCCGTCTTTCGTTTTTGTCGGAAGATGAAACCGTCATCGTGGCGGGATCCCCCGATGCTTTCAGAGGATCAAGGCAAATCATCCAGCGGCCCTTTTCGTCCACAAGGGCGGAGCGCTTTTGACCGGAAAACTCAACACTCACCGTCGCCCCGGGAGTATCCCAACCCCAAACCTTGACCGGCTCGCTCCGCTGCAAAACCATGTTGTCGGAAAAAACCGCCGGAAGGCTCAATTCGGCGCGAACACATGAAAGAAGAGCCAGAAAAAGGAAACAAAAAGATTTTTTCATCGGAAATCAATGGGGTTGTCCGGACAGGAGATTTTCCCTTCGACCCTTATTGTTGAAATTAAGGTGCCAATTCTTAAAAGACACTTCCCTCCGGCTCTGCATTTCTTCCGTTTCGTGACATGGTTGCCGGCCCGTCTTATAGATGGAGAGTTCATGTAAGTCATAAAGCGATGAGGGAGCATCAATATTCCCGTCCAAAATGTTGCTTTCTGGAATCCGGACTTCCTTTGCTCCCTCCACATGAAGACGGCACTTCAAGCTCAGGAAGCCCGAAATACCGCTGACTGCGATTCCAACTCCCGATCAGTCCGAAATAATCCAAAAGCTTCGGCCAAGGTTGCAACACGTCATACCGTTGCGCAAAGTCCACGGTCAGTCCATGAAGGCGCTCGCGCAGCGCATCAAACGCAGGAACCCCAACGAGATTGTTCTGCTGCAGCGGATCGGCTTCATTGTCATACAAAATCCAAGGCGTTCCATCCGCATGGCAGGCATAAGTGAATTTGGTTGTGCGCACACCCCGCCAGGCATCTGTTCCACGCCACATCGACTGATGGCAGGGCACCAGATCGTAAATATAGCAGGTTTCCAAGCCATCCTCTTTTCCAGTCCGAAAGAGTCTCTGAAGATCCCTGCCATCCGGAGCGGACAGAGGACACCCAAGCAGTCCCATGAGACTGACCGGAAGGTCCGTCTGACCGATCATTCCATCGCAAACGCCGCGAGGGATCACCCCCGGCAGACGGGCCATCAATGGAACACGGATGGATTCTTCATAAGGAAGCTGTTTGTTCGTCCACCCCTGTCCACCCAGCATGTCTCCATGATCGCTGGTATAAATGATCAGCGTGTTGTCAAGTTGCCCGGTTTCCTTCAACACGGCCAGAAGGCGCCCGAACTGCTCATCCAGTGCCGTGATCTGCGCATAGTAGCCCTTGAGATTTTCCCGGACCGTTTCCCGCGTCCAGCAAGGTTTGTCCAAACGATCCACGATCTTGTTGGGAACGTTGTCACGCAGCGGAATGTTTTTGTCCTGATAGAGATCAAGATAGTGCTTCGGCACGGCAAAATACGGATCGTGGGGAGGTCCCCACGAAAGCCAGAGTCCCCAGGGGCTTCCCCGGTTGCGCCGGATGAAATCCATGGCCAGCGAAGTATATTCCGCCGCGTCATACCCGTCGATCTCGTGCCGTACGTTGTCCTCATCGAAGTAATGCGACTTCAGATAGTCATGCGAACAGTTGCAGACTTTCCACTCTTCAAACCCCAGTCGTTCATCCCTGGGAATGTAGCGATCGCGGGGAGTTCCTCCCAAATGCCACTTGCCAATGTAACCAGTATGATACCCGGAACGATTTAGAGCACACGCCACACTCTCCACTTCCGGTTTCACCGGCAAATCGTTGGTGATCGCCCCATGGTGCAGCGCATACAGCCCGGTCAGCAGAGTCCCCCGCGCCGGCACGCACACGGGAGCATTTGAAATGCCGTGCGAAAACCGCAACCCCTCTGAAGCAAAGCGGTCCAGATTCGGGGAAATCACGGCCGGATTCCCATAACAGCCCAGATCGCACCACCGGTGCTGATCGGAAAAAACAAACAGAATATTGGGGCGGGTGGTCACATTTTGCTCATCTGGCAATCGTTGTCCGTCACGCTCCGCGCATTGCAGCGTTTGCAGACAGCCAAGCACCAGGAACAGAAGGGCGCTCACTTTCTGCAATCTGGACGGCATTTCCTCAATGCTCAATCTCGAGCGTTGCCCTGGGATGATACAAAATTTGCGTCCAATTCCCCTTCTCCGATTCGGCCACAATGGCCATCCCATGGTTTTCGAGCGAGCCGTCAATCCACTTCTTGACAAGCGGTGTCACATCGAACTCCTCATATTCTCCGTCCTGTTCTTTGGGATCAAACAGGCACTCTGCAAATGTCTCATCCCACTGTGGACGTGTATTCCATGTCACACTGCTGCTTTCCCACGCGGAAGTCACCGGGAAAATCCGGAACGACGGACGTTCCCCCCGGTGTCCATCCGGATCGTAAACCCGCAAACGCAGTTTGGCCGACTGAATTTGCGAGTCCTTTGAAAATTCAGAAACGTCAAACTGGATCAACGGAATACTCAAAACCAGATTGGACTTTGGGTTGCCCGCCTGAAGAAGATTTCTGGCATCAAGTGCATTCTTCGCCTCCCCAACGTCATCCGGACGATCCTGCCGGATTGTTGTCCATTGCTTCGCAAGAATGGCATCCCGCCCCCCTGCTGCCAATGGACTTTGCACACACAAAACAAAAGCCAGGACAGCGAATATTGGAAAGACACTTTGTTTCATAATGACACGAATGTTATTTGTTGATTCAAATGAATGCCAGCCTTGTGCAACAAGTGTTTTATCCCGCCGCAGTCAAATATTGCTCTTTGATACTTCAAGAGGGAAGGAAGGGAGATTCGCGCCCCCACGCGATTCTCCCCTCCCCATTTTTGCTGCAAGCTTCGAATCAGGCAATCCGACGACGGCGCAGAAACACGATCGTCATCAGGCCCATGCCGAGAAGACCCCATGTCGCAGGCTCGGGCACGACTTGCAGCTCGACGCTGCTGATCCGCACATCATTCAATCCCACCCAATAGGAAGAACCGATGGCGAGCTTGTCGAAAGTAAAATGATCGAAAAGATCGGCGTCGGATGTTACAAAGGCCGTTGTCGCCCCCCCATTGGGGGAAGTAAACGAACCTGCAAACTTTATCTGTCCTCCAACATTGGAGATATCCCATACAAGAACCGCATCCTGCGAGTAAGTTCCATTCGTTGTAAACGTTTGATTCGAAGCGGTCACGGCCAGGCGTGGATTGCTGGCGTCAGGCGCTCCATTTGCCGAGTTCTCGCGTACGCTCAACTGCTGGGAAGCCGCCACGGGCGTCGCGCCTGCATTGTATAGCTGCGAGATTCCGTCTGCACTATTCGTCGTCCCTCCAGTCCCCCCCACACCGGTGCCTCTGGCCAACTGAAGTTGATAGGCGTAGCGCGGTGTTGCCGTCGAATTCAGCAATCCTCCATTTGCGTTGATTGCCGTGCTTGAGTCCACGAAGGCAAAGGTCAATCCCAGCCCGGAATTTAGTGTTGTCGTCAAACCAGAAATATTGACGGTCAAGCGCATGGTTTGTCCTGCGGACAGCGTGGTTGAACCAAAACTTTTCCAAACAGCACTGGCATTGCCAGGGTCCGTTCCTGTATTGGAAAGAACCAAATTCCCCCCACTCACTGTATTCGAAGTGTTCATGTTGGTGGCATGATAATACCAGCCGTAGGTATTGGCGTCCCCGGCCGTGTCAAAGGTATCGTTGAACAGTGTCTGAGCGTGGCCGACCCCGGTCAATCCCAGTAAGATGCCTGCAAAGCAGGGCAAGAAGAGTTTTGTTTTCATGGTGCTATTTATTATTGAGGGTTTTTGATATGGGATTCAGGCATTTGATCCCTGAATCAGTGTCGCAAACTTGCCACAGCGGCCCAAACTCCACCTTCCTCCCAGTGCCGTATTCCTGCCGGATAGTGCCATGCTTGTGCGCAATTGGAAATGTGAAGTGGGGAGATCATCCGAAGGGGTGCCTCAAAGGGGCGACACGCCCGGGTGAGCGGGCGTCAATGCGGAATGCGAAATTTGGTTCATCCGCGACGGGTGCGTATAGGAGGGGTTGCCACAGAGGGTAGAGCATGAGGGATCTCACGCAGGGACGCGGAGATCGCAGAGGGCGATTGCGCACCAGAATGAACCGAAAGACAGCAGAAGGGTTATCCGCAGAGATTCACACGGATGGAAGGACTTTTTTCTCTGTTGGATCCCATGAGGAAATCTCCGCCCAACTTGAATTGTCGCGGCGGTTTCGGTTTGCCATCCTGCCACCCCTGCCTGTTTTTGCGTGAGGATCAAGTTGGACGAAAAATCTTGCCTGATACACCTGTTTTCTCTATTTATGTGTATATGAGAACCAATATTGATCTGGATGAGGGGTTGGTGACCCGGGGGCTCCATCTCTCCGGATTGCGGACGAAGAAGGATCTTGTCAATGCGGCCTTGCGGGAATTTGTGAGACGCAAAGATCAGAAGAAAATCCTTGAGTTGCGTGGGAAGATTTCCTGGTCGGGCGATCTGAATTTGATGAGACAAAGCCGCTTCTGATGGTTTTGATCGATACCGGCGTTTGGATTGACTTTTTGGCCGGAAGGAAAACGGCGGAAGCAGATGTCGTTTCCTCACTGTTGGAGCGCGAGGAGTGCCTTTCCTATACCGGAGCAATCCTGCAGGAATTGATGCAAGGGTGTTCCCGCGCCGCAGATGCCGATGCCATTGAGAAACATTTTTCATCATTCGTGGAGATTTTTCCCCAACGCTCCACTTACAGACTTGCAGCGGAGATTTATCGCAATTGTCGGAGCCGGGGATTTACCATTCGAAGTTCGACGGATTGCCTGATCGCGGCCTGCGCGATCGAATGCAACTGCCCTGTTCACCACAGAGATCGGGATTTCTCGTTCATCGAGAACGTCTGTCGCCTCAAAGTTTACAAGTTCGATTCCTGATTCCCTCTCCGCGCAAAACGACTTTCTCCTATCGCCGTTTTCGGGTTGAAAGTCACGGTTTGCACCCCTGCGAAACTTTCTGGATGAGCATAACATGTTGCATGTCCAATTTTCATCTGCGAAAGTCTGCGTGAATCTGCGGCTATCAGAATGAACTCTTCTCCCAAGTCGAAGGAACATGCGCTCTCCCATGGGAAAGCCGCCTACGACGAGATTGTCCGGATTGTGCAATCCTACCATAAGGACACGAAGCTTCCCCTGGCCGGACATTCGATCCGGCGCGGGCATCTGGTTCTGGAACGGGCTTGGGTTTACACGGATAAATGTCCGATCGCGGTGATGCGGATTCCGGAGCATCCGGCGTATCCGGTCCACCGGCACGATTTCCATGAGATCACGGTCATTCTTCACGGGGTCGCCACGAATGTCGTGGACGGCAAGCCGTTCGAAGTGGGCACGGGGGATGTTTTTGTGCTTCAGGGATCGCACGAGCATTGCATTGAAAAGCCGGAGTCGCTGGAAGTGCTCAACATTTGCTATGATCCGGGGTTGCTGGGAATTCATGCACAGGAGTTTCCGGACTCGCCGGGGTTCCAGGCGCTTTTCGAGATTGAGCCATCGTTGCGGCGAAAGGGATTTTTCAACAAGCACCTGAAATTGAATGCAAAGCAACTGGCCAAGATCGAGTCCCTGGCCATGGAGATGGATGCAGAGATCCAGCAGGCACAACCGGGCTACATTGCCGTTGCCAGGTCGCAACTGCTTGAGATCATCGCGCTCCTTTCGCGCTGGTATGGCAGCGCGGACCAGAAAGACCTGACCGACACACGGCGGATTGCCAAGGCCCTCCTCTGGATCGAGCAGAACTCCGAGGAGAACCTCAACATCCCGGATCTCTTCCGCATCTGCGGACTCTCCCGACGTCAGTTTTTCCGTATCTTCAAGGCCTGCACCGACCAGACGCCCGCAGAATATCTCCTGAACCTCCGGCTGCGGAAGGCGGAGGAGCTTCTGCGCGATCCCACCATGAATATCACCGAAGTCGCCTTCGCCTGCGGATTCAACGACAGCAATCATTTTTCCCGCTCGTTCAAAACCTTTTTGGGAGTGTCCCCAAGGGAATACAAGAAAAGCAGGGAGGTTTCCGGGGGATATCAGCCCTCAAAAACAAAGCCGCCGAAGTAGGAAGATTTTTCACGTCCGAATCCGGAAATTGCCCGCGAAGACGCGAAGCACACCAAGGGCATTTTATTTCCGCTGGCCACGCAGCCACTGAGCAACTTCGTCGCGAGTCATCCGGCGATTTCGCATTTCGCATTCCAAATTTCAAATTTCGAATTCGCGCCGCAGGCGCGGTGGCACTGTGAGGCATGTTTTTGTCGTTTCTGTGAAGGTTGCGACGAGTGGTTCGGGTTATGGTGTCTCGCTACATTGTTATGAAAAACCCGTCTGCATCCGAGAGCCGCCCGCTCGTCGCCGCTTACTATTTTCCGAACTACCATGCAGACCCGAGAAATGCGGCGGCTCATGGAGAGGGATGGACAGAATGGGAGCTTGTCAAGAAGGCAACCCCGCGATTTCCGGGCCACCAGCAGTCGTTCGAGCCGCTTTGGGGATACGAAGACGAGTCGGATCCGCAAGTCATGGCCCGCAAAATCGACGCAGCAGCGGACCATGGTGTGGATTGCTTCATCTTCGATTGGTATCATTACAATGACGGCTCCTTTCTTGAGCGCGCCTTGGAGCAGGGGTTTTTGAAGGCCCCCAATGTGGACCGGATGAAGTTCTGCTGCATGTGGGCAAATCACGACTGGTATGACATCCACCCCGCCAAACGCGGAGATCTGACCTGCCTGCAATACCCGGGGGAGGTGACTCCCTCCGTTTTCGACTCGATCTGCGAGATTTTGATCGAACGCTATTTCTCGCACCCCTCCCATCTGCTCGTCAACGGGTGCCCCTATTTCTCCATCTACGATGTGTCCACGCTCGTCAAAAGCCTCGGGGGTTCGGTGCTGACGGCCAGAAAGGCACTGGATCGCTTCCGGGAGAAGGTTGTGGAAGCAGGCTTCCCCGATCTGCATTTGAACGCCATCGGATGGAACTGCGGAATCCTGAAGGGAGAGGCCGGTTCTGGAATGCAGGTGAAGGATTTTCAGGAGCTGGGGTTCGATTCCATAGGTGGCTATGTTTGGGTTCACTACATGTCCCTGACCGACAGCGGACTCCCTTTCTGTGATTACCAAACAGTCAGGGACACCTATATCCATGCATACAAAGCCCTCCGGGCAGGCACAACCCTGCCGGTTTTCCCGAATGTCACAATGGGTTGGGATTCGACTCCGCGGACCGTTCAAAGCGAGATCTGGTGCCCGTCTTTGGGCTATCCCTTTACTTCCATCATGAAGACCTCCCCCGAAGACTTTCAACAGGCGCTCGCCCTGATCCGGGAGTATGCCGAGGCCGATCCTGGCTTTCGCATGGTCAGTCTGAATGCCTGGAATGAGTGGACAGAGGGCAGCTATCTGGAGCCCGACAAGCGGAACGGTTTTGCCTACTTGGAGGCCATTCGCTCGGTATTTGGAATCGCAGACAAAGCCGAACCCGTGTTGGAAGAGGAGTTGGCCGTTTAGCAACACAGAAGACTTAGCCGCAGATTAATAGGATTTTCACAGATTGAGGAATATACCATGCACTCAAGAACTGAGTTCGCCGCTGGGGTGGACAGCAACATTTTTCATAACATGTTGTATGTCGTTGGTATACTTTGCGGAAACCTGCATTCATCTGCGACGATCAGGAGACAGCGACTGTATGGACACCTTTGTTGACCTCCGTGTTCTCCGTGTCCTCGGGGGCAAATAGTCCCCGGACCCAATATGCCCGAAAACATCTCCCTCCAAATCGAACCTCCCCCTGCGGAGAAAGCCCTGCCGTTGCCCGAGATGACACCGGAAGCGGATCGGATTCCCTTTGTGGGAAAGCTTGGCTACGCATTCGGCGGCATGGCCTACAATCTGATGATCAACGGCATCGGAAATCTCGCCATGTTTGTTTTGAACATCGGATTGGGGGTGAATCCGGTCCTGGTCGGCCTGGGACTCTCTCTGCCGCGTTTTTATGACGCGATCGCCGATCTCGCGATGGGACATATTTCGGATAATTTTCGATCCCGCTTCGGGCGTCGCAAGCCGTTCATGTTGGTTGGAGGCATCGGAGCGGGGCTGGCATTCGCGGCCATCTGGCTGATGCCGCGTGGCTGGAGTGAGAATGCCTGCTTCGCCTACTTCCTTGGCAGCTCGCTGGTGTTTTACACATTCTTGACGCTCTTCGGGGTCCCCTGGGCGGCGCTCGGTTTTTCCATGACGGCGGACTACAACGAGCGGACGCGACTGATGGGATTCAGCACGTTTCTCTCGTCGGGCATCCTGCTGGTCATGCCCTGGCTCTATGCACTGACAAAACTGCCGGTCTTTCCGGATTCCCTCACGGGAGCGCGGGTGGTCGGAACCTTTGTCGGGGCACTGATCATTCTTCTCTCCCTGCTCTCCACATTTCTATGCCCCGAAAAAGTGACCCAGGAGCAGATGTTCACTGAAAAAACCTCTCTGAAGCACCAGCTCCTCGGGGTGTTTTCCAACCGGCCTTTCATGGTTCTCTCGGCAATGGTTTTCACCATGTGCCTTGGGATTTTCACGATCTCAAGCATCACTCCCTACATCATGATTTATTATGTCTATGGCGGGAATGAGACAGCGGCCTCGGTTTTGATCGGAATGGGTGGCTCGGCGTGGCAGATCAGCAGCATCCTTTTCATTCCGCTTGTCACACTGTGTGCCACAAGATTCAGCAAAAAATACGCGTTGATCATTTTCCTCGGAGGAGCGCTTTTTGGAAGTTTGGTCAAATGGGTTTGCTATAGTCCCACACACCCTTTGCTCTCTTTGATTCCCTCCATCTTTGTCGCCATGGGATTCTGCGCCCTGTGGGTTCTGGTCTCCTCGATGATCGCGGATACGTGCGACTTCGAAGAATGGCGCTCCGGCGCGAGAAATGAAGGAATTCTCGGGGCGGTTTATTCCTGGATCATGAAACTGGGGGGAACTCTGGCCTTCGCAAGTTCCGGTCTCCTCCTGAATCTCACGGGATTCCAGCAGGCTCTGGGAGGAAACCAATCGGCACAGACCATTTTAAACATGCGTTTGCTCGACATTGCCATTCCGGCTCTCGCCATCGTTTGTTCCATTCTGTTGGCCGTCATCTATCCCCTGACCGAACACCGCTCCCGGGAAATCCGGAAGGAACTGGAAGAAAGACGGGGTGCACTGGAGGAAATCTCATGAATGCGAATCATCCCGCACCAAGCCCGCAACAGACGCAAAGAAGAGACGCGTTTACTTTGATCGAGTTGCTGATCGTCGTGGCCATCATTGCCATTCTTGCGGCATTGGCTGTGCCCGCATTGAAGCGATCCATTGAAAGCGCAAAAACAGTCAAATGCCTGTCCAATCTAAAGCAACTCGGCCAGGCAACGCTCGCCTACAATGCGGACAACCAACAATTGCTGCCGCCCGCTGCCGTCAAGTATTCCGTTGGAGGAATGACCTTCTGGTATCTGGAAATCCGACCTTACCTTGGAGCATCTAACACGTTAATGCCTAGAAGCCCGCAATACCCCCAGGGAAGAAATCTTGATGTCTTTTACTGTCCTTCGGTTGATTACAGCCGCGCCTACCCTCACACGCACTATGCGTGCAACAACAATGTGTTCGAAAATCCGGGATCCAGAACGAACGACGTCATTCTCCAAACAAGATTTACCAAGATCGAGCGTCCGGAAAAGATCGTCATGCTGTCGGAAACAATCGATCCTTCCAATCCCCTTCTTCAAAGCTCCTGGCAATTGGTTTCGGCCAGCGCGAAGAAGAATCCTGATCCGTGGTTTCCCCACCGGCATGGAGAGACCGTCAACATGGTTTTTTGCGATGGACATGCCCAGGGCCTGCCCCGCAACGAGGTGGTGACGAATTTTACAAACTATTTCGGAAATACCGAATTGTGGGAATAGCCGTTGCCATGGCAAACAGGAATACATCAGAAGGGATTCGCGATCGGCACCGAGCGGGATTCCCATCATCTTGGCGGCCTCAGCGTGCTTGGCGCACCATCTCGCTGCTTTGTGTTGTCGCCGGAATGTGCCTTGTTTCCTGCGACCAAAAACCGTCTGCGACTCGGTTTTCCGTGCGCGATTTTGGAGCAATTCCCGGCGACGATCAGTCCGATGGGGAGGCCGTGAGGAAATGCATTCAGGCGGCCCTCGATTGCGCCAAGAAGGCAGAGGTCGTATTCGAGGCCGGAACCTACCGGATCGATCCGGCGCCCGGAGCAACTTCCATGGGGGAACTTGTCTCTCTCCCGATCAACAAGGCGAACAACCTTGCCGTGAGCGGTGCCGGGAAAGGAACCACGCTGATCTTCACAAACCCATCTGCCAGCGGGATCGTTCTGGAAGGTTGCCGAAATCTTGTCCTTAAAAACCTCCGAATTGATTATGACCCGCTACCCTACGCATTCGGCACGATCCGTGCAGTGAATTTGGCAGCGAACACGTTTGATCTGGAGTTGGATGCCGAATCTGCTGACTTCACCAACCCTCTTTTTGCCAGGGCCAAGACTTTATGGGGAATGGTGATCCGCCCGGATCCCAAGCAGGGAACAACCCGCTACGGTCCGGTGGCGGTGGGAAGCAAAGTCTTCTCTCCCGTTTCAGGACGGGTCTGGAGATTGACGGAATCCAGCCTGGGTGGTCGCGGTTCCCCCAATGCGCTCACCTCTTCGGGAATGAAACCGGGGGAACGCTATGTTCACATGGCAAGAACTTATGGAGCGGCTTTGGGCATCCAATCCTGCTCGGACATCCGTGTTGAAGGAGTTTCCATTCTCTCTTCCCCGGGATTGTCTTTTTTTCCGTATCTCAGCCACGACATCTCGCTTGTTGATTGCCATGTCGGCCCCGGACCGAACCGCCTCATCTCCACGAATGCCGATGGCATCCATGCGCGCGGACTCCGCGGGAATCTGCTGGTGGAAAGATGCTCCTTTGCAGGCATGGCAGACGATGGCATCAACATCCACAGCAATGCGATTCTTGTCCGAAAAATCAACTCTTCGACAGAGATCATAGCGTCTCCACACACCTGGAGCGTCCGCCCGGGCGATGAACTCGTTGCTTACGATGGGGTGACATTCTCTGAAAAGGGACGAACAACAGTCGAATCTTTGCGGCAGACTGAGAGTGGAATTCTGATCCGCTTTGCAAAGCCCGTCGAAGGACTGCGGGCGGGAGAGGATTACACAAATGCCGACCGGTTTTACAATCTTTCGGAAGCCGGCGGGCCTTTCCTCATCCGCAACTGCCGGTTTCTGGCCCACCGGGGGCGGGGCATTCTTGTCAGCGGAATTGGGGGCAGGATTGAAAACAACCATTTTGAAAACAACGAGGGGGTGGGAGTGGATCTGAGCTTTGGAGATTCCATCTGGGCCGAGGGTCCGCCTGCGCAGAACCTTCAAATCACTGAAAATGAATTTCTGGGCCGGGGAGGAACCCAACCCTGCATTGTTGCGCGAAGCGCCGCTCCAAAGGAAATCGGAATGTCGGGCAGACGATTCTTCAAAGAACTGACCATCAAGGACAACAAGTTCCTGAATCTCCGTGCCTCCGCCATCCGGCTGAGCGGAGTCGAAGGTGCCCTCATTGAGAACAACATCCTCCTTGAAAAAACCACCGCTGCCGGGCCACTGCCATTTCCTGCGGTGGAATTGGAAAATTCCGCGGGCATCCTTGTCGGGAACCTGGAGATTCTGGACTCACGCTTCAAGACCGGCGTGCTGATCGGTGCCCGTGTTGAACCGGGAGAAAAGGGCGTCCGGTTTGGTTCCCCGGACAAGCCCCTTCCGGTCATCGACAAACGGGGTGCTCCGGAACCAACAGCCCCATAAGAATCGAAAATCCGGATCAGCAGGTTCCCATGCTCGACCATTCACAAGAAAGCTGATGCAACATTCCAACAATCTCTCCCCATCGAATGTCACCGAACTGACCCGGCGGGAGTTTGTCATGACGACCGCCGCTTTGTGCGCACTGGGAGTCATAAGACCATTCGCCATTTACGCCTCTTCGGATTCTCTTCCGGGAATTCGCAGCCTGCCTCTGGCCGACCTTCAAAAACAATTTCACAATCCCGACGCCCACCTGGCCGCCTATGAGTATTTTACAGCCGGACGGGGATTGGGCTCGGCGGAGTTGATTGGCGGCCCTGCAAGTGTTTCCGTGGGGCAGCTCGTGCCGGAGTGGAAGCTCCGTTACCGCGCGGCACCTGAAGGCATCCGCCCCGGGGGCTATTTGCGGATTTGGTTGCCCAATGGAGCCTCCCTCCCGGTTCTGGGAAGTGGAGAAGTTCCTTCCCCGGTGTCCGTGAGCGCGGAAGGGGGGCAGCCTGTGACAACCATCGAGGCGGTGGCCTTCTACAAGCAATACGGCATCAAGGCCAAATCCGGCCAGAGAGTGGTGCGGGTGGCGTTTCCCGACGGCCTTGCCCCCGGTGGTGAAGTGACATTGACTTGGAAGGATGTGAAAGTCGGCGATCTGGCACCACGCTGGGCTGACAACCGCCTCCCATTCCATGTCTACGCCGATCACGATGCGGATGGGTTCGACGAGGAGATTGCCGCCAGTCCATCGGTTGGGGTTCACTCCGGACCGGCAGACCGGCTGCTGATGCGCTGCGCCTCGACTGCGGTTGTGGGGGAAAAGACACGCGTCACCGTGGCCGTCCTGGACAAATTTGACAATCCGGCCTCCGGCTACACCGGCACAGTGGAATTCGGACTCGATGAGGGAACAGGCGATGGCATACGCCTGCCCAAACCGCTGCCCTTTGCAGGCGTCGAACATGCCTGTGCGGAAACCTCCGTCGTTTTCACAAAACCCGGCATCTATTGGATCAAGAGCTTCTCCGGTCCTCTTTCGGCGAGTTCCAACCCGGTTGAGGTTTTTGCCGGGGTACCCGCCGAACGGCTTTACTGGGGTGACATCCACTTCCACACCGATTACTCGGCCGATGCACGCGCCGGATCGAACAGCACGACCGATTATGCCGGGGCTTATCAGATCGGCCGACATCGCTACGGGCTCGATTTCATGGCGGCGACCGATCACCACAGCCTGGAACAGGGAAACTATGATTCCGAGGACTGGAAAACGATGCAGCAAATCACCAATGAGGCAAACGATCCGGGCCGCTTTGCGACCTTTGTCGCCATGGAACTTTCCGGCCCGAAGGGTGATCAAAACATTTATTTTTCGGGAAATTCCGCGCCCTTCCTCGATCACACGGGAAGCACGGACGAGCGGAAAAAAGACTGGGCGGCACTGGAGGGCTTTGATTGTTTTGCCCCTCCGCACCATTTCTGTCAGGACATGCGTCCGTGGGACTGGTCTGTCTTCAACGCACCTCTTCAGCCCGTCTGTGAGGTTTTTTCCAATCATGGACGCGCCGAATATTCCGGCAACAAACCGGATTACTGCGGCCATGGAGTGGCCACGCTGCCCGGGCATACCTGGACCGAGCAACTCGCCAACGACAGGCGCCTGGGCGTATTGGCTTCCAGCGATGATCACACCGGTCGCCCCGGATGCTGTGGGTTGACCGGTGTTTGGGCTCCGGCCCTCACGCGGGAAGATCTTCATCGCTCCATCAAAAATAGACGGTGCTATGCCACGACAGATACCCGCACCATCCTGCACTTTTCAGTGAACGGGCATCCCATGGGAGACTCCCTCGAAACCAATGCGGCCCCTGTCCTTCGACTCCGCACGGCGGCTCCCACCTTGATCCGGGAAATCGCCATCGTGAAAAATGGAAGCACGGTTCACCTTGTCGAACCAAAAGCCAGGTTTTCGGAATGGGACTGGACAGATCCGGATTTCCGTGAGGATGCCTATTACTACATCCGCCTCAGCTTGGATCCCAATCCGGACTGCACCAATCGTGCCATGTTTGGCGGACGGGAGGAATTCGTCTGGTCCAGTCCCGTGTGGGTTCGTCGTGTGTGACTTGGCAAAATCCTTTCTTCAAGCCAAACGCCCGGTCATGCGCGACGACGACTCCGCCACCTCCCACTCCGGGCTTTGGGTTGCTTCATGAACAACGTCTCCCGAATGCAATACAGCATCCCGGGAGCCACCGACACCGAAGTTTTCCGCTCTTATGTGGGGCCTGTCTTCTTTTCTACCTGCCGGACAGGCCCTACAGCCAAAGACGCTCTTGGTTGGTTTGTCTCGTGTGGCTATAGTTTTTGTTGAAATGCTCTAAGAGGCGAGAAGTTCCCGTGCCAGACGGGCGTAGGTCTGTGACGGATTGTCCCCGAGATGATCCACGGCCAGGCGGCGCAATCCATGGGCATAATCCACCCGGAAAAGCCCGAACCGTGGCGTGAACGAACCCCACTCGTAATTGTCCGTCAACGACCAGTGAAGGTAGCCGAGAACCGGCAGGTTTTCCTCCCGCATCCTGCGGATTTCCCCGATGTGGGCGGTGAGGAATTCGCTCCGGGTCACCCGGTCCTTCCGGTGTCCGCAGATCCGGTTGTCGGCCTTGCAGCGTTGTGCCATCCCGTTTTCGGCAATCAGAATGCCCTTGCCGGGAAATGCCCGGGAATAGTGCGAGCAGAAGGCATGGAGTCCCCCGGGGAGGACATGCCAGTCCCACCATTTGCTGGAAAGCCCGTCCATCAGATGCCCGTGGAGACTCCCGCTGGGAAATTCCAGATCGCTGAATGACGGCGGTCGGAAAATATGGCTGAGAAACGGATCGTAGTAATCCAACCCGAGATAATCGAGGACCACGGTCCGTTTCGAGCGGTCGGCCTCGTCGAGAAACCAGCGGAAAGCGGATTCCCCCGCGGCGGCGCGTCCCGCGACGAAGTCGGCAAGACTGTGGATCGCGCGTCCCACCCAGGCCAGCGGATCACTGCGGAGTGCCAGTTCCGCCTTTTGCAGGGACTCCCGCAGCTCCCCGCACCGCCCGGCAAAATACCCCGGAAGCGCCGATCGCGAAATCCCGTTTTCCCGGAGGCAGAGCAGATCGAGAAGCAGATGTTCGGACCAATACACATCGCTGCAAAAGGTGTTCATTGTCACCCGCGGGGCCTCCCAGCCGCGGGACTCGTGCAGATCGTGAATGGCATTGTAGGCGCGCACATGCGCGGCCAGCAGGCGGTTGTAGGCGCGGATCCCCACCGAAATCCCGGCATTCGGACCACCCGGGAAATGCCGGTTCAGATACGTGTTGAGCACGAGCATGTTCGGCTCGTTGATGGTCACATACCAACGGATCGGCGGCTGACCGAGTTCCCCGCAGAGCCGGTCGTTCAAGCGGGTCACCGTCTCCACAACAAATTTTTCAAACAATGCCGGCGTCGGATCCTGAAGCCACGCATCCACGCCCAACCATGCCGGGTGGGTGAAGTGGTGGAGTGTGACCACCGGCTCCAAACCGGCGAGACGACAGGCGGCGATCCGGTCCGTATAGGCATCAATCGCGGCATGGTCAAAAGCGGGAGCCGCCCCGGTCTCGATGGAAAAGCCGGGTTGCACGCGCGCCCACTCGATGCTGAGGCGGAAAGCGTTGAGCCCCATCTCCCGGCAAAGCCCGAAGTCTTCCCGGTGCCGGTTCCAGAAATCCGTGGCCACCCCGGTCTTCGCCACCCGCCCGGCTCTTTCATGAGCCGCCCAGTTGTTCTTGGGATCGTCCGGCCCGTTGAATCCCCCCTCGCACTGGTATCCCGACGTCGCGACACCGACAAGGAATCCGCCTGCCGGGCGTGGGATTTTCGGTGGGGGTGAAGAATGGGGAAAACCGGGTGCGTCGTTCATCCCACACCGGAGGCTGCTATGCGTTTTCGAAGAGCTTTTTCCCGGAGCTTGGAAATCACCGCCCGCGGTTGCGGCGGGGATTCCAAAACCAGACGCGCAATGTCCCCGGCCGCCGATGGACGTCCCAGTGCACGGGCGTTTTCCGACATGGCCCGGATGCGGTCCGGGTTTTCCAGAAGCTTCTTGAGCTTGTGTGCGACCACCGTGACCTCGGTGCATTTGACCGCCGCGCCGGCTTCGAGAAGCACATCGGAATTGCGTTCCTCCTGCCCCCCGATCGGATCCAAAATCACCATCGGCAACCCGCGGGCCAGCGCCTCGGCGGTTGTCATTCCCCCCGGCTTGCTCAGGAGGATCGTCGCCGCTCCCATGAAATCCGGCATTTCCGTCGTATAGCCAAAAACCCGGAAATCCTCCTGCCGGTTGCGCACGAGATGGGTCACATCCTCCTGCAACTCGGCATTTTTCCCGCAAACCACGATCGCCTGAAAATCCGAATCCATCTGGAGAAGCCGCCGCACCACGGCGGTGGCCGGGCTCAGCCCCAGGGTTCCCCCTGCCACGAGAAGCGTCGGCCGTCCGGGTTGCAACCCATGCCGCCGGAGCACGGCCGCGGCATCCACGGGCTTTTCAAATTCCGGCTCGACGGGAATTCCCGTGACCTCGATGTGGTCCCCCGGCAACCCGAGCGCCTCCATGTGGATCTTGTCTTCCTCCTGCGCCACAAAATACCAGTCGAAGGCCCGTGTGATCCAGAAGGCATGGAAATGGAAATCCGTGACCACAATCCCAAGCCGCGCATCCAGCTTTCCATTGCGGATCAGCCAGGACAACACCCCGGCCGGCATGAAATGCGTGCAAAGAATGATGTCCGGGCGGAACTCCTTGACCAGATTCATCAACGGCAGCGCCTGCGGAAGGTCGAGCGCGAGACGGCCCTTGTCCGACACCCACGGATCATCGCTCGACTCGTACCACCACCCCAGAAATTCCGGCAGCATGGAAGACAATTTGGAATACAGCGTCGAGTAAAGTTGCTTGTGGAGGACATTCGTGTGGTCGAGCGAATCGTCCGAGAGCACCTCTTCGACATCGGGCCGGTTTTTCATCGCGCGCGCCAGCGCGTCCGCCGCCTTGACGTGACCCGAGCCCACCGAAGCCGAAAGAATGAGGACCCGTTTGCTCATGTGTGAGGCCGACTTTGAAGGAAGAACCCCTGTTCCTCAAGCACCAACGCAGGGGCGGAGGAGGGCACCCAAATCAAGGCGTTCCGACCCGGATGGCAAACAGCCCCACAATCTGGCCGGAGGGGTTTTCCACCACCACAGGAACTCCCGGCGGAATTGCGGCCATCACGGCGGAAAGCAGGGTGTGCGCTGGCACCCGGGGCATTTGCCTGGCGAGACTGTCCACGGCATCTCCGGCGAACCCCGCCGCCATGGCTTTCTCCAAAGTCTCCAGATCCACCATGCCGAGCGTGCGAAGCTGATGATCCACAATGGGATAGACCCCCTGGTTGCTCTCCCGCGCGAGGGCCAGTGCGTGGGAGACCGGGGTTCCGGCGGGAATCGCCGAGAAATGCGCGGACATGACATCCGCCACCTTGCGTCCCACGGCTCCGGAGCGGAATTTGGCGTAAGCCAGTTCCTGCTGGGCTCCCAGAAACACAAAGATTGCGATGAAGAGCAACATGTTCGGTGCTCCCTCAAGGAAACTGGCCGCGGCGAAGCAAACCGCCAGCCCCTGGCCGACCCGTGCCGCAATCGTGGTGGCCAGCGCGTAGTCCAACCTCATCGCCAGCAATGCCCGCAGCACCCGCCCGCCATCCATCGGAAACGCCGGAATCGCGTTGAACAGCACCAACATCACATTCACTGCCAGGAGCTTCGCCGTCAGGCTCCCGCCCACCTGGTCGATTTCCGTGAAGTCCGACAGGCGGATCTTCGCGGCCAGCAGGGCAAAAAGCGCGAGCCCGATGACCACATTCACCGCCGGTCCCGCCACCGCCACCACCAGTTCCTGCACCGGCTTGTCGGGCATCCGCTCCAGCCTCGCGACTCCCCCGATCGGCAACAGGGTGATGTCCGGAGTTCGGATCCCATAGGCCCGGGCGGCAAAAGCGTGGCCGAATTCATGAAGAAGCACGCAGAGAAAAAGGAGCAGCGTGAAACCAACGCCCTCGACCGCTCCCTCCAGCCCTCCCTGCTGCCAGTACATCGCCCCGAACCATATGAGAATGAGCAGGAATGTGACGTGGATTTTGACGTCAATTCCCGCGACCCGGGCGATTTTATAGGACCAACGCATAAAAATTGATTTTCCGTGGCGGCATTTTGGCATTATCACACCCATTCCCGCGGGACTGCCGCAACCGTCGGTCCTATAGATAACTCAGAAATAGAAAAAGAAAATGTCATTGCCAAAAGTGCTCGTCGCCGATCCGGTCTCCCAACGGGGTGTTGAAGAACTCGCCGCCGGCGGCGCCTTGGAAGTGGTCGTCAACACCGGCCTCAAAGAACCCGAACTCATCGGAATCATCCCCGAATTTTCCGCCCTCGTCGTCCGCAGCCAGACGAAGGTCACCGCCGCCGTTCTCGACGCCGCGAAGAGCTTGAAAGTCGTCGGCCGGGCCGGGGTCGGCGTGGACAATGTGGATGTGGACGCTGCCACGCGCCACGGGGTCATCGTCATGAACACCCCCGGCGGAAACACCATTTCCACCGCCGAACACGCCTTTTCCCTGCTCATGAGCATCGCCCGCAGCATCCCGCAGGCGGACGCCAGCGTGAAAGCCGGCAAATGGGATCGCAAAAAATACGAGGGCGTCGAACTTTACAACAAGACCCTCGGCATCCTGGGCATGGGCCGCATCGGCACCGAACTCGCCCGCCGCGCCATCGCTTTCGGAATGCGTGTCATCGCCTACGATCCCTACCTCTCGGTCAGCCGCGCCCGCAGCCTCCAGGTCGAATTGGTCGAGGACCTCGACTCCCTGATGCCGCAGGTGGATTTCATCACCATGCACATGCCGCTGACGGAGGAGACCCGTCACATGCTTGACGCCCGCCGCCTGGCTCTCTGCAAAAAAGGCGTCCGCATCGTGAACTGCGCACGGGGCGGATTGATCGATGAGGCGGCGCTTGGCGAAGCGCTCACGTCCGGTCACGTCGCCGCGGCGGCGCTGGACGTCTACGAGGTCGAACCCCCGCCGGCGGAATTCCCGCTGCGCTCGCTCTCGAACATTGTTTTCACCCCGCACCTCGGGGCCAGCACCGCGGAAGCGCAGGAGAACGTCGGCATCGAGATCGCCCAGGCCATCCGCGCCGCCCTCCTGGAAGGGGAAATCCGCAACGCGGTCAACATGCCGAGCATCGATGCCAAGACCGCCGCCGTCGTGAAGCCCTACCTCACTCTCGGTGACAAACTCGGACGCTTCGCCGCCCAGCTCGCCCCGAAACGCAACGACCGGATCGTCATCACCTATGGAGGAAAAGCCGTGGAAATGCCGACGGACGCGATCAGCCGCGCGATTCTCACCGGATTTCTCAAGCACGCGGGCGGCGAGGAAGTCAACAGCGTCAACGTGCGCTCGATGGCGGCCACGATCGGTCTCGATGTCGAGGAAGTCCGCTCCAGCGAGCAGACCGACTTCAACGAGTGGCTCCACGTCGCGGTTTTCAGCGGGGACACCAAGGTCTCCGTGGGCGGAACATTCTTCGGCGCGAAAAACGATCCCCGCATCGTCCGGATCAACAGCCAGCCGGTCGAGGTCACCCCTTCCGGTGCTGTTCTTCTTCTCGAAAACCGCGACCGCCCCGGCATCATCGGCCACATCGGAACGCTGCTCGGGAAAGAGAACATCAACATCGCCAGCATGAGCCTCTCCCGCACGGAACAGGGCGGCCGCGCGTTGACACTGCTCAACCTCGACAGCCTCCCGGACGCGGAGGTTCTGGCCCGCCTGTCCTCCGACGCCGATATTTACGCGGCCCAGGTGATCTCGCTGTAAGGCCCGCGTTCCCCCGTCACTCCCCGTCCGACTCCTGATCGAGAAGGACGAGGGCGCGGCGGGCGCGCGTTTCGGCCACGTAGAGCCCGCAAAGGCTGTCAAACGCGGACGAATCGCGCAGCGTCTGCCCCGCCACCCGCAGAACCGGATCGGCGGCACAGAAATTTTCGGAAGGAAGCTGCAGCACCCAGGCGGGTTCTCCGGCGGAACAAAACGGCCGGTCCGCATTCCACTTGTCCATGCGGGAGTCTTTCGGAAGCGGGAGAAAGACCAGATCGAATTCGAGTCCCTTGGATTTGTGGATCGTCATCACCTGCACGGTCCCCGGCCGCGCGGAGGTGGGGTCGGCATATCCAGCGAGAAATTCCGCAAAGTCCCGCGGGGAACCCTGCGAGTTGTCATCGAACTCCCGCGCCGCCCGGCGCAGTGACGCATGTCGCGATGTGGGCGGAAGCCTTTTCAACCAGGCATGGACCATGCCCTGGGCTCCGTGGAGGTGGAACTGCCGGAGCGCTTCGGGGACGAAAGATTCCCCGGGATTTCCCAGCGGCCCGGCCGCCAGCGCATGGCGGGCAAATTGATCCGACGGATCGGCCGTGAGGCGGGCGGCCATGAGGATCGCGACCCCGTGGGGATTGTCGGTGGCGATGGGGGGATTCGATTCCGTTGTGGCGGGAATCCCAAGACGGCCCAGCTCGCCGACCGCCTCGTGGGCCATGGCGTTCGTCCGCACCAGCACGGCGCAGGTGAGTGGCGGACGCCCGAGGATTTTTGAAGCCTCCACAATCCCGGCGATCCGCTCCCAATATTCTTCCGCAGTGCAGGAAATCCGGTGGACAAACCCCGGGGAGGGATTGTCCCCGTGGGCGGAGTGCTCCGTCCAGGCATCCTGCCAGCGCCGCACGACAGCTTCGGGCAGCCCGGCTTCGGACGGGGCCCGAAACGTTTGATCCACGAGGGCGATGACTTCCTTCGATGACCGGCGCGACTCCCCGAGGGATTCCTCGCCGATGTGGTCCGGGGCGTGCCGGGTGTAGTGGTCGAAAATCTCGCCAAAAAGTGAAGGATCCCCGTCGCGGAATCCGTAGATGGATTGCTTCACGTCCCCGACATAGAAAAACGAACGCGTCCCCGAGGAATCCTGCAGGACCTCGTCGAGCAATGGCTGGAGCGCACGCCACTGGATGCGGCTCGTGTCCTGGAATTCGTCGAGCAGCCAGTGGTCGAACCATCCGTCGAGGCGGAATTGCAACTCTTCCGCTCCCTTCTCCTCCTGGGTGATGCGTGCGAGAAGCACCGGAAGATCCGCAAACCGCAGCGTTCCCTCCCCGACAAGCCGCCGGTCGCGTGCCGCACGCAAAGCCCGCGCCATTTCCAGCCAACGGCGGGACTGCACCAGCCGCGGGGCCAGTGCTCTCCAAAGACAGGCTCCGATGGCCTGGAACACCGCCTCGCGTTCGGCCGAACCAAGGACAACAGGCTTCTTTCGGAATTCGATCTCCACCGGATTTCCGGCCCGCAAATTGTCCGCCTGTGCCAGCAATCGCTCGGCTGTGGTTCCGAATTTTTTTGCCCCCGGCCGCCATTCGTTGAACTGCCCGATCGCCTTTGCTATTTCCGGATGAAAATCCGGCGAAACCTCCGGTGCCCGGCAATCCTTCCACGGACAACCCGCGGCTCCCCAGATGGTTCTTTCATCACCCCAGGCCGTGGATTCCGGATGGAGCGTGTAAAGCGACTCGATGCGGTCGAGGAGGCCCAGGTCGGGGTCCAGGGGATGGAGGCGGGCACGGGCGGGGCCGCGGACCAGCTCCGCAACAAGGTCGAGATGCCCGAGCCCGGCGGCCACTTCACGCAGGATTTCCTGCTCCTGCCGGTTTGCGGAGGTTTCGTCGAGGAGCCGGGGAGTTGTCCCCAAGCCAAGCGGAGTCCCAAATGCCGCGACCACACGATAAAAAAAGCTGTCGAGCGTTCCAAATTCGATCCGGTCCAGCGAGTCGGTCAGCTTGCGCAGGAGGGGAAGAAAATCCTGCGGACCCAACGGACGCACGATCCCCCGGCGGGCCCGGAACGCGGCCACCGCATCCCGGTCGGTCGAAAGTTCGGCCAGCTTCCGCAGTGTCTTGACGAGGAACTCCCCGGCGGCTTTCCGCGTGAAAGTGAGGGCGATGATCTTGCCGGGATCGATTCCGAGGAGGAGAAGCTCGACGATGCGGTCGGTGAGCCGGAAGGTTTTTCCCGTACCGGCAGAGGCGCGAATGCGGAGGTGCAGGGTCTTCATACGACGAGGGCGCCCTCCTCGATGAATCGCGAAAGCGCCAGTTCTTCAAAATCATCATACGGAGGATCCACCGCAAACCGGCTGAAATCCCCCGCCGCGATCCAGTCGAGCACCGCGTCGCGTGCCACCTCGCCGGCAATTCCCGCCGCACAATCCGCAGCGGAGGCGGTCTCGGCATCCTCCCATTCCACAAGCCCGGTCTCGGCCACCTCGTCGGCGAGACGGAAATAACCGAGCCGGACAGCGCCGGAGGCTTTTTCCACCGGACGGGCCAGTGACACCGCCAGGGCGTAAAGCGGAAGCTGGAGGTCGCACCAGACTTCGGCGTCGAGAAAGGCATAGTCCGGCCTCACTCCAAACCGCCCCGGGGTTTGTGCCCGCACAAGGTGGGCGGCGCGGACAGGGTTTTTGCATTTCTTCAGACTGCCCGTCTTGTAATCCATCAACAGCACCTCTTCCCCGCGCACATCCACGCGGTCGATCCGTCCCCGCAATGCCAGCGGCCAGCCGGGCGGCGTGAGGTCGGCAAACTTCCATTCCACAAGCCCCGGCATCCACCCGTCCGCCCGCATTCCGGCCTGGGCAACGGCAAACGCCTCGAGACGCAGGCGGCCGGATTCGCGCTGGAGCATCAGGGGAATGTCGTCTTCCAGCCCGTCAAAAAGCCTGTCCCAGCGCGGAAGAAGCCAGGCCCGGATCTCATCAGCATCCCGCGAGGCAGCCACGACGGGATCGTTCCCGAAACGCTTCAACACATCATGAATCCACGTGCCGAAGGTATTGGCTTCCAGCATGGCTCCTCCGGTCTGTGGCGCGGAAAAACCCAGCCGGTTTTTGAGAAAGAACCGGAGCGGACAGGCTAGGTAACTTTTCAAAGAGGTCACATTCAGGGAGCGAACCGGCTCCGTCGGCCTGGCAATCCGCAGGGGAGCCACGGAAAACCGGAGCGGGGGAGCCGACCCCGGGGAAGCCGGGGGATCTTTCACAAGCAGGTTCACCCGGCCGGCCAATTCCCTGTCGGGCACGCGCAGGAGAAGCCGCGAGGGCTTCAACGGACTGCCATCGGCGGATTGGCGAAGCGAGAGGATGTGGATGTTCCCCGGTTCCCGCACGGCGAGCGCGGCATGGAGGATGGCCGCATCGCGGGCATGGCGGGAGACCGCATCGTCCAGTCCCAGCGCGGCCCGCGCGGCATCGGGCAGGAGGGCGTCAACCCGGCGTTTTGTCGGAAGAAGTCCTTCGTTCAACCCCGCCAGCACCATCACGGGAGCATCCTCGCCGGCGAGTTCCAGCCAGCCTTCGATCTCAACGGCTCCCGGCTCCCGGGCCGGCGTCCAGGTTCCCGGAACCGCTTCCAACATCGTCAACACGGTCGCCGCATCTGTTTTCCCAAGGGCCGGAAATTCCGAGATCTCGTCGAGAAGCGAGATCACCGCCCTGGCCGCCTCCTTGTCTCCCGGCCTCTTCCCCAGATCCCGCGGCCCGTAAAGATCCGCCAGGATGTCGCGCAAAACCCGTGCGGCATCGGACGAAGACAACCGCCGCGTCAATTCCCTCAGCTTCTCGAAAAGCGGCGACAAGCCTGCCAGAAGCGCCTGCCGCGCCGCTTCGTCATCGCTGCACCGGGAGCGCCGCAGGCGGGCCGGGATTTCCTCCAGCGAAGCGCAAAACGTGAGCAAACCAAGCCGGTTCCAATCTCCGTCCGCCGGAAGAAGATCCCCCAGCCATTCCGAAAAATCGGGATGAAAAACCAACGCCTCCAGGTGACTCCACGATCCGTCCGCCGGCAGACGCGCCAGCAGGATGGCAAGGCGGATGATCGGATGCCGGTTCAGCGGGTATCCCTCGGGCAGGAACCCCGTCCGCCCGGCTTCTTCCAACGCAAACGAAAGATCCATCGAAAGTCCCGCATCTCCGCAGAACACCGCCATCCGCGCAGGGGCCGGGATTTCCACAAGCGCCTGCCCGAGTTGCACGGGATCGGCGACCACGCGGATCTGCGAATCCCCGACCGGCAAAGGAGCCCGGCACCAAAACTCCGGACGTGCCCGCCCGACCTCGTCAAACGCCCCTCGCTCCACCCCGGGCGCATGGACGAAAATCTCCGTCTCGACATTCCTCAACGCCCGAAGCGCCAGCGGCGGGAGATCCGCCACCCCGGCGACCAGGATTTTTTTGATCCCCGGAGGATGAAAAGAATCCGCTGCCCCGATCTGGGCCGTCGCCGGACACCGGAGTCCCACCGCTGCCAGCCGCCGCGAGAAGTCCCGCCACAGCCGCTCCCATTCTTCCCACCGGGCGTCCCGCGCGGCAAGAATCCGCGCCGCCGCCGGAATGTCCAGCCCCGCCGCTGCCAGGTCGCGGGTCAATGTCACAAAACTCCCCGCCAGCTTCGTGCCGGGCTGGTCGCCGAACGTGAGCGGACAGTCCCGCGCCTCCGACAAGACCGTCCGCCAGGCCATTTCCGCCTGCGCCGCCGTTGCCACCCCGTCTCCCTTTCCAAACGGAACCAGCGTCAACGGTGTGGCAAAGGCCGGGGGAAAAACCACTCCGCCACCCGCCAGCAAGGCATCCACCACCCGTCGCCCCGCCTCGATTGTCGGAAGCACCACCAACACATCATCCCACGCCCCGCCACCCATCGCCCGCAGCCGGTCCGCCACCGCCCGCGAAAGCGGGATTCTTTCCGTGTGCAGGAACAGACTCGGAGGGCTCTCGGACATGCGCGGATTCCATCAAAAACTTTTCTCCAAGTCGCGAGGATTCGCGTGCTGGTTTGTTGGACGGAATCCGCTATGGTCCCGGAATGTCCGACTTTTGGAAAACCTGGCAACCCACCGAACGGGCGACGCTTTGCTTCGTCATTCGCGGAGGGGAAATCCTCCTCATCCGGAAAAAACGCGGACTGGGCGCGGGAAAAATCAACGGCCCGGGCGGACGCCTGGAACCCGGGGAAACCGCCCTGGCTGCCGCCATCCGCGAGACCCAGGAAGAACTCGGGGTCACTCCCGTGGGTGTCGAAGAACGCGGCGAACTCCATTTCCAATTCGCCGACGGCTACGCCCTCCACTGCGCGATCTTCACCGCCTCCGACTGCATCGGCGAACCCATCGAAACCGAGGAGGCGGACCCGATCTGGACTCCGCTCGACAACATTCCCTACCATGAAATGTGGGCGGATGACATCCATTGGCTCCCCGGCGTCATTTCCGGCGGGCATTTCCGGGCATTTTTTCACTTCGATGGAGAGAAAATGCTCACTAATGACGTTTTCTGGTCAAATAATCGTGACGCAACATCCTTTCCCACAGCGGAATAAGAAATACCGCATCTTTTTTTGAAAAAATCTCTTGCAAGTGATTAACGGCGTGTTAATTTAACTGCATTAAACATTGTTCTGGGGGGAACAACAGCCCGTCGTAGCATTCGCTGCGGCGGGCTGTATCTTTTTCGGGATTGAGCCACAGAGGATTTCCCGGTTAGCTCTCCCCCATGCCCACCCTCGATGGTGAATTTTTCCGGACGATGATCGCGCGGATTTCTCCGGACGACATTGTCCTGTATGCAAACGGCGCGTTGGCGGACTATTTGAAAGTCGGGAAAGCCGATTTGTTGGGAGCCCCTCTGGAAGTTCTGGCCGCACGCACCCGGGGAGAAATCGCCTCGTGTTTTCAACGTCCGGAGACCGGTCGGGCAAGCAACCGGCTCGTGACCGACGGGGACGGACGGGTTTTTGAGCTCAAGACCTACAACGAAGGCGGGATGCTGGATATTGTCCTCGACGAGGTCACGACTGCGGATTCCGTGAACCGCGACCTGCGCCATGTGAGCGGCACCTCCGTGGACTTGCTCAACGAGGAGGAACTGCGAACGATCCGGCAACCCGAGAGGAGATTCCTGACCATCTCGCACTCCCGTCTCAACGGGATCTCCCACCTCGCGGAACGGCTCTCCCCGATGGAGACACGCCTGATGGTGAACTCATTCCTGGAAGAATCCGCCGACGCGGTTCTCGAGACCGGCTGCACGTATTTTCAAGCCTCCGGCGAGGCGGTGGTCGGGCTGTTCGGAGCACCTCGGTATTTTGCGGACCATGCCCTGCGGGCCGTTCGGGCCGCCTGCAACCAGATCGAAAAAACCGCCGGGCTTCGCGCCGGATTTTTCCGGCAGGGCAGGGAAATGCCGCCGATGTCCTGCGGGATCTGGACCGGGGAAACCTTCGTCGGCACACTCGGTGACTCCGCCACCCGGCAATACTCGGCCATCGGCCTCACGGTGGATCTCGCCGCCGAACTCTGCCGTCTGGCCCGCCCGGGCGAGGTGCTTATTTCCGAGGTGACGCTCCGGCACATGATCCGAACCCTGCCCGAGGGATGGCAGGCCATCCGCGCGGAGAGCGAGACGGAACCGGACCTGAGCGATTTCCAGTGGAGCGACGAGGGCATCCAGGCCCTGGCACCGGAAAATGTCCGCGGTGTGTGGTTGATCGGCCCGGGCATCCAGGAGGATTCGTCGCGGGCCGAATTTTATGCCGACTACCTTTACTCGATCAAAATCTCCGGTTTGGACGAACCCGTGCCGGTCCTGCGGGTCGTGCGTCCGGCCTCCGTCGGGGACTCACTGGAACTCGGCAGCGACAACGTGGTCACCAGCCAGGTGGTCCAGATGTTGGGAAAATACAAATTGCTCAGCGTTATCGGATCAGGCGGCATGGGCAAGGTCTGGAAGGGACTGGATCGTTATGGAAACCAGGTGGCAATCAAAGTCCTCCACACAACGGAAGGCACTTCCGATGCCCAGTTGAAACGGTTCCAGCGCGAAGCGGAGGTCATGTCCCGCCTGCCCCACCGGAACATCTGCCGGGTTTTTGAGATGAACGAATATGAGGGGATCCAATACCTCGTCATGGAATTCGTGGACGGCCTCACCCTCGCGGATCTTCTCTACGAACGCACCCGGGCCGAAACCTCCGGCACCATGGCCGCGGCCCTCCCGGATCTGAAATCTCTCATCCATGCCATCCGCCAGGAACGGAGCACCCGCGACGAATCCGTGGACGGTGAAACGGAGGGATCAAGCCCACGGGCCAAACAAACCCGCATTCTTCCCATCGAGCAGACACTGAACATGTTCCTCAAGGTCTGCGATGCCGTGCAGTTTGCCCACGAACACGGGGTTCTCCACCGGGATCTCAAACCCGGCAACATCCTCCTGCGCGAAGACGGGGAACCTCTCGTCGCGGATTTCGGTCTCGCCAAAATCAGCTCGGGCGACTCCGGGCAATCGCTCTCGGTCAGCGGCCACGTGGTGGGCACTCTCGAGAACATGTCTCCCGAACAGGCCGAGTCGAGCAAGGACGTGGATGAACGGGCGGATGTCTATGCCCTGGGCACGATCCTTTTCCAGATGCTCACCGGCCGCCGGCATTTCGAGGCGACCGGAAACATTGTCACGGACGCCCAGGCCCTCCAAACCCACGAGCCACCCCGCCCCCGCAGCATCAATCCCAAACTCGACAGCGATCTCGAAATCATCCTCCTCAAAGCCCTGCGCAACTCTCCCGTTGAACGCTACCGCAGTGTCGCCGCCCTCCACGCGGATCTCGAACACTACCGGAAGGGGGAAGTCATCACCGCACGCCCGGTCACGGCCGTGGAACTGCTCCGCAAGCTCATCCTGCGCAATCGGAAGGTCACCGCCGTCATTGCCGTCTCCCTGCTCATCCTGTTCGCCGGTTCGGTCGTCGCTTTCTGGAAAATCACCGAACGCGCCAAGGCCGCCGAACTCGCCCTCGCCGAGGCGGAACGCCAGCGCGAACTCGCCCACAAAAACGAACTGTTTGCCCAGGAACAAAAACGCGAGGCCGACCAACAAAAGGATGAAGCCCGGCGGCTCGCGGACATCGCCACACAAAAACAGCAGGAAGCGGAAGAAGCCCTGAAAGCGAAAGATACCGCCGAGGCCGCCACTTCCACCGCCCTGCAAATGAGCGAGGAAGAAAAGAAAAAACGCGAGGAGGCGGAGGTCCACAGGAACGAGACCGGCGTGAAACTCACCCAGGCCCAGCAGGAAATCGAAGCACTCAAAACCTCCCAACAAAACAAACCGCCGGAATCTGAATTCCCCTTGGGCCCCCGTCGGGACCGGATGCCGGAAGATCAGAGGGAAGCGGACCGTGCGATGGCGTCGGCCATGATCCAATTTCACAGCGAACTCAACCCTGCCGAACTTTACCGGTATGAACGCAATCCCGAGGCCATTTTGAGCCGCATCGCATCGGGCCTGGAGAAAGTTTCCGGAACCCTTCTGGAAAATCCCGCTCTCTTCCCCGCCTGGATGTTGAAAGGCCGCTACCACCTCTCCTGCATGGAGGTGGCACAGGCCAAGGAAGCTTTTGAGGTGGCTGCCAAGTTCGCGCCGGCCGATTCCCGGCAAAACATGCCGGGAGAAGATCCCGCCGCTCTCATCGCGATTTGCGACCAGGTTCTCAAGCCGTCTTCCGACCGCTTCAAAAAAACGGCGGATCTCCTGAAAGATTCTTCCTCTCCCAACGATCAGATTGCCGCGGCTGTCATCGGATTTTTTGATGGAAAGCCCATCGCAAAAAAATCCGTGCTCGGTCCGAGTCCCACCGACCGCGTTCCCGGCCCGGCGGAAACCGCCGTGGACCTGATTGCCGACAATGGCGGCGAAGGGCGCGTGACCCTCACAAAAACCCCTTCCGGGGGAAAATCTCTCTCCGTCTCGGGCATCGCCCATCTGGACAACTTGGCGTCTCTCAAAAAGTTCAGCCCCCCGCTCTCCGCCCTCCGCATCGAGGGAGCCGCCTCGCTCGACTGGGCAACACTTTCCTCGCTGCCCTTGGAATCGCTCGATCTCACCGGATGCCAGGTTTCCGGAATCCCCGCCAGCGTGCGCAGTTTTCCGAAACTCCAGTCATTTGTCGTCAAAGACACCGCTTTTTATGAGCTGTCCTGGAGCCGCCTCATGCCGCTGCTGGCAAACCTCGACATCTCCGGAACGTCGGTCTCCGATCTCTCTCCGCTGAGGATCTGCAGCCGGCTGCAAAATCTCGACATCGGAAAACTCGCCCTGGACAACCTCCGTCCCCTGTTCGCCCTGCCCATTGCGCGACTGACTCTCAGCCCGCTCATGATCTCCGACAAACCCTCCCTCAACGCACTGCGCTCGCTCAGGACGCTGAAAATCCTCCGCACTCCCGACGATCCGGAAAACCAGCCTGCGGCGGAATTCTGGCGGAAACTCGACGCCGGGGAATACGAAGCCGGAGGGTGACCGCGACTCAGGCCTCCCCGCTGCCCTTGCGATCCGCCCGGTAGTGGATCACCTTCACCTTCTCCATCGTGACCAGTCCCCCCGCCAGCATTTCATCGAGCACCGGCAGGAAGCCGTTGATCTTTTCCTCCGTGTCCACCACCTCGATGATGACCGGCAGGTCCATCGAGAGTTGGAGGATCTTCGCGGTGTGAATGAGGCTGTTGGCCCCGAACCCCATCGGGCTTCGCAGGACGGTGGCCCCGGCGAGACCCAGCTCGCGGATCTTGAGCACGAGCGCCTCGTAGAGCGGCTTGTGCTCCCAGCGGTCGCTTTCTCCGAGCAGGATTCTCAAAAGGACGGCGTCTTCCGGCAGGCTTTTTATGGTCATTTGGGAGTGAGTGCAGTTGCAAGAATGATCCCCAGCCAGACAAAAGCGAGGCAAACCACAAGCGAAAGAACCACGTAGAGTGCCGCGTAAAACCACTCGCCGTCGCTCATCAGCGTGATCGTTTGCAGACCGAAGGAAGAAAATGTGGTGAACCCCCCCAGCACACCGATCATCACAAACTGCCTCACCAGCGGGGACGTGAGAACCACCCCGTCGGGACCGGTGAGCGCCGAAAAAAGCCCGATCACAAAACACCCCAGCGCGTTCACCGCCAGCGTTCCCACCGGAAACGTCTCCCCATAGCGCACCGCCAGAAACAGCGACAGCCACATGCGGGCCGCGCTTCCAAGCGCCCCGCCAACCATCACAACAAGATAGGACAGAAACATGGCTGGTAAAAAGTTGTCGCCCGCTTTGCAGGCCGACCCCGGAGAAAATACCCCGCCCGCCCCACCATCCGCGAGAAAAGAATCTTCGCCGTTTCCGCTTCCAGTCGCTTTGCACACACAGATCTCTTGCTCCAGTGGAAAAGAGGTTTAAAAATGTCAATAGGCAAGGCCTGACCCCATTCCTTTCAGGCCCCGCGCCTGCGGGGCCGTTTCCTGATTTCCGTGCGCCACCGTGCGCCCTCTCGCTCCCAGGGCATCGAGTTACGCAAAGCCTCCGCGCGCGCGGTGGCGCGGGCTCGTGGCTTGCCACGGCCCAGGCTCTTCTTCGCGCGTGCGCCTGCCCGCATGGCCCGCCGATCCTGCGCCAGCCTGCGTTTGCCGTGGTTTTCCACGGGTGATTTTCCACGGCTGGGAGGGTGAGGATTTTTTCTTTTCCAGTCGTTCGTCGCTTTTCCTCACCTCTCTTGATCGATCTCTAGCCAAGCGGCAATGAGCGCAACGACAACGACCTTTCGGCGGCGGGCAAGGCTCTCCTCGGCTCCGGGCCTTGACTGCCGACGAACACTTGTTCGGCGCGGCCACAGCGATCCCGCGAATGCGGGAGAGCGGAGGCCGCGCCCTCCGGGCCAGCATTCCAGCGTGATCAGGCCCGGAGGGTCTGGCGCGATGGATGCGCCCCTTCCCCGCTCGATGCGCGGAGCCACTGCACCACAGCATGGAGCGGCATATATTCGGGGGACCGCTGGCATGGTGGCGGCTTGCAGGGAGGAACGGAAAGCAAGGCGACACGATGCGGCGGTCAGGGCTTTCGTGAACGCTCTTCCCGCAGGGACTCGATTTGATCCCCCGCGCGGAATGGCGCTCCGCTTGCTCTCCAGTCTCCAACCCGCGCGGAACCACGGATGAGCCTGCCCTCTTCCCCACGGATAGCGGAGGCGGGGCCGGGCTTCGATCTATTCCGCAGCTTTGCTGCCACTCGGCCGCGGCTCGCCCGGACCCGACTCCGCGGACCAGCCCGCCCCGCAGGGGTCTGCGGCAGCGGCTGACGCGCTTGCGCGGCAGGGGGAGCTGCCGACGGGCGGCCAGCGGCACACCCAAGGGCATGGCGCGGCATGTGCCGACCCGTGCGAGGAACGAGCCGGGGCGCGCAGATGCCGTGACCAGTGCCCGCCCCTCGAACCACGCGGCCACGAGCACTGGCGCGGATCGTGCCTGCTTTTCGCACGAGCCGTGACAGTGCGGCGCATCGGAGTTTACGCGCAGGGCTGGCGTTCGTCGTCTCGCGCGACAGCGGCCACGGCTACGATTGCAAAATAATGTTGGGGATTTTCCGGCACGGATTTTTTCACGGTCGCGAATGCGTTCCGTAAAAAAATTGGATCTCCCGCAGCACGCCCGACGTGCGCAGGGCCGGGCGGGATTTTTCCGCCCCGTGATTTCCCCCGGGAAAATCACTTTGCTCCATTACACCTGGTCGGGGAGTTCGCCCGGTCGAAGCGGGATTTCAATGACCCGGTCAGGGGGATTTTCGACGCAGCAGGAACACGATCACAGCCACGACCACCACCGCGAGGATTGCCACCGGAACCACCGGGAAGCCGGATGCAGACTTGATTTCTGCGGTGGCCTTTGGCAGCACGGAAGCCGCAGGGCGCGGTGTCGATGCAGGTGTGATCTTATTGACAGAGGAAGGCAACGGACTGTTGCCCGCCGCTGGTGTCGCTTCGGAGTTTGTCGCTGGAGTTTTCGGCAGAAGTTTTTTTACCTGTGCGACGTTTTTATCAAATTTCGCTTTCAGCGAGGGAGACAAGAAAAATTGATCTTTTGACAAAAATGCTGGGTCAAAGGCAATTAGCGTCAATTCAGTAGCCGTATGTAAAAAATAGAGATTTCGATCACTTTCATTCTCTTGCCATCTTTCCGCTTTCACCTCAAATGATTCAAGACCGTTACTTCTCAAAACCTTAGTCTCATCAAGGAAATGTGCATTGCTTTGTAAGGCCGCAGTTATGTTTGTGACGTTTTTTGGGGTGCTACTGCTGTTTGATTCGAGAGGAATGGTCTCAGTTCGACCAACGCCTCTAAGCATGTCGTCCTTAAAGTAATACCAGTAAGCGATACGTGTGTTTTGGTTGATAACCAGCTCCGCAAGAGTGAAATCACCTGTATCTTTCGGTGAGCTGCCAAGCAGGGCCGTTGCTTTTACGGCTTTTGGGTGTTGAGATAGAACGATGGCGCTGGATTGCCCAAAAGTGATTTGATCAGGAAAATAGCTTGAAAGTTGGTTTGCGGCTCCAGTGGTTACGACGAACAAAAGGCATATTCCCGCGAGGGAAGCAATGGACACGTTTCGCATGGTTATTCTGGGTTTATTCGCACTTTAGACACTTGGTTATTTTCAAACTCCACAGAGAGCCACCAATGATCAAGAGATGAAAGCAAAGAGAGGGTTCTGTGTCTTCCAAGGCTATACTGATAAAAAAATGAACCGTCTCGCTCTGGAGGGCCTAGCAACTCCGTCACTTGCTTGGGGGATGGCTTATCAGAAACAAGTTTCTTACGTAGACTATCTGACATCCGATATAAGACTGATGTGTCACCCTTCTCGCGGGCTTCCTTCCATCGAGTTTCATCAAAGGAAAGTGGAACTAGAGAATACCATAAAAACCCAAATAGACACAGGATTGCCCCAGCGACAAATATGACAAGCCGAAATCGCTTGCTCATCACAATGGAAAGATTTTAGCGCGAGTGGATTTAATTATCTGCCAATTTGCGGCAGACTCGCCGTTGATCCATAGTTGCCCTTGGCGAAGCCTCGAAAGCAACTCGGATTTGATTTTGTCCTCATCTGGCAAGCCTAGAAGCGAAAAAGTAACAAGCGAACCAATGAAGTTATTGTGAAGATCCATCACGCTGTCCCACGCTATCGCTTCGTGAAAATAGCGATCATCGAACTCGTGCGCTGTTGAAAGAAGCAGTGCAAATGGGCCGCCTACAGTTGGGTCCGATGACATCAAGGCATTCCAAAATGAGTGCTTGAGCGAATTAGCTTTTTGATCTCCAACGCTCGGAATCATTTCGGATTCCCAACCATCCGCAGATAGGCGATAAATAGCAGCAGCGGCGGCTTTCAGCGGATCAGATGCCGCAACTTGTGTCTGACTCAAAGTGCCAACATCAGGGCATTCAACAAAAATTCTTTTCTTTAAGCCAAAAACTGTAACTTCGACACTTTTCAGGCCGGGCGTATCCCAAGCTAATATCGCTTTTGGTTCGTTGTTCGTTGCTGGCAAAACACTTCCTGCGTCGTTCCAAACAATCTGGTTTTCAGCGCTATATGTGAAGGTTTCTAGATTTAGCCCGGCATCGATTTCAAGCTTCAACATATCCATCGGCCATGCTGCAAGCAGATTGTTCACCGGAGATAACATGGAAAGAGGAATGCCTTCCGCTCCTGTTCCATACGGATATGTTCGCGATTTTATCTCTACCGGAACTAGCATAACACTATGAGCCAGACCATCCGAAGCTTTGGTGGCAGTGCCAACCATGAAGCCGTTTGTCGGAGTGATGAAGCCGATCCAAAACCCAGACCATTGAGCGGGCTTTCCACAGAGTTCAGAAAGAGTTCGCAAGCGTCCGTTGCGCCAGATTGATCCTCCTACAGGGATGACTAGATGATTATCAATGGAGCGTCCAGAGACAGCACCTATTGCCAAGGAAGCCATCGCAGAGCGGGAGGAAGCCGCAGCACCGAGATCGATGCTCACCAAACTGCCGCTGCCGTAACAGTAGAGCCTAGTGAGGGAATCCGAGGCACCGAATGAACAAAGAAAGTAAGGTCCTTCTCCACTGCCCAGCGTCGAAGAGGTGATGCCTCCAATTCGCTGACTCCCCGGGATAGGCACTGACGAGCCTGGAGAAAACACGAGGTAGGCTTGTTCAGGGGTGGGGGTAAAGCCTGTTCCAACTTCTTGTTCATTTATTTCATTGATTGTCGGCCCCAAGGTAGCGATGCTGCCTGGTGGAAATTCCGCTGGAAGTGGGTCCGAATAATACCACCAGCCACCAGAATGATAATACTCGGTCCCTCCTCCTGTGTCCGAAATAACACCCCCGACATCGACATACCAACCTTCGCCTTGTTCATGAGACGCTCTCTTGTGTGCCCCATAAATAAATCTATGATTATCATTGGCAAAGAGAAGATTGAAATCTGACTCCAGAACACACGAAAAAGAATTTGGCCTTTTTGAGTAATATGCACTCAAAACGGTCTGCATGTTGCCCTGCATGTCCCCCGGCAAGAAGGAAAATACCGGCGCATCATCAGGAGAACTTCTTTCAGCTAAAAACCGCATGCTTGTCACACGCCACGGAATCGTTGCTCCTCCACCTGCAAGTCTCTCGCTAGAAACTTCTTGGATAGCCGAGTAAATCGTTCCGTCCTGAAGGGGGCCCACGAACATCTTGGCGATACCAAGATCCTCCATCGATCCATGCTCCCAAACATAGCCGTGCCGGTTGGCACCGCCAGATGGATGATGAGAGTCGAATTTATCAAACAACACCTTCCCTGAATCATTGACCCCCAGAGGCCACAGAGGCCAGCCTACGCCATTGATTGAACCCAGATCGATAATGGCATAGTTGGAATTTGGGGCAGCCTTGACCTTCATTTCCCCTACCAACGGAACCGCATCCTCTCCATCCTTGAGAGTGTCTGTGTCACTATAGGGGGTATATGGGAAAGTTTCTACTTCCGCCTCTTCTTGGTTGGTAAGCCCGTCTTGATCCTCATCTTCGTTTGGGCGAGTTGAGGCAACATTGGTGGGGTCAGATTTCGTTGCCTGAGCGAGGGGCAGTGATCCGTCAACAAGCAGCACGGTAGCAGCAAAGTAGAAAAACCGTTTCATTCAATTGTAGGCCGATACCCGGTAAAAATAGACGATGTCCGGGAGTGATGTGGCATCGGTGAAGGTTGTTTCGGAGCCGGAAACAATTCCGACCGTCTGCCAATTGGCCCCATCTTTGCGCTCAATGATGACACCCACCGCCGTGTCGTTGTTCGTCCAAGTCAGTTCGTTGTGGCCGTTGTCCAAAGTTGTCAGAGCTAGGTCACTTGGCGCGAGCGGGGCGGGGGTGTTGGGAGCGGCGTCGATGGTCAGCGGGTCGGTGCCGTCGAGGAATTCCTGGGCATCGCTGCGTCCGTCGCCGTCGGTGTCGGTGGTTGTGTCGCTGAAGGGGTCGAGTCCGTAACTCACCCACCAGCCGTCGGAGGTGCCGTTGTTGCCGCTGGAGTAGAGCAGGGGGTCGGTGTTGTAGGTGGCTTCCATGTCGTCGGGGATGCCGTCCTGATCGGTGTCGAGGGGGGTGGTGATGGTGATTTCTTCGGAGCTCTCCGAGGCATCGGGGCCCTGGAGGGCGCTGATGCGGTAGGCGTATTCCGTGCTGCCAACGATATTGATGTCCTCGAAGGTGTTGGTGTCGGCGTGGGTGGTGCCGATGGTCGTCCATGCGCCGCCGATGCCGGTCCGGCGTTCGATGGAAAAGCCGTCTTCTATTCTGGTGTTGTCATTCCAGCCCAGGACGACGGCCAATGGGACTTCCAGTGTGGCCGTGGGCCGGGAGGGGGCGAAGAGATCTTCCACGGCACCGGGGGAAACGAAGAGGTGCAGGCGGTTGAACCATCTGTCGAAGGTGGCGGGGGCGTTCGGATTGTCGACCGAGACCAGGCGGAGCACCCCGTCATCGGAGAGGACCGTCCGGTTGGTGACGTTGGGGGTGATCCAGTTCTGCAAGTCGGGGGTGGATTCCTCGAAGTGGTAGAGGAGGTCGCTTGCCGCGACACGTTCGGGGTGGGTGAGGGAGAGCCCGTTGGAGGCGGTGGCGGGGAAGCTGCCAGCCTGATCGGAAACGTGGGGGTTCAGCCCGAAGGCGTATTCGAGGAGATTCTGGTTCCCGTCTCCATCCGGGTCCGCGTTGGCTCCGGAAATAGCAGGGTCGGCAAGCTCCCCGGCGCTGAACACTTCCGTCTGCCATTCCGGGAAGGTCAGGGCGGAGGCCAGGGAAGCAGAGACAAGAAGCCCGGCGGAGAGGGAGAGGAGGTGCTTCATGGCGCGTGAATGGTTGTTGGATTTATCGGGAGAGTCAAGAGAAGAGGCGAGCGCGGATGATTCTAACTATAGTGAGATGCGGGGTCCAGATTTTTGTTGAGTATTTTCAGGGGGTGGCAAGGTACTCCGCGAACGATGCAATAGGAAAACGGGTTGCTGCTGCATTGGAAGCGGAAAGGGTGAGGCAGGGTCTTTCCATGAACAAGCTGGCTGAATCCGCCGGCCTTTCCCAACAGATGGTAAGTTATGTCGAACGGGGAATGAGAAATCCCACATTGGCAACGCTCCTCAGGATATGCGGGGTTCTGAAGCTGAATTTGGGGGAGGTCATCAAAAAGGCGATTTGTGATGAAGGCGCGTTGAGTGATTGAGAGCAGGGGCAATACCTGCGGGAAAGCAGTTCAACGAGGCAGCGAACCGGCGTCTTGAAGGTCAGGTGCTGGGAAGTCCTCTTATCAGTCCTTGCTCGGAGCGGCGGGGGAAATTTGATGAACGTAGGGGACGGTTCGCGGGGATCAGCCGCCGGACCGGCCCGGCGGTTCGAATGTGTAAAGCCGCACTTTTTCCCGTGCTCCCCGGAGCAATACTTCCGCGACCGGCCGAAGAGGAATATCCCCGGGTGCTCCCTCCGCGGTGCTCCCGCTGATGAGCAGTTCGGTGTGGTATTCCTTGTTGAGGGCTTCGATGCGGGATGCAAAATTCACGGCGTCCCCGATGGCGGTGTATTCCATGCGCTGTTCGGAGCCGATGTCACCGACCACCGCCGGTCCGGTGTGAACGGCGATGCCGATGCGCAGGTCCACGCCGTGGGTGGCCAGCATTTCGCCGCGGATGGCTTCCTTCGTCCGGAGCATGGCGAGGCTGGCGCGGAGCGCCATTTCCCGGTGGTTCGGATCGTCGAGCGGAGCCCCGAAGATGGCGAGGAATCCGTCGCCGAGGAATTTGTCGAGCGTGCCGCGGTGGCTGAAAACCACCTCGATCATCCGCTCAAAAAAATCGTTGAGAAAGCGGACGATGTCTTCCGGGGACAATTGGGAGGACAGGGCGGTGAAGTTGCGGATGTCCACGATGCACACGCTGATTTCCCGGCGTTTCCCCTGGAGCATCCCGGGGCCGTTCTGGGCCAGCACGCGTTCGGCAATCTCGTGGGAAACATAGCGGGCCAGCGCTCCTTTGAGCATTTCTCTTTCCCGCAGGGACACCGCCATCTGGTTGACCGTTTGTGCAACTTCCCCGAATTCATCCCTGCTCGCCACGGTGGCGTGTGCCTCCCAATCCCCTTTTGCAATCCGCCGAAGAGTGCTGCGAATTTCCATCAACGGACGGGTGGCCCGCCCCGCAAGGAGAATTCCGAGGAGGATGGCGCACGCGGAGGCGATCCCGATGGAAAGAACGCCGATGGCAAGGAGGGTGTTCATCCGGGCGAGAATGTCCGATGCGGCGAGATCCACGCCGAGCATGGCAACGGGTGTGCCATCGGAGGTTTTGACCGGGGCGTTTGCACTCAGCCAGACTCCGTAATCGTCGGTGATGAAGGAAGATTCCGCATACGCTTCCCCCAGGACCAGCGGGCGGTCTCCCCCGGAGAACTTCACCGGATCTCCGGGAGCGGAATGTTGCCGGGGATCTTCCTCGGCATCGACCACATATTCCCAATGACCGTCCGCCCCCGGACGCATCGTGTAGGCGAATCGCACCCGGACATCCTTCCGCCGGTTGGCGTCACGGATTCCGCGGAGCCGGGCCTGGATGGCAGGATACGCGGGGTTTTCCTCCGATGTAATTCCGCGGTGACTGTCGCCGTTGATCTGCGAGGCCCCGGTTGTGGCAATCGAGAGCACCTGGCTGCGGATCTGTTGGAACAGAATGTCCCGCGAGCCGAGAAAAAAAACGCCCAACACCAACCCTCCTGTGAAGAGGGAGAGAAGCACGAGCGTGAGGGTGAGTTTGGTGCGGTAACGCACAGAGCCGTCACTGTTAGCAGGCCGTGGGGCCGCAGGGAAGCACAGAAGGCCGCTCTTTGGGAATTACCGGACGCCGGTGATGATTTCCGGGAGGGGGGGATCGGCGGGGTTGGGAACGAGCGGGTCGGGAAGGGAGAAGTCCGGTTCCGGAGCGGGCAGGTTTTCCACCGAAGCATCGGCACCGAAGCGGAGATGCAGCCCGGTGTTGCGGATAAAAACCGGGTGGAGCGTTTCCACGGCGGATTTCTTCAGCACCAGCACCACGGAATTCTCTCCGGGCAACCAGAGACGCGCGGGAATGAAGACCGAGCCGGTGCGCCATCCGGCAAGCACGAGGCGGCCGAGACCATCGGGAACGAGGGCCGGATCATCCAGTCGGAACGGGGCAAATCCCAAGGGCCCGACGGAGAGGGAATTGACCTGAACCTGGATCGATGCTTCGGGATCCAGTCCGAGGACATCAAGCTTCAGCAGCCCGCCTTCAACGACGCCTTCGATCGGGACCACGAATTCGAGTTCGCCATCCAGTTCCTGAACCGGCGCGGAGAGTTCCGCTTCCACGATGGCTCCCCGGCGGATGTCCCCGCTGAGCGGCGTGATCCTCTGCCCGTCGACTTCGCTGCGCTCGAACACCCGGAAAGCTTCGTCCACCAACGCGGGATCGCCCTGACCGCCCAGGACGGCCAGCGGGTTTTCACGGGCAGGCCGCACGGCCAGACTGGAGAGTCCTTCAAACCGGGCATAATAGGAAACAAGCAACACCCCGCCGTTGCGGGTCAGGGATTGCGGCAGCAGGATCGTCCGGGCGTTCAGTCCCAGGGAAAGTCCCATGTCCCCGAGTCCCTGCGCAATCGTGCTTGTCGAACCATCGGGCGAACGCCATTCGACCGCCGGGCCTCCGTCTCCCCGGTCGTCAAACACAACGGTGAGTGCATAAAATTCCACGGCGGGCACGGACCACAGGGCGGGGATGGGAATCTCGATGGTCGCCGTCTCCTGGTGGACCACGGCCGGGGACTGCATCCACCCGGGAAGCGGGCTCATCTGCAAAGACGGCTTGAGCGAAAGAACGAAAGGCGTGAATTTCCGTCCGGTCTCCAGCGCGGGATCACCCATCTGGGCATGCGCCAACCCGGCGGTCAAAACCACCCCAAGCACCAGCCAAATCCGGTTGAACACAGGCATCGCGGCCAATTAACCCCAGCCTCCCGAAGATGGAAAGCCCCGATTTTTCCCAAAAAAGAAAATCCCCCGCCGCAAAGTTTCCGAAGGAATGATTGAATGGCACTGGCAAAATCGAAAGGGAGGGTGTAAAGAGGGGCTCTATGTCATCCCGTGGTGCTATTTGTGCGTTCGGCTGTGCGCTTCTTTCGGCCGGTTTGCTGTCGGCTGCCGAAGAGCCGATGACGCAGGACCAGATCAAAGCCGCCGTCCTTTTTGAGTCGGTGACCATCCCCACGCCCGGCGAGTTTTTTGCCGCCATGGACGAACAGGGCCAGCCGAATTGGACGCAACTGTTCGCTCCCAAATCCGCGGGTTCCACCGCCAGCCGGGAACAAATGGCCCTCATGCTCGGGGTTCTGGTCGCGGACGGCTACATTGCCGTCGAGGCCCAGGACGGGCAGGGGGTCAAAAACACGGGCAAGGACATCATCAATCTCGCCAAGAAGCTCAATGTCAGCCAAAGCGTGCTCAGTCGCGGGAACAGCATCAATGACTTTGCCGAGAACAACGACTGGAGCGCCCTGCGCGAGGAACTCGAAGCCACCCAGAACGAAGTGAAGCTCTCCATGGCAGAGCAGAAGGACGACGACCTTGTGATCCTTGTGACCGTCGGTGCCTGGCTCCGGGGAACACAGGTGGCCTCGGATTTCATCGCGAAGAACTACACTCCGGAACTCGCCGGTCTCCTCCGCCAGCCCGCGATTGTCGAATACTTGCTGGCCGAGCTGGCCAGGTTGCCCGAACGCATGCAGACGGAACCCCTCATCGTGGAGGTGCGGCAGCAACTCGGGGAGACCCTCCAGCTGGTTCACACCAAGGACCGCACTCCTCCCGCCGCCGGGGCCGTCAAGGAACTGGCTTCAAAAATGAACTCCCTCGTCAACGATATCGCCGGAGGCAAAAAAGAATCATGAAATTCCCGGTCCTCTTCCTTCTTTCCGCATCGCTTCTCTGCGCCCAGGAACCCACCGCTCCGCAAACCACGGCCCGCAGCAAGGTTCTGGAACTGGCCGGAGCTTTTGCAAATGACGGCTACAAAGTTCGCGACGGGTATTGGGCCGGAACTCTCGAGCCGGGCAAGCCGCAGTTTCTCGAGGTGAATCTCTTTGCGGGAAATTCCTATTGGTTTTCCGCCGCCGCCCTGGCACCGGCCCGCAAGCTGTCTGTCACCCTGTTCGATGAAAGCGGCCAGCCGCTGGAGGAGGAAATTTTCCAGGACGGCCAAGCCGCTGCCGCCGGGTTGGTTCCGGGGGTGAGCGGACGGTATTTTGTCCGTTTGGACCTCCTCGAGGGCGACAAATCGGAGTTCTGCGTGGTTTATTCCTACAAATAACATGGCCCAGGCAACGGCAGAGAAGTTGAACAGTCCCCAGGTCCGTCAGTTTTCGGTTTTTCTCCAAAACAAAGTGGGTGCGCTCCTTGAGGTGGTCAAACTCCTCAATGAGAACAACATTGTTGTCCTTGCATTGAGCATTCAGGACTCATCGGAATCGGCGATCGGCCGGATCATCGTGAGCGATCCGGAGCGGGTGACAGAGCTTTTCCACGAACAGGACATTCCTTACAGCGATTGTGAGTTGATCGTTGTGGAGTTGGACGAAGGTCCGGGGGATCTTGCCCGTGTCCTTGCCGCCCTGCTCATGGCGGAAGTGAACGTCTATTTCAGCTACCCGCTGCTCATCCGTCCCCGGGGCCATGCGGTCCTGGCGATGCATCTCGACGACAACGAGTGCGCGAGTTCCGTGCTCCGTGGTGAGGGATTCAAGCTGCTGGCGCAGGGGGATCTTTCCCGCTGACACCGCGGGTTCAGCGTCCCGCGGGTTTCTGGCCGGCGATATCATCCACATTCATGAACGGCATCACGCCGCTGCCGCTGATGCGGGGCAGGACGCCGTCCCACCGTTCGATGGAGCGCAGTTGGATGATCTCGGGGCTTTGCTTGAGAGCGAGAGCTTCGCGCTGGATGGCGTCCGCCCGGGCCTTGGACTGGACTTCGGTCGAGTAGGCTTCCGCCTCGGCGGCCAGCTTGCGCTCGGAGGCCGCGGCCTCGGCCTGCGTGGTGCGCATGATCTTTTCGTTTTTCGCCTGGAGGGCCATCTGCTCGGCTTTCACCTTGGCTTCGATGGCGCGGTTGAATTCATCGGAAAAATTGAAATCCGTGATCGCGAGGTTGGCGATGGTGATGGCATTTTCGAGGCCCTTCTGGCGGAGCGTGTTGTTGATGAAGCTGTTCAGGGCGTCCTGGATCTGTTGCTTCACGAATTCCCGTTTGGTGACCAGCTCCTCGGCGGTGAATTTGGCGGTGACCCCCTTCACGCATTCCTGAATCGCGGGTTCCACGAGGGAAGCGGAGACCTTTCCGAGAGTCCCGATTTTTTGATACGTCATGGGGGCGAGTTCCCCGTTCAGCGAGTATTGCATGGTGACCTGGGTGGTGACCGTCTGGAGATCCTTGGAAGCCGCGGTGGCCTGCGCGTGACTGGCCGTGAGGCGGATGTCCACCTGCTCGACCTGGTCCATGAACGGTTTTTTGAAGTGGAATCCCTCCTGGAGCGGATTGGGGTTCACTGCGCCGAGTGTGCGCACGACACCGACATGGCCGCTCTCGACAATGACCGTGAGGCCGGTCAGGGCAAACAGGGCAATGATCAGGATGAGAAGAACGGGAACGAGCGACTTGAGAAGATGGGCAGGCATTTTTTCAGGGATCGCGATGAAGATGGCGCGATCCGGGGGATTCGCAACTGAATAATCACTCGCCCGCCGGCAGCAAACTCCGCTCGATATCCTCCAGCACAATCCGGATCGGCAACTGGATCACCTGGCGGCAATAGGCGGTCTCCGTCGAGTCGAAGGTGCCATTCTCAAAATACTTGTTCGCGGGAGCCCCACCGCCGCAGAGGTTGAAAAAGGAACACTCCCGGCGACAACGCTCGACGCCGGCCCGGGTGTCCGAAAGCACGGAGAGAAAATTCGGCGAGGCAAGCGCACCCTCGAGTCCACCGTTGAGAAACGATCCGAAGGCGAACGCCCCGTAGTCCTTCGTCGGCAATCCGAGCATCTCCGGGGAAAACGTCGCGAAGTTTCCCTGCCAGTCCACACTGAGAATCCCGAACGGCCGGACCTGTTCGTTTTCGTAGACAAATTCGGTGGAAGCCGCTTCGTGGTTGCAGAGGATCCGCTGGAGGGCGAAGTCAAATTCCCGGATCCGCACGGCCCCTCCCATGGCCTTCTGGCGCTTGAACAGGGTCTGGAAGAAGGCCTCCACTCGGCTGTTTTGGCCGGCATCGAGCGAGCTTTCGGTGTGAATGCCCTCCTTTTCCTCGATGTTGAATCCAAAACGAACGATGCCGTGGCCGACAAAGAAATCGAAGATATCGTCCGCGCGATCAAGGGAGTCCTGCGTGACAACAGCAATGACGTGGAAGTCCAATCCGTGTGCCCGAAGGAGTTCCACCCCGCGCATCGCCCGTTCGTGGGTGCCCTTTCCCTGGCGGGTCTTCCGGTGGGCATCGTGGATCCCGGCGGGCCCGTCGATGCTGAGACCCAGGCAAATCCCGGTTTCCTTGATGAACGCACACCACTTCTCGTCGATCAAGGTGCCGTTGCTTTGGAAAGAATGGATGATTTTCAACTCCGCGGGAGCTTCCTCGCGGATGACTTCAAAAGCCCGGCGATACCAGGGAATCGGCACCGCCATCGGTTCGCCCGCATGCCAGACGAACGTGAGGGATTCCCGGACGAGATCGGTGGCGAAAATTCCCCGGACAACCGACCGGAGAGTTTCCTCGTCCATCCGGTGTGTTTCCGAACGGGAGGGAAGATAGCAATAATCGCAGTTGATATTGCAAAAAGGCGAGGGCTGGATGACGGCCAGCTTCAACCATTCCCCGCAACCCGGGAAAGCGGCGGCTTTCTCCGGGGAGTCCGGCTCCGTGCTATGGGGAGCGGAGGTCAATTACCAGTTGTGCCAGTTGCCCCAGCCGCCGTTGTGCCAATTGTGCCAGCCGTTGCCCCAATTGTGCCAGCCGCCGTTGCCCCAGGCGTTTCTCCACCACATCATTCCGGCTTCATCGGTGCCGGTTCCCTGTCCGGGAGCCAGGGCATTTTCCGATTTGGCGTCGAGGGCCTCGCGCACTTTGGCGACACGCAGATCCACGGGGGATTCGGTGGCCGGAGCGGCAGGAACCGCCGCAGCAGGGGCCGTCTGTCCGGCTGCGAGGGCCATCGCACCGCCGAGCATCAGGGTCTTGAGGTGGTTGGTGAATGTGGGTTTCATAGTTTTCCTTGGATGAGCTGCTGGGCTGCTGCTTTTGCCGAGGCGGACTGCTCGGCGAGCGCGGCATCGTGGAGTTTCATGTCGAAGAGAAAGGCGCTGCCGTCGCCGGTGGAGGTGTTGAGATCGAAGAAGGCACCGTTTTTCTTGGACAGCCAGGCGGTGGAGGGTCCGCCCTCTTCGTCGTTCTGCCCGAGGCCGAAGGCGTTGATCAGGACGCTCTTGAGGGCCATGGAATCCTGCCCGTCGTTCGTGTGGAAGGCCACGCCGTAAAATTTCCCGTCGAACACGTAATAAAGAACGGTCTCCAGCAGAGCCGGGCCCAGCAGGAGTTTCTCCCCGCTCTTCTTGTAAATCTTCAGTGCGCCACGATCCTGCTCCAGATCAAACCCCTTGGTGGAAAATGACGACCCAAAGTCGATGCCTCCGAATCCCGCGACTTTGTCGAGATTGACAAGCTTGGCCTGATCGGCTTCGGCATACTTCGATTCCTCTTCGCCGGGCTTCGGGCCGGAGGGAGGGGTGTCCTGGGCAAAAACCGGCGTGAGACTGATGGCGCCGGCGGATACGACAACAAACCGCTTGATGGTCGATATCATGATTTGAATCAAATATTCCAACCCTCAAAAAACGCAACGTTTCTTTTTGTGACAATTTCGTCACTCGCGTTCGAGCATTTCGCGCAACGAGGCGAAGGAGGCGAAGATGTCCTCATCCTCGACGGGGCGGCTCATGATTTCCTCATGGTCTTCCACCAAGACTCCCTCGCCTTCGATTTCCTTGAGAAACGGGCTCGGGCGGCAATACATGGCGTTTCCGAATTTCGTCCGGTGCCGGCAGTGGGTGATCGTGAGGGATTTCATCGCTCGGGTGATCCCGACATAGAACAGCCGGCGTTCCTCGTCCACGGTGCCCTCGGACTTCGAGCGTTCGTGGGGGAGCAGACCGTCCTCCGCGCCGATGAGAAAGACATGGGGGAACTCCAGGCCCTTGGCGGCGTGCAGGGTGATGAGCGTGACCCCGCGCGCGTCGTCCTTCTTGTCCTCGTCGCGTTCGCGGTCGAGAGTCATTTCATCAAGAAATCCCCGCAGGCCGGAGGTCGAGCGTTTCTGGTGCTCGGCCAGGGCGCGGAGGACTTCCTTTGCGCCGCTCTCGCGGTTGAGTTCCTCCTCGGGGGTCTTGCACGAACGCTTGAGATCCTCGAAGTAGCCGGACTCCGTCAAAAACTGGGAGACCAGGTGGGCGGCATCGGCCCCGGGTGTGAGGAGGTGGATGCGCGTGGAGGCGAGATCCTCGGCGAAGGTCTGGATCGCCGCGTGGGTCTTGCGCGAGACCTGCTCGGCAAATTCCGGGGCGGTGATGGTGTCAAAAAGGCTTTTGTGGGCCTTCGCGCTGTGTTCCAGGGCGAGTTCGACGGTCGTGGCCCCGATCCCGCGCGGAGGTGTGTTGATGATGCGCAGGAGCGCCACATCGTCGGCGGGATTGATCAGGCAGGTCATCGTGGCCAGGATGTCCTTCACCTCGCGGCGGTCGAAAAAACTTTTCCCCCCGATGAGCCGGTAGGGAATCCGCAGGCGGCGGAGATTTTCCTCGAGCAGTCGCGACTGGGCGTTCATCCGGTAGGCGATGGCGAAATGTTCCCACGGCAGGTTCTGTGCGGCCCGGATCGCCCCGATCTCATTCACGACGAATTCCGCTTCCTTTTTGTCGTCGGCCACCGAGACCACATGGACCGGATCGCCGCCTTCCTGCGGACTCCAGAGGTTTTTTCCGCGGCGGCGGGGATTGTTCCGGATGAGGCGGTTGGCAGCTCCCAGAATGGCATTCGTGCTGCGGTAGTTCTGCTCCAGGCGGATGATTTCCGGATTCCGGAAATGCTTTTCAAATTCCAGGATGTTCGACACCTCGGCCCCGCGCCAGCCGTAGATGCTCTGGTCGTCGTCGCCGACCACGCAGACATTCGGCGGATCGCCTGCGGCAAGCAGGCTCACCAGGTCGAGCTGGAGGCGGTTCGTGTCCTGGAATTCATCCACCAGCATGTGGCGAAATCTCGAACGCCACTTTTCCCGGACCTCCGGATGGTCGGTCAACAGCCGCACCGCCTGGATGAGGAGATCGTCGAAGTCCATGGCATTCAGGGCGTGAAGCTCGCGGTTGTAGCGGGCGTAAACGGCCCCGATGACGGTCTCCTCGTCCTGTGGCGCGGCCCAACCGTTGTTCTTGGCCTTGCTGATCATGTTCTTCGCGAGTCCGGGATCAAGTTTCTCGTCGCGGGCGGTCACGCGGTTGATGATCTTTTTGATGAGCCCGAGCTGGTCGCCCTCGTCGAAGATGCTGAAATTGTTTTTGTAGCCGAGCTTGTCGGCATCGGCGCGCAGAATCCGGACGCAGAGCGCGTGGAATGTGCTGGCCGTGATCTCGCCGGCTTTTTCGGAGTCCAGCATCCCCGCGATGCGTTCCTTCATCTCCCGGGCGGCCTTGTTCGTGAACGTGACCGCCAGAATACCCGAGGGGGGGACCCCCTGCGAGACGAGCCAGGTGATCCGCGCGACAATCGTCCGGGTTTTTCCCGTCCCCGCTCCCGCCAGAATCAGAAGCGGTCCGGATTCGTGGGTTGCGGCGCGTTGCTGTTCGGGATTGAGATCCCAGATCCGGAACCGGCTCATGGCAATTCCCCCGAGGCAAACCTTGCGATGACCGCCGGGTAAAGTTTGTGCTCCTCGACCTGGATCCGGGCATGCAGCGATTCCGCCGAGTCCCCGGGCAACACCGGCACCTCCGCCTGCGCGATGATCTCCCCGGTGTCCATCCCGGCATCCACAAAATGTACGGTGCAGCCGGTCTTGGAAACGCCCGCCTCCAGAGCCTGCCGCCAGGATTCGAGACCCGGGAAAGCGGGCAGGAGTGCGGGGTGGATGTTGATCACCCGGCGGGGAAAGGCCTCCAAAAGCGGGGACTTCACCAGCCGCATATAACCGGCCAGCACGACCAACTCCACCCCCGCCCCAAGAAGATCGTGCACTACCCCCGCCTCCACCTCCGGCGAGAGCCTGGTGCGGAATTTCGGTTCACGGATCACCCGCGCGGGGATCCCTGCTTCGCGGGCCAGATCGAGAATCCCGGCTCCCTCCCCGTCGGCCATGACCATCACCGGCTCCGCTTCCAGGCGTCCGGCCCGGATCTCCGACAAAATCGCGCGGAAATTCGATCCTTTTCCCGATCCCAAAACCCCAATTTTCAATCGCTTCATGGCACCGGGGATCATGCACGCCCCCCCGTTCATGGCAAGCCGGGTATCGGGAGAAATTTTTTCTCCGTCGGCAGGAAGAGGAGCCCTCTTTTTGGTACAACCTTCCCAAGTCGACAAAAGACCAAATCGGGGGAACTTCTGGCGGAGGTGGAAGCAGGTTTGCACCCGGACCTGCCGCATGATATCTTGGGATTCGTGGAGGCTCAAAGCGTGGCGTCCGAGCCTGCAACGGGCGCGGACCGTGGTGGAGTGCGGAAGCCCCGCACAGGAATGCTGCCTGCCCTTGCCGCCTTCGGGCGGAGGGGCTCGCCTCTCCACTGGAAACCGTCAAAACCAATGCCTGAAAACCATCACTTTATTCCGGATCCGGCGATTGCTCGCGCAGAGACGAGCCCGCGGGGGTAACCCTGTCTCTACCTGGTATGTCACCGGATTCCCTGCGCCGCAAAGCCCTCACGGAGTGGAGGGGACTCGAAGATCCGAAGCCCCGTCCGGAGCGATGTGCCTCCGTTGCGGATCTGCTCCGGAAGGTGATGCCCAAACTTGGTCTTGGCGAGCGCTTGGGTGAGCAGGAGGTGGCTGCGGCGTGGCGCGAGGTGGTGGGGGATTTCCTGGCGCAGCATTCCCTGCCTGTGGGTTTGAGCGGAGGGGTGTTGACCGTGCAGGTTGTCCAGCCCAGCGTGCGTTACGAGCTCGACCGGACGTGGAAGAGGGAGATTCTTTCCAAGCTTCAGGAACGGTTTGGAAAGAAGATGGTCCGGGAAGTGAAGTTCCGGCTGTGAACCGGAGGATTGCCCGAAAACAGCGATAGCTGGGGATTTTCTCCGCGCCCTCACGGGCCCGATATCCGCACGGAAGTGGACCAGTTCGCTCGCTTCGCACGGCTCCCCCCATTCTTGCATCTCCCTCTCCCCACAGAAGAACTGCGCATAGGGGTTCAAGCTCCAAAACTCCACAAAAACCCCCTTGAAAACTGCGTCCTGCATTGATGAAGGTCATCGGCTCCGTGACTCGCGCTGCAGGGCAGGAATGGAAAACATTCTCAGATGGTTAATAAAGGCATATTGCCAATGGGGAGCACTGAATGCTGGTTGGAATATGGCCGAGGATGAGATGGCGGCATCCGGGCCGACTCTCTGCCACTGTCGGAGGATGAAAAACAATGCCGTGTCGAAGCGGATATTGCCATCGCTCAAAATGCCAATCTCTCGGACGGAGGGAATCTCATTCTTCGCAAGAAAACTGGCGGCCAGTTCATAATGGGGCGAGGATTTTGCAAACTCTTCGGACTCCCGTGCCAGCTCCTCTGCGCGGGAACTTTGTTTCTGCATTATTGCCGCCAACCATTCGACAAGGAGTCCCTGGAGCTTTTCTGGTCGCACTGTCCGGTAGCGACTGGCATACCGGGCGGCCAGCTCCCATCTCCCAAGTACGGATTCGGAATGCATCTTTTTCCACGCATCAGCCGGTCCGGCATTGTCTGGGGTCAGATCTTTGGGAAACTTCAGCACATTCGAAGCGGATTTCAACTGCCCTTGACAGACCAAGTTGGAGATGAGGGGAAGGAGTGCCAGATTTTTGGGAGATCGCATGCGGCGGAAGAGAGCCTCCGCTTGACCGTAGTTTCCCTGGCTTTGCAGCACGTATCCCCGATAGATATTCATGGACTCGTCCAGAGCCGTATTCTTTGCCGTCACAAGCAGATCCTGCTCTTGATGCGTGAGACTTTCGGGCAGTCGGTCGAGATATAATCGGAGGCATTCGAGATAATGACTCTCAGGATACTGGTCGGCCATTGATCGGATTGCAGCACTGGTTGTGGTGGTGGCGTGGTTCAGGTGCCGATAGAGTGCCAGATGGATCAGAAGTCGATCCGAGGGTTTGTGAGTCTTTGGTAGCCGTTCATCAATGTCCTTTTCCGCACCACCGTAGCCTTTTGTCCATGCCGCAGCAAAATGCAGAAAAACAATTGCCAGTTCGTTGTGAGGATCGTTTGCAAGGATCTCCGCAGCTTCAGCTTCGGATTTTGCATAGTTCCTTTTGATGTATAGATACATTGCTCGTTCGAGCATCGATTCTGATGGATCGGGAGCGAGCGGGACATTTTGAAAATCCGGATCTGTCGCAAGGGCTCCGCCAACCTTTTTTCGCAGAGATTCAGGTTCTTCCAAGCCGCCTGTTGCGCGAACAATTCCAGTGGGATCAATCACATACCATGCAGGCAAACGAGACGGACGCAAGTTGCCCGAATCACGCGATTTTGCGACACGGACACGGAACTCTGCCGGCATCGAAAAACTGAACAAATCCACATCTGCAAACGTCGGGTCGTCGAAAACATCCACCAGCACCGTCGGTTTGCCATCAAGAGCCCGGTGAATATGTGCAAAAACTTGTCCGGTAAACTGAGAATTCCTATTCCAAGCTCCTCCGTAATGAAGGAAAACCCATTTTCCGCGGAATTCAGAAAGTTTCACCGAACGGAGAGAGGGAGTTTGGAAAATAATTTCCGGTGCAGATTTGCCAACTATATTCCGGGTGGCTTTCGTCTGCGGCAGGGAAAATAGCATTACAAAGGAAAGAAGCATTCCCTTCGGGCCGGGCAGAACAACGAGTTTCCAGTTTGCCATGAAGGCTTATTGTAGCTCGTGGATATTCTCTTCCTCAACCTGATTTTCGCGTTAAAGCACGTCGAAGGTCGAAGGTGTCAGTCCGTGCATATGTGCAAAACGGAGTGAAGTTCCGATGCCTCGCAGTGTCACGGCTCGTGCGGAAACGCAGAGCACGAGCCGCGCCACCGCTCGCGGCGGTTCAACTTGAACAGGCGTTGACAGTCAATATCTCCCTTGCAAGTAGACCCGCCCGGAGGTCGGCAATGGTCATGAGTAAACATCACCCTCCCGCCTGTTCGGGAGGAGCAACACGAAAGCGGCCTGCTTTTTCCCGCTGGCGCGAGACGACACCAGCTATGGCGGGCCATCCAATCCCGATATCCGATTACCCGTGAATGATGAGGTGGATGTTGTCCGGCAGGCTGGCCGCGACTTCCGAAGCCACGTTGCCGCGGAGCATCTTGGTGAGGGAACCCCGGTGGGAGGCTCCCAGGATGAGGAAATCCGCTCCGAGGGTCGCCGCGGTATCCACGATCAGTGAGGCGGCGGAGGGGGCCGCCGCGTAGATGGGGACGGTGGTGATGCCCCGTGTTTTTCCGATCTGGAGAGCGGTATTGAGGATGGCGCTGGCCTCGGGATCGTCCTTCCAATTTGTGGAGGGCAGCGGGCTTCCCGGGTAGAGGACCGCCACTTCCCGCACATACAGGATGTAGAGCGAGGCTTTTCGCAGTTCGGCCTCGTCAAAAGCGAAGCCCAGCACGGGGGTGAGTCCGCGGATGGAAACCAGGATTTTCTGTGCTTCGGCGACCGGGTGGCGGAGAGTCTCGACCACCTCCGGCCGGACGAGTTCGGCGATTTCCTTGCTGACGGTGAGCGTCCGGATGCCGCTCAGGCGCTGGGAGTAGGCCCAGAGCGAGAGGCCGACAATGAGCACGCAGACCACGAAGAAGAGGGCTTCGTGTTTTGTCTGCGCCAGGGTGATTTCCACCGCCACGAGGATCAGGAAGGTTCCGGCCATCAGGACCCGTTCCGCCCAGTGCATGGGGAGTTTCAGGTTGGTCACGCAGGAGCCGAGGTTGACACAAATGGCCCCGACGACACCGATGGCGTAGAGGCCCGCGAGCGCGTCGAAATTGTCCGTGAGCAGAAGCACCAACACCGGCAGACCGACGGCGATGGCAAGCGGAACGAGGGGAACCCCGTGGGTGTTGAGCTTGGAGAATCCGCGGGGCATGTCGCCCTCCCTCGACATCATGAAGAGCAGGCCGATCAATGCGGCGACCGCCGTGTTGACCGCGCTCAGGAGCAGCAGGGCGAAAACGACGCCCACGCCCAGGCCGAAGATCGCCCCGAACCAATGGCCGAAGTTCATCGTGCCGTATTGTTCCGCCATGAAGCGGAGCATGTCTTCCTTGCGGACGACCATTTCCGGAGCCAGGTGCTTCGGCAGGGACAGCATGGCCCAGCCCAGAAGTGCGGTGCCCACGCTGACTTCCAGCGCGACGGGGAGAATGGCTTTTGCGGATGCCCAGCCGACCTTGGGATGTCCGATGACCGAACCTTTGTCCGGTTTGAGAGTTCCCGTGAGGTTGGCGATCGCTTCCACGCCGCTCAGGGCCAGGATGACTCCCACGAAGGAGACCCAGACATGGCCGAAACTTTCGTTCAGGGGCTCGAGATGGTCAAAGCTCAGAAACCGAACGCTGAGCAGGATGATCGAGATCACCACCACCACCGTCGGGAGGGCCAGGGCCACCGCGAAGCTGCCACTGTGCCGCGGACCGAAAAGATTGATCACGCCGATGAACACAACGAGGCCGATGGTGGCCACCATGATGTATTGCTTCGGGACACCGAGATAGCTCAACGCGGCCCATCCGCTCAGGGCGGCGGTCACGGTGAGATCCGCAACCAGAAGCAGGGCGCCGACCACGGCAAGCAGTTTTCCGTGCGTACTGGCAGCCGAGTAAACGCCGCCCCCGTCGGGGAAGCACCGGCAGACAACCAGATAGTTCAGGCCGACAAGCGCCGTGAGGGCGCAGACCGCCACAATGATGGGAAGAGAGGCGAAGCCGCTGGCGGCGAAGGCGAGGCCGATGACGTAGGCCTTGCTGGTGCCCCAGTCTCCGTAGAGAAGGGCCGAGGCGCGTTGCCAGTCAAGATTGCGCGGACGCTGGATGGAGATGTTATCCACAGAGAAATGTGAGCGGATGCTTTTGGGGAATCCTCCGGGTTTCGTCAATCGTATTCACCGTTCCCCGATGGAAGCCGTCCTGCCCCGTGGAGGATTTTTCCCGGCTCCGGAAGGCAGAAATCTCCTCGCCAATTTTTCTGACTCGGGCATTGTGTGGGGCTGTCATGCCATCTTCTTCTTCTTCGCAACCTACCAGCGTGGTCACCGGCGGAGCCGGTTTCCTCGGTTCCCATCTTACCGACCGCCTCCTTGCCGAAGGGCATCGTGTTGTCGCTATTGACAATCTGATCACGGGGAATGTGGCGAACATCGAGCATCTTGCGGGGAACAAGAGTTACAAATTCATCTGCCATGATGTGACGGAGTATATTTTCCTTCCGGGGAAGGTGGATTTTGTCTGGCATTTCGCGAGTCCGGCCAGTCCGATCGATTATCTCAAGATCCCGATTCCCACGCTGAAAGTGGGTTCGTTGGGAACGCACAATGCGCTGGGGCTTGCCAAGGACAAGGGGGCGGCCTTTTTGCTGGCATCCACGTCGGAATGCTACGGAGATCCCCTGGTTCACCCCCAGACGGAAGATTACTGGGGCAATGTGAACCCGATCGGGCCGCGCGGGGTTTACGACGAGGCGAAGCGGTTCGCCGAAGCGATCACGATGGCCTATCACCGTTTCCACGGGATGAACAACCACATCGTCCGGATTTTCAACACCTACGGACCCCGGATGCGCCTGAACGACGGGCGTGTTGTTCCGGCCTTCATCGGACAGGCACTTGCCGGAGAATCCCTCACGATTTTCGGTGACGGCAACCAAACCCGGAGCTTCTGCTTTGTCTCAGATCTGATCGACGGCATTTTCCGCCTGATGATGAGCGACTATCATGAACCGGTGAACATCGGGAACCCCCGTGAAATGACGATCCGGGAGTTTGCGGACCAGATCATCCGGATCATCGGGGCCGAGGCAAAAATCGAACACCGTCCGCTTCCTGTGGACGATCCGAAAGTGCGTCAGCCGGACATCGGCCTTGCCCGCAAGCTGCTTGGGTGGGAGCCGAAGGTGGATTTTGAAGAAGGAATCCGAAAAACCATCGAGTTTTTCCGCGGCAAGGTGGGGGTTGCATAATCTTTGTTGCATTTGGGTTTTGTTATTTACTTCACCTCATTGATTATCTATCACTCGTCCCCGTATGCGCCCCTCCTTCGCCTCGATTCCCCTGATCTTGTCGGCGCTTCTGGTTGTTTCGATTCCCGGCTTGGCCCAGCAGCCCGCATTGAACACGGAAGTGACGATTGCCAAGATCGAGCCCTCGTTGATTGATTCTCCGAAAATTTCCGCCAGCGGTTACTCGAAGAAGACCTCCGGGCGGCCCGGATCCTGGTTGGAGGTGGAAGTGACGTTTGATCGGAATGCTCTCGCGAAGGCGCCGAAGTTTGCGGAGGAATTGACATTCAATTACTATATTCTTCTGAAAAACGAGTCGGTGAACGAGGACAAGAAGCCGACGCTGCTTACGGGTTCGGTGACCCATGTTCATGTGCCCCAGGAGAAAGGGTTGCATTCCGTTGCATATGTCAGCCCGAGAACGCTTGCCAAATTGTTTGACGGGAAGGTGCCGGTCAATGCCCAGCAGGCGTTGATCGATGTGGGGGTGACGGTGACCGGAAAAGACGGGCTTCTTGCCATTTCCACGTCCAAGGGGACAATCAAGGGAGACAAGGGTTGGTGGGACAACACAGCGCTCTACACTCCGACAGACGGAGCGATTCTGAACAAAAGCGAAACCCCGTTCGCTCCGCTCGAGTGGGATTATTACGAGGCCATCAAGTCGAAGTCCGGCAACTGATCCCGGAGTTTTTCAATGGCCAAACCAACACGTATCTTCGCTCTTGATCTCGGCATGCAGACGGTCAGTCTGGCCGAATTCCACAAGCTGCCCAACGGGGGATTGAGTCTTCAGGCCTTCCGGGAAACGGAGCTCATCACCGATCCTTCGGCCGATGCCACACGGCCCGTGCAGATCCAGGAGGCAGTCAAGGAACTGCGTGCCGCGTTGAAGGTTCCGGCCAAGGAGGCGGTCAACTTCTGCCTGCCGGCCCAATCGGTTTTTTCCCGGTTTGTGAAATTGCCGGGAGCTTCCCCGGAGGATGTCAGCTCGATCATTGCCTTTGAGGCACAGCAGAATGTTCCGTTTCCGATTGATGAAGTGGTTTGGGATTACCAGATCATGGGTCACCAGCGCGAAGGGAACTGGGATGTTGTCCTGGTGGCGATGAAGTCGGACCAGTTGAATGAGGTGGCGGATTCGGTGAGCGTCGGCGGTCTGAAGCCCAACATCATCGACGTGGCACCGATGGCGGTTTACAACGCCTTTCGTTTCAATTACCCGGACACTTCGGGATGCTCACTGATCATTGACATCGGTGCGCGGACGACGAATCTCGTGTTTGTGGAGGCGGACCGCGCTTTCAGCCGAAGCATTCCGGTCGGGGGCAACTCGATCAGTGCCGCTGTGGCGAAGGAGTTCAATCAGGACATCACGCTGGCTGAGAAGTTGAAGGTGGAAAAAGGGTTTGTGAGTCTCGGAGGCGCGTATGCAGAGCCCAGCGATCCCACCGAGGCACGGGTGGCCAAGGTGGTGCGCAACACGATGACCCGGTTGCATGCCGAAATCGCGCGCTCGATCAGCTTTTATCGCACCAGCCAGTCGGGCAGCCAGCCGGTGCGGGTTTTCCTCTGTGGGGGAACGGTCAGCCTGCCTTACATGGTGGAGTTCTTCAGCGAGAAACTCCAGGCGCCGATCGAGTTTTTGAACCCCCTGCGGAATGTGACTGTTGGCAGTGCATCTGTTGCGGAAGCCCTTGCGGCGAAGGCCCATACTTTCGGGGAACTGGTTGGGGTGGCGTTGCGTTCGTCGGGGGCCTGTCCGTTGGAGATCAACCTGCGGCCTCCCTCCGTTGTGAAGGAGCAGGATCTGGCCCGAAGGAAACCGTTTTTGGTGCTTGCCACGATCTGTCTTTTGCTGACTCTGGCCGCTTGGTGGCTCTATTTCACCCAGGCGACGAAAGTCACGGACGAGGTCCTTGCGGGGGTCCGGGCCGATGTTTCCAAGCTGGAGGGAATTGCCGGGCAAATGGACAAACTGGTGGGGGAGCAGAAGAAAATGGCCGCCACGGTTGCGCCGTTGTTGTTGGCTTCCGCAGAGCGCTCCGCGTGGTCGGAAATCTTCGATGAGCTCGGATCAAAGTTGCCGGCCCGGTTCATTTGGATCACCGAATTGCATCCCATGGTGGGGGGAAAAGTGCTTTCTTTCGACAAGTCGGGAGCTCCCGCCCGTCCCGAGCCATCCGGTCCTCCCAAGCCCGGACAACAACCGGCCGGGCCTCCCTCCATCACGGCATTGGAGATCAAAGGGCTCTATTTGGACAATCCTCCGAATGACAAGGAAGCCCGAATCATTGATGAGTTTGTGGAAAAACTGAAGACTTCGCCGGTGTTTGCGCTTCCGGAGGACAAGGCGAAAATCGTCACCCAACGCACCACGCCCACCGGAGAAAGCTGGGCCTACGGCTACACTCTGGTTCTGCCTCTGCGCACTCCGATTTTGCTCCCATGAACTGGTTCAAGGAAAACCCCTTTCTTTCCGCCATTGTCGCCGTTTGCCTTGTCGGCTCGGGGGCTCTTGGCTACCTGATTTTCCAATCTGCCACCGCCTACACTGCTTCGTCGGAGGCCTGTGCGGCGGAGATCGCCAAGCTCCACACCCTGCAGAACAAAGTTCCGTTTCCCAACCAGGAAAATCTGAAAGTCGTGCAAGCGGGTCTGGAGGACTATACGTCCCGCATCAACAGTTTGCGTGCCCAGTTGGCGAAGATGGAGGTGCCGCTGGACGAAACGATCACGCCGCAGGTGTTCCAAGATGGGTTGAGATCTGCCGTGAATGATCTCCGGAGTCGCGCGGAAGCGAATGGGGTGAAGCTCCCGGCCAATTTCTATTTTGGCTTCGATCAATACCAGACCCAGGTGCCCACCGACCAGGCCGCTCCATTCCTCAACCGGCAGTTCCGGGTGATCCAAACGATTGTTTCCCGGTTGGTGGATTTCAAGGTGGCCTCCATCGATGGAGTTGCCCGTATGCCGCTTCCACAGGAATCTCCTGCATTGTCCGCCCCGGCGGCTGACAAGAAAAAGGGGAAGGACAATGCGGATGAGCCCACGTTTTCCCGGTTTCCTTTCGACATTGGGTTCACCGCCGAACAGGGGAAATTTCGTGTCGCCTTCAATTCGCTTCTGGGGGCCGATCAATTCCTGATCGTGCGTTCTCTGGATCTCCAAAACTCGGCTTCGCAGGCTCCCTCGAAGAAGGGGGTGGAGTCAGCGGCTTCCCCGCAGTCCGCCTTTTCTGCGGCTGCCGGTGCACCTGACAAAAACAAGAACAGTCTTCAGGTCATTCTCGGCCGGGAGCTGGTGAAAGCCACGCTCCGGTTGGAAATGCTGGACTTCAGCGAACCGGCGGCCCCCCAAAAATAAGATTCATGGATTGGATTAAAAAACATTATGAACGCGCCCTGCTCGGCGTCTTCGCTTTTGTCCTGATCGCATGCTCGGGCTGGCTCGGCTGGCAGGCCATGGCCTTTTCCGAAAATTTCGCCGAACGCAACAGTACCAAGAAACCGGACAATACGACTGTGCCGCCGGACACAAAATCCGTTGATGGGGCCGCCACTCTGGCCGCCAATCCGCGTTCCTGGACTCCCCACGAGGGATCGCTCCTTGTTTCCAGGCCCTATGTTCTGATGGATGGAAAACTCTTTGATCCGCTGGAAGGAGGGGAAGACCTCCATCCGCCAATCAAAAATGCCTGGTTAATCAAATACAGCCTGGATTACGCCGATCCCGACATCAAGAACCAGGATCCCGACAAAGACCACTTCAGCAATCTGGAGGAATTTCTGGCGCAGTCCGATCCCACGAATGACAAATCGGTTCCTCCTTATTATACAAAGCTCCGGTTGACGAAGTTCGATCCCAAGCCCTTCCGTCTCAAATTCAGCGGAACACCGGATGAAGGGCAGACGTTCACGATCAATACCCGCGATCTCGGGGGGCGCACCCAGTTTTTGAAGCTGGGAGACATGATCGAAGGAGCTCCCTACAAGATCCTTTCCTACGAGAAGAAGTCGATGAACAAGAACGACATGGAGGTCGATATTTCCGAGCTTGTCATTGAAAATACCGGGACCGGACAGAAAATCACCCTGGTCTTTGACAAGGAAGCAGACGATCCCACCTCCTTCGGAGAATTCCTTTACCTCTACGACAATTCCAAAGTGCGGGTGAAAAAGGACGACGAGTTTACCCTTCCGCCAGAGAGCGCCCGAAAATACAAACTTATTGACATTTCCGCACAAGAAGCCCAAATACAAGACCTTGAGACCGGACAGAAGATCCGGATCCAGAAGGCGGACTGACCAACCGACCGGATTTCCTTCCATGCTGCCCGAACCATTCATGAAATTGACCCCGCTGTTTAGTGGCCCGGACTTTTCCCCCGTGCAAAGACCTTGGTTGTTGTGTCCGGGAATCCTCCGAACCGCATTGTTCACCCCCGTTCTCGCCGTTCTTCTCACCGGATTTTCCTCCTCCCTCCAAGCCCAATACCCGGGAGTTCAGGGAACCGCCGAGGGGCAGATTCGCCGTTCGGAACAGACTGCGGAGTATGCGAAGGGTGTTGTCGCCAAGGGGCAGCAGGCCTTGCAGACCCAGGATTACGAGAGTGCCTTTGCTTACTTCAAGAGTGCGGTGGACATGTTGCCATCCGGAGGAACCGCCGCGGCCGATCTGCGGCAGCAGGCATTGGATGGTTTTTCCGATGCTGCGGTAAAGCTGGCCAGGCAGCGGATTTCCGAAGGCCGGTTTGAGGATGCCAAGACAACGGTTGCGGTTGTTTTGGAGGAACGTTACAACCCGTCTTACAAGCCTGCGGTGGCGCTAAGCAACGAACTCAAGGACAAGACTTCCTTTTACAGTCAGACAATGACACCCGGCTTTGCGGCGAACGTGGAAGAAGTCAAACAGCTTCTACAGGAAGGTCAGGGATTTTATGCTTCCGGCCGGTACGATCTGGCGTTCAAGCGCTATGAGCAGGTGCTCAATATCGACAAATACAATATTGCCGCCCGTCGGGGAATGGAGCAGGTCAATCTGGCCCGTACCCAATACGCCGACACATCGTACAGTGAAGCGCGTGGAGACATGATTCGTCAGGTCAACAAGGCTTGGGAACTTCCCGTTCGCAAATTCGATGTCGGTGCCTCGCAGATCATCGAGCAGCCGCAAATCGACACCCGTGGAACAGCTGCCATCAACCGCAAACTCGACGAAATCATCATTCCCAAGATCGACTTCCGGGATGCCACGGTGCGCGAGGCCTTGGACTTCATCAAGCAACGGGCTGCTTCTCTGGATACCGTCGATCAGGATCCCGCTCGCAAAGGGATCAATATCGTTCTCAAGCTGGCTCCGGATGCTGTGGAAGCCACATCCCGCATTACCCTTTCGCTCACGGATGTTCCCTTGCGGGCCGCCATTGATTATGTGGCGCGTGCCGCCAACCTGAAGCTGAAAGTGGAACCGTATTCGGTGGTTGTCGTTCCCCAATCCGAGCCGACGGATGTCCTGATCACCAAGGAATACAAAGTTCCCCCGAGCTTCATCACCTCACTTCCTGCTTCCAGTTCGGCCGCCGTCCCCGGTGTGGCCCCCGGCTCGCAATCCGCAGTCGCTGCGCGTTCGGGAGCGCGTGAGTTTTTGGAGTCGCAGGGAGTGACATTCCCCGAGGGGGCCAGTGCCAACTACATTGCTTCCACAAGCCGCCTGATTGTCAAAAACACCCAGACGAACCTGGACCTTGTGGACACGCTGGTGGAAACCTCTCTGACCACGCCTCCCAGCCAGGTCGAGATCGAATCGAAATTCCTGGAAATCACCCAAAACAACCTCAAGGAACTTGGGTTTGACTGGTTGGTCGGTCAATTTGCCCTTCCGTTTGGAACCGGTGTTTATGGCGGTGGAGGAACAACGGCGGGGGGAACGAGCATCGCTACCGATTCCTTCCCAATAATGACTCCAGGATCGACAACGGTTCCCATTGGCGCAACCTCCTCCACCCAGGGGCCGCTGACAGCCGGAAACCGTTCGGGCACGCGGGCAATCAGCGTGAATGCCGTGGATGGCCTGCTCTTTGGAAGTCCGGCAGGACCAGCCCCGGCTGTGCTGGCTTTGGCCGGAGTCTTTACGAATCCGCAATTTCAGGTTGTTCTCCGTGCTTTGAATCAAAGCAAGGGAGTCGACTTGGTGAGTGCCCCCAAGGTGACCACCAAAAGCGGGCAGCGGGCGACGATCGAAATTGTCCGTGAGTTCCGGTATCCCTCCGAATACGACCTTCCCCAGGTGCAGGCCAGTGCGGGGTCCGTATTTACCCCTGTTGTTCCCACCACACCGACGGCATTTCAGATGAAACCTGTAGGAATCACTTTGGAAGTGGAGCCAACTGTGGGGCCGGATGGATATACCATTGATTTGGTGCTTGCGCCAAGGGTTGTCGAGTTTGACGGTTTCATCAATTATGGAAGCCCGATCAATGCCAGCGTGGCATCTCTTTATATTGTGGGGGGACTTCCTGTTCTCGGGCCTGGAACGGAAATCGTGGCCACGGAGAACGTGATCAACCAGCCGGTTTTTTCCACCCGCGAGGTGACAACCCAGGTGTCTGTCCACGATGGACAGACAGTCGTGCTGGGCGGGCTCATGCGCGAAGATGTCCAGAAGGTGGAGGACAAGGTTCCCATTCTTGGGGACATTCCTCTGGCGGGACGCCTCTTCCGGACCAGCGCGGATCAGCATGTGAAGCGCAATCTCATTATGTTTGTGACAGCGAGTCTCTTGGATCCTGCCGGACAACCTCTGATCAAAGTGGATGAGGAGGATCAGGTGGTGTCTGTTCCAAACGATCGAGCCATCGAGAACGAAGCCATTCCCGGCGACCCCCTGACGGTTCCGCTTCCACAATAAATTTTTTCCTCAATGAACCTCAGCTCGTTTTCACACGTCCGGATCTTGGCCCCCAGGCAACGGAGTTCCGGTTTTGTTTCTCCCTCGGCTTGGAACAGGAACCTGCTTCTGGCAGCGTTGTCCATGGCTTCTCTGTCAGTCGCCTCTTTGGAAGCGCAAAATGTTCCCGATCTGGCGGAACGGGAAATCGTTCGCAGGCAGGAAGACCTTGTTGTTGCTGACAAATTGATTGCAAAAGGTGATCAGGCCCTCAAGGACAAGGATTTTGAGACCGCTTACGTGAGCTATCTCGACGCTCTGGAGAAAATTCCCGCGGGAGCCGCGACGCAAGCCCGCCGCACGTCTGCTCTGGCAAAATTCTCCGATGCGGGAATTGCCTATGCCAACGATCTTGTGCAGAAAGGCCGTTACGGGGATGCGGAGCGGGTTGCAAAGACGATATTGCTGCCCCAGTTCAACCCGGGTTACAAACCGGCAGTCCAGTTTCTCTCGAATCTGGAACAGTCCGATTACTACAACAAGACGGTGACCCCTCAGTTTGCGGCCAGCCGGGATGAGGTTTCCAAGCTGCTTGCAGAGGCTGATGGCTACTATGCAACGGGGAGATTTGATCTTGCAATGAAACGCTACGATCAGGTGCTGGGCATCGACCCTTATAACAATGCCGCACGGATGGGCATGGAGAGGGTCAACAACCAGAAGAGCAATTACTACGGGGAAGCCTACAATGAAACGCGCAGTCGGATGCTCTGGTTGGTCGACCGCTCTTGGGAACGCCCGGTTCGCCAGATGCAGAACCGCAATACGGGAAGCGGCACACAATCGCGCAACCTCACCGGTTCCGGAACGGAAGCGATCTCGGCCAAACTCAATCGCATCATCATTCCCAAAATTGATCTCAGGGACGCAACCATCCGCGAAGCGGTCGAATTTCTCAAGCAACGCAGCCAGGATCTTGACACCACCACGGATGATCCCAAGCTGAAAAGGGGAGTGAACATTGTCCTGAAGCTTCCGGCCGCTCCCACAGGAGCGGAGGCTGCGACGGATTCAACCACTGTTCCCGCTCCTGAAGCTGCTGCAGGGGAGACTGCCGCCACGCCGACCGTGACGGCTGACACCAAAATCACGCTTTCCTTGAGCAATGTTCCTCTTATTGAAGCTCTGAGATATTTGACGGAGCTTTCCGGGCTGAAATACAAAGTGGAACCCTTTGCGGTATCCATCGTTCCGATCACGGAAAACACGGATGAACTTCTCACAAAGGAATACCGTGTGCCGCCGGGATTCATTCCCTCGAGTTCCGGCTCCGGAGAGGAAGCCGGGGCAGTGGCCGGGGCTGCCCCGACCATCAAAGATGCCCGCATTACAGGGAAGGCCAATGCCAATGAGTTTCTCAAAAGTCAGGGCGTTCCTTTTCCGGCAGGGGCCTTCGCGCAATATGTGCCGGCGGGCAGCAAGTTGATCGTCAGAAATACCCAGAACGCGCTGGATTTGATCGATACCTTGGTTGATGCCGCCATGGGGGTGCAGCCAACACAGGTGGAAATCGAATCCAAATTTTTGGAAATCACGCAGAACAATCTGAAGGAGCTTGGCTTCAACTGGCTGCTTGGTCCTCTTTCCATTGGCGGGGGAGTTTACGGTGCCGGGGGAACCGAAGGGTATGGAGGAACGGTGGATGGCGCGACCTACCCGTTTGGAACAACCGGTTCGAATCCCGTGACCGGTGGGCTTCGCTCAGGAGTGGGGACATCACCCGAAGCTGCGGTGACAGCCAATTCGATTGATGCCCTTCTTGCCGGGGTGTCTCCTGGGGTTGTGGCTGCTGCACCGAGTATTTTCGGTGTGTCCGGGGTTTTCACAAACCCCCAGTTCCAGTTGGTGATTCGGGCATTGAATCAAAAGAAGGGAATTGATCTCATGTCTGCGCCCAAAGTGACGACGAAAAGTGGAAACAAAGCCGTTGTCAAGGTTGTGCGCGAGTTTCCGTATCCCACAGAGTTCAATCCGCCGGAAGTTCCCGCTGAAAGCAATTCAAACTCTTTGAGTGATACGCCCGTTGCCGGGGTGATTGCCCTCTCCGGAGTCGTGACTCCAACCACTCCAACAGCATTTGAGACAAGAAATTTGGGTGTAACTCTTGAAGTGGAGCCAGTGGTTGGGCCGGACAATTATACCATCGATTTGAATCTTTCTCCAGAAGTCGTGGAGTTTGATGGGTTCATCAACTATGGATCTCCGGTGATTGGTCCCACAGCAACTGGCCCGTTTATTTCCACAATTGAAATCACTTCCAACGTGATCAACCAGCCGATTTTCTCAACCCGCAAGGTGACCACGAGCGTGAGCATTTGGGACGGGCAGACCGTGGCCTTGGGTGGATTGATCCGCGAGGACGTTCAGAAGACTCAGGACAAGGTGCCGATTCTCGGGGACATCCCTTTGGCCGGTCGTTTGTTCCGTTCGGATGTGGATCAAAAGATCAAAAGAAACCTGATCATCTTTGTAACTGCCCGTTTGATGGATGCCGAAGGCCGCCCGGTGAGGCAGGATGAAGAGCAGGAGGAAATTGTCGAGCCGCTTGGTCTGCCTGAGAACCTGCCGCCTCCGACCTTCCAGGCCCGTTCGCTCGGGAAGTAACACATTTTTTCTTTTGAGTTTTTTTCCAGACGCGGGACATTTCGCCCGATCTGGAAGAGAAATTGGCTGCAAAAAATTTCAGACGAAGTTCAGGGTGGGGAACGGTCTGTTGAGGATGGGAGTCACCGGAACTTTGAGCCAATTTTGGAGGACAGTGGCGTAGACGCTTCGGAAATCCACGTTGTGGATGACATCGCCATTGGAGAGCTGGGTGAGGCTCGGGGTTTTTCCGTAGAAGCCCGCTTTGACAGCTCCCCCTGTGACAAACAGCGGAGCGGCTGCGCCATGATCGGTTCCACCGCTTCCATTCTCCGCCACCCGGCGGCCGAATTCACTGAAGGTCATCAGGACAACCCGGTTGAAGTTCCCCTGCGCTTTGAGGTCTGCGACAAACGCAGCGAGGGCGGAATCGAGTTCGCCCATCAGACGTTCGTGTGAGCCGAGTTGGTTGCTGTGGGTGTCGTAGCCTCCCTGACCGACATAGTAAACCCGCGTAGGCAGTCCCCCTCCAATGAGCCTGGCTACAAGGTTCAGTGAACTGGCCAGGTTGTTGGAGGGGTAGGGGACGGGGGCTTTTGATTTGCGGGTGATCTCAAGAACCTTGTCCGAGCTCATCTGGGCGTCCAATGCCGTGCGGCGCAGGAAATCCATCGTGTCTCCGTGGGCTCCGGAAGGCCCCTGCAACATGCCGATGCTGCCTCCATCGTTCGACTCGGAACTCTGTTCGTTCATGCTGCGGAAAAACTCCTCTGCGGCGGCGGGGTCGGAAGCCTTCTCGCTGGCAAAGCGGAATTGCTCGGGCTGGGCGAAGGAGATGCCTTTGGGATCTTCGGCCACAAAAGCCTGAGGGGTCTGTGAGCCGATGCTGACCCCCACGCAGGGATCTTCCCCCTTGCAGCAGGAATCGAAAAACCGCCCGATCCAGCCGTGGGACTCGGTCTTGTTTGCATCACTGGCTGTCTGCCAGATTTCCGTGGAGCGGAAATGCGAGCGATTGGGATTCGGGTAGCCCACTCCCTGGACGATGGCGAGGTGTCCTTCATCATAGAGGCCTCGAAGACCGGTCAGCCGGGGGTGAAGGCCCAGATTGTCGGTGATTTTCAGCGGATTCCGGATGTCGAGGGTCGGACGGGCCCGGTGGTAGGCGTCATCGCTGAAGGGTACCAAAGTATTCAAACCATCATTGCCTCCGGCCAGCTGGAGGACGACGAGAATCGGGGAATCCTTCCCGGTCGGTACCAGCGAATCTGCGGCCATTGCATCGAGGGTGAAAAAAGTTCGCTCCAAAAACACCGGAACCGACCAGGCGACTGCGCCGCCCAACAGGGAGGTGCGAAGGAATTGTCTGCGGGTGTGGAGGGTCTTTCTCATGTGAGTTGATAGTCCGGGGTGCTCATCATCAGGTGGATCAAATCCCGCCGGGCATTTGTTCCGGTCGGATGTTCTTCAAAATAGGAGAGGAACTTTTTCCGAAGTTCTTCAGTCATGGAAAATTGGAAGAGTCTCTGCCCGATGATGTCGCAGGCCGTGGCGGTGTCCGACGAAGGAGGCAGAATCCTGTCGGGGTCCACTGTTCCTGCATCCACGATGTTTCCGGCCAGGTTATAACGGAGAAGAAGAGTGGAGGAACTGATCCAGGCCCGGCCGCCATCCCAGCCTTTGACATTGGGAGGGGCGAATGGCATCTGCCCCAGTTGCCGGAGCATCCCATTTGCTTCCGTGGGCAGGGGAATTCCGAGTTCCTTGGAGGATTGCACCAGCCATTGGACCGGGCCTTTGATCTGTCTGCGCACGACTGTTGGGCTGTAAAACTCCCTGCTGCGGAAAATCGTGGCAAGAAGTTCCCGGGTGTTCAGATGGTGTTTGCGGTAAGTTTCCGCCAGGGTTTCCACGAGGGGGGCGGGGGGATTTTCGGATGCGTAGAAACTCCAAATTTTTCGGGAAAGAAAGCGGGCGCAGGAGGGATCGGCAACAAGGAACCCGATGATGTCGTCCCCCGAAAACTTCCCTTCGAATCCGAAGAAGGATTTCACTCCGCTGTCGTGCTGTTGTTCGATGAAGAGAAACTGCCGGGTTTTCGGATGGACTTTGTAGCCGGTGAACGCGCGGGCGGATTCCCGGATGTCGTCTTCGGTGTAATGTCCTTCGCCAAGCGTGAAGAGTTCCATCAACTCCCTGGCAAAATTTTCGTTCGGTTGTTCGCGTTTGCTTTGGACGAGGTCAAGGTAGCGCATCATCGCCGGGTCACGGCTGATTTCCCGTGCCATCGGTTCGAAGCGTCCAAGCGCGTGGGCGCGCAGCGTCTCATTTTGCTGCCACATGGCGAAAGGGTCTTTGACCTTTTCCACACTCGTGGCCCAATGTCCGTGCCAGAAAAGCGTGGCCTTTTCGCGGGCGGGAAACGGACTCCAGCGCATCCGGTTCAACCACCAGGAGCGCAGATCGGCCATCAGGGTTTGGTCTTCTTTGCGGATTTTCGCCTGGACGGCGCGTTTTTCCACCTCGGATTTTCCCTTCAACTGCCTGTGCAATTCCAAATAGTCGTGGGGAGTCGAGGCCGAAGGAGGTGGGAAAAGATCCGAATCGTCCGGGACATCAAGCAAGGATGCCACCGCTCCATCCAGGCCTTTTGCATGGAGGGCCAACACTTCCTCCGGGGTTCCCCCAAAACCGGCGCGACTCAACAGGTGTGCTGCTGCAGCGGGGGTCCATGCCGATTTGTCCAAGGGTTCGAGCACAAAGAATCCAACCCCTGACCCGGATCAAAGTTTCTCGAAATCTGAGGAGACCGGTTGCCTATTTCCTCTGGAAGGTATCTGCGGGGGTGAGCACGGAGAGGGCGCTTTCCCCGTCCAACCATGTTTTGGCAGCCTTGTCGTCTTTCAGGAAGGCGTCCCAGAAGGCGGTGGAGAGGGCCAGAATGGCCTTATGATGGTTCGGATTGTCCGAGGATTTTGGGATGGGGGAGTCTGTGAAGGTCACGTGGTTGGCTCCGTTGAGGACCAATTCGTATTTTGAGCCTTCAGGGAGTGCGGGAAAAACGTTGAGGCGGGAGGCGAGGGTTTGATTTCCGATTGCGGAGATGTTGTTGGTGCCAGTCATCACCATCCAGGGGATCTTGACCGACGCGAAGGCTTTGGAGGGATTGCCATGTTCGGGGCAGGCAGGGCTGAGACAAAGGGCGGCCTTGATGCGTGCATCGGTGGGACGGGTGCCAACCCAGGGAAGGGTTTGTCCGCTCAAACCCTGGGTGGTGAGTGCTCCGAAGGAATGGCCGGCCATGCCGATTTTTTCGAGGTTCAGCCTGTTGTGCAGCGGATTGCCGGGTGTGGTGTTCCAGAGGGCGAGCTGGTCGATGACAGCGGGAATGTCCTTCAGGCGCAGGGAAAAATTTGCCGCGTTTGCAGCCTTCTTCATCGAACGAAGGGGATCGGCGGCCCCTTTCCAGACGGATTCGTCGCTGCCCGGATGCTGGACAAAAACGATGGCATAGCCGTGCCGGGCCCAGTGGTTTCCCAGCCAGCCATTTCCCTCACGGGAGCCGCCGAGACCGTGACTGAAGAGGATCACGGGTGCGGGAGCCGGATTTTTCGGAAGGTAAATCCTCACGGGGAGATCGCGGGCCCGACCGGTATCGCGGACAGTGACATCCAGAATTTTGGCCGGACCGGACTCCGTGGGTTGTGACGGATTATAGGGTCCGGCGGTGAGGGTGGTGGAAATCGCGAGGGCGGAAAAGAAGAGCAGGAGATTTTTCATGAGATCGGGCAGGGTTCCGGGCTGCGGCCCAACAACTGCCGGATCGAAACCTGCATTCTTTGGTTTAAGCCAATCCTGTTTCATGGCAACTATTTCCTGATGTCCGACAGCCGTCCCAGCATTCTTGTGATCCGTGGAGGAGCCATCGGGGATTTTCTGCTCACTCTTCCGGCCCTGCGGTTGTTGCGGGAAGGGTTTCCGGATTGCCGGATCGAGATCGTGGGATACCGCCATATTTGCTCGGTGGCGGAGGGGCGGTTCTACGCGGATGCGGTGCGATCGATCGAATATGCCCCGATGGCGGGCTTCTTCAATCCGCGCTCGGAGCTGGATCCGGAGCTGTCGGAATACTTCTCGGGCTTTGGCCAGGTCGTATCGTATCTGTTCGATCCCGACGGTTTTTTTGAAGGCAACCTCCGGCGTTGCGGGGTGAAGAATCTGGTTGTGGGGGATCCCCGGATTTCGGGAAGGGAGCACGCTTCGCGCCAACTGGCCCGGCCGCTGGAATCGCTGGCGTTGTATCTGGAAGAGCCCGCCGCGGAGATTTTTCCGTCCGAAGAAGATGAGCGTGGAGCGGAGCGGTTGTTGGCGGACCTTCAGGGACCGTTTGTTGCCGTTCACCCGGGCAGCGGTTCGCCGAAAAAAAACTGGCCGGTTTCCGCGTGGAAAGAATTGCTTGCCGGGCTGTGCGACTGGCCGGGCGGGATCCTTGTGGTTTCCGGGGAGAGTGATTCGGCGGTTGTTGCGGAGTTGAAGGCGGCGTTCGGGGAGAAGCTGGTGTTTCTCGATCATGTGCCTCTGCCGGTCCTGGGGGCGGTTTTTCGGCGTTGCGGATTTTTCATCGGACACGACAGCGGGATTTCGCATCTCGCCGCGGCAGCCGGTGCCCGGTGCCTTTTATTGTTCGGGCCGACCGACCCGGCGGTCTGGGCTCCGGAAAATCCGGGTGTGAATGTCTTGCGCGCCCCGGCGGGATTCCTGCACAACCTTCCGGTGCAGGAAGTGAAATCCCGGTTGCCAGATTTTCTTGGAGGGTCGTCCCGATGAAGGAGACCATTCTGGCCGTGGACCCTTCGTTGCGCGGGACGGGGTTTGCCATTCTGGAGCGCGAGGGGGGAAAGCCTCGGTGCCTGCACTACGGGGTGATCAAGAATTCTCCCAAACTCACGGTTTCCGGTTGCCTGGTGGCGATTCACGAACAGCTTGGCGACGCCATCCGGGAGTTTTCTCCGGGCGTGATGGCCATCGAGAGTGTCATCTACGTGCAAAGCTACCCGACGGCGATCACGCTGGGCTCCGCCCGGGGAGCTGCTCTCCTGGCTGCCGCACAAAAAGGAATTCCCATTCATGAATATGCTCCCCGCCGCGTGAAGCAGGCGGTTGTCGGACGGGGAGGCGCACAAAAAGACCAGGTATCATTCATGGTGCGGGCGCTTTTGGGCATGACGGTGACTCCTCCTCCGGATGCCGCCGATGCCATTGCCATCGGGCTCACCCATTTCCAGTCCGCCGATGCCGCCGCGCATCGGAGAGTTCCCCTTGTCCGCGTATGAAAGTCCAATCCCTCGGTCGCATCGGGTATCACGCCGCTTTGGAAATCCAGAACCGCCTTGTTGCGGATCTGCTGGCGGGAACCGGGGAGGAAGTGCTTCTCCTGCTGGAGCACGAACCGGTTTATACCATTGGCCGCACCCGCGACCAATCCAGCCTTCGGAGCCATCTGCCGCATCCTGCCGTTGAGACAAACCGTGGCGGACAGGCAACGTATCACGGTCCGGGGCAGCTTGTCGGGTATCCGATCCTCGACCTCAACCGGCGCGGTCGTGACCTCCACAACTACCTTCGTTTTCTGGAAGAATTCCTGATCCGCCTCTCCGCGGAGCATGGGGTGACGGCTTCGCGTCAGGAGGGGCTGACCGGGGTCTGGGTGGGGCCCCGGAAGATCGCCTCGCTGGGGGTCGGCGTGAAAAAATGGGTGAGCATGCACGGGTTGGCCTTCAATGTTCTGGAATCCAGTCTTCCGGCCTTCCAGCACATCACCCCCTGCGGCATTTCCGGAGTGGAAATGACCTGCCTGGAAAAGGAATCCGGCTCGCGGATTTCTCTGGAGGAAGTTTCCGCGCGGGCGGCTGAAACATTTTTTCCCCTGCTGAAAGAAATCCTGGGAGAACCCGAATGATTTTGCTTCTCCCGGCACCGGAAATTTGCGACTTTTCGGTCCACACCACGAAACTGCCATGAGCGAACAATCTGACTGCGAAAAAAATTGCGACAAGACCCCCGGCCTCATCAGCTGGAACGAACTGATTTCCCACGATTCCCGGGCGAGTGCGGATTTTTATTCCGCGCTCTTCGGGTGGACCCTGGAAGACGCGAGCGTGGAGGGGATTTCCTATTCCCTTTTCAAGACCGGCGAGAAATCGGTGGCCGGAATGGTGCAGCTGTCGCCGGAAAGGAAAAGCGAAGTGCCGGGGGTGTGGATCAACTACGTCACGGTGAGCGATATCGAGGCATCCGTTGCCAAGGCCTGCGAACTCGGTGCAAAAGTTTGCAAGGAGATCACCACTCTGCCCATGGGCAGCTTTGCCGTCCTTCAGGATCCGCAGGGGGCGGCCATCGGTCTCTGGCAGTTTGCCTGAGAAAGCGGGCCGGGAGGCGATCTTCGTCTGAACCCGGAAACGCTTTTTGCTCGCGTCTCTGCGTGAGGAATCGCCGGATTGGGGTCAAGCCGACCCCATCCTGCTTCCGAGCATTCTTCCGGCGAGCTGGATGGCGGAGATCATGCTGTCGGGACGGGCGAGACCTTTTCCGGCGATGCCGAATGCGGTGCCGTGATCGGGACTGGTTCGCACGAAGGGAAGCCCGAGCGTGACATTTACTCCCTGATCGAAGGCATGGAGTTTCAGGGGAATGAGGCCCTGGTCGTGATACATGCAGAGTACCCCATCGAAAGTTCCCGCGACGGCCTGTTGAAAGATGGTGTCGGGGGGATGGGGACCGGAGAAATCGGCGGTGCCGGATTCTCGAAGTTCCGTCACGGCGGGGGAAATGACGGTGATTTCCTCGGAGCCGAGATCGCCCCCTTCGCCGGCGTGGGGATTGAATCCCGCAACGGCGATGGCCGGATGCGGGCGGCCGCATTGTCGGAGAAACGCGGCGAGCAGGTTTCCCACACGGACGATTTCCTTTTTCTCCAGAAGCTCCGCGACCCGGGCCAGGGGAACATGAGCGGTGACGAGGGCGACAGTCAGACCGCCTCCGGTCAGGCACATGGCGAAATTTTTCACGCCTGTGCGCTCGGCAAAAAATTCCGTCTGTCCGGGAAAATCGTATCCGACTTCGTGAAGGGCTTTTTTTGAGACCGGTCCGGTGACAACCGCCTGCCAGCGTCCGGAGAGGAGGTGGGAGGCGGCGGTCTCGAGCGCCTCCGCAGCCGCGCGGGCGGATGTGCGCGTGGGAACTCCGGGTTGGTGCCCGGACATTTCTCCGATGACTTCGAATGCAAATCCTTCGGGAAGGTGCGGGGAAGCCAGGGCGGCGCGAATGACCTCGGGACCGATGCCCGCGGGATCCCCGGAGGTGATGCCGATGACGGGTTTTGCGGGGGAGGTCATGTGCCGGAAACAAACCGTTGTGCCAGCGGCATCCGGCGGCCGATTCCGAAAGCCCGCCCTGTCACTTTGAGGCCAGGGGCGGCCTGTTCGCGCTTGTATTCGTTGAGATCCACGCGCCGGACGACCCAGCGGACCGTTTCGGGATCGTATCCACGGGCAATGATTTTTGCGGTGCCGAGGTTTTCCTCGACATAGAGACGCAGGATTTCATCGAGGATCTCGTAAGGCGGGAGGGTGTCCTGGTCGGTCTGATCCGGTCGAAGCTCCGCGCTGGGCGGCTTGGTGATGGTGCGCCGGGGGATGATGTCGCGCCCGACTTCCTCGTTGAGAAACTCCGCCAATTTGTAAACCGTCATCTTGGGGAGATCGGAAATCACGGCAAGTCCGCCGCACATGTCGCCGTAGAGCGTGCAATAGCCGACAGCCAGTTCGCTTTTGTTCCCGGTGGTGAGGAGCAGGTGGCCGAATTTGTTCGAGAGGGACATGAGGGTGAGTCCCCGGAGTCGGGCCTGCATGTTTTCCTCGGTGATGTCCTCGGGTTTCCCGGCAAAGGCCGGGCTCATCTGGGCTTTGAAGGCATCGAAGCTCGCGGAAATCGGGATTTGCAGGCATTCCATGCCGAGGTTTTCGGCAAGCTGAAGAGCGTCCTCGACGCTGTGTCCCGAGGAAAAAGCGGAAGGCATGGCGACGCCGGTGACATTTTTTGCGCCAAGAGCTTCGACGGCGATGCAGGCGGTGACCGCGCTGTCGATGCCGCCGCTGAGGCCGAGCACGGCGGATCGGAAGCCGCACTTGGTCATGTAATCGCGCAGTCCGAGCACCAGGGCATCCCGGAGATCCGCCATCTCTTTTCTGGCCATGGTCTCCGGCGGCCAGGGCGGGAGGATGGTGGTCTTTTCAGGGTTCGGTGCATCCATTTCCCGGAACTCCACCTCGTGATTCATATCCCCGATGTCGACGACGAAGGTGCCTTCGCGGAATCCGGGAGCCTGCACCCAGACGGCACCATCGGCTGTGGCCGCAAGGGAATAGCCGTCGAAAACAAGCTGGTCGTTTCCTCCGACCGCATTGCAGTAGAAGAAGGGAACCCGGTGGCTGCCGGCCTGTCGCCGGATCATTTCCCGGCGTTGGGCGGGCTTTCCAAGATGGAAGGGCGAGGCGCTGAGATTCAGGATGGCAGCGGCTCCCGCCGTGACAAGGTCGTGGACCGGATCGCAGGCATAGAGCCCCCGGGGCAGGAATTCCGGCGTCCAGATGTCCTCGCAGATGGTGATCCCCAGCTTTCGGCCTCCGATGTCCATTGCCGTCGGGGGCGGACCCGGTTCGAAATACCGTGCCTCGTCAAAAACATCGTAGGTTGGCAGGAGCGACTTGAAGATTTTCCGGATCGGGCGGTCTTTTTCAAGAACCGCTGCGGCATTGAAAAACGGTCTGCCTTTTCCGGAGGGATTGACGTCGACAAATCCCACCAGCCAGGCGGCCTTTCCAACGTGCCTGTGCAGATCGGCCAGTGCCTGGAGATTGCCCGGTACGAAATCGGATTTGAAAAGGAGATCCTGCGGAGGGTAGCCGGTGAGCGAGAGTTCCGGGGTGAGGATGATTTCCGCCCCGCGGTTTTCGAGATCCTGTGCGGCGCGCGCGATTTTGCGGGCGTTTCCGGCGAAGTCCCCGACGATCGTGTTGATTTGTGCGAATCCGATTTTCACCAGAACCCCCATTGACGTGTTGCCATGATGTAAATTCCGAGTCCGAGATTGGTGATCGCATGGGCCACCACGCAGGCAGCCAGGCTTTTGGTGCGGACAAGGAGGCCGTTGTAGATCAAGCCGGTCAGAAAAGCCGCCGGCCAGTCGGGCATCGAATGCACCAGCATGAAGAGGCCCGCGACCCCGAAAAAGGATCTGGGATCGTAGGTTCCGAGCGGGAGCTTGGTAAAATCTTCCCGGACCAGGTAACGCATCAGAAATCCCCTCCAGAAGATCTCCTCCACCAAGGGAACCACAATCACCAGCCGGGCGAACCGCGCCACGACGGTCAGCCAGTAAAGCAACGGGCTGTCGGAGAAAACCGTGGGGTCGAATCCTTTTGTGCGCGGCTCAAACCCCAGAAGAACCTGTGGCACAATCCAGAGTCCCAGCGCCAGAAGCCCGGCACCCACAGCCGCCAGCCAGGGTCGCCCGGCACCAAAGTCATACTCCCGCCAATAGAAAACGAGGGCACCTCCGCAAACCAGCGTCTGGAGGGGATACACCCAATACTCGGGCCGGGAGAGGAAGAGGCTTTCCGGCTTGGAGAAAAGCGAACCGATGGTTCCGACAAGAAACAATCCCCCCATGAAAAGGGCAAATGGCATCACATGGGCTGCCAACGGGGATTTTGGGGATTTCACCATACGGCTTCCTCATAAACCAAATCCCCGACCGGGGGAACACTTTTGCTTTCCGACCGGTCTTGCCGTCTGGTAGTGTGCCGCTCCGTGACGAACAATCCCGTCTACCATTTTTTCCATACGCCGGGAAACGCAGGCCCCCTCATCCTGAGACTGGCGACAGCGGGGATCTTCTTTTTTCATGGAACCCAGAAGGCTTTGGGCTGGTTTGGCGGGGCGGGCTGGCATGGTACGATTGAAACATGGACCTCGACAACCGGCTTGGGACTTCCCGCCGTGGTCGCCCCTCTGGTCATGATTGCCGAGCTCCTGATTGCCCTCGGATTGTTCTTTGGGTTTTTCACGCGACTGGCCGGCTTGGGCGTCGTGATCATCATGTCGGGAGCTTTCTTCGCCATTGGGAAAAGTTCTTTGATTTTCATGGATTTGGAGTTGCCCCTGATGGTTTGGGCGGCGGGGCTTGCCCTCTTTTGTCTCGGCGGAGGCGCTCTTTCCCTTGACCGCGCGATCAGCCGGAATCTTCTTCCGGCCGTCGGTTGAAAACCCGTCCTGCCTTGAAAAGGGCCGGTTGGACAGCCATTGCCGGGGTCGGTGTTTTCACCGCGCTGTTTTCCCTCGGCACCGCATTCCTTCTGCGGGGCTGGTTGCGGAAGGGAAGAGGTGATGTTCCGGGCGATGAAGAGGCAGTCACTTTTTTCCGCCCCATCAAAACAGGCGAGCCGGGACTGGCGGAGAACCTCGAACTTTTTCTCTCCGCCGTCGGTTCTGGAGATCAGGTGATTTTCGCCGCGACGGGCGGGGAGGAGCACCGGCTTTGCGAGGAATTGGCCGCCCGGCACTCCCAAACCGAGATTCTCTGCCTTCTCGTGGAAGAAGGGCGGTGCCGCAACCCGAAGATCAACAAGCTGGCCCGGATGGAGCCATTTGCCACACGGTCAAAATGGATCGTTCTCGACAGCGATGCGGTGGCCGACCGGAAATTTCTCGCGGCCTTTCGCGGGGAATGGAAGAAGAAGAAATTCACCGCCCTGTCCGCCCCCTATGCCTTCCTGCCCGCGCGGGAAACCCCTGCCCGGTTGGACGCCCTCGGAACCGGACTGGCCTTGTGGCCGGGAGTGGCCCTTATACGGGCGGCCGGACGCCTGGATTTTCTCACCGGTGCCTGCATGGGGGTCAAAGCCGATGCCCTCCGGAAGATCGGGGGATGGGCTGCCCTTGGCGATGCCCTTGCCGATGACAACGAACTCGGCCGCAGGATTCGCCGCGCAGGGGGGACTGTCGGTATCGCGGAAACCGTGCTCACCCTTCAACCACCTGAATCCACTTGGCAGGGTTGGTTCTTCCACCAGCACAGGGCGTATGTGACATTCCGATTGTGCAATCCCTCCGGCAGTTTGGGGATTCCGCTCACCCATGGCGTGGGATTCACTTTTCTATTTGCGTTATTCAGGCCGCTTTCTCTTTTGCGCTGGCTCCTGCACTTCGGTCTCCTCCTCCTGCGCTGGAACTCGTCAAAAGCCCTTCCCGGCGGCAGGGCGTCCTGTCGCGATCTTTGGATCGTGAGCCTGCTGGAACCGTTCTTCTGGCTTCTCTCCTGGCTGCCGGTCCCCGTCCGGTGGGGAGGAAAATGGGTTTTTCCAACAAAACTTGGGAGTTGACCCGGGCTTCGTTCGGCGTTAAAACCAACAACCTTTCGCGGGTATAGCTTAATGGTAAAGTTCCTGCCTTCCAAGCAGGCCATGCGGGTTCGATTCCCGCTACCCGCTGTTTTTTCTTTTGCTCATTTTTGCCTTGAAAGCCCCATAAATAAAGGCTCTGCGGGCTTTTCTGCCGGAAAGTCGAAAATGCCATTGCATGCAGTTTTTGCAAAAAATCTGTTACAAGTTGTTACACGAATTTCGCGCCTGTGAGGTGATTTTCTGGTGAACAAAATTGATGGAATTTCTTTGGAAGAATTGGCGAAGGCCTCCGACTTGTCTTTTGGGGGGTGATTTTGACCAATGGGGGCCCCCTTGCCTGGCAAGAAAAGATAAGCTTGAAGTTTTTGGAAATTCAATTAAACAACTGAAAGACTCAATGTAAGCATTTTAATTGTGTAGTATGGCAAAGATCAATCAACAACGGCTTGAAGAAGCGCTTGGGCTTCTGGGTGAGTTGCTTGCGTCGCGTGGGCGGCCAAGCGAGCATTTTGTCGTTTGCGGGGGCTCATCTCTCCTGGCACTTGGGCTTGTGCATCGCACCACGACTCGCGACGTCGATATCCTTGCCCGCATGCAAGACAGCCATCTGGTTCAAGCCAAACCTCTCCCGAATTGGCTGTTGGAGGACGCAGAAGAAGTTCGCGGGCAGTTGAACCTTCCTGAGAAGTGGTTCAACACGGGACCCGCTGACGATTCATTTTTTCGATTGGGTTTTCCAGAGGGCCTGGTTGATCGGGTGGTGACTCGTGAATACGGCCCCAATCTTCGCATCAGTTTCATCGGACGTTACGATCAGATTTTTTTCAAGCTGTACGCAGCGGCCGATCAAGACACGGGGCGTCATTATCAAGATTTGCAGGATCTCCACCCAACAGAAGAGGAACTCCTCGAAGCTGCCCGGTGGACGCGCACCCAGGACCCATCAGAAGGCTTTCTCTTCGTTCTGGGCGAACTTCTCAAACACCTCGGCCATGGAACCCTCGTTGATCGACTTTAAGGAGCAGTTTCACGAACTGCTGCTTCGTTTTCTCTGGCGCCAGTGGTCGGCCCTGGGCGTAGCCGGCCATGCGGACAAAGACGATCCTTGGATGATTGATCCAGAGGCGCTCCTGCTGTTTTCCACTGTCGTTGCCCGTCGTGATTCCCGGCTTTTTGATGAAATCCTCGACTGGTTGCTCACCAACGGTTCGTGGATCAACCTCCAGCGGCTTTGCCGCTGGCAAAAGGAGAAAGAACTTGGTGCTTCCTCCGTTCTTGCGGCCATTGCGAGTCATCTTTCCAAGGAATCCGCGCACGCGAAGTGGAAGATCCTGACTCGAAAGCTTGAGCCCATTGCCGCCACCAACGTCGCCCGTCCACTTTTTCCCGGTGTGCCGGTGCTGAAAACATTCGATGAAAAGTTTCTTCAGTGGGGCTGGCAACGCAGTCCGGTGAAGTTTCGCGGATTGAGTCAGTCTCCCCGCACCGATCAGCCTGCAACCTTCCTCATCAAATTGCGTTCACTCTTCGGGCGACAATCACGGGCAGAGGTCATTGCCTGGCTGCTTGCTCACGAATCAGGTCATCCGGCAGAAATGGCCCGCCAACTCGGTTACTTTCCACGTTCGCTCCAAGTCGTTCTCAACGAACTCACCCTTTCCGGGCATGTGTATGCCGTGAGAGCCGTGCGCGAAAAGCACTTTGCCATTCGGCATGAGGAATGGCGCTTCCTGCTCACATGGAAAACAGGCGGATCAGCAAGCTTTCCGCAATGGATTCAATGGGGAATTCTCTTCCGCGTATTGAGGCGCTTTTACGATCTGCTTGAGCGACCGGGCATCGAAACCATGTCGCCCTCTCTCCAAGCCATCGAAATCAAACGTGCGCTTGATGTCGCCACCCTCGTCAAGGCGGGCCTTCCAGCGCATCTGACTCACCCACCGGATCGCACAGGCCCGGAATTTTTCCGGCTCTGTCTCAATGACCTTGAATCCCTGATCGGATAGTTTTTTTCAGCCAAATCGCAAATGGCGTGAGTCGCGCCAATATCGAACTTTACCTCAAAATGCCCGCTGGTGATGGAGGAGAGGTAAACGCACAAGCCGCACCCCTGACAACACGGGTGATGTGGCAAGTTGGATTCTGTTGACGCTCCCTCCTGCGTCTCCCCTTCAGTGACGAGAACGAAGGCAAACATGGCAATACCGGGCGACCTCTTTTATTCCTACAAGCCCGAATCCAGCCAATGCCGGAAACGATCGATGGATTGGCGAAGGCACCCGTAAGAGAGCTACCCTTCGGATTGGTTGGAGGGGGCCTTACTGAGAGCGTGTCATGCACTTTGATGAAAGAAGGTATTAAGCATGAGAGTGAGGA
>CAZPEN010000005.1:41978-125174 GCA_964585615.1 uncultured Chthoniobacter sp. | reverse complement strand
TATCCATAACACAATCGCCATATATGGCTATACTATTTATTGAAATGCTCTAACGGCTCGAAATCTCAGTCTTTGGAAACAAAATGAAGGATTCCCGGTTGAAACAGACCAACAACAAAAACGGAGGCGGTGGAGGGAGGTTGGAGCACTATCGGGCGTTTTTTCCGGGGGCGGCATTGCTTTCTTCCGGGGGATGGCTTATGACTGCGACTGATGAAACGTTCCCGCCAACTTTTTGCGTTGTTTCTGGTTTCTGTCCTGTTCTTTTTTGCCCTCTCCCTCGCCTGTGCCGGCGATGGTCGGACGGATGCGGCGGTTGAAGCCGCCAGGGCGTGGCTGGGGCTTGTGGATGCGGGGAAATACAGGGAGAGCTGGAGCGAGGCCGCGCCGTTTTTCAAGGAGCGGGTGGGGGAAGAGGAGTGGGTGAAAATGGTTTCGCTGGTCCGGAGTCCTTTCGGGGCGTTGAAGTCGAGGGAACTGATGAATGCCAACTATGTGACGTCTCTGCCGGGGGCTCCGGACGGGGAGTATGTGGTCATCCAATTCCAGGCCTCGTTTGCAAACAAGGCGGAGGCTGTCGAGACCGTGACTCCCATGAAGGATGACAAGGGGACGTGGAGGGTTTCCGGCTACTACATCAAGTAGCACAGGGGCCGGTTTTTACTTCGGAAGAAATCCCGCTTCCCGGAGGCTGCCGTGGATTTGCGCGGCGATTTCCGGGGGAGGCAGGGAGGCGTCGAGGATCCGGATGCGGGAGGTCTCCCGGGCGGCCAGTTCCAGGTAGCCACGGCGGACGGCTTCAAAAAATTCCTCGGATTCGCGTTCGATGCGGTCGGCGCTCTGGTTGCGGGCGCTCATGCGGGCCAGGGCGGTGGGGCGGTCCAGATCCAGAAGAAAGGTCCTGTCGGGGAGAAGTCCGCCGACGGCGAAATGGTTGATCCGGGCGGTGTCCTCCGGCGGGATTTTCCGGGCGACTCCCTGGTAGACGGTCGTGGAATCGAGGAAGCGGTCGGAGAGGACGATGCGCCCGGCATCCAGGGCGGGACGGATGACTTCGCGCACGAGCTGGGCACGGCTTGCGGCGAAGAGCAGGAGCTCGGATTCCGGGGTGAGGGCACTTCCCTCCGGAGCATGTTGGAGGAGGTGACGGATCATTTCCCCGGAGGGTGTCCCCCCGGGTTCGCGCACCAGCAGGGGATCATGCCCCAGGGTGCGCAGGGTTTCCGCAAGGAGGCGGATCTGCGTTGATTTTCCGCATCCTTCCGAACCTTCAAACGAGAGAAAGAATCCTTTTCCAGCCGTGCTTGTTTCCATCGGGAGACGGGGCATACTGGCTCCCAAATCACGTTCATGCAAAGCAGGAAAATTTGTTTCGTGTCGACCGAGTCAGAGGAGGAGGAGTTTTTTTCGGAGAAATTCGGGGAGTTCGATCTGTCGTTTCCCTTGCGGCTGGGGGATGTGCCGGAGGATGTCGAGGTTCTTTCGATATTCATCAACGACAAAGTGGACGAGGTTTTTTTGGAGGGACATCCGGCTTTGAAGTTCATTGCGACACGTTCGATGGGCTGCGATCACATCGACTTGGAAGCCTGTGCGAGGAGGAAGGTGACGGTGACCCATGTGAGTGGTTACGGGGAAAACACCGTGGCCGAGCATACCTTCGCCCTCATGCTGGCACTCTCGCGGCGCATCCGTGAGTCCACCGAAGCCGCCCTGGCGGGGAAATTCACGCACGAACGATTCCGCGGCACGGACCTCCGGGGGAGCACGCTGGGGGTGGTCGGGGCGGGAAGGATCGGGCTGCATGTGATCCGGATCGCCGCAGCGTTCGGGATGAAGGTTCTCGCCTACGACGCGGTGCCGAATCCTCTCCACACGGAGCTTCTGGAGTTCAAATACACCTCGTTCGAGCACCTGATCCGCGAGTCCCATGTGATCACGCTGCACATTCCGCTGAACCGCGAGACGCATCATATTCTCAATCGCGAGACCCTTTCCCGCTGCCGGCCCGGGGTGTTGATCATCAATACCGCCCGGGGCCGGCTCATCGATTCGGAAGCCCTGTTGGAGGCCTTGGACAGCGGTCAGGTCGGAGGTGCGGGGTTGGATGTCATCGAGGAAGAAAGCGTCTTCCACGGCGGGGCGACAGCCCTCCTCGGTGCGCAGATCGCCGACCGGGTGCGGGGAACCGGCATGGACCGGATCGCCCTCCCGCTGGAGCGCATGAAGGAAATCTCGCGTTACATTTCCAGCAACTCCCTCCTGCGGAGACCCCAGGTGGTCTTCACTCCGCACAATGCCTACAACAGCGCCGAGTCGCGGGCGTTCATCAGCAAGACCACCACGGCAAACATTCTCGAATACCTTTCGCAAAACGCATGAACCACTGGCTCGTCAAACAGGAACCCACGGCCTACTCGTGGGACGACTTCGTCCGCGATGGAAAAACCGCCTGGACGGGAGTCCGGAATTTTCAGGCCCGCAACCACCTTCGCGCCATGGCCAAAGGCGACCGCGTGCTCTTCTACCACAGCGTGGTGGGAAAGGCCGTCGTGGGGGTCGCGGAAGTCGTGCGGACGGCGTATCCCGACCCAACGGCCAAGGAAGGCGACTGGTCGTGCGTGGATTTGAAGCCCTGCGCCCCCCTGGCGTCCCCGGTGTCGCTGGACCGGATCAAGGCGGTCCCGGCCCTTGCGGACATCGGGTTGCTCCGCCAATCCCGCCTCAGCGTGATGCCGCTTGCCAGGTCGGAATTTCTGGCGATCATAAATCTGTCGAAAGCGTGATTTTCCTCTGGAAGCGTGGGGGGGATCGCGCGAGATTGTTTGTTAAACGATGTCCGAGTCCCACTTTGCCGTTGCCGCCACTTTTTCTCCGCGTTTTCGCGCGGTCATTGCGGAGGCGGATCGTATCGCCAGGAAATTCGGGGCCCGGCTCAGTGTGCTTCACGCAGGCGGGCGTTCGGATGAGAAAGTGGAAAAATTCCACGAGGCCTTTGCGGAGTTGGGCCGGGACGAGGTGGACATCTATTGGTGCGAGGGGGCGACTCCCGCGGAGGCTCTTGTGGATGCGGCCGCGAGCGAATACTTCGATCTCGTCATCGCCGGTGCTTTGGACCGTCCGAATGACTACCGGAATTTCACCGGCGGGGTGGTGCGCGAGCTGCTCCAGCGGGCTCCCTGTGATTTGCTGCTGATTCCGTATCCGGTGGAGGAGGATTCGGGAAAGGCTGCCAGTGCCTGCCTGATGATCGATGCCCACCGTCCGCGCTGGCAGGCGGCGCGACAGGCGCTGGTGTCGATCGCGCCCGGGAGCATTTCCGTGTTGGCCGCGGACAGCCCGTTCGCCCATGCCCGCGAGGCCGCGCTGGGGCATGAGCAGGATCACTCGACTTTGGACGACCTGTGCGAATCGCTCGAAGAGATCGCACCCGACGTGGATTTTCGCACCGTGCAGTCGAACACCGGTTTCACCCTGTGCGACATCGTTCAGGAAACCGCGCCGGATTTTCTTCTGGTCGAGGCGGAGTGGAAAGACCGCAGGCGGGTGCTGCCGCCCCATCTCGACTGGTTGAATCAGGTGATTCCCGCCCGTCTCTTCCTGCTGGGCAAGCCGCCCCGCGAGGGGGCGGCCTGTGTGGAATTATAGTTCGTTCAGAACAACCTGGCCTTCGGCAACGGTCCGTCCGTCCACTTCCGCCGAGACGGAAAATTGCACCAATCCGCCGAGCGTGCCGGTCCTGTGGGCGCGAAGGAGGATTTTTTCTCCGGGCCGGGCCGGGGAGGGAAACTTCACCGAGCGGATGGCCGAGAGGAGAAAGCCCTTCTCCGAAGCGCCCGCGATGCCGGCCACCTGTGCCAGGGCTTCGGTGAGAAGCACTCCCGGCACAATGGGGTTTCCGGGAAAATGTCCCGCGAACACCGGGTCTTCCGGAGCAAAGGTCTTTTCTCCTTCCGCCGTGTCCGCCGTCCGGCAGGTGATCCTGTCCACGAACAGGAAGGGAGGGCGGTGGGGGAGCCCGAAAGAAACGGGGTCGCTCATGACCCGCCCGGGATTTGCAGACCCTGCTTTTTTTCCGGCAGAAAGGCGTCGAGGATGAAAAGTCCGGCGGCAATGCAGATGCAGGAATCCGCGACATTGAACGACGGCCAGTGGCCATACCACGGGAGAATCACATCAAGGAAATCCACGACAAACCCATGCAGGAGCCGGTCGGTAAGGTTCCCGAGAATTCCGGTCACAAGGAGGGCGGCACCGAGCCGGGTGGGAAGTCTCGAAAAGGCCCCCTTCCGGGCGAGCACCGCGACGACAATCAGGGCTGCACTGGCGAGGGAGATGAAAAAGACATTGCTGTCCCTGAGCATCCCGAAGGCGGCCCCCGTGTTGTGGACCTGGACGAGATTCAAGAAACCGGGGATGACCGTGAGGGAGTCCTCTCTTCCGATGTTCCGCAGCACCAGCCACTTTGTCACCTGGTCGGCGGCGTAGAGCGGCAGGGTCAGGAACAGCAGATAGCGCAGGGCGGATTTCATGCAATGGCTTCCTCGCAGCGCGCGCAGAGTGTCGGGTGTGCGGTGCTGGTGCCCACTTCCGGACGATGCCTCCAGCAGCGTTCACAGCGTACGGCGGGGGTTTTGCCCACCTCCACCGTTGCCTCCGGTCCGACGGTCACTTCCAGATCGCTCAGGATGAAGAGTTCTTCGAGTTCCGGTTTCAGGGACTCCAGAAGTGCTTTCTCAGAATCCGGAGCGACAAGGCGCACACGGGCTTCCAGTGCGCTGCCGATGTCACCGGCTTTCTGCACTTTTTCCACCGCCTGGGAGATCCGCGCCCGGATTTCCAGCAACCGGCCCATGTCCCGCACGGCATCCGCGTTGGTCCAGGCTTCCTCTGGCTTCGGAAACAATTGCAGGTGGACGGAGGAGTCTTTCTGGAAATACCCCCAGGCTTCCTCGGCGGTGAATGCCAGGATCGGCGCCAGAAGCCGCGTGAGGGCGTCGAACACCCTGTGCATGGCAAATTGCGTGGCCCGGCGGCGCGGGGATTCCGCCTTGTCGCAGTAGAGGCGGTCCTTCGTGATGTCCACGTAGAGACTGCTCAGATCCACCGCGCAGAACTGGTTGATCGTGTGGTAAACGCGGTGGAATTCCAGGTTCTCATAGGCTTCCGTGCAGGTGGCGATGACTTCCTGCAGGCGGGCGAGGATCCAGCGGTCCACGAACGTGAGGTCCGCCGGCGCGGGCGGCTGCGCGGCGTCGTAGTCGTGGAGGTTGGCAAGCAGGATGCGCAGGGTGTTGCGGATCCGGCGGTAGGCGTCGGAGAGGCGGGTGAAGATTTCCTCCGAAAAGGGCACGTCGTCGGTGAAATTCACGCTGCTCACCCACAGGCGGAGCAGGTCGGCCCCGTATTTTCCGACGTAGTGGTCGGCTTCCGTGGGCTTCTGGTAGCCGCCCTGCGCGGACTTCGAGATTTTTTTCTTCGTGTCCACATCGACCACGAACCCGTGCGTGAGAACGGCGCGGTAGGGAGCCGTCTTGTTGAGCGCGACCGAGGTCATGAGCGAACTCTGGAACCACCCGCGGTGCTGGTCGGTGGCCTCGATGTAGAGGTCGGCGGGGAAGGCAAGTTCCGGACGCCGCCGCAGGACCGCCTCATGGCTCAGGCCGGAGTCGATCCAGACGTCGAGCGTGTCGTGGCGGCGGGTGACGCCAGAAGGCAGCCCGACCAGCGCGGCCCATTCCTCGTCGCCGAGTTCGAACCATGAGTTCGTCCCGCGGTCGGCAAAAATATCCGCCACTTTGGCGATCACCTGCGGATCGAGAAGCGGGTCGCCATTGCCGTCGTAGAACACCGGCAGCGGGACTCCCCAGGTGCGCTGGCGGGAGATGCACCAGTCCGGACGCGATTCGACGGTTCCGCGGATCCGGTTGCGGCCCCAGTGCGGCAGCCATCTGGCGGAATCGATCTCCGCAAGTGCTTCGGCGCGGATCGAGTCGATGCGGATGAAAAACTGTTCCACCGCGCGGAAGATGACCGGTGTTTTGGAGCGCCAGCAATGCGGGTAGCTGTGCTGGTAGTTCTCCCGGCCCGCGAGGGCACCTTTTTCCTGCAACAGGGTGACGATCTCCTCGTTGGCATCGAAGACATACTTCCCGACAAATCCGGGCAGTCCGCATTCCTCGGTGTAGCGGCCGTTGTCGTCCACCGGGGAGAGCAGGGGAAGATGGTGTTCGAGGCCGAGGTGGTAGTCGTCCTCACCATGTCCGGGAGCGATGTGGACGCAGCCCGTGCCGGTGTCGAGTGTCACAAAATCCGCGGCGTAGATCGTGGCCGTGCGGTCGAGGAACGGATGCCGTGCCAGGTGGCCTTCGAGCGCACAGCCGGGGAAGGTTTTCTCGACGGAGAGCTTCTCCGCTCCGGTGGACGCGCAGAACGCATCCACGAGGGCCTCGGCCATGACAAGGGTCTTTTCACTGCCGTGGAGGTTGACCCGGACGGCGGCATACGTGTGTTTGGCGTGGATGGCAATGGCAAGGTTGGCGGGGAGCGTCCACGGGGTGGTGGTCCAGATGACGACGGAGGCCTTGTCCGCTAACTCCCCGCTCACGAGCGGGAAGAGCACATAAATGGCCGGGGACGTTTTGTCCTGGTATTCGACCTCGGCCTCGGCGAGCGCCGTCTGGGCTCCGGTGCTCCAGAGAACGGGCTTCTTCCTGCGGTAAACCAGACCCGCCTCCACAAAACGGCCGAAGGAACGGATGATGTCCGCCTCGTAACCCGGAGCAAGGGTCAGATAGGGATTTTCCCAGTCGCCGAAAACGCCGAGGCGGCGGAATTGGGCGCGCTGGATGTCGATGAATTTGCGGGCGTATTCCTCCGAACGGCGGCGCACCTCGGCCGGGGTGAGTCCCGCGGAGGATTTCACCACGCGGAACTCGATCGGCAGGCCGTGGCAGTCCCACCCCGGCACATACGGCGCACGGAATCCCGCCATCGCCTTCGATTTGATCACGAAGTCCTTGAGAATCTTGTTCAGCGCCGTTCCCATGTGGACATCGCCGTTTGCGAAGGGCGGGCCATCGTGGAGCACGTAGAGCGGAGCCTCCTTCCGGGCCTCCTGGATTTTCTCGTAGAGCTTTTCGCCCTCCCACTTTTTCAGCATTTCCGGCTCGCGCTGGGCCAGCCCCGCTTTCATGGGAAAATCCGTCCTGGGCAACTTGATGGTGTGTTTGTATCCGCTCATGGAAAACCGCCACATCTATCAGCCTGCCGCCTGCGGGTCAAATGAGGACCGGCCAGCAAAAAGTCCCAAGCTTTTGCTTTTCATTATTGCGACAATGTCTCAATAATGCGCAATTCATGGGTGCGGCAAAATTTTCTGAGGAGGGAGTCTGGAGGGAGGTGGAGGGGGAGTGGCGGCAGCTCTTCGGGAATTTCCATGGCGAGGGGGTGAGTGTGGAGTGGCATGATTTTTCGAGTCCGTGTCCGGTGGATTGGGGGAAGAGCTTTCATCCCGGGAGTCTGGAAATTTGCATCAACTTCGAGGGGTGCGGGGTGTTTTCCAAAGGCCGTGGGCGGACGGTGGTGGCGGGACCGAAGAGCGTGTCCTACTACGCGCCGGGGCCTCTGAAAAGCTGGCGGGAAGCGGAGGACCGGCACCGGTTTCTGACGATCGAGATGTCGCGTCCCTGGTTGTCCCGTGCATTGGGGGTCTCCCATGAAAAATGCCCTGCGGAGGTGCAGAATTTTCTGGAGGGAGGTGCCGCCGGTCCCAGCGGGGTGTGGCCCCTGACGCCCTGGGTCCGGCGGGCGGCGGAGGAGATGCTGCGTCCGCCGGGGGTGCTGCAGGGGATCTGGTATCCGGCAAAGATCATGGAAATCTCGGCGCATCTGTTTTCCGTGCCGGAGTTGTTTTGCGAGCGGCAGAAGCGGGTGGCAAAGGAACGGGTGGAGCGGGTGAAGGCCATTTTGGAGCGCGACATCGAGAATCCTCCCGCACTTGGTGAGATGGCGAAGGAAGTCGGCTGCAGTCAGTTCCATCTGAGCCGGATTTTCTCGGAGGAAACCGGAACGACGATCAGCCGGTTCCTGCGGACGACCCGGCTGGAGAAGGCGGCAGAGCTCCTGCGCACCGGAAACCACAATGTCACCGAGACGGCCATGATGGTCGGCTATTCCAGTCTGAGCCATTTCAGCAAAGCCTTTGCCGGGCACTTCGGGCATTGCCCGTGTGTGTTTCCGTTGAAGAAAGGATGAAAGCCAAAGGACGCTCGCGGGGAAGGATCAGGATTGTCGGTTGAGCGGTTTCAGGCTATGGTTTGTCCATGACCGTCGAGGAACCATCTGCCAGAGTCCCTGCATCGCCCGAGGTGGTGGCGTTTGCCGGGGAACTGGTCCGGAAATTTTCCGAATGTTTCTGGTTCTGGCATCCCGGGGCAAGAATCCGTTCTATGGACGATGTGCGCCTGGTGGTCGTACACCTGAGGGAATATGGCGACAAGCAGGCCTGGGCTGCCGCGCAGGAGTTGATGAGATGCCTCTGACGCCGTTCCAGAAAGAGGTGCTGGGCGTCCTGGTGGGAAACCGCTCGGAAGCAAGCCATTTTGCGGGAGGATTGGTGCTGAATGCCCCGGACGATTCGGCGCGTTACTCCCATGACTTCGACGTTTTCCATGAGGCGGTTGCCGACTTGGTGGCCGCCAGTGAAAAGGATGTCTCCATGTTGGAGAGAGCCGGATTTGATGTCGAAAAAATCGAGCGCAATGAGGAATGGGCGAAGCCCTCGTCCTTCCGCAAGGCGCGGATCCGGCGGGGTGACATGCAGGTCGAACTCGATTGGGCACACGACTCGGCTTTTCGATTTTTTCCGGTTGTGCCGGACGACCTGTTGGGCTGGCGGCTGCATCTTTTCGACATGGCAATCAACAAAGCGCTTGCTCTCTCCGCCCGCATGGAAACACGGGATTATGTGGACATGGTCGAACTCTCCCGACGTTATCCGCTCGAAGCCATCGTTTGGGCTGCCTGCGGGAAGGATCCGGGATTCAATCCACTCTCTCTTCTCAAGATGATGATTCGTTTTGCGAGGATCGATCCTCTTGAATTGGATAAAATCAAAGCCCGCAACCTGGATCCCATGGCCCTGAAAGAAGAGTGGATTGCGTTTTCCGACCGGGCCCGTGAAGAAATGACCCTCCTGGCCGACGAGCAACTCGACATGCCGATCGGGGTGGCCTTTGTGGATGAAGCGGGTGAACCGGGGTGGATTCGAACAAATCCCTCCCTGAAAATCCATCCTCCGACATTGCGTGGTTGCTGGCCGACCATGCGTCCGGTGGATTAGGAGCAGGACACAGGCGTCGGGAGGGTGTTTTCAACAAAAATCACGGGAGTCGGATTGTCCGGATGGGTGAGGATCTGCGTCCGCACCCCGAAGACCTGCGCAAGGGTTTCCGGGGTGAGAACACGGTCGGGCGAACCGTGGGCGTGCGCACGGCCTTCGTGCAGCAGGAGGATGCGGTTGGCGTATCGCGCGGCGAGATTCAAATCGTGGAGCACCGCGACGACAGCGGCTCCGGCCCGGGCGAGGGAGCGGGAGAGCGAGAGCAGTTCGTGTTGATGGGCGAGGTCGAGGCTGGAAACCGGCTCGTCGAGGAAGACGGCGCGTCCTTCGGATTGGCCGTCAAGTTGCGCCAGCGTGCGCGCCCAGTGGACTCTCTGTTGCTCCCCTCCAGAGAGCCTGGACATGGTCCGGGACTCCAGATGGGAGACGCCGGCAAGGTCCATTGCCTTCGCCGCGAGACGACGGGCACTCTGGCCTCGGTATCCGGCGGATTCGGCACCGAGGAGCACCATTTCGCGGGCCAGGAAGGGAAGCCGGCATTCGCTTTGCTGTGCCAGAAAAACCCTCTTCCGGGCCAGCTCCCGGTGGGGGATGTGCCGGATGTCCTTCCCGGAAAAAAGCACGCGTCCCGTGTGGGCGGCAAGTTCCCCGGAGAGCACGCGCAGGAGGCTGGTCTTTCCCGCACCGTTGGGACCGGCGACAACGAGAAAGGTTCCGGCGGGGACGGAAAAATCCAGCCCGCAGGCGATGATCCGGCGCTCTCTTGCGACGGACAGGTTTTCCGCAACGAGCAGATTCACTGGCCGTGTCCCTTTCCGCGCAGGAGGAGGGCGACAAAAAATGGTGCGCCGACCGTGGCGACGACGATGCCCACGGGGACTTCCGCCGGAGCCCGGGCAATCCGGGCAAGGATGTCGGCCGTGGTGAGAAGACAACCGCCCACCAGGAAGGAGGCGGGCAGAACCACGCGGTGGTCCGCCCCGCAAAACAGGCGGACCACATGCGGAGCCACCAGGCCGATGAAGCCGATGGTCCCGGTGAAGGCGGTGCCCGCGCCGACCGCGAGTGCCGTGGCTCCGAGGACGGAGCGTTTGACGGATTCCACCGGTGCCCCCATGTGCCAGGCGTCGGATTCCCCCAGCGAGAGGGCATTGAGCGCCCCGGCCCTCCGGAGAAGAATTCCCGTCGAGACGGCAATGAGCGGGGCGCTGGCAAACACGGCATTCCACCCGGCTCCGGCCACGCTTCCCAGGCTCCAGAACGTGAAGTCCCGCAACTGGCTGTCATTCGCCCCATAAACCATCCATCCGATCCCGGCCCCTGTGAGAGCATTCACCGCAATCCCCGCCAGGAGGAGCGTTGAGACCAGAACACGACCGTTCTGCGAGGCGATGGCCTGCACGAGGATTGTCGCCAGCAGGGCTCCGCAAAACGCGCAAAGCGGCAGCAGGAAAAACGAGAGGCCAAGCAGCGGACCCGCCAGCACAATTCCGCCCACGGCACCCAGTGCCGCGCCGCCCGAGACGCCCACCAGGGCCGGATCGGCGAGGGGATTCCGGAAGAGCCCCTGCAAAGCCGCTCCGCAAATCCCCAACGCTCCTCCGCACAGGAATCCCAGCACCGTGCGCGGAAGACGCATCACCCGGAAAACCTTTTCTCCCGTGGAATCCCCGATCCCGAACATCTCGCCCCACGAAACCGGGACGGCCCCGGTTTTCAGCGAGACCAGCACCACCACGAGGGAGGCCAGAATCAGCGGAAAAAACAGGAACGCGGGACGTGCCGGTCTCATCGTCCGGCACTCATCCGACAGGAGGCCAGCTTCCTGGAAAACTCCGCGAGAGCCGCTCCGGCACGGGGGCCGAAGCCGAGGAGATAGAGGTCATCCATGACGACCAGCCGGTTGGTTTTTCCGGCCGTTGTGAGGGAGAGTCCCTGGAGCAATTCCCCCGGGGCATGGCCCTGCATGGTGCGTGACGTGGTGACGATGATTTCCGGATCCAGGGTGACCAGGGTCTCGGGCGACAGTTGTTTGTAACCACCGAAGCCGCCGCCGACATTTTTTCCGCCGGAGAGTTGGATGACGGCATCTGCCGCCGTGCCGGAACCTGCCACCATGGGAGCGCCTCCGCCGGCGGACATCACGAAGAGGACGCGGGGCGGGGGATTCTGCGGGGATAGAACCGCCGCGGCATCGCGCTCGATATTCTTGCAGAGTTCCTCCGCTTCCGTGCCCCTGCCCAGTGCTTCACCGATTTGGCGGATCCGGGCAGTGGTTGCCCCAATGCTGTATCCTTCCTGCAACCGCAACAGGGGAACGCCCATCTTTTCCAACTGTTCGATGGCTGCGGGCGGCCCGGCGGTCGCCGCGAGAATCACGAGATCCGGTTTGAGGGACAGGATGCCTTCCGCCGACAGCGTCCGCTGGTAGCCGACCTGCGGCAGGGTCTGCACCGTTTCCGGAAAGACGCTGCTCGTGTCCACTCCCACAACGGTCCCGCCCGCTCCAAGGGCGAAGACCGTTTCCGTGGCGGCTCCGCCGACGGAGACAATCCTGCCGGGAACATCCGCCAATGCAGCAGTCGTCAGGGCCGCCAGGCACAGGATCCATTTCACGATGCGGCCTCCCCGGGCAGACTGTCAACGAGTGCCCGCCAGTCGGGATCCTCCTGTTCACCCGGTTTCCGCTTTCCGAAGAACATCACGAGGTTGTTGCCTTCCGCATCGGAGAGTTCCAGCGATGTCACGATGCCATCGACGGTCGGTTTTCGGACCACCCAGGCCGAGGCCACCGCATTGTCGCGCAGGTGCATGTTGAAGTCGTCATCGAGGACATTCAGCCACTCGGCACCGAACATTTTGATGTTTTTCACCGGACCGGTGTGGATCTGGAGGCACCCCCGGTTGCCGATGAAAACCATGATCGGCAGTCCCGTGGCGGCGGCGGTTTCCAGCATCTGTTTTGTCGAGGACACCGCCACGCGCCGGGTGAACCCCTCCGGAGCCAGTCGCAAGGCCTGCACCCGGCTCACCCGGAATTTTTGCAGGATCAGGAAAAATGCGTGAGTGTCCTTGAGCTCGCGCCAGGCTTCCTGAAATCCCGGCACGTCGATCTCCGCATCCGGCATCTCCGGACGCGGGGCGGGAACCGCTTCGACGGAGAGCGCCGCCGATTGGTCCGGCGAACGGTATTTGTTCAGGATCACCCCGTAGGCTCCATAGTTGCTCTCCTTCTGGAGATAAACCTTGTGGACCGCTGTGCCGTTGGCGTCGAAGAACTGGAAACTCTGCCGGTCGCCGTCGGGAGTGATGTCCGTGACCGCGAACCCGTGCTGCCAGTGGCTCATGAACAGGCGCAGATCAATGTCCGGCCCGACGACCTGGCCCATGCCGTGGAAAAAATCGGTCTGGAGAAATTCCCCGTGGCGCTCGTGCACGGCGTGCGCGTTGCGCGTGAGGCACATCACGCGGCCGAGGGCGGGCAGTTCGCGAATCAATTGTGTCCAGTCCCCGGCGAGGCGCACGGTGTTTTGACCGCAGCCAGTGGCTGCAAGTTGCGCCTCGCTGACGCCGAGTTCGGCCGCGGCATCACGGATGCGGAGGGAGGGTTTGTTTTGTCGGAGTTCCGCCCACCGCGAGGCGAGCGATTCGATGGTTTGGGTTTTCATGGCATGTTTCCTTTTGGTTGTGTTCCGTTCCTTGTTTCGGGTGGGAGAGGTGTGGGCGAAATATCTTTGCGGGCTTCATCCGCCGCCGGTCCTCATGGGCTGAGATCGTAGTTGGGGTCATCGGCATCAATTGCCGCCTGTGTCCAGAGCCGCATGTCGCCCAGCTCTTCAACGTTACACAGACGAACGGTCCCATCGAGGAATGCGCAGACGGCTCTTCCCTCATAACGAAAATCGATCCATCCATATTCCATCGGATCCTTTGTCGTGCTCCAAGTTTCCGCCGCCTGCCACTTGGTGCAGGGCGGAGATTCCTTTTGCATGGTGGGCGGACTCACAAAATTGAATCCATGCATCTTGTTCTGGCCAACCCCTTTCCCACCCGAGGCAAACGCAAGGATGGAGCCCCGCATATTGACCGCCCGGGAGATGCACGCTTCCCCGTTCATGATGGAGCCATCGAAATTCACCACCCCTCCGACGCAGAAAATATTCATTCCCAGGGCCGGAAAGGCGGAAACCAGATAGTCATACATCGATGCGGATTTCCCCGCACTTTTCTGGATCTCCGCCTTGTTTTTGTTGACGAAGATGGTTCCCTCGAACTGGTTGCCCAGATAGGGGGCAAGCCGGAATGGATAGCGCTGGGCGGTATGCCCGGTCACCATGTCACCGTTTGACTTGTAAACGGGATTGGCCCCCGTCCCCACGCGGTAATCCATGCCCGGAAGATAAATGCCATTGTTCTCCGTTGCAGAGGCCTGCAATGCCTGCACCAGTTGTCTTCCGGCACTGATCTCCCGAACTTTTCCCGGGCTGCCAAGGGACGATTGCAACGTGCCGACCCCCACAGCCGCCATGCAGGCAATCGTGCCGATGGCCACAAGCATTTCCGGCATGGTAAATCCTTGCCGGAGCCGGGGACGGCCCCCTCCATTTTTCCGGGGAGAGAGTTCTGTATTCAGACGCATGTTCAAACCTCCCGCGGCTCTAAGCCCTTTTCCTGCGCCGCCAAACAAGAGCCGCGGCACCGAGGGCGAGGAGTCCGATGGCAGACGGTTCGGGAACGGTCTGTGTGACGCTTATATCCGTAAGAAACACATGCGCCTGGCCCTGGGAGTTCCAGGCAATGGAAAAACCATCCGATGCTCCCAGCGAAGAAAGGTTGGTCCATGTCCACGTATAGGAGGTCAGTTCCTGCTCGCCGATCGGTGAGTCAACGGTGATTCCTGAAATCGCGCTGAAGGCACTGCTCGCCACGGCCGTGTTCTCCGAATTGTAGTTCAGCGAGATGGAGTTCTGCAGATACGAGACCAATGTTGGGGAACCGCCTCCCGCAAGAAAGGTGAAGGACACCTCATCAATGCCTTCCAGGACGTCCGTCACCTGCAGGGTGAGGCTCAACCCCGTTGAAAAGAAGGTGTAAATTCCGCCATAGCCGCCGGGGAACGAACTCGATCCCAGTCCACCGCTTGTGAGGCCCGACATCGCAATCGTGGCATTTCCTCCCGTGTCCGCAACCAGGGTGGAGGGACGGTAGGCGCCGCCATAAGTTGCGGGAGCAAGCCCCCCGCCCGCGACGGTCCACGTATTGACAAGCGTCTGCGCGTTGGCGACCGACATCGCGCAGAGCAAAATTCCGAGTCCAAGAGTTGATTTCATGAGTTTCATAGAGTTTGATTTTTTGGATTCTTACCGGGTGGAAGAGAGGGAGTGGCACCGGTGGCGTTTTCCCAGGAAGAGCGTGGCACAGAGGCTCAGCGCGAGGAGGACATAGGTGGAGGGTTCGGGAACAGCGGAGGCATCGACCCGGACAGCGTCCACTGACACGTGGCCGGAGGCCGGGCTTGTGATGCTGAGAGAAATATTCTGGCCGCTTTCCCAATTGAGATTTGCCCAGGAATACGTGACGACGCCCTGCTCATTTCCCCCGGCGATTTCTCCGGTGCCGGAATTTGTCTGAACCACCGAGGCGGCAGGCAGGCCGTTGAGATTCACCGTGAAGAACGTCAGGCGGGTGAGTCCGGTGGCCGTGTCGGGCGTTGTGAATTTCAGTTGGAGCGTGATGGTGTCGATGCCCGCCGTCACTGTTCCATCCAGCGTCAGGTTGAAAGCGGCTGAATCCGCGCCGACACCGTTGTAAATCCGAACGCCGCTTCCCGTGACCATTCCCCCCGTCATCGAGACGGACAGGGACAGCGGGGAGAACCGGTCCGTGTCGGAAGAACCCGGTGCTGCATTGGAGAAGGCGAGGACACTGCCGGAGTCGGCGTCTGCAAAGGAATCCCAGAGCGCATACCCGACATCCGCGGTGGAGGCCGGATTTCCGAGCGGGTCCGAGAGACCGAGTGTGGTTGCCTGTGCCGAAAAAGAGAACGCAAGAAGGCCCACGACGAGAAGTGGTGATGTTTTCATGAGGGGGCGTTTTATTGACTTTGCTCAAATTTCGCTAACGGCGGCTTGCGGAAGATTGGCGGTGGTTTGCGATGCTTCCAGTCGGACGCCGGCGCACCGCTTCCCCGTGAAGAGGGAGCTCACATCGCACGCAAAATTACTGCCAGCTTGCAACTGGATTAATCCATCGGGAAATCCTCCAGCTTTGCCGGAGGTTTCTGACATCGCAAAAATTTCCTGCGGTGTATGAGTGAAGAACAGGAAGCCCTCAATTGGTGGACGGATCCGCGCGTGGAAAGCGAACGGCGCATTTTGTTGGCCGCGGTGTTTTGCGTGATCGGCGGTCTTGCCCTGCTATCCTCCCACGAGGAGGTCCCGGAAACAAAAGATCCGGTTACCCCGGCTTCCGGTCCGGAATCGACTGCCGCCAAGGTTGTGAGGGAACCCGATTGGAAAGAAAAAGTGACGGCGGACATTCTGGCGGGGAATTTTGCTGCCGGAACAAAAAACCTTGATGAAGTGGAACTCGAATTGTGCAGGTTTCGGGGAGTCATCGCCCACCGAATGGGAGACCGGACCGGTGCCAGGGCATGGTTTTCCCGGGCAGTGGAATCCCCTTTGGCAACAGCCGGAGACCACATCAACCTTGCAACTTCGCTCCTTCTTCAGGGTAACGCGGAAGATTCCATTGTTCATTTTGAGGCGGCCAGAATCAAAGAACCCGACAATGATTATGCCGCAGGCCGGTATTTTTTGGCGTTTTTGCAAACCAAATTTGCCGGAACTGAAGAAATTTTTTGAAGTCCCGGGCACGTGTGTTCCCCCGGGTTCCAAAGACTCTCTTTGACATCCTCCAAGGTGTCTGTGACGGGGAGGCGTTCAGTGAGGAGGCGAATAACTGGCGCTGTTTTTTCCTGCGGCTGCCTGCTTTTTCGCTTTTCCCAAGGTCAGATGAACCGGCGTGTTTCTTCCAGGGCTCCGGAGACGATGGAGTGCAGGACGGGGGCGATGGCTTCCGGGGAGAATGAGCGGGCGGCAGAAAGAGCGGAGCGGGCCAGGCGATTGTAATCATCGCCAAGTGGAGCGGCGGTCAGGCGGGTCAGGATGCGTTCGATTTCATCGGTGTCCGCGGCGGGAAATCCGAGAGGTCCCCGGTGTGCGTGGTAATAATTGATAAAATCGTTTTTGAGATAGATGAGCGGCTTTCCCATGGCGATGGCGTCGAGAAATGAGGCGCTGGCTTTCAGACGGTAGGAAGCGGGATCGCCGAGCCAGACGGCATAATGCACGTTGCGCAGGCGCTCCGCGTATTCTTCCGGGGTCAGGGCTTCGGAGGTCTCGCTGTCGCGGCCGATCCAAGTGATTTCACAGCAGGTCGCCTTCCGAACCCGCTCCAGCATCTGCCTTGCCCCGGCATCATTCCGTTCAAAGCCGGCGAGGTATCCGAATCGCACCGGGGGTGGCTGCGGAAAAACCGGGTTGTCCAGAACACGTGAGACGGGATGGTCGATGGAGGCCCACCGGGCTTTTGCCAGTCCCTTGCTTTTCAGGTTGTCGAGGATGGGAGCCCCCAGAACAACCGCCCGCATTCCCCGTGGCACGGGGAGTCTTGCCACCGTGTGCATCGACAGCGGATTTCTCAGGCACTGGGTGAACGGGTTGAAGAGAAGCTCCGCGACACAGGCATGCAGGATGGCAACCACTGCCGTGGAGCGGGGACGCGCCGCTGCAAGCGCCGCCAACAGCGTGGAAGTGGAGGAGCACAGGAGCAGCAAATCCACCTGTTCCCCGCGGCAATGCCGGGCCAGTCGGAACCCTGTGCGCAGAATCCGCGGCAGTTGGCCGATGGTTTCGTTTCCCGTGATCCTGCCGAAAGTCGATTTCCAGGTGATTCTTCCGGCCGTCGGGGAGGTTTCGAGCGCCCTTCGCACATTTGCGGCATGGGAGGGCTCGGCGTCAAAGACCACATTCGCATCAGGCATCGAGCGGAGAAGGGCTTCGAGCAGCGAGGCATTGAAGGGAACGTGCTGCAAGCCACGGCACTGCGGTTCCAGAAGAGTGACATTCATTCCAGTGGACTCCCTGTTTTCAATCCCGCGGCGGGCGGAGGGTTGTCCATATCGGGCGGAGAACGGAGGCGAGAATTTCCATGGCGCGGAATCCAGGGGTTGCGCCCGTGTGGCGGCCGGCTTTTGTTTCCAATTCCCAATGCTTTGCCCAGGTCTGGAATGTGTAGCTTGCAAAGAAGACCGACATGACAAGGCCGAAAGCGCCTTCCCGATACGCTCCCTTGTAAACATAAAGGTTGCAAAATGTGCGGAAGCTTTCGAACAGCGGATGGCGCAGCAGGGGAGAGTTGTGTCTGGCAAGCTCCTGTGCCTCCAGAGACGTGTAGCGGTTCTGGGTGGCGAGGTAGTCAAAGACCGAGTCCTTGGAATAGTGAAGGAGAGGGCCTTGCAACGGGCGGATGATGCCGGAAGCTTCGACGCCTTCATGCACGAGGCGGTCATTCCATTTGGCGCGATCCGTGCGGAGCAGGCGGACCAGCCATCCGCTCCCATGGGTGTATTCCGTGGGGATTCCCCAGAAAAATTCTTTGCGCCGGATTTGATAGGCGGCCACGTCGGCGCCGGGAGGGGCTGCCAGCGTTTGTTGGATCTCTGCAGCAAGTTCCGGGGTGCAGCGTTCGTCTGCATCGATGAAGAATGTCCAGGGCGAGGAGACATTTTGCAGGGCGAAGTTCCTCTGTGCGGAATACCCGCCCGGGTTTTTCGGACCGAGCCGGTCGCTGAGGAGGATTTTGTCCGTGTACTCCCGGGCGACAGCCACTGTCTCATCGGTGCTGAAGCCATCCACCACGACGAGCTCGTCGGCCCACCGTACGCTCTCCAGGCAGGGGCGCAGCCGGTGAGCTTCGTTGTATGTCAGCACGACGACTGAAACGGGCATCGGCTCAGAGTAGCCGCGATGGGGAGGAAGTCACAATATTCGATTTTGAGAGATTTCCGTCCCGTGCGGGAGCGGGAACAAACATTCGCCTTTACGGGACGGTGCGGATGAACGAGTAATGGCATCGTGAGTGACGTGTTCTACCCGATCACCTACAGGTTCCGTTCCCCGGATGGCAGAGTGAAGGAATTTCATGTGGAACTTGAGCGGCCCTCATTGTGTCTTCACAGGCCGGAGAGCGCTTCCCCGTTGCCGGTTTGGACCGAGCTGTCCCACGAGCAGTGTCCGAACTGCCCCCTTCGGAGCGACCAGTGCCGACACTGTCCGATTGCGGTGAATCTGGTCGGCGTGGTGGAAGCCTTCAGCGATGTGTTTTCCTACGAAGAGTCCGATGTTGAGGTCTTCACTGAATCGCGCAAATACTCGGCGCATGTAAAGAACACCCAGGCCGTGGGATCTCTCATCGGCATTTACATGGTCACGGGTGGCTGTCCGATCATGGACAAACTGAGGCCGATGGTGCTGACGCACCTTCCGTTTGCAACGATCGAGGAGAGTATTTACCGCGCCATCTCGATGTATCTCATGGCCCAGTATTTCCGGTACAAGAGAGGATATGCCCCGGATTGGGATTTGAAGGAATTGACGGCGTTCTATGATGAAGTGAGCCGGGTGAACCAGTCGTTCGTCAAGCGTCTGACCACTTTTGTGGAGCGGGATGTCTCATTGAACGCGGTGGTGTTGCTGAACTGCTTTGCCACGGCCACCCGCCGGATGATCACCCATGAGAAGTTTTCGGAAGTGGAGCAGATGTTCTCCGCCCACTTCGATGACGGGCCGGATTTCCCCGGTGCAAAATAGGCGGAAACTCAGTCCTGCATCCGCACCAGGCATTCCTGGAGGAATCCGAAAAAACTGATCTGGAAGAGAGCCAGGCTGCGGGGGTCGGAGGGATCGGGGCGGGGCTCCCGGGCGAGATCCTTTTCTTCCACGCGGTGTTCTTCGGCGAGAGCGAGTCTGGCCTGATTGAGGGCGTTCAGCCAGGCGTCCGCATGGTTGGGCGGGATCTCCAGGAAGAAGGCGTCGTCCTTTTTTGCGGCCCTCCGCAGGTCGGCCTGCACGGTCTCGCGGGCGGAGAGGAAAAATTCCTGCAGTTCCGGTTGGACAAGGGCCTTCCAGTCTTCCTCCAGAAGGGGATCGTCACCGGGGGAGGGATAGAGACGGTTTTCCACATGCAGGTCGTCCGAGGCTCCCCGGGTGCCGATTTCCTTCAACAGGTCGAAGAGAAACGGGGGAATTTCCTCCAGGGCGAGCACGCCCTCTTCTGTGGCGGAGAGTTTCATCTAGGCCTGTGGTGAGGGTTCGAGGGTGGCCAGCAGGAGGTGCTGGTGGAGTTGTTGCACGTAGAGTTCGGCTTTTTCACGGGTGCCTGACCACACAATGGAACGGCCTTTCTGGTGGACTTCCAGCATGTGCGTTTCGGCTTTCTCCCTCGAAAATCCGAAGACTCTTCGAAAGACCAAGGTGACGTAACTCATGAGATTGACCGGGTCGTTGTGAACCACCACGTTCCACGGAGCGCCCAATGCGGATTGGGTTCCGGTCTTTGTTTCGGGTGTGTCGACGGTGGGCATGAAAAATCAGGCGGCTTTGAGGAGGGGACCATCCTGTGGGATCCTCCGCAGACAGGCTTCAACGGAAGCCCAGAACTCCGCGACCGGCGCGGCCCGCATTTCCAGAAAAACCAGGGCGGACAATGTCATGCGGGGAGGGATGTGGAAAACGGCGGCTCTGGCGGCGAGGACCGTGGCAAGGTGGCCGGAAGATTGCCCGGTTTCCAGAGCATGGAAGTAGCGGGCCAGCGTTTTCTCGGCACCCGGCGGCCGGAAGTCCGCTGCGATCATCCGCCCGGCGGAGGTGCTGTGGCGGGAGGCCGGGCCGGCGAGGCGGGAGTCAAGAAAGGCATCCACCTCGAGAATCTCGCGGAATTTTCCTCCCGCTGCCGCTGGATGGGCGGTCCGGATCGCGGGCAGAAGATGTTTGGCAAGCACGGCATCGCACCAGAGGTCGCGCGAGGAAGCATTCAACGGAGAGGCCCCGAAGGTCAGTGTTCCCAGACGGTCCATGCAGGGGGCGCACATCCTTGCCGCACGGAAAATCTCCGCGCGAACCGGATGGTCATGCGATGGGGCCAATTCGTGCATCGGGTTTGTTTAGCGTGAATCCGCCGCCGATGCCACGAAAGAAAAGTTACTTCCGGCAGAAGTAGACGAAGGCGGGGGGGAGATTCGCAAGCACAACGGGAGTTTTGCCGACCTCACGAAAATGGGTGTCGAGTTTTTTCCGGAACGAACGCCCGGCCTTCAGCCGGTGGGGGCCGAAGTAGGCGAATGTGGCGAAGACACCTTCTTTTGTGAGAGAGGTGGTGATTTCGGCGAGGATGGCATCCTGCAGGGATTCCTCAAAGGCCGCCCAGGGAAGACCGGAGACGATGGAATCCGGGGAGCCATGATTTTCCAAATGGCTGGTGAGCCGGGTGGCGCAACCGGAGACGACGTGCGCCCGGGGGAACTTTGCGGAGACGGCTCCGGCCAGTTCGGGGCTCTTTTCGACGGCCAGAAAACGGGCTGTGGGGCGGAGGTTTTCCAGGATCGGACCTGTGAAGGCCCCGCTGCCGGGGCCGATTTCCAGAACGAAGCCGGCGGTTTTCACGCGGGCGGCCCGGATCATCATGGCCGCCAACGCGGGGGAGGACGGCCACACGGCCCCGACCATCCCGGGGGATTTCAAGAACTCGCGGAAGAACCGAAGCGACATGGTGGCAGCCATCCGGCGGGATGGGCGGAGCCGGACTAGCCCGGGAGGCCTTTCAGCATCTCGGCGTTGGTCGGATATTTGCGGATGAAGAAGAGCAGGCGCTCAATGGCTTCGATCGGCTTGTGACCCGCGAGACCGCGGCGGATGACATTGATCTTGTGCAGGTCTTCGCCCGGGAGGAGAAGCTCCTCGCGGCGGGTGCCGGAGAGGAAGATGTCCACGGCGGGGTAGATCCTCTGGTCGCTGATCTTGCGGTCCAGAACAAGTTCCATGTTTCCCGTGCCCTTGAATTCCTGGAAGATGAGTTCATCCATGCGGCTGTTTGTCTCAATAAGAGCAGTGGCCATGATCGTGAGCGAGCCGGCCTCCTCGGTGTTTCGTGCCGCGGCGAAAAGCTTGCGCGGGATTTCCAGTGCGCGGGCGTCCACACCGCCGGACATCGTGCGTCCGCCGCCGCCCTGGGCGTTGTTGAACGCGCGGCCGATGCGGGTGAGGGAGTCCATGAGAACGAAGACATCTTTCCCCATTTCCACCAGGCGCTTGGCACGTTCGATGGCGAGCTGGGCGATGCGGGTGTGGGTCTTGATGTCGCAGTCGTTGGAACTGGCCATCAGTTCCGCCGAGGGAACGGTGCGGCGGATCTCCGTCACTTCCTCCGGGCGTTCATCGACCAGGAGAATGATCAGCTTCATCTCCTGGTGGTTCTTGACCACGGCATCGGCGATGTGCTGGAGGAGGGTGGTTTTGCCGGTGCGCGGAGGGGCCACGATGAGCCCACGCTGGCCTTTTCCGACCGGTGTCATGAGATCCATGATCCGTGTGGTGTAGCGGTCGGGCACGGTTTCCAGGCGGATGCGTTTGTTCGGGTTGACCGTGGTGAGTTCCTCGAAGACCGGCAGATTTTGGAAGCTGTCCGGATCGGTTCCCTCCAGTTCGGTGAGGCGGAACAATTGCGGACCGCGGCTTCCCCGGCGGGTTTCCCCGCGGATCCACATGCCGTCGCGGAGCCCGTGTTTGCGCACGACCTCGGGGGTGACAAAAATGTCGTTGTTCGACTGGGCGAAATTCCGGCGCGATTCCCGGAGAAATCCGAAGCCTTTTCCGGAAACCTCGACGATTCCTTCCGCATAAGTGGGAGGGGCCGGCGGTGGAGGGGGGGGCGGAGGCGTTGCGGGAGCCGCTGCTTCCGTTTTTTCAACCGGGGTATTTTCTTCAACAGGCACCGGTGCGGCGGGAGATGCGACGGGCGTGTCGGAAGGGACGGAATCGGCAGCCGGTTTGCGGCGGCGGGGAGCGCGTGCCGTACGCGGAGCCCGGGGGCGTCTGGCACGTGCGGGAGATTTGGTTTCGGGGGACTCCGCGGCGGGCGCGGATTGTGTCGGTTCTTCAGTCATGATAAATTTCAGTTCAAGCAGGCGAGGATGTCCTCGGGGATCTCAAAATTGGCATGCACATCCAAGACATCGTCATTGTCCTCGAGGGCGTCACAGAGCCGGAGGACCTGGGCGGCGGTTTGCTGGTCGGCGACCTGCGCGGTTGTCTGCGAAACAAAGGTCAGTTTCTGTGCCGTGGATTCGATGCCGGCCTGGCGGAGGGACTCTGCCACCGAGTAAAGCCGGTCGGGGGCGGTGGTGACAACATGATTTTCCTCATCCTGTTCGAGTTCCTCGGCTCCGGCTTCCAGTGCGATCTCCAGCAATTTGTCTTCATCCACCGCGGCGAGGGGAAGCGTGATGTGGCCGACCCGGTGGAACAGGTAGGAGACGCTGCCCGGTCCGCCGAGGTTGCCGTGGTGCTTGGTGAAAATCGAGCGCATGTCGGCCGCTGTGCGGTTGCGGTTGTCCGTGGCAGTCTCCACAAGCACGGCCACGCCGCCGGGTGCATACCCCTCGTAGACGATCTCCTCGATTGTCCCGGTCTCGATTTCTCCCGTGCCCTTCTTGATCGCCCGCTCAATATTGTCATTCGGCATGCTCTGGGAACGGGCGACCTGCACCGCGGAACGCAGCCTCGGATTGAAGGCGGGATTTCCCCCTCCAAGCCGTGCAGCGACGGTGATCTCTTTGGAAAGTCTGGAAAAGAGCTTGCCCCTTTTGGCATCGAGAGCCCCCTTCAAGCGCTTCACCTTCGACCATTTATTGTGGCCGGCCATGAAATGATCTCTTCAGATTGGATGAGTCCGTCATCGGGAAATTCCCCACGGGCGGACAAAAAAGTTATATACTACGATGTCTTGCGACTTTTTTGCAGGTTTCGAAAAACGGGTCCGGGGAAATTCCCGCCCCTGAATCGAACGACGCCATGTATAAAAGCCGCGATGCCGGGGGATGTCAAACACTTTTCTTGGGAGACATCCGGCTTCTTAGGGTGTTTGGATTGAAGGCCAGAAGGCCGATAAAGAGAGGGAAAAAGAAAAGGCTAAACAAAAGAGGGTCGAAAAGCTGGCCTACGGTGGTGAAAAAGAAGTCAGCAAAAATCTTGCACCACATTGGTTGTCCTTGGAACTCTTGCAGGAGCCATCCAACTTCTGGATGCATTCGTGGGAGTTTACCAACATGATGTGGGAAAAGCAGGCGGGCCTTTTGTCATCGCGTGCGTTCAATTTTATGCAATTCTCAGACTTCGGAAACCGCTGATATAGTGGCATTCCATTGCAAACGCGACAAAAGGCCGGAGGAGCCGAAGGAGAGAACCCATGCAACGAGTGTTGGGATGTGGAAGCGCTCTTTGTCGGGCGTGGCCCGGTTTTGAATTGTTGGATTGCAATCCAGTGGGCATCTTTTCCTGCCTGACATCCATTGCCATGCCTTGCGTTCCCGGTCTTCGCAGCCCTTACATCAAAGTCGGTCGCCTTGTTTATTTCGGTCGGATGTTGGACAAGATTCGTTTGCACTCGGCGGGGGCTCTTCCCGTGGACTATGTCGCGTATCTGGGCGATGCACAGTTCTTCACCCTTGATGGGCGTTGTTGCCGGTTTCTTGGCGTTCCCTACGCGGCTGTCTGCGAACACACTCTTGCCGGCGGTGGAGATGAAGAGGTTTTGACCTGGGCTCACGCGAATGGAACTCCCCGCTCGGACGAAGAGTGTCATGTGTGGAACCGTTTTCTTTTGAAACTCGGTTGGCGCGACGAACGTTCCGCCATCCTTGCCGGGCGGATCAGTGATCCAGCTTTTCGTGGCAAGACCATCGAAACGCTTGTTGACCATATCGAATACGATGAAGGACGCGATCCTGTGGCAAATCGCGCCTGGGAAAATATTTGATGGGGTCGGACAAATCCGGGGTTCCCGTGGGAAATCCGTTTTACAGCGGATGGGATGGATTGGGGGGATCAGTTCCAGTTCGTCCCGACTTTTCCTGCCTGGCTGGCGAGGGTTTCCGCCCAGGTGGCCAGGGTGGCGGCTCGGGCCGGGGATTGGCCGGCGAGGGTTTTGCATTTTTCGACACCGAGGCGGATGGCGGGCTCCTGGAGAAGACGGGTGAGTTGGTGGGCGGCGTGGGAGGGTGAGAGGCGGGTTTCGAGACCGGCATTCAGGCGCTCGACGCGGGCGGCGTTGTCGTGCTGGTCGTGGGCGAGGGGGAGGACGAGCTGGGGGATTCCGGCTGCGAAGGATTTGGCGGTGGTGCCGATGCCGCCGTGGTGGACGATGGCGCGGCAGCGGGGAAGGACGTCTTCGAAGCGGACGTAGGGGGTGTAGAAAATATTCTCCGGCAGAGCGAAGTCCGGTTCTGTCCGGCCCACGAGCAGGGCGCGGCCTCCGATTTCTCCGGTGACCGAGCGGGCGAGCTGCTGGAATTTTTCGAGGTGCAGGTTGGCGGAGCCGTGGGTCCAGAGGACGGGTGGTTCCCCGGCTTCCAGCCAGGCCCGAAGCGGTTCCGGCAGGTTGCCGGGGGCGGGGGAGGTGAGCGGAAAATCAAACTGGCGCAGGCCCGGCGGCCAGTCGGGTTGGGCGGGAGCAAACCAGTCCGGAGCGAGCAGGGCGAGGCCGTTGCCGGACATCATGGCATCCCGGTAGAAACTTTTCAGTTTTGGGCGGCCAAGGCTGTGGCGGAAGGAGTTCAGGGGAGGAAGCATGGTCCGGTCGAGGAGGGCATCCATCACAAAGAAAAGCGCATCCTGGACAAAGGCGGGAGCCTTGCGGAGCCAGGCGGCTCCGGCTCCAAAGACGGGGAGGTCCCCGTGGCTGCGGAGGCAGACGGGTTGCAGGTGGAGCATGAGGTGGGGAATCCCGTTGGCTTCGGCGAGAGCTGCTGCCGCGAGGCCGAAGGTGGTGGTTACGACGAGATCGAAAGACCCGCCGGCCGCGTCGAAGGATTTTTTGTATTCGGGCAGCGACTCGTGCATGGCCCGGGCGACGCGCCAGGAACCGGTGCCGGATTTCCAGAGCGCGGGATCGGAGGCCAGGCGCAGGAAGTCTTCTTCGGTGCCCATGGGATGCCATTCGAAGGCGCGTTTTTCCGCGAGGTGCCCGTAGTGGGGGGTGAGGAGGAAGACGGGATGGTGTCCGCGTGCGGCCAGGATGTCCGCCAGCCAGAGGAGGGGATTCACATCGCCCTCGCTGCCGAAGGGGACGAACAGAATCCGCAGCGACCTTTCCATTACAGACGTTGGAGGGCCGGAAGCGCGTATTTGCGGATCAATCGGTCGCGGTTTGCTTCGATGGATGCCGCGTCGAGGAAAAGGACACCGGGATCTTCCTCCAGTTCGATCTTCTGGAAACCGTCCAGGGGATGGCGGGCGGCTTCGGCGAGGTCGTCGAGGTTGCGGATTTCCCGGCCGTTGAGTTTCGAAACGACGAGGTTGTCGAGTCCCTCGTAGCCGATCGTGTCGGGACTGGGGAGGATCTGGGAGATGAAGACGATTTTGCCGCGGTCCGAGGGGAGTTCATTTTGGAAGGCATCGTAGTAAACGAGCCTCTGGGGTGCTTCCTTCGGCCAGTCGCCGCCCCACTCCTGAAGATAGGGGCGGGAGAGTTCCATGAAGACCAGGCCGCCGAGAATGACGTAGCGTGGTGCGCGGTCCACGACATAGGATTCGCTGAGGATTTTCGAGCGGTCGCGGGCTTCCATCTTTACGGGAATGTCGAGGGTTTTTCCTTCGCGGAAGACATGGAATGTGACGGTGTCTCCGGGGTGGGCGAGGGTGTTCGTGATGTGGCTGAAGGCGATCCTTCCAAACTCCGGGTCGTCGTAATTTCCATCCTGGTCGATGGCGTTGCCATTGGCGGAGAGGATGACATCTCCGGTTTTGAGACCGGCTTTTTCAGCGGGGCCGTCCTTGATGACATCGGTGATGTAAACGCCGCCCGGTTCATTGAGGTTGATGTAACGGCGGAGCTGGGGGTCGCGGGTGGAGGAAAAAGCGATGCCTGCACGGGCAAATCCGCCGTAGGTATCCTTCCCGGCTTCGGCGAGGAAGTGTTCGATGACCGGTGAGGAAATGAGGTCGGCGGTCTGGCTGCGGGCGTCGTAGCGCATGAGGAGGCCGATCAATTTTCCGTCACGGACGGCGGGGAGGGTGAAGCTGCCGTCGCGTTGCTGCATCGGGGCGCTGAGGCGGAAGAGCAGAAGGCCCATGTTGTCGAGCGGGTAGCCGCCCACGGAGATGGAGGTGACCGTGCCGAGGGTCTGGGCGATTTCCCCGTTTGGCTCAAGCTGGAGAACGGTGGCGCGGTCGCCGACACGCACCGCCTGGTCGAGAGTCATGGGCTTCATTCCTTCGATGAAGGCCGGGTCTGTCGGGCGGAGAATGGCGAGGTTGCACTCGTAGTCGACGCGTTCCACGGTGGCGGAGGATTTTTCCGCGGTGGCGGCCTTTTCGAGTTCGATGAAGGTGTTGTTCGCGACGAGTTCCGCGGTGACAAGGATGCGGCCCCCGTCGATGAGCGTGCCGAGACCGCGGCGGGCGAACGGGGCTTTCTTGGTCCAGGGACGGAAAAAGTCGTAGGCCTGGTTGGTGGAATTGACGCGGAGGATGGACGGGTTTGCCGCCCCGGCTTCGCCATTGGTTTTTTTCGGTTGCGGGGTGATTCCGCCAAGGGCGGGGAGGCAGAAGGCGAGGACCAGAAGAAGAGATCGCTGGATCATAGATTTTGCTCCCGGGTGACGGCGTAGCGGGACAGGATGCGTTTGCGGGCTTCCTCCACCGCCTTGCGTTCCAGCACGATCGGGCGCCCGGCCCCGGCCATTTTGATGACGTAATAATCTGAGGGTTTGGCAAATTCCGCCGCCACGTCGGCGAGTCTGCGGATTTTTGTGCCATTGATTTCATCGACCACCGCATAGCGGAAATCGTTTGCATAGACATTGACCGGGTCGGTGAGGATGCCGCTGAGGACGACGATTTCCGGGCGGTCCCTGTAGATTTTGTCCTCGATGAAAAAGTCGAACATGTAGCGGAGGCGGAGGTCGTCCGGCTGGTGTTCCGCCATGAAGTTCTGGTCCACGGGCTGGAAAATGAGGCCGCCGAAGACGACGAAGCGCGGGTCTTCGTCGTAGGCGTTGTTGTGGAGCATGAACGGCCAGGGGGCGCTGAGCGGCACTTTGAGTTGAAGCGGTTTGCCGTCGCGGAGCACGTCGAGGGTGACCGAGTCTCCCTTGAACTTGCGTTCCACCACCTCGGCAAGGGGGACCGAGTCGTCATCCATCGGGATGGTGGCGTCACTGGAGATCGGCAGACCGTCGATGGCCATGAGAACATCGCCGGGTTGGACGATTCCCTCCGAGGAGCCGCCGCCGTAGACGCTGCCGACGAGGACGCCGAGGTCGTCGTCCTTGAGGCCCAGGGCGCGGCGGGCGGCGGGGTTGAAGAGGGTGGTGTAGCTGAGTGCGAGATCCACGTAGCGGTCGTAATGGCCGTCCTCCACATCCTTGAGGAAGCGTTTGATGACGGGGGTGGGGATCATGTACCCGACATTCTGGGCGACATCCCCGCTGTAGCCCTGGAAAGCGACCCCGACGACCCTGCCGTTCTGCATCACGGGACCGCCGCTGTTGCCGGGGTTGATTGCGGCGTCGATCTGGATCGTGAGGTGGGAGTCCATTCCCGAGTGGGAATAGGTCTGGAAGTCGATGCGCGAGACGATCCCCTGTGTCACCGAGAGGCGGGAGCCGCCGATGGGATAGCCGTAAACCGACACGATCGACTCGATTGCGGGGATGCCTCCAAAATCCAGGGCGCCTGTGTTTTTGAAAAAATCCGGCTCATCGACGGTCAGCAGAGCCAAATCGCAATCGTGGGCGATGTGGAGCACGCGGGCAGGATGGGGTTTCGGGTCGCCTTCCTTCGAGACCGTGAGGAAGCGTGCATTGCTGACGACGTGGGCGTTCGTCATGATGTGGTTGCCACTGACGATGAAGCCCGCGCCGACGCCTCCGGAGACTTCACCGGGATTCCAAGGGGCCTTGTAGTCCGGTTCCTGCGAGGTGGCCTCGATGCGGACGAGGCTTTTGGCGACCGGTGCGGCCTGGGCGAATCCCGCAGCCAGCAGGAAAATCATCAAAAAACGGAACATCCGCGTCAACGTAGGCAGGGAAGGCGTTTTGACAACTCCGATTTTCAGGCGGCGATGACGGGGCTTCCGGCCGGGGAAAGGGTGCGGAGTTTTTCCACCATCATGGGGACGAGTTCGCTGGCCTTGGCGAGATCGCCCGCCGAGTTGTAGCGTCCGAAGGAAAACCTCAGGCTTGCCCGGGCGCGCTCGTTGGAGAAGCCCATGGCCTTCAGCACATGCGAGGGGTGGATGGAACCGCTGGTGCAGGCGGAACCTGCCGAGCAGCAGAGGCCGCTCTCGTCCAGCAGGATCAGTGCTCCCTCGCTCTCGATGCCGTCGAAGGAAAGGTTGGTGGTGTTTGGCAGCCGCTGCGTGCGGTCACCGTTGACGCTGCAACCCGGGACCGTGGAGAGCATGTGTTCCTCGAAGGCATTTCTCCAATCGAGAATCTGCCGGCTTCCCAGATGTTCCGCGGCGAGTTCGGCGGCTTTCCCGAAGCCGGCGATGGAGGCGAGATTCTGGGTGCCCCCCCGGCGGCCTTTTTCCTGGCTGCCGCGCAGCAGCGGGGTGAATTTGACCCGGCGGTTGACGTAAAGTGCCCCGACTCCCTTGGCCGCGTGGATTTTGTGACCGGAGGCCGAGAGGAAATGGATCCCGGCATCCGCCAGGGTGAGCGGCAGCTTTCCGAATGCCTGCACAGCGTCCACGTGGAGAAGCGTCTTTTTCTGCCTCACAATCTCCGCGATGTCATTGACCGGGAAAAGAACTCCGGTCTCGTTGTTCGCCCAGAGCAGGGTCACCAGCGCGGTATCCGGGCGGATGGCCGCCGCGAGCCGGTCCAGGTCGAGAAGTCCCGAGGAATCCACCGGCAGCCAGGTGATCTCATAGCCCCGCTGCGCGAGGTGCTCGCAGAGTTTGATCGTGGCCGAGTGCTCCACGGTTGTTGTGACGATGTGTTTCTTGTCCGGATCCAGAGACAAGGCGGACTGGATTGCGGTATTGATCGACTCCGTTCCACAGCTTGTGAAGAGGATCTCGTCCTCGCGGCATCCCGCCAGGGCGGCGACCTGTGCTCGGGCCTGTTCGAGGGCGGCTGCGGCCTGGCGGCCCAGTGAATAACCGCTCGAGGGATTTCCGTAACCATCCCGGAGGAGGGGCACCATCACCTCCAACACTTCCGGCGCGATTTGCGTGGTGGCGTTGTTGTCGAGGTAGATGATTGTTTTCATGAGAGCCCGGCATTTTATTCACCACGGCAAGGCCATTGCAATCCCGGTGTGGAAGGATTGCCCGGGAAACCGCATGGGAAGTTCAGAAGAGCGGGGATGTTGTGCAGGGCAGAGAGCTTTGTGGATTTCGGCAAAGCCAGGGAAAGCTGGTGCGAGGAGGCCTTGTTCTGTCGTTCTCTTCGGACGGGTGGTGGAAATTCCCATTGACCTTTGTTTGCGGATGGGAGTTTGTTGCCGTGGTGAGTGAACAGAGACGTGTGACCCAGAAAGACATCGCCGAGCGGGCCGGGGTGAACCGCGCCACTGTCTCGATGGCTTTGCACAAGCATCCAAGCATTCCCGTCTCAACCCAGGCACGCATTCGCAAGATTGCCGTGGAGTTGGGGTATTCGCCGGATCCCATGCTTTCCGCTTTGGCGTCCTATCGCAATACTCTCCGCCCGAGGAATTTTCAGGGGGTGATCGCCTGGCTGGTCAACAATGTGCCGCCATTCGATTGGAGCAGGGTGTCGATGTTTCAGGAGTATTACAGGGGGGCCAGTCAAAGAGCCTCCGAAAAAGGCTACAAGCTTGAGGTCTTTGATTTGCAGGCGAAGGGAACGACGCCGGCGCGGCTGGCAAAAATCTTTCATTTCCGAAATATCAACGGGCTGCTTCTTTGCCCGCAGCCCCGTCCGAATTGGAAACTGGATTTTCCGTGCGAGGACTTTGCCTGTGTGACATTCGGATATTCCCTGACAAGTCCCGCGCTGCACACGGTGGCATCGACACAGTTTCGCGCAATGCTTGACATCATGCGGCGGCTCTACGGGCTGGGATACCGCCGCATTGGATTTGCCTTTTCCTTTGTGACCGACGAAAAGGCGGACCACAACTTTCTGGCCGGTTTTTTGGTCGAGAAATATCTTCACGACCGGAAACTTGACATTCCCCCGTTCAACGAAGAACAGGCCGAGTCCGTACAATTCAAAAAATGGTTTCTGAAGTACAAACCGGATGCGGTTGTGACGGGCAACCCCCGGATTCTTGAGGTGATCGAGGGGGCCGGCTTGCAGGTGCCCGGCGATTTGGGTGTCGCCATCACATCTCTTCCGGCGAAGACCGGCCGCCTGGCCGGGATCCATGAGGATTCCTTTCATATTGGAGAGGTGGCGGTGGACTCACTTGTTGCGATGCTGCAATCGGGAGACCGGGGCATTCCCAGGCAGCCGCATTACACCCATGTGCCCGGCGAGTGGTTTCAGGGGACCACCGTGCGGAATCTCATCGAGGAACAACAGGCCCCGCCGAAGGTGCGGAAAAACCGGCTTCGCCGTCCCGTCTGATTTCCTGGAGACCGCGGCTTTCCGCGAAGGGAGCCCACGATTCCCAAATGGGAGAAAGGGTTCCGATCAGTATTTGGCGTTCAACGTCATGGGAGGAAAGTCGTCTGTGCGGAAGGGGGATGCCGGAAGTCCGGCCCCATTGTAAAGGTTGCAGGTCGGGTTGTCCGCCCAGGCGTAACGCACGGCGAGCGGTTCGGGAACCTTGTCCGACCAGACGACCACCTTGTCCCCATCGATTTTCGCATCCGCCCAAATCCAGTTTTTGTCCGCACCGCAAATGGCGAAGCCTTCGATCTGGCTGGCGGGGCTGTTGCGAATGAGAGGAGCTGTTTCCTTGGTCTGGGATTTGACGTCGCAGACCGCTGGCAGCGGTTTGGCGAGCAGGCCTCCATCGGCGTGCAGGAAACGGAGGACGGCCCTGCCCTTGTCGACTGTCATGGAATCATAGACAGGGCCGGACCAGGAAATCGATTGCCCGTAATCTTTTGCCAATGCGATCCGGGCGAGCCGTTCGCCCACATCCTGTTTGTTGCGGGGATGGATGTCTCCCGACTCTCCGATATCGATGAGGACGGCCTGTCCGGTGTTCGGCAGTTTCAGTGTCATTGACTGGGCCTCTCGCAGTTCCGCCCACTGGCTTTCGCCAGGGTCGGACTTCTTTGCCGTATAGTTGGCCAGTTGGCAGAAATAGAAGGGGAAATCCCCCTGCTTCCATTGGTTGCGCCAGTCGGAGATCAGGAGCGGAAAGGCGGTGCGGTATTGGAATGCGCGAACGGCGTTGTTCTCGCCTTGATACCAGATGACTCCCCGGATCGCATACGGCAGGATCGGATGAACCATGCCGTTGAAAAGATAGCCGGCCACATTTTGAGAGCCGGGGTCATTGACCGGAGGAAGCGGGGCTGTTGCGGTTTTCTGTGCATCCAAGGGAGGGAACTCATATTCCGCCCTTGCCTGCCATACGCCGGCCAGAGGAATCGGACCGGCCTTGGGATCGGCGGTAAATTTGGCCGGACCGACCGGCTCATAAAGCCGGATTGCCAGAATGTTTTTTCCTTTTTTGATGTCTGCGGGAAGGATGTCGTAAGGCCCCCAGCGGCGGACAGAACCCGTGCCGGGAAAGTCCCGAAAGGTGGTTTGTTTGACGAGTTTGCCGTTCCAATAAACGCTGTCGAATCCGTCGATGGGAAGATAGAGAGGGAGGTTGATCCCGTTGGGAGTCGGAATGTCGATCTCTTTGCGCAGCCAGACCGCTCCGAATTTGGGAAGCGCCCCGCCCATGACCACTCCCGGAAGTTTCAGTGGGATCCAGCCATCCGGGGAGACATTCTCACCCGCAAAGGCGGCCACATCGGCAGGCGGCTTGTCCTCGTGTCCGTTTTCCTTGATCCATGCTTCCATGCCGTCGGCAAAAGCCTTTTTCTTTTCCGGGTAGGCTTCGAGCATGGCCCAGAGACGTTTGCGCGAAGCCTTGAGCTCGGGCACACTGTCAATGGCTTCGACACTGGTCCATGCCTCGCAGGGAGTGCCGCCCCAGGAGGAGGCGATCACTCCCACGGCCCCCCCCAGATTGGCTTGAAGTTTTTTTGCAAAGAAGTAGCCGACGGCACTGAAGTTGCCGGTGGTTCCGGGGGAAGCCGCCACCCATTTGCCTTCGGTGTCGTTCCGGGGTTCGTTTGCCGCCGCTCTTCCAACGAGGAACTGGCGGATCAGCGGGCTGGCCGACCGTGCGATTTCGTTTTCGGCATCGAGGCCATTTTTTACGACAAACGCCATATTCGATTGACCGGCCGCCACCCAAACCTCACCGACAACGACATCGGAGACGGTCCGTTTGTTTTTCCCCACGACCGTCATTTCAAACGGCCCGGCGGCTGAATTCCCGAGATCCAGCGAGAGCCTCCATCGCCCATTTTCGTCCGTGCGGGTTGTGACGGTCTGCCCGTCAAGGGACACAGCCACTTCTTCCCCCGGGTCAGCCGTTCCCCATACAGGCACTTTGGCTGTTTTTTGCAGAACCATGTGGTCGGAGAGGATGGCGGGCAATTGGATATCCGCCCCGGCAATGCCGGTGGAAACAAATGCCAGAACCGCGTGTCGAAAGAAGAATAAGGAGGATTTCATGGGGAAAGGTTCAACTGCTGTCACGGGATGTCCCTGGTTGCAGGAACAATGCGATTGTTTGCGCTGTCGGGAGGAAGTCAACCGGGGTACCCCACAACACAGTTGAGTGGATAGGACAGAAGAGGGCTTTCATTGTTCCGGTGCGGCGTGACATCCAATTGCCCGCCGGGGTGAGGTGGAGGGATGCGGGAGAATGGTGCCTGCCTTCACTTACGTGTGTAAGCAAAGCATTTCTCGCGCGAATCTGCCCCGCGTTTAAATTCCTGTCATTCCCAGTGACGCATTCCGGGCAATCCGCGTGCCTCCCTGCGGAAAGATTTTCGTATGTTTCAAATCTGCACAACAGGCTGCGGCCGGCACGCCCGCATTTTTCATGGGCCATCGCAAAGGAAATATGCCTCCGTCCATCCGGATGCGGTTTTGTCCGCCTGTTGCGATCTCGACGGATCCCTGGCATCCGGCTACCGGGAAGAATTCGGATTTGCCCGGCATTATGATTCCGTGCAGACCCTGTTGGAAAACGAGTCGCCGGAAGCGGGCTGCCTGATTCTTCCTCCGAAATGTGTTCCCCGGGTGCTGCCGTTGTTTCTTGCGCGGGACATACCGGTGCTGGTCGAGAAACCGCCCGCGCTGACTTTGAAGGAATTGGAGCACTTGATTTCGCTGGCCGACGGGAGCCGGCGGGTTCAAGTGGCATTCAACCGGCGTTATGCTCCTTTGATGGTGGAGGCGATGCGCATTCTGAACGACTGTCTGCCGCCGGAAGATGTTTTCCAAATCAACTACGAGATGATCCGCAACAACCGGTGTGACAAAGATTTTTCAACGACCGCCGTCCATGCGATTGACGGGGCGATGTTTTTGGCCCGGTCGCCGTATCGGTTCGTGGAGTTTCAATACCAGGAAATGAGCGAGATCGGGGACGGGGTGGCGTCAGTGACATTTTCCGGGGAATTTTCCTGCGGCACGAATGTCCGGTGCAATTTTCAACCGGTGGCTGGGGCGACATTCGAGCGCATTTCGGTGCATGGCCCGAATTTCACGATGTCCCTCCGGCTCCCGATGTGGGAGGGATTCGACTCACCGGGGCTCCTTCAGTACTGGCGCGGCGACAAGCTCGTCACCGAGATCCGGGGGTCGATGCTTTGTCCTTCGGGCGAGGCGTTTGAAGAATATGGGTTTTACGAGGAAACCAGAAGTTTTTTTGACAATATCCGCGGAGGGAAACCTGTTTCTCCCGGATTGGAAGCCTGCCGACAACCGGTCGCCCTCATGGAAGCCTTCCGAAACAGAGAACGGTTCTGGAGTTCCGCTCCCCAACGCCGGCATTTGGATTTGTCCGTATAAACCGGCCCGCATTTGCATCCCCCAACCACAATCACGATGACTCCCTCCATTTCCCTCACACGTCCGGCACCTCCCCGCATCCCGTCCGGTTCCTTCATCAAATTTGGCCGCCTTTGCGGCAGGGTTCTTTTGCAGTGCAGCGTGTTTCAAAGCCTTCTTTTTGGTTCTGAGCTCCGGGCGGAACAGTCGGAAATTCCCCCGCTCACAAAAGACGAGATCCGGAGTTTTTGCGAAAAAATGGAGCCTCTCTGGAGAGGAAAAATTCCACCGGGACAGGGACGGCTTTTCTATTTCGACAATGAATGGGAAAAAGAAATTGAACGCATCCGGAGCCTGGGCGGAACCGGAGCCGGATACCGCCGGCTGTTGTTCGATGCGGCGGATCGCATCGCCGCCGCACCGGTTTTGGAGTACCATCCTCCGGAAGAAATGGTGACGCCCTCCTTCACCCTCCTCTCAGCACTTCAGGAAGGCTGGCAGCGCGGTGTCGGAAACGAAATCGCCTGCCTTGCCCTGGCGGCCAAGATCGATCCGCGGGAAAACTATCTCTCGAAACTGCGCGAATTGGTTCTGGCCTCATGCCGGTATCCCACATGGGGTCGGCAGGGCAAGAAGGGAGAGCAGACCGACATGGATCTCGCGGCCGGACATGTCGTCCGCGGAATTGCGATGGCTTTTGACTGGCACAGGAACATTTTTTCCGCCGAAGAAAAGGGCTTCATCCGCGAGACGGTCCAGAAACGGGTCCACCGCCTTTATGAAGGGCTGTGCGGAGGAATCTACTGGAGCAATTGGTACACTCAAAATCACAACCATATCTGCGCGGCGGCATTGGGGCTTGCCGGTCTGGCCTTTTTTGAAGAAATTCCCGAGGCCCCCGAGTGGCTGGCGGGTGCCTGTCTCAACTTTCAAAATGTGGGCCGGGTTCTCGATCCCGATGGAAGTTCCTACGAAGGCCTTCCCTACTGGGGGTACGGACGTTCCTTTATTCTTCAGTTTGTCGAAGGAACAAAGAAAGTTGCCGGAACCGACGGTATTTACAAAGAACCGGCGTTCCGCAATGCCATCGCTTACCGCTTGGGATGTAGCACTCCCGGATTCGGCGGGGTGCTCATGTGGAGCGATTCACGCGGGTTCGATGCCTACGGTCCCCAACATATTCTCTACCGTCTGGCCTCCCAGTATCAGGATGGCAAAGGGCAATTCCTTGCAGACCGCCTTCCTCTCGTTCCCCAGGGCGGCGCGGACAATGTGGCATGGACGGTGCTTTGGTATGATCCCTCCGTCGAACCACGAATCCCGACGGACTGCGACTACCATGCCGCTCTTTGGGATGTTGTCACAACCCGGAGCGGATGGGGTGATGGCGATTACATGCTGTCCCTCAAATCCGGGAGAAACCGCAATCACCACACCCAATTGGATGCGGGTTCCCTCTCTTTCAACATCGGAGGACAATGGTTGTTGCTGACTCCGGGTTACGGCCTGGGTGTGGGAAAGGACGGGTTTTTCGACATGAACGGGAAACGCTGGGAATTCCAGTCGGGAGCCACGGAATCCCATTCCACGCTGTTGGTGGACGGTCGCAACCAGCGATTCGATCCGGATGCCAGGGGGACGGTGGACCGCTACATCAGCAGTCCCTCACTGCTCTGGATGGAAACCGATTTGAAGGAAGCCTACTACCATGTGCAAAATGCCCGCAGGCGCATTCTGCATGCCCGCGGCGATTACATTTTGGTCTTTGATGAAATCACCGCCAAAAACCCGAAAACGGTGGAGTGGTTGGCGCAGGTGCCGCCGGACACAAAAAATGCCGGACGCAGCCTCCTTGCCCCCGGCTTCCGTGGCAGCCTTTCGATCCAACTTGTCGGAGAAGCCGGGGACTTTGAACTCCGGGCACCTCTTTCCAAAAATCCGGATGTTTCTCCCTCCCGCCTCACGACTTATGCCTCGAAAAATACCGGCACAGAGATCCGGCTTTCCACGCTTCTTCAGCCGGTTTTTGGCGGACAAGCTTCTTTGCAGCCCATTCGTGCCAGCAGAGAGGATTTCGACACCGGCAGCCGCCTCCACCTTGAAAGCGGCGATTGGCGGGACGACGTTTGGATGATGAGGACATCCGGCAACATTCCCGCCGATGGGGTCCGGACAAAGGCAGAAGCGTTGTTCACCCGGCATACAGGAAAGAAGAACCAACTTGTCGCCATCGCGGCGGTCGGGGCCACACACATCAAATGCGAGCCCATCTCTCTGGACTCTTTCCGGCCCTTCGACCTCATCATCGAGAAATCCGGTGAATCTTCCTGGATCTTGTCCATGGGGTCCGCGTTTGAAGGAGAGTTTTCCGTGCCGGAAACACTGCATCTTTTTGCGGAAGATGGCTCGCATGCCGGTGGTTTGAAACCCGGACGTTACCTGATTACAAGGGATTCCACCACGGCTGCGGAAGTTGTGAAATCCCTTGCAACCCTCTTTCCTCCCCGGCAGGCGGTTCCGGAATGGACAACCTCGGTTCTTTCGCCACTGATGCCGGTGCCTGCGGAAATCAAAATCCGGCAGGAATGCGAAACCTCTCCGCTCCAAAAGCACGGTGCGGCGAAGGTGGAAGCCATTTCCAACGCCTCTGGAGGGGCGGCACTCACCTCCTTCGGGACAGAATCCCCCGCCCACTCCGTCGGTTGGAAGATTCATGTCCCGCAGACGGGAACCTATCATTTGAAACTGCGCTACTGCACCGCCCAACCCCGGACATCGCTTGTCCTCCTGATTGATGGTTCCGCTCCCGGGCAACAGTCCCCTGTTCTTCCTGGACCGAAGGGATGGGGAGCGGAAAAATACTGGACGCTGTCGAACTCTGAATGGATGGAGCAAATTCTTTCCGATGTCGCAGGGCACCCATTGGACATTCCTTTGTCGGAAGGAGATCATGAAATCCGCCTCGCCGCCCCGGAGAACGGAATCAATCTGGATGCCTGGGAACTGATGGGAGCGGATGACGGAAAAGAGCCATGAGTGCCCCATCCCCCAGACGCCGGGCGTTTACGTTGATCGAGCTGCTGGCGGTCATTGCCATCACGGGCATTTTGGCCACCATGACCGTTCCCCTCTGGAACAGAGCGCGCAATGCCAGCGACCGGGCGGCCACCATCAACAGTCTGCGCACTCTCGGCGCGGCGATGCAGCTTTCCTCTGCCGACAATGACGGCGCACTCCCGGGACCATTTTGGTCGGGAAATTTTGCCTGGTATGCCACCGGCGATGACCGAACGCTCGGCTACAGACTCTGGAGCTACCTCGGAACCCCTGAACCAAAAAGCTACTCTCAGGAGGCGAAAGTTCTCACCAATCCTGCGAATACCCGTTGCAGGCAGAGCACTGGCAGTCCCGTCTATCTTTTGACCGACACCATTTCCTCACCCGGACACCCGACCATCTCCTCTCCCTGGGGAAACAAAGACAACGGGACTGCTCCGGTCAAACTCGCTCTTCTCACGGACTACAGCCTTTCCAAAACGTGGGCGGTCCAAGACATCGACCAACAGCTTCTCAAATCAAATTATTCCCGCTATTCCCAGCTCCCCAAATCTCCGGTGCTCGGCAACGTCCGGATGACCCTTTTCTTCGACTGGCATGTCGAACCGGTCCCGGTGAAATAAAGCTTCGAACGCCATCGGAAAAAATCCACTGAACTGTGTTAGCTGGCATCCATTTGACTTGGCAGACAACCCAAAAGAAAATTCCAACAACATCAACACACACCCCATGAAAACCGCCTCCACCCTGTTCACCCCTCGTGCAACCCTTCGCGTCACTTGCCTGCTTGCAGCCGCCATGGCGGCATTGACCGGACATTGTTCGGCATCGGTCCTGGTCTATGACACCTTCGACTATACCAGCGGATCGAATATCAACGGCCAAAGCGGGGGATCCGGATGGTCAAACAACTGGCTGTTTTCGGGAGGGACATCGGGAGGAACGGGGACGATTCAAAACAATGCCCTGACCGCGCCATCGGGCTACGGTTACTCCACCTCGTCCACCAGTCTGGCCCTTACGCCCGGCACCGGCAACGTCAACATCCGTCGCGGCGTCACTTCCAGCATCGACCTCAATCCCTCTTCCACACAGACTTACTACTTCAGCGCACTCTTCTCCAGGGTGGATACAACGATCTCCGGCACGGAGGTGATTTCCTTCCTGTCCCTGACCAACTCATCCAATGCGGAGCTGGTCCGTTTCGGTTCGACCAGTTCGAATGCCTTGAACCTGCTGGCCACTGCAACAGCCACAGGCAGCACCCAAGTAAGCGTCAACTCCACCAGCAACGCTTTTTCAACGGGCACAACCTTTGCTCTCGCGCCGCAGTATCTCGTCATCGGCAAGATGGTTTTGAATTCCTCCGGCACGGCGGACAACTTTTACTTTTCGATCTTTCCTTCAAGCGGCTCGGTGTCAACCACGGAGCCGAGCTGGACGCTCGCGATGTCCGCGGATTTGTCCGGGACAGTGACTTCGTTCAACCTGGCCGGGACAGCAAATGTCGGATCCGTTAATTTCGACAATTTCTATTTCGGATCGGATTATGCCTCGGTGATTCCCGAACCTTCCACCAACAACCTTGCCATCGGGTTTCTCGCCATCGGATTGGCCGCCAGGCTCTGGCGGAAAAGAAACGTGGCCTGACAAAAAAGTTTCCGTCAATTCCGTTCCCGCCCACCAACACACGTGCTGACCATTTACGATTACGCTGTCGTCGGACTTTATTTTGTCCTTCTGCTCGGATTGGGCTGGCTGTTCCGGAAGTTTTCCCACAACAGCAGCGAGTATTTCCGGGGCGGCGGGGAGATGGCTTGGTGGTTGGTGGGGGCCTCCGCTTTCATGGCTTCGTTCAGCGCCTGGACCTTCACCGGGGCGGCAGGCCTTGCCTACGAGTTCGGCATTGTGGTGTTGGTCATGTATTTTGCCAACACACTGGCATTCTTTCTCAATGCGATCTGGCTTGCCGGAGCCTGCCGCCAGATGCGCGTGGTTGTCGTCATGGAAGCCGTTCGTGCCCGGTTGGGCCGGGCAAACGAACAGTTCTTCACCTGGATGACCCTGCCGTTGCAGATTGTCGGTTCGGGGATCACCCTTTATGGCCTGGCCATTTTCTGTGCCCCGGCCTTCGGTTTCGACTTGCGTGCCACCATTTTTGTGGCCGGACTCGTGGTGCTTCTGGTCTCCACACTGGGTGGTTCCTGGGCAGTGGCGACCAGTGATTTTCTTCAGGCGCTCATGCTCATCAGCATTACTTTGGTGGTCTTTGTCGCGTCCCTCATTTCCGTTGGCGGTCCGGTTGGGTTGCTCGAAAAACTTCCCGCCACACATTTTGATCTGACCGCCTCGCAGGCTTCCGGAATGGGCCTTCTTTGGGTTGTTGCCACATTGTTGGAACGCATCGCCGCCCAGAACACCCTGCTCGGGGCCACCCGATATCTTTCGGCTCGCAGTGGCAAAGAGGCCGGACGTGCCGCCCTGCTTGCAGGACTGCTGTTCGGGTTGGGTTCGCTTATTTGGTTTGTTCCCCCTCTCGCGGCCCGGGCCCTGCACATGGATATGGCAGCCCTCCTGCCCGGTCTGGTCAAACCCGAAGAAGGTGCCTATGTTGCCATGGCACACCGTTGCCTTCCGGCGGGCCTCCTCGGACTCATGGTGACCGGCATGATCTCGGCCACCATGTCCTCGATGGACCACGGACTCAACCGCAATTCCGGCATCTTCGTCCGGTCTTTCTATCTGCCCGTTCTTCGTCCGGCAGCCGGAGAAAAGGAACTGGTCCTTGTCGGACGCGCCGCCACCATTCTGTTCGGGCTTCTGATCATCCTGTTGGCTCTTCTTTACAGCACATGGAAAGATGTCGGTGTTCTCAAGCTTATGCTCAATGCCAGTGTGATGCTGGGCGTCCCCGCCGTGGTTCCGACTTTCTGGTGTTTGCTGACCCGCCGATCACCGGACTGGGCGGCCTGGAGCACCGTTCTTCTCTGTTTGGCCATCAGTTCCTTGTTCGGGGTGTTGCCTTCCCTGCAACCAGTTCGAGTCCTCGCCGCCACATGGGGAGGGGAGGGCATTCTGGATGGTATTCGGGAAAATTCCTATGCCATCGTCGCTCTGACCAGTTTTCTGGCCGGTTCGGCCTGGTATCTGGGTTGTGGTGTCCTCTTTGGAGTTTCTGCCGCACGCACGGTCGAGATCAAAGCGTTCTTCAATACGCTTGAGCGTCCTCTCGATCCCGGCGAAATGGGCGATCCTTCCTCCATCTCCGGCCAGTCCACACGGATCGGGCGCATGGCCATCCTCTGGGGGGGGCTCATGGGGCTGTTGCTGCTCGTGCCAAATGATTTCTGGGGAAAAGTCGCCGTTGCTTTCTGCTCCTCTTTTGTCGCAGGAACCGGGGTGCTGCTCATCCTCTCGGGCCGACAATCCAAACGGCCCCAACCTCTTCCCTGTCCGCAGAATACTGTCTCCGTACTGGAAACACCCTGAACCGTCACTTCCCAAACCATGAAAGCCCCATCCCTCCTCGCCATTCTTCTCGCATTCCACTCCATCCGTCTGTTTGCCTTGGATGCCATCGTTGAAGACGACTTCCAGAAACCGCTGAATGAGAAAATCTGGGTTGTTCCCATCAAGCAATGCCCGCTGGCGGACGGGGGACGGCTCGTCTGGAAATTGGAAGGTGGGGACTCCTCCCGTGATTTGACCCTTGCCATCCGGCTGCGCGATCCGCTTGACAAGCTGAATTTCGTCAGGACCCCCCTCAAGATTTCCCTTTCAAATATCGCCTTTTCGGACACCGCGACACAGGAAGGCTGCATCTTCATGCTGCTGTTGAGCAGCAACCAAACTGCGGAACAACTGGCCGACGCTTATTTCAAACTGCGCATTGACGGCACGGGAAAGATTGTTCTGGCCACTCCCGGCGCATTGCCCGGAGGAGAGAAAGGGGAACGGACTCTTCTGCAGACGCAGGCCGCGCTTCCCATTCAGTCACTGCAATTGGAACTTGATCCCCATCTCATCCGGCTCACCGTGCAGGACAGCAGCGGATCCTGCACATTGGAAGGCGATTGGAAAAAATTCCTCGACCAGAATGCCTGGCAAAATGCGGCTCCCTTTCTGATTATGAAAGCGATCCGGAAAACCAATGTCGAAGGAGCCCCGGAAATCAGCATGGGAAAACTCGGTATAGAGGAATTGTAAAAGCAAGAAATAACGAACCCCGGATGCGCACGGGGGAGGGTTGCTTGGATTGGCCCGGGCAGACAGGACAAAGAGCCATTTTTTTGCAGTCCCTGCTGGCAAACGCTTTTCCGTTGGGGTAAGGCAGTGCGATCTTTATGAGACGCTTTGCCCGCTTTTTCCCTCTGGTGCCGGTGCTTTTCCTCGCCGGATGTGTGAACCCGATCGATCCGCTTGGTCCCGTTGGCAAAGGGCCGGAACCCCGCCCGGCCCGCTCGAAGCCACAGCCTGCCGACAAGTTTGCCTGGGGGATTTCCACCGCGAGCTACCAATACGAAGACCCGGCGGTGAAACCCGGGCAGAAAAGTGATTTTTCGACGGACTGGGACATTCTGGTTTCGCAGAAAAAGGCGCCTGAGAAGGGAAATGCGCTCTATACATGGACGCAGTTCGAGAAAGACCTTGCCGCGCTCAAGAAAATCGGCGTCACGCATTACCGGTTTAGCATCGAGTGGGCGCGGGTGGAGCCGCAGCCGGGTGTTTACAACGAGGAAGCCATCCGCCGCTATGTCGGGATGGCCCGCCGCCTGAAAGAAGCCGGCATCGAGCCTGTCATCTGTCTGTGGCATTTCACCTTTCCCGACTGGCTCTACGACAAGAAAAATCCCGGCAATTCCAACTGGCTGCATCCGCAGGCCCGCGAACGCTGGAATGCCTACGTGGACAAGATCGTGAAAGCCACCGCTCCTTACACTGCCTTCTATGCTCCCCAGAATGAGCCGAACGGCCAGATCACCACAGCCTACATCGTCGGCCAGTGGCCGCCTGCCATGAGTCTGGCATTCGGGCATTACTGGAAGGCGATCGATGCCAGCACCGGGATGTTCCGCGATGCCGCCGCGCGGATCAAAAAGATCAAGCCCACGGCCAAAGTGCTCAGCGTCGAGGCTCTGCCCTGGTGGGAACGCGCTCCCTTGGATCCCGGCGGACTCATTTACAACACGATGATCCACGGCAATGTGGACCACCTCGACCGGGTTTATGACGTTTGCGACATCATCGGATTCAATTACTACTATTCCCAGGCCCCGGGCCCCCTTTCTCTCCTTTCCGAAAACTACCGCCGGGGGCACAACTTCACGATGATGGGCTGGCGCATCAACCCCGAAGGCCTCTACAAGGAAATCCGGCGGGTGGGCGACCGCTACGGCAAGCCCATGATGATCACCGAAAACGGCATTGCCACCACGAACGACTCGAAGCGCGTCTGGTATATGCGCAACCACATCGCCGCCATCGGGCGGGCGATCCGCGACGGCTACGACATCCGGGGGTACTTCACCTGGTCCCTCGCCGACAACTACGAGTGGCACTACGGCTACAAGGCCTTCTTCGGACTGGCCACCATGGACCCGAAGACCTACGACCGCGTCTTCAAGCCCTCCGCCTACAAATACTCCGAGATGCTCAAATCCCACCCCACCGTGAAGTCGGTGACCACGATCGAACCACAGAAAAATTTCCAGCCTTTGAAGAGCCCGCACTGAAAGGCGAAATCCGGGAACCTGCATTATTGGCGTGATTCCGGCAGGATCTTCGGGTTGGAATAGCCGGTTCATGGCAAGCACGTTTGGAACATTGTTTCGGATATCGACCTGGGGGGAGTCCCATGGCGGCGGGGTGGGCGTGGTGATCGACGGCTGTCCGCCGCGTCTTCCGCTCTCGGAGGCGGACATCCAGCCGGATCTCGACCGGCGGCGGCCGGGGCAGAGCGACATCGTGACTCCCCGCAGGGAGGCGGATGCCTGTTCGATTCTTTCGGGGGTTTTTCGCGGGGTGACTCTCGGGACTCCGATCTCGATCCTGGTGCGGAACACCGACGCACGGCCGGAGGCTTACAGCGAAATGGAGACGCATTTCCGACCGTCGCACGCGGATTTTACGTATCAGTCAAAATACGGGGTGAGGAACTGGGAAGGCGGGGGACGTTCTTCGGCGCGGGAGACGATCGGGCGGGTGGCGGCGGCGGCTGTCGCGAAGAAGGTGCTGAAGGCCTTGCATCCGGAAATGGAAATTCTGGCCTGGGTGGCCGCGATCCATGACATTTCGGCGGAGATTGATCCGGCGGTGGTGCGGGCGGAGGAGATCGAGTCGAATCCGGTCCGCTGCCCGGATGCCGCGGTGGCGGCGCGGATGATTGAACGGATCAAACAGGTGCGGAGCGAGGGGGACAGCGTGGGAGGAGTCATCGAGGCGGTGATCCGCGGGTGTCCGGTGGGGTTGGGAGAACCGGTTTTCGACCGTCTTGAGGCGGATTTGGCGAAGGGAATGCTCAGTCTTCCTGCAACAAAAGGTTTTGAAGTGGGATCGGGGTTCTCGGGAGCGCACCAGCGGGGTTCCGAGCACAATGATCCCTATCAAATGGAAAACGGGCGGGTTCGTACGCTTTCCAACCGGTCCGGTGGAGTTCAAGGCGGGATCAGCAATGGAGAGCCGGTGGTTTTCCGGGTGGCCTTCAAGCCGACAGCCACGATTTCCCAACCGCAACAGACCGTGACCGTTGGCGGTGAGGATTCGACGTTGGCTGCGCGCGGACGGCATGATCCCTGTGTGCTCCCGCGGGCGGTTCCCTTGGTCGAGGCCATGGCGGCATTGGTCCTGTGCGATCATGCGCTCCGCCAGCGGGGACTGGACGTTCTTCCGCGATGAATCAGGCCTCACCTTCCTGGCAGGGGGCGATCTTTCTGGGAGCCCTGCTTTTTTTGCTCTGGGAAATCTGGAGCGGCTGGCGGCGTGGAGTCGTGCGTAGCGGGATCCATTTTTGCGCGTTTGTTTTTTCCGGGTTTTTGGGGATCCTGGCCGGTCAGGCTACGGCGTTTGTCGCGGAGAAGATGCTCCCCGGCTACGGTCTTTTTGTGGGAGCCCTGGTGGGTTCGGTGGTGACGCTGGTGGTGCTTGCTCTGGCCCTGATCCTGGGAGCTGTCCTTTTCAAGCGGACCGGCCAGCAGTCTTCCGGGATGGTTCGACTGTTTTACGGGGGCGGCGGGGCTTTTTTCGGACTGCTCACGGGGCTTTTTCTGCTGTGGGGCGGGATTACGATTATCCGCACTTTTGGAGTTGTTGCGCAGACTGCGATGGGGGATCGTCCGCCGACCCAGGCCCCTCCGGTTGCCCGGGCGATGGTGAAATTGAAAGATTCCCTGGAACTCGGGCCTGCCGGGAAGGTGGTGGAGTCCGTGGACGTTGTTCCCCCCGGCATCTACGAAATGATCGTCCGCATCGGGAAAATGAGTTCCGACCAGGAGGCGATGATGCGGTTTCTCGATTATCCCGGGATGCAGGAGATTCTTCAGCATCCGCGGGTGACGGCCCTTCTCAGTGATCCCTCGGTGACGCTTGCCGCCCAGGAGCACAATTTTTTGGCATTGATGCAGAACAAGGCCCTGCTGGAGGCGGTGAACGATCCCACCCTGCAAAAAAAACTTGCGGGTCTCGACCTGCAAAAAGCGCTCGATTACGCTTTTCCCAAGCCCCAAGCTTCACCCTCTTCCGAAAAAAAACCATGACCGAATACATCGCCACCATCGGCCTCGAAGTCCACGTCCAGCTCAAGACCCGCAGCAAGATGTTCTGTTCCTGTGCTGTGGAGTATGGGGCGGAACCCAACACGAATGTCTGCCCGGTTTGCCTCGGGCTGCCCGGTGCGCTGCCGGTGATGAACGAGGAGGCGCTGCGTCTCACCGCCCTGGCGGGGCTCATGCTTGGTTGCGAGATCGGGCCTGTCTGCAAATTCGACCGGAAGAATTATTTCTATCCCGACATGCCGAAGAACTACCAGATCAGCCAGTATGACATGCCGTTCTGCCTGGGTGGAGCCGTGCCGCTGCATGATCTTGCGTATCCGAAGGACGCGCAGAAGACGATTGCCACAAAGGACAAAAAGGTCCGCCTCGTGCGCATCCACCTCGAGGAGGATGTGGCGAAGAGCTTCCACATGGAAACGGCGACCGGCATTGATTTCAACCGGGCGGGAACCCCGCTTCTGGAAATCGTCAGCGAGCCCGACATCGCATCGCCGGAAGAGGCCTTTGCCTACCTGACCGTTCTCCAGCAGTTGATGATCTATGGAGGAATCAGCGATGCCGACATGGAAAAAGGCCAGCTTCGGTGCGATGTGAACGTCTCGGTGCGTCCGGTCGGAACCGAAAAATACGGCACCAAGATCGAGTTGAAGAACCTGAATTCCATCTCCGGCGTGCGTCGGGGCCTGGCTTATGAGATCCCGCGCCAGATCGAAATTCTCCGGGCCGGGGGAACCCTCGATCAGGAGACCCGCCGGTGGGATGATGTGCGCGGGGAGACCACGCTCATGCGGATCAAGGAAAGCGCCCACGATTACCGGTATTTTCCCGATCCCGACCTCCTGCCGGTCCGCACCGAGCCGCTGGTCGCCGCAGCCCGCGAGCGGGAGCCCGAACTGCCCTGGGACAAGCGGGCCCGTTTCATCGCGGACTTCGGGGTGAGCGAATACGATGCCGCTGTTCTGGCCAATGATCTGGATCTTGCCGCCTATTTCGAGACCGCCGCCAGGGGCGCGAAGAAGCCGAAGAACGTCGCGAACTGGATCCTCAACGACCTGCAAAGCGCGATGTCCTCCGCCTCGCTCGGCATCCGGGAGTGTCCGGTTCCGCCGGAGGCGCTCGACGAGCTGGTGAACCTGATCGATGCCGGGACAATCAATTCCAAACAGGGCAAGGATGTCTTCGCCGAGATGTTCGCCACCCGCAGGGGAGCCGCTGCCATTGTCGAAGAAAAGGGCCTCAAACAGGTCAGCGACACGGGGGCCATCGAGGCGCTCGCCGACGAGGTCATCGCCGCGAATCCCGGCCCCGTGGCCGATTACAAATCCGGGAAGACCAGTGCGCTCAACTTCCTGAAGGGACAGGTCATGAAACTTTCCAAGGGCAAAGCCAACCCGGCGATGGCGGGAGAAATCCTGGAGAAAAAACTGCAATGACGGTTCTCCGCCTCCGAGGACGCTGATGCTGGATGCGTGGACAGCCTGGATGGACCAGGGGATGCTCTGGATCGAGCAAAGCGGATGGATCGGCTGGATCTGGTTCGTTGTTCTTTACACGCTTTCCTGTGTGCTGTTCCTGCCCGGATCGGTGCTGAGTTTCGGGGCGGGAGCGGTCTATGGGTTCTGGTCGGGAACGCTTTTGGTTTCGCTGGGGTCCGTGGCGGGGGCGCTTGCGAATTTTGTTTCCACCCGCTACCTGCTCCGGGGCTGGATGGCGCGAAAGTTTGCCGGCAGCCGGAAATTTCGGGCGCTCGATCATGCGGCCGCGATGGACGGGTGGAAGCTGGTGATTCTCACACGGATTTCCCCGATTCTTCCACACAGTCTGGTGAGCTGTGCGTTCGGGCTCTCCCGGATGTCCATGGGACGCTATTTGCTGGCTTCGTGGATCGGGTTTCTGCCCATCAGTGCGGCTTATGCCTATGGTGGGGCGGTGATTGGTCGCGCGGCCAAGGGTGGGTTGCACCAGGGGCCCTGGGCCTGGGCGGCTTACACGGTGGAGATCGGCCTCACGGTGCTCCTCACCATCTGGATCACCCGCATTGCCCACAAAGCCCTGCGGACTCATGCGCCCGAAGTGGCCGAGGCGATTGCGGAAGAAGAGCTGCCAAGGCCGGGGTGTTCCGGGGCGGAAAACCCATGAAAACGCCCGCGGGCAGGGTTTGGGAGAAGACGCCCGCGCCGGCGAAGCGGCCTTTCGTGTTGGCGCATTTCGCCATGACGGCCGACGGCAAGACCAGCACGCGCCGCAGGACGCCATCGCTTTTCACTTCCCCCTCCGACAAACTCCGCCTCCAGGAGGTGAGAGCCGGGGCGGATGCCATTCTGGTCGGACGGGGAACGGTGGCTGCGGATACCATGAGCATGGGACTTTCCCGTCGGGAGCTGCAGAGGGAACGCGTGGAGTGCGGGATGTCTCCCGCGCCTCTGCGTGTGATTGTCTCGAATGCGGGGCGTTTGGACGGGAAGTGGAAGGTTTTCCAATCCCCCGTCTCTCCATTGCTCATCTTTTCCACCCGGCGGATGTCCCTGCGAATGCGGGCGGAGGTGGCACGGAGAGCCGAGCTTTTCCTCTTCCCGGAGCAAACCGTGGACTTGCGGGGCATGCTGGAGATTCTCCGCCGCGATTTCGGAGTCCGGCGGCTGGTTTGTGAGGGCGGGGGGACACTGCTCCGCTCGCTCGCCGCCCTCGACCTTGTGGACGGGCTCTGTCTTACCGTGGCTCCGGTGGTCTTTGGCGGGCGTCTGGCGCCCTCCCTGACCGGGTTGCCGGGGGACTTCCTCACGCCTGTTCGCGAATTTCAGATCATCCGGCATTCCGTCCTCGGAGCGGAGTGTTTTGTCGAGTTGCGAAGAAAGCAGGGCTGTGGGAGGGAGATCTGAATGGGGGATTTTTGGAGAAGGATTCATTTTCCGGTTCTCATTGCCTTGATGAGCGCCGTGATCACTCTGTGTTTCGGGGTTGTTTCCTTTGAGGTGTTGTCCAACGAGCGGGCGGCTTTTCCCGGGATCTTTTCCCGCTGGGATGCCAGTCATTACGAGGTGATCGCGACTCATGGGTATTGTGCGGGAGCGGAAAGGGGGTTCCATATTTGTTTCTTTCCGCTTTTTCCGCTGCTGGCCGCGCCTTTGGTGCCGTTGTTGGGGAGTCCGGCTCTGGCACTGCTGCTGGTGGCGAATCTCTTCTGTGTGATTGCCTTCGCGTGTTTTTACCGCCTTGCAGAATTCGAGTTCGACGGGGAGGTGGCAAAGATCGGGGTGGTGAGTCTGGCGCTTTTTCCGACGGCGTATTTTTTTCATTTTGGGTATACGGAGAGTCTTTTTCTGGCGGCGACAGTGGCGGCGTTTCTTGCCGCGCGGAGAGGGGCGTGGGCATGGGCGGGTTTTTTTGCCTTTGCCGCCGCGTTGACGCGGATGACCGGCCTTGCTCTCGTGCCCGCCCTGTTGGTGGAGTATTTGCAGCAGCGGGATTTCCGGGTCCGGCAGGTGCGGCCTTCCCTGATTTTTGTTTTTGCGCCTCTTTTGGGAATCGGTCTTTACCTGGTGTTGAATGCCTGGGTGTTTGGCGATCCGCTGCGGTTTCTGTCGATGCAGGCGGAGGTTTTTTCCAAGCGTCTGGACTGGCCCTGGGTGGGATTTCTGGGTGACTGGGAGGGGCTGTCCACGGCCGATCCGACGACCCGGATCATGATCTGTTGTTCCCATCTGGCGGCCTTTGTGCTGGCGACCGGATTTTTGGTCTGGAGTGTGTGGAGGCTGCGGCCCTGTTACTCGGTTTATCTGGGAGCGCTTTGGGTTCTGACCTTTTGTTACAGCTTCTGGATGTCTCTGCCGCGATTTTTGCTGGGGATGTTTCCGGCTTTTTTTCTGGCGGCCTTCGTGCTGCGGAGGCGTCCGCTTGTCCAATTTGCCGCGGGATTTGCGGGGGTCCTTTTTTACGGGCTTGGGCTTTTGCAATTTGTGCGGGGATGGTGGGCGCATTGAAGCCGTCGGCCATGCTTGATTCGGGGATGGCGGGCATGTAGCAAGGACGGATGCCGAACCGGATCGACACGAGATTCCACCAATTGCGCGAAACAAAGAAAGCGGGTTTCATTGCCTATATCACGGCGGGGGATCCTTCTCCGGAGCGGACCGTGGAGATTGCGCTGGCCTTGGAGGAGGCGGGCGTTGACATTCTGGAGCTGGGAATTCCGTTCTCCGATCCTTTGGCAGACGGGGCAACGATCCAGGCCGCCGCGGGGCGGGCCATTGCTGCGGGAACAACGATTCCCGGAGTCTTTGAGATGATTCGCGGGATTCGGAGCACTTCGGAACTGCCGGTCGTGCTCTTCACTTATCTGAACCCGGTTTATGTTTACGGTTACGCACGGTTCATGAGGGATGCGGCGGAGGCGGGGGCGGACGGGCTGTTGATTCTGGATCTTCCTCCCGATGAGGCGTTGAGAAATGCGGAGTTTGCGGGCAGCCACGGATTGCACTCGATCCAGTTGATTGCTCCCACGACCCCTCCGGAGCGGATGGCGGTGATTGCCAAAGCAGCTGAAGGATTTATCTATTATGTTTCCCGCGAAGGGGTCACCGGCGAGCAGGTTTCCCTTTCCCGTGGGATTGCCGATCAGGTTGCGGAGATCCGCCGGCACACGTCCCTGCCGGTGGCCGTGGGTTTTGGGATTTCGACACCGGAGCAGGCGGCCGAGGTGGCCGGAGCGGCGGACGCGGTTGTGGTGGGCAGTGCGATTGTCCGGAAAATCGCGGAAACCGGGGATTCATCCTCGCTGGCGGAAGTGGCGGGGGATTTTGTCCGTCCGCTTGCCGCCGCCGTGAAGAGGCTCTGATCGTCTCTCCAGTTGCGGGGAGATTCAGCGCCTTCTTTTCGATCCGAAGCGGTAGCCTTTGTGGGTGCGGACGCCTTTGGCGGCTTTGAGAGAGGCGGCGGCTTCGGCTTCGTTGAAGATCGCGGTGTAAAGGTAGTCGAAGTTCTCGAGTTTGAGACGGGGGACCGACTGGCCGATGAAGCGTTCGATATCCTTCACATGGGGGAGTTCCTCGGCGGTCATGATCGTGAAGGCATCTCCGACATTCTGGGCGCGGCCGGTGCGACCGATCCGGTGGACGTAATCCTCGGGGTGCTGGGGGACATCATAGTTCACGACATGGCTCACCCCGGCGATGTCGATGCCCCGGGCGGCGATGTCCGTGGCGACCATGACCTCGTAACGTCCGGCCTTGAACCCTTCGAGAGCTTCGACGCGCTCGGTTTGTGTGCGATTGGAATGGAGGGCCACCACGGAATGGTTGTTCTTTTTCAATTCCCGGCAGATCCGGTCGGCTCCATCCTTTGTGCGGGAAAAGATGAGGACGCTGTCGAAGTTGGTGCGGGCGAGCAGGGCGAGGAGAAGGTCAAATTTCTGGGCGACGGCGACCGGGTAGAAGGCATGGTTGACCGTTTCCGCGGGTGAACGCCGGGCACCGATTTCAATGCGTTCGGGGTCCCGGAGGCACCAGGCGGAGAGGCGTTCGATTTCTTCCGGGATGGTGGCGGAGAAAAGCAGCGTCTGGCGTTCTTTCGGGCATTTTTCAACGATCCGGCGGACGTCGGGAAGAAACCCCATGTCCAACATGCGATCGACTTCATCGAGGATCAGAAAAGTGAGCGAGGAAAGATCCACGGCACCCTGCTGCATGTGATCGAGCAGGCGTCCGGGGGTGGCGACAATGACGTCGCATTTGCGGGCGAGATCTTCCCGTTGTTTTCCGTATCCGACGCCGCCGTGGATGAGAGAGACCTCCGTGTGCATGAAGCGCATGTAGTCGCGGAAGGCGGTTTCGACCTGCATGGCCAGTTCCCGGGTGGGTTCGAGGACGAGGCAACGGATGCGGGGTTCCGGATGGTCGAGTTTGGAGAGGACGGGAAGAGCAAAGGCGGCGGTTTTGCCCGTGCCGGTCTGTGCGGAAGCCACCAGGTCTTTTCCGGCGAGAATAACGGGAATCGCCCTCAATTGAATGGGCGTGGGGTCGGAATAACCCATTCGCTGGGCACCGTGGAGCACGGTTTCGGAGAGACCAAGATTTTGAAATGACATGTCAGGAAGTCGTAGCACCTTTCAGAATTGAAACCAGCCTTTTACCTTGGCCCGCTCAAAAGAGGCCACCGTGCCGGACCAGATCCCGAAGCGAAAGGCGGTGAGGAAAACCTCGCGTCCGCAGAGGGTGCCAAGTTCTCCGTCGCCCGGTCGGGCTTCTGCCAGGCCGCCGGAGAGTCCTTCGCCCGAGAGCTTGAGCATGGCTTCCTTGCCGGACCAGAGCCGCAAAAATTCGCGCTCGTCTCCGGAGCGGACCAGGCGGTCCGCTTCGGCGGGATGGAAATAACGGCGGGCAATGTCGACAAAACGGCGGCTCCGGCCGGGGGATTCGATGTCGATTCCCACCGGAAACCCCGCGAACGCCGCCACCACGGCGGAACCGCTGTGGCTGAGGTTGAAATGGAGGGGGGCATTCTCGAAAAATGGTTTTCCATTTTTGTCGGTGCCGATGCGGAGATCCCCCGGGGGGATTCGGGTATAAAGCGAGGCTGCACGGCGCAGGCCGGATCTTGCGGAAACGAAGGTCAGCCGGGCGCTTTCTGCCCGATACCCGGCCGCACGCTCGGCCTCCTCCGGGCTCAAGAGAGACGGGTCGTGGGTTTCGGGAAAAAATCTCCAGACGTGAATTCCTTCAAGGGAAGGAAGAGCTTTCGGGGGGATTTTTTGAAACAAAACCTCCGGAGGTGGCGGGGGACACATCGAAGCGGGCGGGGAAAACCCTACTGCGGGCTTGTTTTGAAGCCGGGACTGGCGAGAACGGTGCCCGATGTGGCGAGGATTTCCAGTTTGCCGATGTGGGCTCCTTTTTGATCGAAGCAATCGAGGGTCCAGATGGGAGGGGTCCGTTTGGCACGGGTGGTGAGCGAGTAGTTCACATGGCCGAGTGTTTTCCCGTTGGCCGTGGCATACGATTGGGCGATTTCATAGGCATCCCCGGAGTCCAGGCGGATTGCGGGCATGGGGATGTTGATTTCCTTCCGTTCCGCCTCGTAGATATTCACCGAGAGGACATCCGAGACGAACTGGTCGTCGCGGACGGTGAGTTTGTGAACGGTGCCCGGGTCTTCGGTATTCCAGGCCTGGAGGATCCATTCCCCGGGGTTGGGAGCCCCGTTTTGTCCGGTAACCTCCAGAATGCCATCCGCGTATTTCGGCGGGACCGCCAGCATGGCCGCCACGGCCTCGCCTTTTGTGGGAGCCAGGGTTTGGACGGTGGGAACGCCGGATCCCCCGGAATCGGGGAGCAATCCGTCAATGACCGGTTTGTCCTGGGCGAGAAGCGCGGGACACAGAAGAAGAATGCAGAGGATTTTTTTCATGACATGCCCATGATTTCGTAACCGCCATCCACGTAAAGGACCTGTCCGGTGATTCCGGAAGCCCCGTCGCCGGCCAGGAAGACGCCGGTGTGCCCAAGCTCCGCAGGAGTGCAGCTTCGTTTGAGCGGGGCGTGTTCCTCGTAGTGTTTCATCATCATGCTGAACCCCGAGATGCCCCTGGCCGCCAGGGTTTGCACGGGGCCGGCGCTGATGCAGTTGACCCGGATATTCCGGGGGCCGAGATCGCAGGCGAGGTAGCGCATGGACGCTTCCAGAGAAGCCTTGGCGACTCCCATGACGTTGTAGTGGGGAATCACTTTCACCGAGCCGTAGTAGGTCATGGCCAAGATGCTGCCCCCGGCGGTCATGAAGGGAACCGCGGCGCGGGTGAGGGCGACGAGGGAGTAGGCGCTGATGTCGTGCGCGAGGCGGAAGGCTTCCCGGGAGGTGTCGAGGAAGTCGCCTTCCAGAGCTTCCCGGGGAGCGAATGCCACCGAATGGAGCAGGAGATCCAGGCGGGAGGTGTGGTCCGAGACTTTGGTGAAGAATCCGGCAATCTCGTCATCCTTCGATACATCGCAGGGATAAAGGGCGGTGTCGGGGCCGAACTCGGCAACGAGTTCCTCCACGTTGTCCTTCAAGCGTTCTCCCTGATAGTTGAAAATCAATTTCGCGCCGGCGCGGTGCCAGGCGCGGGCAATCGCCCAGGCGATGCTGCGCTTGTTGGCGACGCCGAAAACGACGCCTGTTTTTCCGGAGAGGATGCCGTCGCTCATGGTTCTCAGAAAAGCCTTCCGGCGGTCAACAGGCAAGCACAAGTGCGCGTCTCAGTTTGTGCGTTTGAGTTTGCGGTTCGGTTTGGCAATGACGTCGATCTTTTTGAGCACTTCGACCCGGACGGAAACGACCCCGGCTTTGACCATGTCGATCTTTTCGGCCGCCGCCTTGCTCAAGTCGATGATGCGGCCGCGAACGTAGGGGCCACGGTCGTTGATTCGGACGATGACGCTTTTGCCATTCCGGGTGTTGACGACGCGGACGACGCTGTGCATGGGGAGAGATTTGTGGGCGGCGGTCAGTTTTCTGGGGTCGAAGCGCTCCCCGCTGGCGGTTTTCTGGGGTTCCCAATAGTAGGAGGCCTTTCCGTGGAGCACGGAAACCGGCTTGGGGGCGTAAATGAAGGGGAGTTCCCCCGTGTCCCCCGCCCGGTCACCGGGGGCGGGATTCGTGACAAGCTGGCGCGGCGCGGCGCATCCGGAAATCCAGAGCAGACTGAGAAGACACAGGAGGGCAGAGAGGGAGAACTTCATCCGGTTTTCCTCCGAAGTAAACGGCAGGGACGTATTGGGAAAGAAAAACATCTGCGGCATTGCGGGGAGGGGGCCTCCTGTTGCAATGTTCTCCCATGGCTGCAACTTCCTCTCAGACTCCCACAGGCACGCCGCTTCCTTCGTTTTCCCTGAAGGATGTCGGGTGTGGAAAGGAATATGGTCCGGAATCTTTTTCCGGAGCAAAGGGGCTTCTGGTGGCATTCCTTTGCCGACACTGTCCGTATGTCGTTCACATGCGGGAGGAGCTGGTGAAGATCGCCCGGGAATATGCTTCCCGGGGGCTGGAGACGGTTGCGATTTGTTCGAATGATGCGGTGGCCTATCCGGAAGACGCCCCTGCGAAGCTTCGGGAGATGGCCCTGCCGTTTCCGTTGCTTTACGACGAGACGCAGGACGTGGCCCGGGCCTTTGAGGCGGTTTGCACGCCGGATCTGTTTCTTTATGATTCCCAACAAAAGCTTTATTACCGGGGGCGTTTGGATGACAGCACTCCCGGCAATGGGAAGCCGGTGACCGGTTCCGATCTCCGGTTGGCGGTGGAAGCCCTGCTTGCAGGGAAAACCGCTCCCGCTGTCCAGCATTCCAGCATGGGATGCAGCATCAAGTGGAAGAAGTCCTGAGAAGAGGATTACGCGGCACCGGAGCGCGTGGAGGCAACGAACTCCGAGGCGGCCCGTTGGATTTCCGCAGCCACATCCGCCCTGGCTTTTGCAAACCGGGGGCGAAACCATGGGAAAAGCCCGATCACGTCGTGGAGGACCAAAATCTGGCCATCGCAGGAAGGTCCGCTTCCGATGCCGACAGTGGGGATTTTAACGGCTTGGGTGATTTTTTCGGCGATGGGGGGATGCACAAGTTCCAAGACCACGGCGCTCACCCCGGCATCATCCAGCGCCTTGGCATCCGCCAGGAGGTTGTCTGCCTCCAGATCGGAGCGTCCCTTGATGTGGTAGCCGCCCTCCTCACGAACTCTCTGGGGAAGCATTCCCAGATGGCCGACAACGGGAATCCCCGCCGTCCGGATCGCTTGGACGATGCGGAGACATTCCCGGCCTCCCTCGATCTTTACCGCATCAGCTCCGGCCTCAATGAGTCGCGCTGAGTTTTCCACGGCAGCTTCGGGGGAGGGGTAGCTTCCGGCGGGAAGATCGGAAACAATCCAAGTCTGCACGGCTCCCCGGGCCACGGCCCGTGTGTGGTGCAGCATGTCTTCCATGCGGACACTGGTGGTATCCGGATGGCCCAAGACCACCATTCCCAAGGAATCGCCCACCAGAAGAAAATCCAAGCCGCCCTCGTCCAAAAGCTTTGCCGTTGGGTAATCGTACGCCGTCAGCGAGGCCACTTTTCGACCATCTTTCTTCGCTTGAATGAGGAAATCAAAAGGCTTTTTCAAAACGCAACAAGTTAGTGTAATCTTCTTATAAAAAGAAAGATAGGGTTTTTATTTTTTGGGTGGATGCCTGTTGTTTTTCGCATAAATCGCACAGAATGCGAATTGTGCCGATCGCTCCAGGCAAGGCGCGTTCCGGGCAAATATCAGAAAGGGGATGGAGAACGAAAAGGCGGCTGGGAATTCCTGGATGCGGCAGAGTTAGCAAAGTGTGCGATATTTGCAGAGAGTCACAATACAAGAGATCCAAGTCGATGGAGCGGGGGCCGTGGAATTCATGATTTTTGGGTCTGCCCAGATCGACTTCGATTTGTTGGAGACGGGCCAGAAGATCGAGGGGTGGGAGGGGAGAGGAGAGTTCGATGGCGGCATTGAGGAAGAGAGGGGAGTCTTCCGGGCAATCCACCGGGGAGGTTTCGTAGATTTTCGAGCAGAGGAAGGGACCGGGGCCGGAGTGCAGGGAAAGCAATCGCTCTTTCGCCTGCCGGAGGTGGGCGAGCCGGTCACCGAGGTTGGATCCCAATGCGATGCCGGCTCTCATGGGGTGGCCCGGTCAGTGCAGGCCGAGGACATCCTGCATATCGTAGAGTCCCGCCGGTTGGGTGCGGGCCCACTTGGCTGCGCGGAGGGCTCCTTTTGCAAAAGTATCCCGGCTGGAGGCCTTGTGGGTGAGTTCCAGGCGTTCGCCGATATTGGCAAAAATCACCGTATGGTCGCCCACGACATCGCCGCCACGGATGGCGTGCATGCCGATTTCGGTGCGGGTTCGTTCCCCGACCATGCCTTCCCGGCCGTGGAAGACATCCTTTTCGTAGGACAGGGAGCGCGTTTCGGCGAGGATTTCAGCCAGTCTCCTGGCTGTTCCGCTCGGGGAATCCTTCTTCAGGCGGTGGTGCATTTCCACGACCTCCAAATCGAAGTCGGGACCGAGGATTTCGGCCGCCTTGCGGGTGAGCCAGAAGAGGGTGTTGACGCCGATGCTGAAATTCGGGGCGAAGACGATGGGGATTTTGCCCGAGCAGGCAAGAATCCGGGCCCGGTCTTCTTCCGAATGACCGGTCGTGCCAATCACAAGCGGTTTGGCTGCGGCGGCACAGGATTCGGCGACCGGGACGGTGGCCGGGGCATGGGTGAAGTCGATGACGGCATCGCAGAGGGGCAGGGCGGATGGAAAATCATCCCCTGCATCAATTGCAGAGGTGACGGTCAGTTCCGGATCCATAGCGGCACAGGCGATGAGCGCCTGTCCCATGCGGCCTTTGGCGCCGTTGATGAGCAGGCGGGTCATGACAGGGCCTCCACGGTGGTGCGGACGCGCCGGGCGTTTGCTTCGGACATTTCGCAGAGCGGAAGGCGGACGTCGGGAGTCATTTTTCCACGCAGGGAAAGGGCAAATTTTACCGGAACCGGGTTGGGTTCCACAAAGAGATCCTTGAAGAGCGGGTAGAACTTCCTGTGAAGAGCCTGAGCCCCCGGGATGTCCCCTGCGAGCCAAAGCCGGACCATTTGGGAGACTTCCGCGGGAAAGAGGTTGGAGGCAACACTGATGACTCCGACGGCACCCACCGAAAGGAAGGGAATGGTGAGCGAGTCGTCGCCGGAGAGGATCTCGAAATCCGTTCCCAAGGCGGAGCGCAGCTGGCTGACGCGTTCCACGGAGCCGCCTGCTTCCTTGATGGTGCGGATGTTCGGGCAGTCGCCTGCCAGCCGGGCCACGGTTTCGACTCCGATTTCGATGCCGCAGCGTCCCGGGATGCTGTAAAGAACCAGAGGGATTTTCACCGATTCTGCGATGGCCCGGAAGTGACGGTAGAGACCTTCCTGGGACGGCTTGTTGTAATAGGGGGCGACCAGGAGGGCCGAGTCGGCACCGAGTCGCTCGGCTTCCGTCGTCAGGGCAATGGCCTCCGATGTGGCATTCGAGCCCGTGCCGGCCATGACCCGGCAGCGACCGGCCGCCGCTTCAATGGCGGTGCGGATGACTTCGTTGTGTTCGTCATGATCCAGAGTGGGGGATTCTCCGGTTGTCCCCACCGGGACAATGCCGGTAATCCCTCCCGCAATCTGGTCTTCAATGAGAGACCGGAAGGCGTCGGCATCGAATTTTTCCCCGCGAAACGGCGTGACGAGGGCGGTATGGGTTCCTGCAAATGACATAAGGTGAAAGGCTACAATGAAACACCGGCGACGGAAACAAAATCCGCAGAGGGCAGCGCCGTTGTTTTTTTCAGGGCAGGGTTCCCTCGAAAACAAAATCCGCCGGTCCCGTGAGGGTGACATTTTTGAGGGAGGGGTCAAATCCCACCTCGAGGGTGTCGCCACCACGCACGCGGACACTTACGGGAGAGGGGGCTCCGGTGGCGAGGTGATGGAGAAGCGCCGTGGCAGAAACACCGGTCCCGCACGCGAGGGTTTCCCCCTCCACGCCCCGTTCAAAGGTTCGGAGGATCAGATTTCCCGGAGCAACAACCTGTGCAAAATTCGCGTTCGTGCCCTTCGGAGCAAAAGCAGGGTTCCAACGAAGCGAGGCTCCGGATGTTGCGACATCCACGGTTTCCACATCCGGGACAAAGACCACCGCGTGGGGGACCCCGGTATTCAGGGAATGAACCCGGCAGATCCCCAGTCCGGCGACCTCCAGATCTGTTGCTTTGCGCAGATCGCACGGTTCGCTCATGTTGATGGTGACCAGTTCGCCGGAGAACTTTGCGCGGATCAGCCCGGCAGGGGTCTCAAAGGAAAGCGTCCCGGGGAGAGCCGGAAGCAGACGCGCGGCAAAACGGGCGAAACATCTGGCTCCGTTGCCGCACATGTCCGCCTCGCCGCCGTCCGCATTGTAGTAGCGCATCCGGAAGTCCGCCCCCTTTTCGGAAGGTTCCACAGCCAGCAACCCGTCGGCTCCCACCCCGCGATGCCGGTCGCAGAGGCGGGCGATGGTTTCCTGTGAAAGCGGAAGCGAGCCATTGCGATTGTCCACAACGACAAAGTCATTTCCCGCGCCATTCATCTTGGTGAAATTCATGGCAACAAATCTCCGGCTTTCCGATCCGGCTGCAAGATTTTTTGATGGGTGTGTGGAAATACCGGCAGTCTCCGGACGAAGCGGCCCGGAAGGGAAAAGCCTCAGCAATTTGCGAAGCCGTATTCCAATTCCGTGACCGCATCGTAAAGCGCCGGTCCGACATAGCAGTGCGACCCGCAGGAACGAAGCCCGGCCTGTCGGAAAAATTCCCGGTAGACCGAGGCGCTCCGGGGGTGCATTCCGGACGTGTCGCCCCGCAGCCCGGCCTCCTGTGGGTAGGCTTCCAGAAAGGCGACTCCGGCCAGGCGGTCGGCGAGAATTTGAAGTCCCATGATCAATTCGTCATCGGGAATATAGTAGAGGCTGTCGCTACAGATGATGAGGTCGTAGGAGGGGGCCAGATCGGGAAGGCTGCCGAAGGAACCTTTGAGAAGGTTGCGCCGTTTTCCAAAGCGACGGATCGCGTAGGGGCTCGGATCGATTCCGGTGTAGCGGATCCGAGGGCGGAGTTTCTTCAGGACCGGCTGCCACTGGCCTTCGCCGCAGCCGACATCGAGAACCGAGCGAACCGGTCGCTCCAGATAATATTCCGCAACCGAGACGGCGAGCAGAGCCTTGCGGGCTGTCTTGGCGGGGGTGATGACCCGGTGGGCGGGGTGCCGGTACCATTTGTCGAAGTAGGCCCTGTCGTAGGCAGTGTGGGAACGTTGTGCGGTCGCCCGGGCTTTTCTCATTCGATGCTGATTCCATTTCTGGCCAGGGTGAGGCCCGTGGCCTGTGCGTAGCCGGCGATGGCCCGGATGAGGTCGGCGCGTGCGCGGATCTGGTTGATCTCGGCGGTGGCCATGTCGCGCTGGAACTGGAGGACTTCGAAGGTGGTGGTGGTGCCGCTGGCGAGGCGGGCCTGGGCGGCTTCGAGGGTCTTCCGCGAGTAGTCGAGGGCGGCGGTGGTGGCTTCGATGAGTTTGCGGGCGGTCTCGATGCGTCCGGCGGCATTGTCGGCTTCGACGAGAATGGCCTGCTCCAGACGCTTGAGCTCGACCAGCGCACGCGCGGTCTCCAGTTTGTTTGCCTCCAGTTGTCCGCGGGCTTCGCGGTTGGGAACGGGCAGGCTTCCCACCACTCCGGTCGTCCAGGCAAAATTGTTGTTGTCCTGGCCGGTGACGCGCTGGAAACTTTCCGCCAGCGAGGTGTCGATGCCATTGATTCCGAAACTGGCGACCAGATCGAGGCGGGGCAGGGTCTGGTTGCGGGCGAAGACGACATTGATCTGGCGTTTCTGCAAATCCAGGAGTGCCTGGCGGTAGTCCGGTCGCATTTGGAATGCGAGGGGGAAGTCTTTTTCCCGGTCCGCCCTCGCATCCGGCAGATCGGGCAGGGTGGCAATTTCCAGCCGGGTGTCGAGAATCCTGAAGACTTCGTCCGTCACGAGTTGTTTGAGAAAATTTTCACTGTCCAGCATCGTGCGTTTGGCGACGAGCACCCGTTCTTCGCGGGAGGCGAGATCCGCGCGGGCCTGCATGACGTCGAGCGGGGACATCACCCCGATCTCCGCGCGTTTGATGTTGTCGGCAAGGAGTTGGGAGGAGAGTTCCTTGGAGCGTTCCTCCACGCCGAGATTTTCCCTGGCGACAAAGAGGTCGCAATACGTGTTCACCGTGTCGGTCACCACCTGGATGATTTTTTCGCGGAGCGTCCATTCCGAGATCGCGCGGTCGGCCCGGGCGATCCGGAGCTGGGCGAGATTCACATCGGTGCCGAAGTTCTTCAGCAGAGGCTGGGCGATATTGATGCCGAAGAACGAGGTGTAGCGGTCGTTGTCGATGCGGTTGTCGGTGTTTTTGATCGCGGAGGCTCCCACGTCGTAGGTGAGGCCCCAGGGAGTGAGTCCGGCAATGCTGGAGTCCACTTCGAGGCCGGAGGTGCGGGCGAAAAGCTCGGGGGTGTCTCCTCCGGGGACGGCGGTGGGAGTTTCCAGCTCGTCATTGAGCGTGCGCAGTTCCTGGTTGTTTTCGTCGTAGGTCACCGAGACCTCGGCGATGGGATCAAATTTTCCGGAGGCCGAGAGTTGTTTGGCGCGGGCGATTTGCGGGGTGTAGCGTTCGGCTCGGATCTGGAAATTTTTTCCCAGAGCCATGCGGATGGCATCCGGGAGATTCAGGGAAAGGGCATCTTCCGCGTGCAGAGAAAACGGAAAAACGGACAACAAGGCCAGGACGATTCCGGTTCTGGGAAGGCGGGAAGGGAGCGGGGACATCGGAACTCAGAAATCCATCGAAGGAGGCGGGGGGAGTTGAATGACCGGCTTGTCGAGCGGGGAATCGAGGGGTTTGAGACTTTCGGCCTTCCGGACTTCCGGTTCCGCAGCGGGAGCCACCGGAACGGCTTCGGGAGCCGGGGTCTGTTGGCCGGACCCTTCCTGGGAGGATTCGGGTTTGGCCTCGGGAGTGACCGGGATCGCCCTGGCAACGGGAATCGAGCCGTCGTCGAGTTTTTCCATTCCAGGGCGCACGGATTGGTAGACATCGTTGAAGCCCAGCAGGGTGGGGGAACTGACGGCGACCGGTCGGATGGTGGCAAAATCCACCGCGGCCGCCGCACGGGGCCATTCGGCTTCATCGAATTGTTTGGCGTAATTCCGCACCCCGCCGCCATGGATGTCGCAGCGAATCTGCGGGAATTGGGCCTCGGTGGCATATTCGATGTAGGAAAGAGGCTGGGAACTGGAGATGCCATTGCTGGCGTCGACAAAATCCAGTTTGCACCGCGGGGTGGCCAGCAGCCCGGAGGTCCGGCAAATTTCGACTTCCTTGAGGTCGGGCGGCATCGTGAACGGACGGGGCGGAAACTCGGTGGCGGCCACGTTCATGATCTTGGACCAGATCGGGAGGGCGAGATCTTTGCCGAAGGCACCGCGGAAGATTTTTGTCGGCTTGTCGAAGCCCACCCAGACCCCGCAGGTGACCTCGCTGGTGTAGCCGAAGAAATAGGTGTCGGTGAAGTTGTAGGCGGTTCCGGATTTTCCCGCCACGGGGAACTGGCCGAGACCGAACTCCGTGGTTGCAGCGGCTCCCGCGCCGCGTTTCATGATCTCCGCCAAGCCCGCATGGACCTGAAATGCCGCGGCGGGGGAGATGGCAGTGACCATCGCGTGCGGGGCCTCGTAAATGACGCTGCCATCGGAATCCAGGATTCTTTTGATGATATGGAGATCTTTGGGGTGTTTTCCGCCATTTGGGAACATGGTGAAGGCTAGGGTCATTTCATCCAGTGTCAGCTCGCTGCTGCCCAGGAAGCTGTTGGTGTAATCGCGGAGGGGGGATGTGATGCCGGCGGCGGCGGTGGTCTTCTTGAGCGCTTCCAGGCCGGTCTTCATGCCCAGCCGGACGGTGGCCGCATTTTTCCCTTTCACGAGGGCGTCGCGTGTTGTCATGGGGCCCTCGTATTCGTTGTCCGCCTTTTCCACGCCCCACTCGCCGAGGATGCCTGTTTCTCCGCCGACCATGACGTAGCGGTTGTCGATGCAGGCGTCCTGGACGATCTCTCCCGGGAAGGTTCCGCTCTCATAGGCGGAGGCAAACACGAGCGGGGTGAATGCGGTGCCCAGCGGGCGTTTTCCCTGGAAGGCCCGGTTGTATTCGCTGTGCTTGAAGTCCCTGCCGCCCACCATGGCCAGGATTCCCCCGGTGGCATTCTCCACGGCCAGGGCCGCACCCTGGATGTATTTGGGCTCGGGCATTTTGACTCCCATGTTGCCCTTGTTGATCGCGTCCTCGATGTTTTTTGTGGTCTCGCGGTATTTTGCAAACGTGGGGTGGGTGTAGCCCGGGGCGGATTCCAACTGCGAGAGAAAGTCCCGTGTGCTCCGCTCCGCCGCACGTTGGATCTCGGAGTCGAGAGTCGTTTCAATCCGGTATCCGCCGTTCATCGCCCGGTCAAAACCCAGCGCCTTGACGGCCTGCTGCCGGATCATGTCCACGGCGTAGGAAACCTTGAACGGGTTTGTCCTTCTCACCACGTAGAGTCGGGTCTCCGATTGCTCGCGGAGTTGGTCGCGGGTGATGAATCCCATTTCCCGCATCCTCCCGAGCACGAAATTTCTGGTTTCCGTGGCTCCCTCGATGTTGTTCCACGGGGAGAGGGCCTGCGGGCTTTTGAGGAGGCCGGCGAGCATCGCGCACTGGCCGATGTCGAGATCCTTGGCGGGGCGTCCGAAATACCCCCGTGCCGCCGCCTCCACACCGTAGAAGCCGCTCCCGAAGTAGACCCGGTTCAGATACAGTTCCATGATCCGGTCTTTGGAGAAATTTTTTTCTATCCGCCAGGAGAGGAACATCTCGACCAGCTTTCTTTCGTAGGTCCGCTCCCGGAGTTCAAAGGAATTGCGGGCCAGTTGCTGGGTGACCGTGCTGGCTCCCTGGGAGATTTTTCCGCGGCGGTAATTTGCAATCGCCGCCCGGAGGATGCCCATATAGTCCACCCCGTCGTGCTCGTAGAATTTGTTGTCCTCGGCGGCGATCACCGCCTTGGTGAGCATTGGGGAAATGCGATCATAGGGGACAGGCTGGCGGTTCTGGATGAAGAGCTTTCCGAATTCTTTGCCCTTGCGGTCGTAGAGGATCGAGGCGGACTCCATCTCGCCGACCTGGGTGAGATCAAACTCCTCCGCGCGCTTCTCGTATTGATAGGACAGAACGCCGAAAGCCACCCAAGCGGCAAATGCCCCCAGGCACAACAGGGCGAGCGGAATCCACAACCGTTTGCGTTTGTAAAACGGCCTGCCCCGTCGGTTCTCCCTCTTTTCCCAACTGTAATATCTCTTGCTGATGGTGGGGTATTTTCCACGCCAAAGCCTTCCGTGCAATTGGGAAAAACAAAAGAATCTTGCGGGAGCGGTCTTTTCAGGTTCGGAAAAATGAGATAAAACAGGAATCGATCCCTGCTCTCATGCCCTTGCCCGTGCTTCAGAACCGAACATTCCGTCTTTTGATTCTGGTGGTGGCGATTCTCGGAGCCTTGGCCGCCGTTGGGGGATCGGCGGCTCTTTCCTACCGACAGACCCGCTCGGAGGCGATCGATGCCATGGAGGAAAAAACCGGGATCTGGGCGGATGCGATCACGACTGTTCTGGATGCTTCGCGTTCCAAGCTGCAGGGCCTTGATGAAGCGACCCGCGGGGAGATTTCCCTGCGAACCGCCGCGATCCTGCGGCGGCTGGTGTTGGAGAGCACGATCTTTCGGGAGGCCTGGCTGGTCAGTGACGGACAGATTGTCTGTTCGGATGTCGGTCTCCTGGAGGAGCCGATGCCGGTGGATCCGGAGCTTGGACAACTCGGAGAGGCGGGAGAAATCAAATTGCTCCCCCGACCCGGCACCGGGGACCGGGCGGATGCGATTTTCATCAGTTACAATCCCGGGAAGAATTATTTTTTCGGCCTCTCGATGCCGACGCAAACCATCGGGGAGTTGATGCGGTATGGGGACCGGAAAAGCGACCAGGCGGTTTTTCTCATGAGATCCGACGGCGTGGTGCTGGATCGTTCGGTGAATGCGGACCAGATTGTCCCGCCCCCCCGGCAGACCCCGCCCGTGGGACTTTCCGTGACGGAGGACGGTCTTTTGTTTGCCCGGTCGGTGCCGGGGTATCATTACGTCATTGTTTCGGTTCTGCCCACGCGGGGCCTTTGGAGGCTCTGGGGGAAGAATCTGCCGCTTTATGGCGGGCTGGCCGTTATCCTTGCCCTTTGCATTTTCATGGCGGCCTGGATGGTCAACACGCAGACGCTTTCGCTGGAGTCCGAACTCCGGGAAGCCATCCGCCTCCGGCAAATCGTCGCCCATTACCAGCCGATCTTGGAGCTTCAGACCGGAAAATGCGTTGCGGTGGAAGTGCTCATGCGCTGGCAGCACCCCGGGCGCGGCCTGGTGCCTCCCCTGGCTTTCATTCCGGAAGCCGAGCGCACAGGGGTGATCACGGAACTGACCGAGTGCATGATGGTCCGGGCACTGGATGAACTGGCTCCGGTGTTCAGAGACTTTCCCCACCTCCATGCCGCGATCAACATCCCGGTGCAGACGCTGACAAATCCCTCTTTTCCGGCGCATGTGGACCGCCTCATCAAAGGGCGCTTCAGTTACAAAAATATTTCCTTCGAACTCACCGAGAGCACTTCATTGAACGATTCCGCGATCGGCCAGCTCCGCGCGATGAAAGATCTGGGGATCCGCCTCGCGGTCGATGACTTCGGGACCGGCTATTCCAATCTCCGGTATCTGTCCGTATTTCCCTTTGACTTCCTGAAGGTGGACAAGGCCTTCGTCGAAGGCATTTCCAACGAGGAGAAGAGCTCCGGACTGGTCGACCAGATTGTTTCCATCGGACGGGCCTGCGGGCTTCAGTTGATCGCGGAAGGCATTGAGAACACCGTGCAGGAGGACTATTTGCGTCGTTTGGGAGTCGAGTTCGGCCAAGGCTACCTCTTCGCCGCGCCGATGACGATCCAGAATCTCAAAGATTGGCTTTCCCTGCCCCGGCAGAAGTCTCCTCCCGTGGTTTCCGCCTGATTTTTTTCCGGAATTGCCGCTGCCTGGGGGGCAAACTTTCCCCGTGGCACGGGGGCGCTCTGCCCCTGCATGAAGTGACCTTCTTCGTGTCATTGGATCTGTGCGAGGCCTCTTTTTTCTTCGCTTGGCGGGAAGTGGGAAGAGAAGGAAAAGGTCGCCGGGTGCATTTTCCATTTTCCTTTTTGGCCGCCACCGGCTTTTCTTTCCGTTCACCTTTTGAAGATCTATGAAGCTTGAAATTCCCGCTCTCGAACTGGCCGCCCGCGATGCCCGCGGACTGGCGATGGATGCTGTTGCCAAATGCAAATCCGGGCACCTGGGATTGCCCCTCGGCGCGGCGGACGTGGGGGCGGTGCTCTACGGGCAGGCTCTGAGCCACAATCCCGACGAGCCGCGCTGGCTGAACCGCGACCGGTTCATTCTGTCGGCCGGGCACGGCAGCATGTTCCTCTACAGTTGGCTTCATCTTTCGGGCTTCGACCTGTCGTTGGAAGAGGTCAAAAATTTCCGCCAACTGCACAGCCTCACCCCGGGGCATCCGGAGTTTCACGAGACTCCGGGAGTGGAAGCCACCACGGGTCCGCTCGGGCAGGGGGTCTCGAATGCGGTGGGGTATGCGGTTTCGGCGAAGATGTGCGAGGCGCGTTTCAACACGGCGGAACACGCCATTTTCGACCATCATGTCTTTGCGCTTGCGGGGGACGGGTGTCTTCAGGAAGGCGTGGCCCAGGAGGCCTGTGCGCTGGCCGCCCATCTGGGCCTGGACAATCTCATTTTGATCTACGATTCCAACAACGTGACGCTCGACGCCATGGGACCGGTCACGCAGAGCGAGGACACGGCCGCGCGGTATCGCGCCTACGGCTGGGATGTGCAGGAGATCGACGGACACAATCTCCGGGAAATCGCCGATGCCATCGCGAAGGCGAAGGGGGCGACAAGTGGAAAACCGCAATTCATCATTGCGAAGACGATCATCGGCAAGGGCATTCCCGAAGTGAGCGGAACCAACAAGGCTCACGGTGAAGCCGGGGTGAAGTTTGTCGCGGAGGCAAGGAAAGCGCTCGGTTTGCCGGAGGAGACGTTTTTTGTTTCTCACGAGACCCGTGCTTATTTTGCCGCCCACAAGGAAGCGCAGAAGGCCGCCCATGCAGAGTGGGTTGTGAAATACGAAGCCTGGCGCGTGGCGAACGGGGATCTTGCCCGGGAACTCGACGATGCCATCGCGGGAAAAGTGCCGGATCTCCTCAAGGTCATCCCGCCGTTCGACCCCGCCGTCAATATCGCCACCCGCAAGGCGGGAAGCGACGTGCTCCAGCCGATCTCCCATGCCATGCCGCTCCTGGTCAGTGGCAGCGCCGATCTTCACGGTTCGACGCTCAACTACATCAAGGACGGCGGGGATTTCAACCGGGAGAACCGGTCGGGCCGGAACCTGCATTTTGGAATTCGCGAACATGCGATGTGCGGAATGCTCAACGGGCTGGCCTACGACGGCATTTTCCGTCCCAGCGGAGCAACGTTCCTGGTCTTCAGCGACTACGGACGTCCCTCGATCCGCGTGGCGGCCCTCTCGAAGCTCCCTGTGGTCTACATTTTCACCCACGATTCGATTGGGGTGGGGGAAGACGGACCAACCCACGAACCGGTGGAAACCGTGGCGGCCCTGCGTGCCATTCCCGGGCTTGATGTGATCCGGCCCGGAGATCCGGAAGAGACGGCCGGAGCTTTTGCGGCGGCTTTTGAAAAAGTCGACGGCCCGACGATGCTCGTGCTTTCGCGCCAGAACCTGCCGACTCTCAACGAAGTGCCCGTGGAGACGCGCCGGGAGGGAGCCTTCCTGGGCGGTTACATCGCCAAGAAGGAATCGGCTCCGCTGGATCTGATTCTCCTTGCCGCGGGGAGCGAACTCCAACACGCCATGAAGGCGGCGGCGGATCTCGGGCCAGGAACCCGTGTGGTTTCCCTGCCGTGCTTCGAGCGGTTTGAGCGCCAGAGCGCGGAATACAAGGAATCTGTCCTGCCGACAGCCTGTCGCAGGCGTGTTTCCATCGAAGCCGGCGTGTCCGATCCCTGGTTCCGCTTCGTGGGGCTCGACGGTCGCACGGTGGCGGTGGACCGCTTCGGACTCAGCGCCCCGGGGAATATCGTCATGGAGCAGCTCGGGATAACGGCTGCAAACCTTGTCAAAGTTGCAAAGGAACTCTAGGCGGTCCCGACGCCATCGGTTTCCCCGGGTCGAATCGGGGGCGATGAAACGATGAATTCCAACTTGTTCGATCCGGTTTTTCTAAAAGCCAAGGCGGAGGAGTTTGAGACCGCAGGGCTTGTCGACATCCTGCGCTGGACGTGGGAGACCTTTGGAACCCGTGCGGCCATCGGAACCAGTTTCCAGGGAGCCGGCCTGGTGGCCATGCACACGGCTTACCGGAGCGGATTCCGGTTCCCGGTTTTCACGATCGACACCGGTCTGCTTTTTCCGGAAACCCTGGAGCTTCGGGACAGCATCGAAAAGCTTTTGGACATCCGCATCGAGTCGCTCATGCCCGAACAGACCGTGGAGGAACAGGCCGCCGAACTCGGCCCGGAGCTGTGGAAATCCAAGCCCGACCTCTGCTGCTCGCTCCGGAAGGTCATTCCGCTCCAGAAAAAACTCGCGACGCTGGATGTGTGGATCACCGGACTGCGCCGCCAGCAGAGTTCGACGAGAGAGACGACGCGCATCGTGGAGCTCTATCACTTCGACGTCCTGCGGGATCGGTACATCATCAAGGTCAATCCCATGGCCAATTGGTCGCGGGAGCAGGTGCTGGCCTACATTGCGGAACAGGGGCTGCCGGTGAACGCCCTTTCCTCCAGGGGGTACCGTTCCATCGGATGCCAACCCTGCACGAGGCCAGTCGGGGAGGGCGATGACGAACGGGCGGGACGCTGGACCGGCTTCGACAAAAGCGAGTGCGGCATCCACACCTTTCTTGGCAGCAATATTTGACGGGCTTTTTCCGGGGGCGGTGCCGGAGTTGATCAAAAGGAAAAGAGGATTCCTGTTTGATTGGGATTTTCTAATGGCGCACCTCCTGCGTTTCTAATGTTCGTGTGGGAGGTTGCGGGTGTTATGAAAAAAACCTTCCTTTGTTCGCTGGTGTTGGCATTGGCGGTGATGCCAGCCCTCTTCGCCGCTCCGGCTTCGCCGCAGACCATCAAGAACCTCAATGCCGCATTCCAAGGGGAATCGAATGCAGCCAGTCGATACGCGGTCTTTGCCAGAAAGGCGGATGCGGAGGGGTACGCGCAGGTGGCCAGGCTGTTCCGGGCGGCCTCCGCGGCGGAGGCCATTCATCGCGACACCCACAAGGCGGCAATCCTTGAGCTCGGGGGGAAGGTGGAAGATTTCAAGCTGGAGGACGTGCTTGCGGGGACAACCGCTGAAAACCTCAAGGCGGCGATCAAGGGGGAGAGCTACGAGCGGGACACGATGTATCCGGAGTTTTTGGCCGTGGCGAAAGCCGACGATGCCAAGGCGGCCATCCGAACACTTCAGTTTGCCGTGGCAGCGGAGAAGGAACATGCCCTTCTCTACCAGAAGGCTCTCGACCAGCTCGGCAGGAACACTCCGGAAGATTATTATGTGTGCCAGGTGTGTGGCATGACGCTTGTTGAGTTGCCGGCAAAGAAATGCCCTTCCTGTCGGAAGAGCCGGGATGAATACAAGAAAATCGACTGAGGGGGAGAAGCCATGATTCCCGATCCCCTGCATCCGGCCATCGTTCATTTCCCCATTGTGCTTCTGCTTCTGGGGGCGCCGCTGGCGGTTGGCGCTGTTTTTTTGAGAAAGTGGCATCTGCCCGTGTTTGCGGCCGTTGTCCTGTCGCTCGGTGGGGTTGGAGCCATTGTGGCGACCTGGACCGGGGAGAATGATGCGGAAGTGGCCGGGGAGTTGGCGGGCAATGGGGAGCAAGTGCTTGAGGAGCATGAAGAGTGGGGAGAACGGGCTCGCAATGCCGGGCTTGCCGCCGCCATTCTGGCCATCATTTCCGTGGCATTGTCGCGAAAGCCCCCGGCGGCCCGTGCGATTGCAGCCGCTTCGGCCCTGCTGGCCATGGTCGCTGCCATTGCTGTTGTCCAGGCGGGACATTATGGCGGTCGGGCGGTCTACAAATTTGGAGTGGGAGTCAATCTCGCAGCCGGGAGCGGAGAGCCCGGACGCAACGCGCTCAAGGATACGCCTGTGACCGAAGACAGGAAAGATGATGACGGGGATTGAGGGGATGCCCCGGCTTTTTCCCTGCTGCTTGGGGCTGGCAACCGGCTTCTGCGCGCGATAGGGTTCCGGAATATGCGGATTCTTGTCGCAGAGGATGATCCGAAGCTTCGTTCCCATCTGAAGCACGCCCTCGTGCAGGTCGGCTATGCGGTGGACGAGACAGGGGACGGGCAGGAGGCGCTCTGGCTCGGCAGGGAGAATGCCTACGATGTGGCCGTGCTGGACATTTCCATGCCCGGCATGGACGGAGTAACCGTGACCCGTTCCCTGCGCAAGGCGGGCCGGACTTTTCCCATTGTTCTCGCCACGGCCCGGGGGGAGTTGCAGGACAAAGTGGGGGGACTGGATGCGGGAGCGGATGATTATCTGGTGAAGCCGTTTTCCACCGAGGAATTGCTTGCCCGGCTTCGTGCGGTTTTGCGGCGGAGGCGTCCGGAACTCATCAGTGTGGTGAGAGTGGGGGATCTGGAACTGGATATTCGGACACGCCTTGCCCGGCGGGCGGGATGCGAGATCATCCTGACAAATCGGGAGTTTGCGCTGCTGGAGGCCCTGGCGGAGGCCTCCCCGCGCACGGTCACAAAAACCACCCTCGTGGAGCGCGTGTGGGATCAGCACTTCGACTCGGGGACCAATGTGCTCAATGTCTATGTGAATTACCTGCGGAAAAAAGTGGATCTGCCGGGAATGCGTCCATTGATCCACACGGTGCGCGGGGTTGGGTTTTCGTTGAGGGAGGAGCCTTTGTGAATTTCCGCATCCGCATGGCCGCCTGGTTCGGCCTTGCCCTCGTTCTTCTGGTCGGGCTCCTCATCTTTACCGCGCATCTGCACTTGGACCACGAATTGAGGCTCGAAAAGTGGGATCGTTCGCATCCAAAATTTCCGGAGTGGTCTTTGCATGGGAGCTACACCGATGCCGAGGTGCAGGACATTCTCGGGGAGTTGATCCAGGTGTGGATCTGGGTGGGAGTGCCCGCACTGGTGTTGGCATTGGGTGCGGGGGTCCTTCTGGCAAACCGCTCGATTCGACCGGTCAGACGGATCAACCGGGCGCTTGCGGAGAAAACTCCCGGCACGTTGAAGACCGGCATTCCCCTCCCGGAGAGGGATCCGGTCCTGGCGGAATTGGTTTCCCAGATCAACTCCCTTTTGTTCCGGGTGGGAGATGCCTATGAGGAAATGGCGGCCTATTCCTCGCGGGTGGCACATGAGTTGAGAACACCTCTGGCCTTGTTGCGGATGCGGGTCGAGCGGGCAGCCGAGGAAATCCCGCCGGAGTTGTCCGAGGGGCTTCAGGAGGAACTTTCCCGGCTTTCGAAATTCATCGAGCGTTCCCTGTTGGCCGCCCGTGCAGAGTCCGGGCGTCTGGAAACCTCCCGCGAAACGGTGCTCCTTTCCCGGGTGTTGGAAGACTTCCGGGAGTCTTACACCATTCTGGCCAGAGAGTCGGGGCTGACGCTTGCGTGGTATGTGACACCGGGTTTGAGCGTGCATTCCGACAGCGATCTCCTCCGCCAGATCTTGCACAATTTGCTTGGCAATGCCTGCCGGTATGGTGCGTCTGTTGTGCGTCTCCGGGTTTTTGTCTCCGGCAATCGCATTGTTCTGGCCCTCGCAAACAATTATCGTCCGGAGACCCGTCCGCCCGGGGGGCTTGGCATCGGGCTCCGTCTCGTGAGGGCGCTGACCCAGAGCCTGCCGGGGCACCGTTTCACGTTTCATGACAATGGACGGGTTTTTGCCGTGCGGCTTGTCTGGAAAAATTTTATGAATGAAAAATATGAAGCCCACAGTTGACGAGGATCTGAAGAATGCCACCGAGTCCCTCGCCGGGCATTCCGGCGTGGTGGGGGTGAGTCCGTTGCCGGGGCGGACGGCTTTTCAGATTGATTATGACCCCTCGCGGCTCAGTGAGGAAGAACTTCGGAAGATCGCCGAGGAACATGTCCCGGGACCCGCGTTGCAAAAACGCACGCTCCGTCTGGACGGTGCCGCGTGTGAGGCCTGTGCCATCCGGCTGGAGAAGCGGGTGGAAAAGATTCCCGGTGTCCGTCGGGCGACGGCGACTTATCTGGGGAAGATTTTGTGCCTGACCTTCGATGAGACGGTCGGGGACGAGCAGGCGGTTCTGGAGAAGGTGAAGGCGGCCGGGGCGAAGATCCGTCCGTATGAATCCCCGAAGCCGGATGAAGACGCGACGCTCTGGAAGAAGGTGCGTGCGGGGGAGTTGAACGAGGAGATTTCGTGTGCTCTGGGCTTTGTGTTTCTGATCGCTTCGCTGATTGCGGATCACACGGTGGGAAAGCATATGACGCTCACCTATGTTCTTTATGCGGGAGCTTATTTTTTCTGCGGTCAGCAGGGAGTGCGCTCGGCCATTGCCTCGCTGCGGGAGAAAGTGCTCGATGTGGATGTGCTCATGGTGCTGGCGGCGATCGGAGCGGGGATTGTCGGGCAGCCATTTGAGGGGGCGCTGTTGTTGTTTCTTTTTTCCTTTTCCAACGTGCTCCAAAGCTATGCCCTCCAGCGCACGCAGAAGGCGATTCATTCCCTGCTCAGGCTCCGTCCCGACAAGGCGCTTGTGAAGAGGAACGGAACCACCGAATTGGTGCGGGTGGAGTCCCTCCAAATGGGGGACATCGTGGTGGTCCGTCCGGGCGAGCTGATTCCGGTGGACGGCCGGATCACCGAAGGGAGCAGTCACATCGACGAATCGAGCCTCACGGGGGAGTCAATGCCGGTGTCCAAGACTGTCGGGGCGCCGCTTTTTGCCGGCACCCTGAACCAGAGCGGCGGGTTGGAACTGGCCGTCACCAAGCGGGCCGAGGATTCGACTCTTGCCCGCATGGTGAAGCTTGTCGAGGAGGCGCAGGCGGAAAAATCCGGAACCCAGCGGTTTCTGGAACAGGCCGAGCAATACTATGCCACGGGGGTCATTCTGTTCACGGCAATCGTTTGGTTTGTGCCCTGGTTGCTCTGGCACCAGCCGTTTGCGGAGGCTTTTTACCGGGCCATGACCGTGATGGTCGTTGCTTCTCCCTGTGCGCTTGTCATCAGCACGCCCGCAACCGTCCTTTCCGCCATCGGCGGAGCCGCGCGGCGGGGCATCCTGATCAAGGGCGGTTCCCATCTCGAGCGCACGGCGCAGATTGACATTGTTGCTTTTGACAAGACCGGAACACTGACTGTCGGTCGGCCGGCTGTGACGGAAATTGTGGATTCCCTGGGAGTCCACAGGCTGGAAGGAACCTTGTCCGGGGAGTTGTCCGCACTGCTTGGTTCTGCGGCGGCCCTGGAGGCAAAGTCCGAGCATCCGCTGGCGACCGCCATCGTCAAGAGTGCGGCTGCCCACAAACTTGTTCTTCCGGAAGCAACCGATTTCCAATCCACAGCCGGAAAGGGCGCGGAAGCGACGGTCGATGGCCGGAGGCTGGTTGTCGGGAGCGAACGGCTTTTCCGGGAACTCAATGCGGTCGGGATGGAGGCGATCGGGGTGCATTCGATTCCGCTTTCCCAGCGCGGGAAGACGTGTGTGTGGGTGGGATCCCGGGCGGGGGATGCGGTCACGGCCCTGGCTGTTCTTGCCCTGGCCGATACGATCCGGCCCGAAGCCAGGGACATTGCGGCAAACCTCCACAGGCTCGGAGTGAAAAAGGTGGTGATGCTGACCGGCGACCAGCGGGCCGTGGCGAAGGCGATCGGGGAGGAATCCGGAGTGGACGAGGTCGAGGCCGAACTCCTGCCCGAAGGGAAGGTGCTGGCGATTCGGGAACTGAAAAAACAGGGACGGGTGATGATGGTGGGAGACGGGGTGAACGATGCCCCGGCCCTGGCCACTGCCGACCTGGGGGTGGCCATGGGGGCGGCCGGAACGGACATCGCGATGGAGACCGCGGATGTGGTGCTGATGGGAGACAAGTTGGAGAGCATTTCCCTCCTCATCGGCATCGCCCGCCATGCCCGGCGTGTCCTCTGGCAGAATCTCCTCTTCGCTTCCTCGGTGATCATCGTTCTTCTGATCGCCGCCTTCGGAATCGATCTTCCGCTGCCCATGGGAGTTGTTGGACACGAGGGCAGCACGGTGCTCGTCTGTCTCAACGGTCTGCGGCTTCTCCTTTACAAGCCCGGGGTGTAAAATGCCCGGGATGTCCGGAGCGACGGGCACGATTTTTCCGCCGGCTGGTGGAGAGGGTTATTTCCAGCCCGGAAAAGTTTCCAGAAGTCCGCTGAGGATCATTTGGAGGGCGATGGCCGCAACCAAAATACCGGCGAGGCGGGTGAGGACATTGATGCCGGTCGGTCCCAGAATGCGGCCGACAGGGAGTGCCATCCGGAGGGAGACATAAGTGATCACGGCGGCGGCCACGATGATGGCCAGGAGGAAAATATCGCTGATCCAAAGCGGTCCGGACGGGCTGATGCCCTTGCTGGAAAAAACGATCACGCTGCTGATCGGGCCCGGACCTGCCAGGAGCGGCGTGCCGAGCGGGACAATCGCGATGTCTCCCCGGGAATCGCCATTCGAGGATGGTTCGGCGGGCTTGGGGGCTTCCAGGACCATTTTGAGGGCAATGAGAAAAATGATGATTCCTCCCGCGATGGTGAACGAGGGGATTGCGATGCCGAACAGGTAGAGCATGGCTTTTCCCCCGACCATGGCGGCCAGCAACAGGGCCAACACGGTCACGGAGGCTTTGAAGGCGACCGTGATGCGGGCACTCGGGACCATGGCCGATGTGCGGGCGAGGAAGAGCGGAATGCCTTCGAGGGGATTGATCAGCACCACAATCGCAATCAGAGCCTTGAGAATGTCAGCGAGGTCGGGCATGGCACTCCGTCATTGTGCGCCGGGACCGCCCCTGCTGCAACAGGCAAACACCGGCGAAGAAAATCCTCAGGCGGCCGGTTCCGGCGACTTCACGACGGTCTTCGCGAATTCCTCGGGGAATTTGGCCAGGAAGCTTTGGGTCGGCCAGGAACACGCCTCGCCAAAAGCGCAAACCGTGCGGCCCGCGATGTTGTCGGCGATGGTTTTCAGGTTCGCCGGATCTTCCGGGCGTGCCCCGTCGGCGATCATGCGGGTGGTCATCTTCGACATCCAGAGGCTGCCTTCGCGGCAGGGGGTACACTGGCCGCAGCTTTCATGGGCGTAGAATTGATTGAGGTTGTTGAGCGCCCAGACCATGTCGCGGGAGTCGTCGAGGACCATGACTCCGGCACTGCCGACCATGGTGCCGACGGATTGGAGCGTGGAGGCGTCCATGACGACGTCGAGCATGGGAACTTCCCTGTCCACCATCGCGCCGTCCGGTCCCTTGACCTTGATTTTGTAAACCTCGTCCGCGCGCATCACCTTGGCAGAGCTGCCGCCGGGGATGACAGCCTTGAGGGTGCGCCCCGGTTTGAGTCCGCCGCAGATGTCGAAGATCAGTTCGCGGAGGGTGACCGCGCCGCAGGGGAGTTCGTAGACACCGGGACGGACCACGTCGCCGCTGACGCCGAACGTGCGGGTGCCGCCGTCGCCGGGGGTGCCCATCTTTGCGTATTCGGCCGCGCCGAGGCGGATGATGTGCTTCACGTGGCAGAGTGTCTCCACGTTGTTGACGATCGTCGGCTTCATGTAGAGACCGAGGACGGCCGGAAAATAGGGAGGCTTGATGCGCGGGTAGGGGCGCTTGCCTTCGAGGGATTCCAGCAGGCTGGTTTCCTCGCCGCAGATGTAGGCCCCGGCACCCTGGTGGACGTAGATGTCGAGATCGAATCCCGTGCCGAGCATGTTTTTTCCGATGAATCCCCTGGCCCGGGCTTCCTTGATGGCGTTCCAGACGATGCGGGCGGCATGGGGGAATTCGCAGCGGATGTAGATATAGGCGAGGTGGGTGTTGGTGGCGAAAGCCGAGATGGCGAGCCCCTCGATGAGCTGGTGGGGTTCCTCGTGCAGGATGTAACGGTCTTTGAAAGTGCCGGGCTCCGACTCGTCGCCGTTCACAACGATGTAGTGCGGCTTGCCGTCGTCGTATTTGATGAAGCTCCACTTGGTCCCGCAGGGGAAGCCGGCTCCGCCGCGGCCCCGGAGATTGGCGGCCTTCACGGCATCGACAATCTCGGACGGTTTCATGGTGACGGCTTTTTTGAGCGACTCGTACCCGCCGTGGGCGAGATAGGTGTCGATGTCCGGCGCGTAGCCGGGTTTGCCGATGTTCTCGAAAATGATGCGGCGCTCTTTCGGGTGCGGTGAGTGGAGCAGGGAAGCCATGTTATTTGAGTTTTTCGACAAGCGAGGTGACGTCGGCGGGTTGGATGTTTTCGACGAGGTCGTCGTTGATCAGGGCAACGGGGGCGCTGCCGCAACTGGCCAGGCACTCGACGAATTCCACACTGAATTTGCCGTCCGGCGTGGTCGGCGGGGCGCTGCCGAAACCATGGTGCTCCGCATGGGGGGCGAGACCGACCGCTTCGCAAAATTTTTTCTTCACCTCGTAACTGCCCGCCATCGCGCAGGCGAGCGTGCGGCAGACGCGGATGACCGTCTTCCCGGCCGCCTCGCGGCGGAACCAGGGGTAGAAGGTGACGAGTTCGAGAATATTGATCGGTGTGAGCTCCAGTTTCGCGGCGATCCACTCCACGCCGGTGTCATCCACAAAACCGAAATGGTTCTGCCAGAGGTGCAGGAGCGGCAGGGAAGCGCTGCGTTTGGAAACCGGGTAGTGGCTGACCAACTCGTCCGCTTCCGCTTCAAATGCGGGCGTCATTTGATCCACTTGTCTCGTCTTCGATTCGATCATCCCGTGATTTCTCTGTTTTTCCGGCGTCCGCATCAAGCAAAACGATGGGGGATTTGCGGGCTTGTGGAAGGAAAACCGCCCAGCCGCCGGATTTTTCCCCCGATTGCCCCGGGTGAGGAACCGGGATTTCCGAAAAGCCCTTTCGCCGGCGGGGAGGAGAGGGGGGCTGCAGGCAGAACGTGAAGCGGGTGTTGGGAAAAAAGCTGGGAAATTCATTGATAAAATTTGCAGTTGGGATTCTTTCTCCCGCATGTCTCAGCGTGCATTCTCTTTGATTGAACTGCTTGTTGTGGTCGCGATCATCGCCATCCTTTCGGCATTGGTGATTCCCTCAGTGAACGGGACTTTGAAGAGGAGCAGGGACAGCAAGTCGGCGGCGAATCTGAGGCAGATCGGGGTGGCGCTCAATGGGTATGCTGCGGACAACGCGGACTTCTATCCCAGGGCCATGGCGACGATTCCTTATCAGGCGGAGGACAGCGATCCCTCCACCTGGCCCTGGCAGCAGCAACTGGATACCTATGTGGAGAAGGCGCGAAAGGTTTTCGAGTGTCCGAATGTTCCGGATATCGGATACGGGTATTATTTGGGAAGCCGGGCGGCGTATTTGGAGACCACCGGGGTCAATCGCACGAAGATCAAGGAACTGAGCAAGCACATCCTGGGCGGCGAATGTCTTTACTGGACCGGAACGAAGACGGATGCGGACAAGGATGACTATACGCAGACGCCGTCCTTCCAGGCGGATGGATCGAAGGGGCTCCTGACGCCGATTCTTTTTGCCGACGGGCATGTGCAGAGTTTCGATCATTTCGACGCGGCGGTGATGACGGCGCGTTATGAAGGGGTGGGGGAAGGGAACGAATATCCCTGGTCGCCGTAGGATCAGGCCCGCACAGATTTCCGGCGGGCGTAGCCCACGATGGCGGCATGGATGGCGATGGCGACCGCCAAACCGAGGGCGTGGAAGGGCCAGGAGGCTTTTCCCGTGGTTTGAATGGCCCACAAAGCCCCGCAGCCGAAGGGCAGGAAGAGGACGACGGCGGTTGTGAGGCCGGGGTTGTAACGACGGTAATGGAGAGCCTGGCCGACATGGGCGAGGGCATTGACGAGGACGAGGTAAACGGCGATCAAGCCGAAGCCGATTCCACAAAAACAGGCAAGCAACAGGGCGAGAAGGTTGATTCCCCAGACGCCGGGGATGTTGATGAGAAACACCGCGAAGGGCGACAGGACCTCGCGTCCGCCGCCCAGGAGGTCGTTGACGAAGAGCCGGAACCGGTCGTCGTCGTGTTCCTCGAATTGGTGCAGCATGTAGACCGGCAGGAGCAGGAAGACGAGGGTTGTGGCGGGATCCCATGCTTTTGCGAAAAGTGGCAGCAGGCCCAGCAGCAGAAACGCGCAGAGAAATCCTCCGTAAACCCAGTTGGCGACAAGTCGTTGAATCATGATGGGAGGACTTTTCCCTATCGGACTTTCCGCGCACTGGCGAATGGAAAAATGGTGCGCTTTTCCGCGCGGGAGAGGCGGATTTTTTTAACCAACAAGCGACTTGAAGAGCGGAGAATTCTCGGCGATGGTCCGGATCTGTGAAACGACCCGTTAAAACTCTCCCTTCCACGGACGGCTACACGCTCTTTGAGATCATGCTCGTGCTCGGCATCATTGCGGTGCTGGTGGGCTCGGCCATTTACATGCTTGTCGGCAACATTGATGTGGCAAAAGACCAGCGCGTCGAGAGTGACATCCAGGCGATTTCGATGCAGTTGCGCACCTACGAGATGCTGAACTACCGCAAGCCCACGACGGAGCAGGGGCTGAAGGCGCTCGTGCAGCCGCCGACATCCGACCCGAAACCCCGGAAGTGGAAGCAACTGATGAAGGCGGTGCCGCTGGATCCCTGGGGGGCGGAGTATGTCTACCGCAATCCGGGAAAACTGAATCCGCGGGGGTTTGATCTTTATTCCCTTGGAGCGGATGGCAAGGAGAGCGAGGACGATCTCGGGAAGGAAGCCAATGGTCCGGCCTCCAACTAGGGCGGGCTACACCCTTCTGGAAATTCTTCTCGCTCTGGGCGTCATTGCGGTGCTCATGGGCATTACCGTGCCTTATTTGGCGGATTCCTTTGGCAAGACCGAGGCGGAGGAAATGGGCGATCAGCTTGCGGCTGTCGTGAAGATGGTGCGGGCAAGTGCGCTGGACCAAGGCGAGGCCCGGCGGATTGCGCTTCAGGACAACGGGCTTTTCCCGGAAATTGAATCGATTCCGCCGGTGAAGCTCGCGAAAGGCTGGAAATTGGAGGTGCTCCGAATGACCGAGAACCGGTTCCGCCGCCCGGAGAAGCACGAATACTGGGGATTCAACAGCGCGGGAATCTGCGAGCCTCTGGCTTTGAAGATCCGATCGGGCCGGGAGTCGCTGGAAATGGCATTCGACCCATTGACCGGGGCGGTCGTCGAGGAGTAAACCCGGAGAACCTTTTGTGAGATTTCACCAAATGCGCCAGACTGGATTCACCCTTTTCGAGGTATTGGTGGCGCTTGGGGTCTTTGCCATTGCCGTGACAGGCCTGGCCATCGCGCTCGACAGCGCGGTGATGGCCGCCTTTGAGGCCCGGCAGAGTGCGCTGGCGCGGGTGATGCTCGAATCGCGATTGGCCGCGGCCATGAGCGATCCTCCCGTCAACGGCAAACGTGTCATTGACGCCCGCGACAACAATGGGGTGAAAGTCGAGGAGAGCATGGAAAAATTCGAGGCCAGGACAACGAATGGCGTCGAACTTTCCGGACTCTGGAAACTCAAAATCGTTGCCGACTGGGGGAACCGGGAGCAGGGCAGAGCCTCGGCGGAGATCCTGCTTTACCGACCATGAACAGTCCCGGGAGGCATTTTGTTTGTCGGGGGCGGAGGGGAGCGGGAGCTTTCACGCTTTTTGAGGTGATTCTCTCGCTCATGATTCTGGCGATGCTTACCGGGGCGGTGTATTCGATCACCTCCGCAGCGACAGAGGCCAGCAAGGCCACCATGGAGGAACAGGGAAGCGTGCGACGCGTGGAGGCCTTTCTGAAAGTGACGCGCGATGCCTTCCTCAATCTGCCCCGCGACGGGAGCGTCCAGCTCCGGTTTTCAAAATCGGCGACCGGGGCTCCGGTTCCCGAGGTGATTTTCGAAGGGGCGGCCGGAATGTTCGGGATCCCGAGCCTGGGCGGAGGGTCGCTCATCCTGGCCGCACGGCCCCGGGCCGACGGATCGCGGACGATGTCCCTGCTGAGAGTTCCCCAGAATTTGCAGGGAACCGAGTTGGACCGTTTGAAGGCCGGAAATTCCTGGATTCCGCTTCTTCCCCGGCTGGAAAAAGTCAAATGGACATTTTTTGCCAACGGGGAATGGAAAGAGGAATGGCTGACAGAAAACGGGCGTCCCCTGGCCGCGCGGTTGGAAATGGAGGTTCTCGACATGGGAGGCTCGAAGGTTGACGTCCAATTTTGGGTGCCTCCTCTCGCTGCCGAAGCTGCCCGGGGACAGACACCGGAGCCGAGCCCCAGCCCTTCTCCGTCGCCATGAAAAAGAGCGTTCTGATTTTCCGGAAAGCCCTGGCCCTTCCCCTGGTCCTGTGGAGCATTGCTTTTCTGGCCGGGTTGGTTGTGCTGCTGGCAGGAGTGGTGGGGGATTGGGTGGGTGACGAGAGCCGGGCGGAGAGAAGCTTCCGGGCGCGTCAGCTCGCCCTCAGCGGAGTGGCCATGGGCCTGTGCCCGGAGGTCAAGCCGGGAGATCCGCTGTTGCGGAATGGAGACCGCAAGACCGAGGGCTTCGAGGTCCGGCTTTCCGACGAATCTGGAAAAATCAACCCGAACTTCTGGATCACGCAAAACAACCGCGATATTTTCCTGCGGCTCTTCGGATCCTGGAATGTGGACCGGGAGCTGGGGGCCGCGGCGGTCGACGGGTTGGTGGATTGGATCGATGGCGATGATTTCCGCTCTCTCCACGGGGCGGAGCGCGGGGAATACGAGGCGGCCGGGCGGCCCGGATTTCCCGCCAACCGCCCGCTGATGCATATTCGTGAAATGGAGGCGGCGTTCGGGCTGGACGAGGTCCTTGCTTCCCGAAAGGATTGGCGCGGTGACTTCACCATCTGGCACAATGGAAAAATCAACATCCAATACGCTTCGGCCTCCCTTTTGCAGGGCCTGGCGGAGCTGACTCCCAATCAATGCAAGGCACTTTTCGAATTGCGGGCGGGTCCGGATGCCATCGAGGGCAATGATGATGACGTCAAATTCCAATCCATCGACGAAGCGGCCGGTCTGGTGGGGATCGGGGGACGCCAATTGGGATGGCTCGAGGAGTATTTTGATGTGGGCGGCTCGATCCGAAGGATTGAGAGCACCGGATTCTGCCACGGCACAAAGCACAAGATCGTCGTTATTTCCCCGGAGAACAGCGGAGGCCAGATCATGAGCTGGGAGGAAGAATGACGAATCGCGCCCCGGAATCGGTTCTCTTTCCCGGCGCGGAGGGATGGGAACTCTGGCTTTTTCCGCAAAAGGAAACGCCCAAAGTCGAGCGGAATCCGGGCCCCAAGCCGGTCGGTGCGGCACCCCGGCTCCTGTTGGCGCTGCCGACGCGGAGCATCATGGCCGTGCCGCTCTGGGTGGCGGAACAGGGCGATCCCGGCGAATTGGCGGAACTGGAACTTTCCAGCCGGCATCTGGTCAGGCGGGACTCGGAGATTCGTGCCATTCGCATCGATGCCGCGGAGGGGCGGATGTTGGTTCTGGCGGTCGCCGTGGGGGACGATTCCCCGGCGGCGGAGTATGTTCCCAAGGCGCGTTTTTTTGACATTCCCGCGAATTTGCTGAATCCCGGCATGGCGGATGTCGTGATCTGGCGCGAGTTCGGGGATCTGGTTTTTGCCTTCTACCAGAAAGGTCGCTGCGTGTATTTTTCCGCGAGCGGGGAGGCTTCTCCGGGGCCGGCATTGTGCGGTCTGATCGTTCGCACGGCCCTGCGTCTCCGGGCGGAGCAGGTCCTTGCGGGGCTGCCCTCGACGGTTCGGATGATCGGCGAATTTTCCGGGGAGGAACGGCAGGCCGTGGGAAACGGCTTGCTTTCCACCGTGGAGCAGGTTGCGGCGGGAGCACCGGGGATTCCCGCGGTTCCTGCGGAAATTGTCCCTCCTGCCGCCCGCAGGGCACGGGAAAGGCGGCGGGGAACCAAAAAGATGGCGGTGGTCGGCCTGGCCGGCCTGGCTGTCTATTTGGTGATCATGGCGGTGCTGGGAGGGACATGGCTTTTTGGAAAACTCCAGCTCGACGAACTCAACAGACAGGCCGCGGAGATGGCCCCGGAGGCGGAGCAGGCGGAGCGCCTGGTCACCGAATGGAAAGAATACCAGGAGGCGGTGCATCCGCAGCATTTTGCCCTCGACCAGTTGGCCGCCGTCGCCTCGGAACTCCCCGGCGATCAGGTCCGCCTGACGCAGTTCACGCTGGAAAATGGCCGCCTGGTTCTCGCCGGCGAGGCGGCGGATATTTCGGAAGCCTATGCTTTTTTGGAACGGGTGAAAAAATCCCCGGTTCTGCAAGACTACGACTGGACTTCCCGGCAACCCCAGATTGCCGGAAAAAAAGTCCGATTTGAAATGGAAGGAGCCCGTCCCGATGCGAAAACTGGCGACGAATGAAGCCCGGTTGCTGATTTTTTTCTGTGCCGCGATTTTTCTCGCGCTCAACCTCTTTGCCGCACGGGCTTGGATGGAGATGCGGGCAGGGGTCAAGCGCGACACCGAAGCCGCCCGCACCCGCATTGCCGAGGGGCGGATGTGGATCGACGGGGCGGCGGGAGTGGTGGCCGCCCATGAATGGATCCAGACCAATCCTCCCAAGACCGGCACCGCCGAGCAGGCCAGCACGGGGCTCCTTGAGGCGATCCGCAACATGGCCGGGGAGTCCGGGCTCAAGGTGGTGGAGGAAAACCTCATGCCATCCGCCGAAACAGCCGTGGGCCATGCCGCTTCTCTTCAAACCAAGCTTGCCGGGCCGTTTTCCGGGGTGACCAAGTTCCTCTTCGCCCTGCAAAGTCCCACCGCCTGGCGCTCGATTCCCAAGCTGAGCATTCGCAGCGATACCGAACCCCCGAATGTGCTGGTGGACATGGAAGTGCATCAGTATTATCTTCCCGCCACACCAAACGGTCCATGACCCTTCTTCCAAGAGTGTTCATCTTTGCAATGGTCCTGGGTTCCGTGATGGCCCAGAGCGAGAGTCCGTGGACCCAGCCGAGGGATCTGTCGCAGTTTCAATTTCTGCTCGATCGCTCTCCTTTTTCTCTTCCCACCGCAGAGGAAAGCTCTCCGCTGGCGGATCGATTTTCCCTGACCGGTGCGGTGGCCTTCGACGGGGAGCCCGTGGTTTTTGTTTTGGACAAGACCACCCAGGAGCGTCACATGCTCTCCAAGACGCCCAACCAGAAGAATATGGGATTGGTGGAGTATCTTCCCGATCCCGATCCCCGCCACATGCGGGCCACCATCCGCGTGGACGGCCAGATTGCCACGATTTCCTACGTGGAAAGTGCCGCCCAGCAGCCGCAACCGTTTCCTCCGAATGTGGGAATGGTATCGCCACCCAACCAGGCACCCCCGGTGATCAGCGTTCCCGGTCAGCCGCCCCAGGTCGTTGCAGGCGGTCCGCAGCCGCAAAATCCCCAGGTTCCCCCAAGGCGGGTCATCCGCCGTAGAATCATCTCAGGACAACCGTCCCAAGGACCATGAAGCTCTCTCTCTCTCGATTTCTCGCCATTGCCGCCGGTGTGAGCGCACTCCATGCGCAGGAACCCCCTCCTCTGCCTGTGCTGCCAGATGCCGCACCGGAGCCCGCACAGCCCGCACAGCCCGCACAGCCCGCACAGCCCGCACAGCCCGCACAGCCCGCACA
>CAZPEN010000005.1:0-41878 GCA_964585615.1 uncultured Chthoniobacter sp. | reverse complement strand
AGCCCGCACAGCCCGCACAGCCCGCACAGCCCGCACAGCCCGCACAGCCCGCACAGCCCGTGCAGCCCGTGCAGCCCGTGCAGCCCGTGCAGCCCGTGCAGCCCGTGCAGCCGCCGACCGTCTCTCCGACTCCCGGCGGAGACAATGTCAAGATTGAGTTTCCCCGCACGTCCATCTTCGAGGTGCTCACTTTTTACGAAGCTCTCACCGGGAAGAAAATGATCCGCGATTCGAACCTGGCCGGTCCGGAACTGTCCATCATGGTCAGCCAGCCGGTTTCCCGTCAGGATGCGATCAAACTGATAGAGAGTTCCCTTTTGCTGAACGGTTACAGCATCGTGCCGGTGGACAGCCAGACGGTGAAGGTGCTCGGTCCCGGGCGTGCTCCCCGCACGGAGGGGTTGCCACTTTATATGGAAAGTGCCGCGCTTCCCGCCAATGGCGACCAGGTGGTGAGTTTCTACAAACCACTGGCATTCATTTCTCCAGAGGAGGCGATCACGGTTCTCCAACAGGTCGTCCAAATCAATGCCTATGGCTCATTGGCTCCCGTGCCGAATACGAATGCCGTCATCATCACGGACAAGACCCCGGTGATCCGAAAAGCCCTCGGGGTTTTGTCGTTGATCGATGTCGAGCCGGCCCAGGTGGTGACCGAATTCGTTCCCCTCCAGCGCGCGAATGCCGAGCGGGTGGTGGAGATCCTCGACGAGATGTTCGGGAAGGATGATGCCAATGGCAAGACCTCCGGTCCGGCGGCCAACGTGGCGGCTCCGCCGACTCCAGAGGGGCAGCCAGCCGCGGCGGGGGGAGGGTCCGGGGCCCGCTATGAAAACCGCCTCATCACCGGAAAAGCCAAATTTCTCGCCGACAAGCGCACGAACCGGATTCTTGTCGTTACCCGCCAGGAAAACTACCGCTACGTGCGGGATGTGATTTACCAACTCGATTCCGCGGGAGCCTTCGAGGAACCTTACGTGCGGGTCCTCAACTACGTCCCCGTCACGGATGTCTTCCCGGTTCTTTCCGACATGCTGGCCGATGCGGAGACGGAAAAGGAGGGGGGCACGGCGAATGCCCAGCCCACGCCGGCCAATCCCTTCAACAACACCTCCTCCTCCGGCGGGTCGTCTTCCACGTCCGACGGCAGCTCCGGCATGAGCAAACCGGACCGGCTTTCCAACGAGTCAGCCCAGGCCGCTCCCCAATCGGTCACGCTCGGCGAGATCAAGCTCATCGGGGACAACAGCTCGAACAGCATCATTATTTTCGGTCCGCCGGAGAGCAAACAACGGGCCCGGCAGATTCTCGAACTCCTCGATCAACGGCCCAAGCAGGTCTATCTCGCCGTGGTCATCGGCCAACTCCGGGTCAGCAACGATCTGGACTACGGGGTGAACTATTTGATCCGTTATCAGGGGGCCAGCGGGAACGGGCTTGCGGCGGCGGTTTTGAATCCGTTGCTTTTCCCCGGCGTGTCCAGCAACCTTCCGCTTGCCTCTTCGATCACCGGCCCGGCGGCCCTGACCAATGGCCTGTCATCGCTCAGCGGCCTGACCGTCTTCGGCACCGTGGCCGACTCGGTGGATGTTTACGCGAGGTTCCTGGAATCGACCAACAAGTTCAAAACGCTTTCCCGTCCGGTGATCTACACCACAAACAACCGGAAGGCCACGATTCTCTCGGGGCAGAAAGTTCCCGTTCCCACCTCGACTCTCACCACCGCCACGGGCGGGGGAGTCAACAACAACGGGACTGCCGTCACTTCGAACATCCAATACGAGGATGTCGTTCTCAAGCTGGAGGTCATCCCGCTCATCAATTCCGACCGCGAGGTCAACCTCGTCATCGCACAGACAAACGACAACATCATCGGACAGGAGGAAATTTCCGGGAACCAGGTGCCGGTGATCTCCACGCAGGAAATCACCACGAGCGTCCGGGTTCCCAACGGGTCCACGATTGTGCTCGGGGGATTGATTTCCGAGGACAAGGAGAAGAACCAATCCGGCGTTCCCTATCTTTCAAGGATTCCGGTTCTCGGCTCGCTCCTTGGCGGGCGCACCAACAACACGGTGGACAAGAAAGAACTCATCGTCATGATCCAGCCGGTCGTCGTGGATTCCAACGAGGAAATGATGAAGGCCAGCGCCTACGAAGGCGACAAGACTCCGCTCGGGCAGGATGCCCAACAGATGGCCGCCCCGATTGCCGAGCAGGCACGGGAACCCGTGCAGTGGAAGCCGAAAGCCACGCCCACTCCGAAGCCGAAGAAACGCTGAGACGACCATGGTCAACCTGATTGAAGACCTCACGGACCTTGCCCGGGGTGCGGGGTGTCTGGAAGCGGAGAAATGCCGGGAGACTCTCAAACGCGCCGCATTTGCCCAGCGGTCTCTCGTGGGGGCGCTGCTGGATGCGCAGTTGGTGAGGGAACCGGAATTTCTCAAATCCCTCGCCGAATCGCTCGAACTTCCCTGGCGCGAGGAAAACGAGGTGCAGACCATCGAAAATGTGCGGGAGAAATTTCCCGCACGGCTGGCCCTCGGGCAGACGGTGTTGCCGGAGGCCGCGGTCGAGGGCGGGGAGTTGCGGTTGCTGACCTTCGATCCGTTTGATCATGCGGCCTGGCAGGCGGTCGTGCAGCATTGGCCCGGCCCGGTCCGTCCGGTTCTCACCACCCGCCGCCGGTTGGTCGAAACTCTGAAGACGACTTATGGCGTCGGAGCCGACACTTTTGAGGAACTGATCGAGGGCCGTGAGAACGAGACCGGCGGGGTCCAGGAAGAAGTCAATGTCGTGGACGAGGAGGACAGCGAGGCCTCGGTCATGAAGTTTGTGAACCAGATCCTCCGGGAGGGGCTCCAGCAGGGCGCGACGGACATCCATTTCGAGCCGCTTGGGCAGGATCTCCGGATTCGGTATCGCATCGACGGCGTCCTGCACGAGACGCCGGTGCCCCCGCGCATCAAGGTGTTGCAGGACTCCGTGATTTCCCGTCTCAAGATCATGGCGGGATTGGACATCGCGGAGCGCCGGCTTCCGCAGGACGGACGCATCGCCCTCGAACACACCGGCCAGCCGATCGACGTGCGCGTGGCCACGATTCCCTGCGTGTATGGGGAAAACGTCAGCCTGCGGCTTCTCGGGCAGGAGCGTTTCGATTTTGCCCGGCTCGGCCTGGATGCGACGGCGGAGCGCCGAATCCGGAATTTGATCTCGATTCCGAACGGCATTGTTCTGGTCACCGGTCCCACGGGCTGCGGAAAGAGCACCTCGCTTTACACGTTCCTCAGCAGCCTGAACGTCAAGGAACGGCGCATCGTGACAATCGAGGATCCGGTCGAGCACAAGCTCGACGGGGTGATCCAGATTGCCGTGAAGCCGGAGATCAATCTCACGTTTGCCAATGCCCTGCGGAGCATTCTGCGCGGAGATCCGAATGTGATCATGGTCGGCGAGATGCGCGACCATGAGACGGCCGAGATCGCGATCCGCGCCGCGCTCACCGGACACCTGGTTTTCAGCACCCTGCACACCAACGACGCGGTCGGCGGGATCACCCGTCTTCTCGACATGAACATCGAGCCGTTTCTCGTCGGCTCCTCTGTGCGCGCCTTCATCGCCCAACGGCTGGTGCGCCGTCTTTGCAAACACTGCTCGCAACCGGCGCACCGCAAGCCGGAAGAACTGCACGAGGTCGGATTTCCGATGGAGTGGGCCGACAAGGTCCGCCGCCCCGTGGGCTGCGAACACTGCCGGCAGAGCGGCTATGCGGGACGGACGGCCCTGTTTGAAATCTGCCTCATGTCTTCCCGTCTCCAGGAAATGATCCAGCGCCGCGGCAGCGGTCCGGAGTTGCGCGAGCTGGCCATGCGCGAGGGAATGGTGCCGCTGCGCAAAGACGGCTGGCAGAAGGTGGCCGACGGGGTCACATCGATCGAGGAAGTGCTCCGCGTCACAACCAGCGAACTCGAAGCGCTTGATGAATGATTTTTTTATGAAGTTTGAAATGCGAAAGGAGGAATGCGAAATGAGGAGCCGCTGTGGATGCGGGGGCATTCCGCATTCCCGAGCTTCCATTTTCCATTTGTTTCCGCGTGCCTGATTTTTCCTACAAAGCAACCGAGCCGGGCGGGGGGACATCGAGCGGGGTGATCTCCGCGGCGACCCGCGCCGAGGCTTACCGGATTTTGAGGGACAGGGGATTGCAGCCGGTGACTGTGGGCGATGGGGGGGGCGCCACTCCCGCGGCGAAAAAACGGACGGACCCGGCGGGCGGCATCCACCGGCTTTCTTCGGCCCAGTTGCTCTATTTCACCGAAGAACTCGCGGAGCTTCTGGAAGCCGGCCTCCAGCTTGAGGGTGCGCTCAAGGTGATCGAGCAGCGGCAGGAAAAGTCGGATGTCAAAACCGTTGCGGCCAAGCTCCGGCAGCGGGTGCGGGACGGGGTGAGTTTTTCCCAGGCCCTGAGGGAATGCGGGAACACGTTTGACGCGTTGTATTGCAATCTGGTCGCCGCGGGCGAGGCGGGGGGAGCGTTGCCGCAGATTCTCAAACGCCAGTGCGCCTATCTCGAACTCATCGAGGATCTCCGGAAGCGGGTGGTGAGTTCGCTCATGTATCCCAGCATCGTCTTTGCCTCGGCGATTGTGCTGATGTTCATTTTCCTCACGTTCCTGGTGCCGCAGTTGTCGGTGCTGCTTGGAAAGACCGGGCAGAAGCTGCCCCTGATCACGCAGATTCTCATTGCCGTGAGCGGATTTTGCGGGAAGTGGTGGTGGGCGATTCTGGCCTTTATCGGGGCCGTGGTTTTGCTTGTGCGGGCGGCGGTGCAGACCCCGGCCGGGCGGGCTTGGTGGCATCGGGCGATGCTTCAGATTCCTGTTGTCGGTCCGGTGCTGAGGGCGAAATTCTACGCGGAGATGCTCCAGACGCTCTCGACGCTGGTCTCCAACGGCGTGACGCTCCTGCACGGAATCAATCTCATGCTGGCGGCCACGGCCAATGTCTATCTTCAGGGGTTGCTGGGCCGGGTGGCCGCGATGGTGGGGGAGGGAACGAGTCTGGCCACCGCGCTCCGGCGCGTGGGATTTTTTCCGCCCGTGCTCATGGACATCCTGGGGGTTGGGGAACAGACCGGCGACATCGCTTCCGCCCTGGAGCGGGCGGCCCGGCGATATGACCGGGAATTGACGTCACGCATCGGCCACCTGACCACGCTCATCCAGCCGGCCATCATTTTGCTGGTGGCCCTTTTCGTCGGGGTTGTGGCGTATTCGATGATTGCGGGCATTCTCACCAGTGTGAGCGCCCTCCGCGCACGCTGATTTTCTGTGGGTGGGAAAAAAGAAAGGGCGGCTTGAAGGAAAAATCCGACAAACCGCCCGTTTTCTCTGGGGTGAAAGGTTATTCGCCGATCTCGAGGCCCATCTGGCGGGCTGTGCCGCAGAGGGTGCGGAACGCGCCTTCCTCAGTGCGGGCGTTCATGTCCTTCATCTTGATCTTGACGATGTCCATGACCTGCTTTTTGGAAAGTTTTCCCACCTTTGTCTTGTTGGGTTCCTTCGATCCGGAAGCCAACCCGGCGGCTTTTTTCAAAAGCACCGCAGCGGGAGGGGACTTGGTGATGAAGGTGAAGCTTTTGTCTTTGTAGACGGTGATGACCACCGGGAGGATGTCTCCAGCCTGCTTCTGTGTTGCCGCATTGAATTCTTTGCAGAAGGCCATGATGTTCACGCCCTGTTGACCGAGGGCCGGGCCAACCGGGGGAGCAGGATTTGCCTGCCCCGCGGGAATCTGCAACTTGATCTGTCCAACAATTTCTTTCGCCATAAGAGAGATCCGCTGCTTGAGCGGAAAAGGTGTGAAGCAAACCACTGCTTCCGGTGTGTGGCAAGAAGAATTTCAGCCGATGGGAATTTTGGGTGCAGGACGGGGAAGCCCCGCCTCACGCGCGACGCCCTTGTGCCCTCAGACAACCCCGTCTGAGATTCCTTTCGGTTGCCCGTGGATGTGGAAGGTGTCTTTTGAAGAAAGTCCTGCAATGAATGCCGCAGCCAGCCTGGCGGCGGATTCGATGTCTTTCATGGAGATCATTTCCACCGGGGAATGCATGTAGCGGAGCGGGATGGAGATGAGGGCGCAGGGGATTCCGTCACGCGAGGTGTAGATCACGTCCGCATCGGTCCTCGTGGAGCGGGAGACCGCTTCGTGCTGGAGGGGGATTTTTTGTTCTTTTGCCGTCGAGATGAGACGTTCCACGACCAGGGGGTGGTTGGCGGCTCCGTGCGAGAGGGCGGGACCGGCTCCGAGTTTCACCAGTCCGTGTTCCTTGACCGGGATTCCCGGGGTGTCCGTGGCATGGGTGACGTCGAAAACCAGGGCCACCGAGGGCGCGAGGCGGTGGGCGGCCATCCTCGCCCCGTGGCTGCCGATTTCCTCCTGAACGCAGTTGACGGCGAAGGTGGTGGCGGCAGGGCGTTTTTTCCGGAGTTGTTCCAGGGCAAGAGCCAGAACATAACCGCCGATCCGGTTGTCGAGAGCGCGTCCGACAATGTGATCGCCGTGGAATTCCGTGGCAGCCGACTCGAAAAGGGCGGGGCACCCGACGCGGATTCCCCGTTCTGCGACTTCCGCGGCGGAGCGGGCTCCGATGTCCACGAAGAGATCTTTCCAATCGGGAATCTTGTCTTTGTCGGTGTCCCGCAGGTGGATGGCTGTGTTGCCGATGATTCCGGGGACGATTCCCGCAGAGCCGAAGAGGGAAATGCGACGGGCCGGGGCGAGGGTGCGATCGGAACCGCCCAGGGGGCCGATGGAGAGAAAACCGTTCTCGTCAACATGCCGGACGATGAAGCCGATCTCATCCGCATGGGCCTCCAACATCACGGACGGGGCCTGCCCGGCGGATCCCTCCAGAACAGCCCAGGCATTGCCGTAGGCATCGGTTTCGATCCGGTCCGAGGCTCCCCCGGCGAGGGCCATCCATTTTTCCTGACCGGCTTTTTCCCATCCGGTGGGGGAGGGGGTGGCGAGAATATCCAGAAGCGTTTTCCTGTTCACCAAGTCAGTCTTGCAGGCTTCCGGCGGGGTTCAACTGGAAATCTCCGGTGCGGTTTGCGGAAAAAGGGGATCTTCCGCAAAAAGTGTGTATTGGCTGAACTTCCAGAAGGGACAGGCAATGGTCATGCCGCCTGCGGCGGGTGGATAGTCGAAGGGTTGAACCACTTATAGAAGAAATTGGGTGCCGGGGCAATGGCCCCGGCAGATGCCCGCCGCGTGGGCTGTAATTTTGTGAAGAGAAGAAGGGAGCCGGCCCGGCTGTCTGTGGAGCAAGACGATCTTGCAGGCTGGCTTGCAGGGTCGTCCTTTCCCACAGACCCGGAGTCGCCACAAGGCCAACGGACGAGGCCATTGGCCCGGCCAAATCAGTGTGAATTAGTGGTTCATTCTCTCCTTTCCCTATGCACAAGATCTACGGATGAACCGAAAAAGGCGGTGACGGCAGGTTGACAGGCGGCGTTTGCCTCCGCATAGTCCGGCCCCGCCTTTGATGCGGCTGAATCTATGGATAAAATTCGAAATATTGCAATCATCGCCCACGTTGACCACGGGAAGACCACGCTGGTGGACCAGCTTCTCAAGCAGGCGGGAACGTTCCGTGCCAACCAGAAGACCGAGATCCGGATGATGGACTCGATGGATCTGGAAAAGGAAAAGGGGATCACCATCCGCGCCAAGAATGCGGCGTTCCGCTGGAACGGATACCATGTCAACATCGTGGACACTCCCGGGCACGCGGACTTCGGCGGCGAGGTCGAGCGCATCATGAAGATGGTGGACGGGGTGCTGCTCGTGGTGGACGCCCACGACGGCCCGCAGGCCCAGACAAAATTCGTGCTGCGCAAGGCGATGGAGAACGGCCTCAAACCGATCGTGGTGATCAACAAGATCGACCGGGAAAACGCCCGCCCGCACAAGGTGCTGGACATGGTTTTCGAGCTCTTTCTGGAGCTCAATGCCAATGATGAGCAGTTGGATTTCCCCCATATCTATGCAAGCGCCCGGGACGGTTATGCCAAGCGCGAGCTGGTGGATCCCAGCGAAACCATGGTTCCGCTCTACGAGGCGATTGCCTGGCACATCCCGGCTCCGAAGGCCTCGGATGCGGGGTTTTTCCAGATGCTGGTCTCGAATCTCGATTACAGCGATTACCTGGGCCGGATCGCCTACGGACGGATCATCAGCGGATCGGTCAAAGTCGGCCAGAGCATCGTCTGCATCCATGCGGACGGCCGCAAGGAACGCGGGAAAGTCACGGCGCTCTTCGGCCACGAGGGACTGGAAAAAGTCCAGATCGAGGAGGCATTCTCCGGCGATATCATCGGTCTGACCGGTTTCGAGGAAGTTTTCATCGGTGAAACCCTCACCGACACCGAAGATCGCGAGGCGCTGCCTTTTGTGGACATTGATCCTCCGACGATCGCGATGAAGATTTGCGTCAACGATTCTCCTCTTGCCGGGAGGGAGGGGAAATTGCTGACCGCCCGCCAGATCCGTGACCGCCTCATCCGCGAGACCAGAACGAATGTGTCGTTGATCGTCAGCGACACCGAGATTGCCGGTCACTTCGACGTCAAGGCCCGCGGAGAAATGCAGATTGCGGTTCTCGTCGAGCAGATGCGCCGCGAGGGATTTGAGATTCTGGTTTCCCGTCCGGAGGTGATTTTCAAGCGCGAGGAAGACGGGACGCTTCTGGAGCCGATGGAAACTTTGTATGTGGATGTTCCCTCGGAGAACTTGGGAGACATTCTCCAGTCGCTGGCAGCCCGCAAGGCGGAAATCGTCAACATGGAACACAAGTCCCACAGTGTGCTTGTGGAGGCCACGATTCCCACGCGCGGACTCATCGGGTTTGAGACCGATCTGGTCAACGTCACCAAGGGCCATGGCATTGCCAGCCACCTCTTCAAGGAATACGGACCGCACAAGGGAGAGATCCCGAGCCGCAACAACGGGGTGCTTGTCTCCATGGAGGCCGGAACCAGCATGGCCTACGCGCTGGACAGCATCCAGGAAAGGGGACGCCTTTTCATCGGACCCCAAGAGGAAATCTACGAGGGAATGATTGTCGGGGAAAATGCCCGTCCGGATGACATGCCGGTCAATCCCTGCAAGGCGAAAAAGCTGACAAACATGCGCAGTCAGGGCGATGGAAAGGGAATTTCCCTTGCGCCGCCGCTCGTCATGAGCCTGGAACGTTCCCTCGAATACATCGCGCCCGATGAATATGTCGAGGTGACGCCCAAGTCGCTTCGCCTGAGGAAAAAAATCCTCGATGCGAACATGCGCAAGCGCGCCGCCAAGAGCTGATTCCAAACGGGGAGCGGGCCGAAGGTCCGCTCTCTCCGTGGAAGCCCTCACCCATCCGCAGCCACTCCGAGAGGAATTCCGGACTGGTTGGCGGCAGGGGGATGGTCGTCCACGGGTTTGACGCGCCGGATGAGCCAGATGCTCAGAAGAGTGGCTCCGATGGCAATCCAGCCCAGCCACTGGACATGGAGAAGCCCGCCTGATGACTGGACCACCACCCGGCCTGCAAAAATCGAGGCCAGGCCGCTGCAAAAATCCCGTGTGCAGGCGGTCAGACTCATGAAGCCTCCCCGGCGGACGGAAGAAACCGCCGATGTCAGCGTGGCCTGCGCTGGAATGAACCGCCCTCCGGCAAAGATAAAGAAGGCTCCGGTCAGAACCAAAGTCACCGCAAATGGCAGCACGGGGGCGTGTGTGATGAGCAGAATGAGCAACGCGGCGACCAGGGCCAGGATGGTGAAAACTTTGATCCGTCCATGGCGGTCGGACATTCGCCCGATCAGCGGAGCGGAGACAACCGTGAGAACTCCTCCCACCACATAGACCAGCGGGAGGTGGGATTCCGGAAATCCGGTGTTGAAAACCAGGTGGGGCGAGAGAAAGGGAATGATGGTGAAATGCCCGAAGACAAGGGAGACCATCAGGAGCAGCCCCTTCCATGCGTTCGCGTCGGAAAGCAGGGCCCCAAAATTTTTCAGCGAAGCCGGTGGGCCGTCCACCAGGTGTCCGCGCACATGGGGCAACCGCAGCATCAGGAGCAGTTCCACCACGAGGGCGATGCCGACGATCAGGTAGAACGGGGCTTCCCAGCAGAAAAGCTGGGCGAGGAACAGGCCGAAAGGAACCCCGAGCGCGGCAGCCGCGGAAAAAGCGGTCATGATGATCCCCATGGCGGCTCCGCGCCGTTCCATCGGGACCAGATCGCCGACAATCACAAGAATCGTCGCGTTGGAAACCCCGCCAAAGGCCCCGCAGATGCCCCGTGCCAAAAGCAGACCTGTTGCGGTATGGGACGCGGCACAGGCATAGGTGCCAATCAGAAAACCCGCATAGGAAACCAGAAGGACCGTCCGGCGGTCATAGCGGTCGATAAAAGGTGCTGTCAGGAGGCCGACGACCCCGGCCGTCATGGTGTAGGCGGCAATCAGGAGGCTGAATTGGGAAGCGGAGAGGGAGAGCACCCGCATGAGCTGGGGGCCCAGCGGCATCATGATCATGAAGTCCATGATGTGGGTGAACTGCACCATTGCCAGAAGGAGCAGCAGGGTCTTTTCGGAAAGGCGGGCTTTGGTGGTGGAAATCACGGAAGTAAGGGCGTGCTGCGAGTGAGAATGGTCCCCACACTGACTTCCGGCGCGGAAAAAAGAAAATCCAAAGTGCCCCGGTTTCGCGCATTGCACGGACTCTTCAGGGGAGTTGTCCCCGCTGGTCGGCTGTGGTAGATCCCGGGGATGCCAATCAGGAAGCCGGAAAAAACACGCTGTGCGTGGTGTCTGAAAGATCCGCTCTACATCCAGTATCATGACAGGGAATGGGGCCGTCCGGTTCATGACGACCGGGTGCTTTTTGAGTTCCTCATTCTGGAGAGTTTTCAGGCGGGACTGAGCTGGCTCACCGTGCTCAGGAAGCGCGAGAATTTTCGCAGGGCCTTCGCCGGTTTCGACGTGGAAAAAGTGGCGCGGTTCGATGGGAGGAAAGTGGAGCGATTGATGCAGGACGAGGGGATCATCCGCAACCGCCTGAAGATCGAGGCGGCCATCAACAATGCGCGGCGGTTCAAGGAGGTTCAGAAGGAATTCGGTTCCTTTGACAAATACGTCTGGAGTTTCACGGGAGGGAAGCCCGTGGTGAACAGGCCCCGCACGTTGGGGGAAATCCCGGCGACCTCCGCTCTGTCCGACGCGATGAGCCGGGACATGGGAACGCGCGGTTTCAAGTTCCGCGGCAGCACGATCTGCTACGCTTTCATGCAGGCTGTCGGGTTGGTGGATGATCATACCGTCGATTGCTGGCGGAAGAAAACAAAGCGGACGTCATGATCATCCGGCACCGCCTGTTGAACCAGGGGATTGCGTCCGGTCTTGCCGGCGAGCCCGCCGGTGTTGTTGCGTCCCTGGGGGCGGTGCAGGCGCAGGATTATTCCTCGGCGCTCTGGGCCATCGGGTTGCGTTCCCCGGGAAGCACCGAACAGGATGTCGAGCGGGCGGTGGCGGAGCGGAAGATCATCCGCACCTGGCCGATGCGGGGGACGCTGCATTTTGTCGCGGCGGACGATGTGCGCTGGATGCTGCGGCTTCTCACGCCGCGTGTCCTGGCGGGAACCGCGCGGCGTGTGCGGGAACTGGAGCTGGACGACGCCACTTTTGCGAAATGCCGGAAGGTGTTGGTGCGGGCTTTGCAGGGCGGGCGGTGTTTGACGCGTGAGGCGGTGCTGGAGCAATTGGAGAGGGCCGGGATTTCCCCGGCCGGGGGACGCGGGTATCACATTCTGTTCCGTCTCGCACAGGAGGAGTTGATTTGTTTCGGTCCGCGTTCCGGGAAAGCGCACACCTTTGTTTTGCTGGACGAGTGGATTCCACCGTCACGGACGGGGGACCGGGAGGAATCCCTCGCGGAGCTGGCCCGGAGATATTTTTCCAGCCACGGGCCGGCCACGTTGCAGGATTTCGTCTGGTGGTCCGGGCTTGCCGTGGCCGATGCGAGGGCGGGAATCGCCGGGGCTTCCGGAAAGCTTGCCTGTGTCCGGATTGCGGGAGTCGAACATTGGGGACCGGAAGAAACGCCTGTGGAAAAATCCGCCGGTGACGGGGTGAGTTTTCTTCCGGCCTTCGATGAATACCTTCTCGGTTACAGGGATCGTGGTGCCGCGTTGGATGCCGTTCACAGCGGCAAAGTGAATCCGGGAAACAACGGAGTGTTCATGCCCACCGTGCTTCTCCGGGGGCGCGTGGGGGCCACGTGGAAACGGGTTGTCCGGAAAAAGGCCGTTGCCGTCACCGTGCAGCCTTTCGCGCCGCTTCGGAAAACCGACCGCGCTGCCTTGGCAGCCGCCGCCCAACACCATGCCCGGTTTCTTGGAGTGGAATCGGCAGAGGTCGTCTGAGGTTTCGGGAAACAAACGTCCCGCTACGCCGAGCCGATGAGGATTCCGGTGAGGAAGACGAGGACGCCGCCGACGACGACCTGGAAGGCCGCGGCGAGGAGCGGGGTGTCCATGTATTTGTGGCGGATCCAGGAGATGACGGCGAGTTCGACGGCAACAACGGCCACGGCCACGATCATGGCGATATGGAAATCGGCGATGAGGAACGGCAGGGTGTGGCCGATGCCGCCCAGCGTGGTCATGAGTCCGCAGACGATGCCGCGGGCCCAGGGATGCCCGCGTCCGCTGATGACGCCGTCGTCCGAAAGAGCCTCGGCGAAGCCCATGCTGATGCCTGCTCCGAGCGAAGCCGCCATTCCGACGAGGAAGGCATCCCAGCTGTCCTTTGTCGCATAGGCGGCGGCGAAGACCGGCGCGAGGGTGGAGACGGAGCCGTCCATGAGACCTGCGAGCCCGGGTTGGATCACCTGAAGGACGAAGAGCCGTCTTGCCGCCTCATCCTCGGATTTGCGTTCCCCCGAGGTTTCGAGATCCTCCTTCATTCCGGCCGCCATGTTCTCGTGGGTCTGCTCGGTGGCGGCCAGTTCGTCGAGCAGCGAGCGGACGGCGAGATCGGTCGTGAGTTTTGCGGCGGACTGGTAGAAGCGGAGCGACTCGGCTTCCATGACTTCGACCGTTTCCCGGACCTGTTTGATGTTCAGGGTGAGCGAGAGCCAGAGGGGTTTGCGGCGGATGAAGCCCTTCACGTCCTGACTGCGCACGAACGGAATGTGATCCCCGTAACGCTGGCGGTGCATTTCCATGAGCCTTGCGGCGTGGGTGAGTTCCTCGTCCCGCATGGATTCCAGCATCTTTGCGGTGGCGGGGTATTTGTCCTTCAACCGGCTGGCAAAATCGCCGTAGATCCGGGAGTCGTCTTCTTCCAGGGAAATCGCAAGGGCGAGAACCTCGCCGGGGGAAAGGTCTTTGAAGGATCTGGCCATGGAGCGTTTGTGCCGTGGTCGCTCATGGCAGATCAAGAAGCAATTTGTGAATTTTCCGCGGCAAATGCGCGTGCCAGGGCCGGTCTCAAGCCGTTTGGACAGCCTGGTGTGGTTGGGCGGAAGATTTCGGACGGAGCATGTAAAGGAAATTTCCCAGAAAGCCGACGGCTCCCACCGTGAGAAAGAGGGTGCCGAGGCCCAGCATTTTTTCGATGCCCAGCCAGGCGCCGGGGATGATCATGAGGACGCCGACAGCGTAGTTGAAGAATGCGGCGAGGAGGATCTGTGCCGACAGGCGGACATCAAGCGGGGCGTCCGCGCCGTGTTCGTCATTCCGGATGAGCGAAGACGTCTGGTGGAAAAGGGCGACGAGCCCGGGAGCGCAGGCACCGAGGAGGGTTGCCAGAAGAGCCGCCGCCGCGAGCTGGACGGGCACTTCCTTCTGCACATGCTGTTCCCAGATGGCAAAGCCGAAGAGGAGCACGCAAACGGGGATCATCCACAGGGCGGTGTAGAGGATTTTGCCGTCCCATTCGAGCGAGAGATCCTCGCGGGATTGGAGGATCGCGGTGAACCGGGCGATGTAGACCAGCACGCCGGCCAGGTAGAGGGCGGCGCAGAAAAGAACAAACAGGGGAGGCCCGAAGGCCGTGGCGGCGAAGGTCCAGGCGGCACCGGCATTCACCAGCGCCAGGGCGAACCAGGGAGTGTTGGTGCGCTCCATTCTGCTGCCGAGGCGCAGCGAGGTGATGCGGAGGGCGAGGCCGAGGATGGCATTGAGGATGACCCCCGCCAGGCAGAGCACCAGGGTCGCGGGGCTCCAGGAGGTGGTTTCAAAAAAGGTGATGAGAGGATTTTTTGCAAAGGGAATGCCGACAACGAGCATGATGCCAAGCCAGAGCATGGAGGCGGCGATGAAGGCTGCCGAGGCGTCCGGGCGGTCTTCCCGTTTGAACGATCCGGCAATGTTGACAATGAAGGCGACCGCACCACAGGCGAGGAAGGTCTGGCCCATCACGCTTTGCTGGGATTCCGGATTGAAGGCGGTGGGAATGAGGATGACCAGGCCGACCACATGGAAAACAAAGTGGAGAATCACGAACTGCGGGCTGTAAAGCGGCATTCCAAAGACGAGCGGCACCGCGCGGTAAACCAGGCCGCAAGCCCCCGAGAGGGCGAAGCCATAAACCGCGAGGTAGATCCAGGCCGTGCTTTCCGGTCCGATCTTCGGATCCATGAGCAGGGAGGGATTCCATGCCAGCCAGGCGGCTGAGGCGCAGAGGAAGACAAGGGAAGCGATCAGGAAGGCAAGCGGGCCTTTGACGGCATCTGCCGGGATGTTGGGATTGGTGTTTTCCATGGTGTGTGATTCAGGTTGACGGTGTTTTGCGAAATGCGGAAAGGACGATGGCGATGGAGGCAAGCGAACTCAGCGGCATGATGATGGCGGCGAAGAGGGGGTTCATGAGTCCCGCCAGCGATGCGCCCACCGCAGTGGCGTTGTAGGTGATGGCAAAAGCAAAGACGGTGCGCGTGGTGGAGGCGTGCCGGGAGGAGGCGCAAAAGAGGGCGGAGAGTCCGCGCAAGCCGGTCCCGGGCATGTAGAAGTCCGCCTTGTGTTCCAGGAGGCCCGTGTCAACCGCCGGAGTGCCGCGGCAGAGTGCGGCGTCGAAGGCGAGGCTGTCATTTGCGCCGTCGCCGATCATGAGGGAATTTTCCGACCACCGGGAGGCGACCAGACGGGCTTTGTCTGCCGGAGACAGATCCCCGAAGGCATGGTCCGGGGGAATGCCGAGGCCTTCCGCCATGGCCTGCACGCGACCTTCTTCGTCGCCACTGAGCAGGAAAACATCGCATCCTCCGCTTCGCAGCCGGGAAATTTCCTCCGCGGCCTCCGGGCGGAGTTGTTCCCGGAAGGAAAAGGCCGCCAGAGCGCGTCCGTTCAGCGTGAAAGCGGTTGTGCCTGTCGGGCCGGCTCCGCACCAGGAGGGACGGCCGAGCCGCCAGAGGCCTTCTTCGGTGATCCATTCCAGACCGAAGCCCGTGACCTCCGCGGCTTCCCCTCCACCGGGAGCGGGTTCAGTGCCGACCGGGAGCAGGGATTCCCGCAGGCAGGCGGCCACGGGATGGAGGCTGGATCTCACCAGACGAAGCAGGACGGAGCGTTCGTGTTCGGAGAGCTCGGAGAGGGTTTCCGGGTTCGACAGGGCGAGCGCTTCCAGCGTGACGGTGCCGGTTTTGTCGAAGAGCACATTGGTCACCCGGCGCAGACGCGCCCAGAGCGAGCCTTCCCGGAGGTAAATGCCCGCGTGTTGCAGGCGGGCGGCGGCCATATCGTCGAGGAGCGGCAGGGCGACACCAATGGCGCAGGGGCAGGAGACGACCAGCACCGAAACGAGCACCTGGGTGGCCCGGATCCAGTCCCCCTCCAGCAGCCCCCATGCGACGAAACCCACGGAGGCCGTGACGAGGACAAGGGCGAGGTAAAGCGAGATGAGGCGTTGCAGAGCGGTATTCCTCCAGGCCGGTCCCGATTCGGAATTCAACAGCAGGGCGAGTTGGGACGACGGCCAGGCTTCGAGCGCTTCGAGGTCGATTTGTTCCCCTCCGATGTGTCGTGCGCCGGAGGGAACGATGCTGCCTTTTTGGAATTTGCGGGGAGCGGGTTCCCCGGTGATTCCGTTCAATGCGAACACGGCTTCCGGGCTCAGGAGGCGGGAGCGCACCGGGAGGAGGGCGCCTTTGCCGATGGAGAAGGCCATGCCTTCCGTGACGGATTCCGCGGGGATTTCTCCGTCGGCGCAGACGATCCTGCCGGGACCGAGCCTGAGGGAGAGGAGGCGCCGCCGGTTGTTTTCCACAGCGCGTTCCTGCAACCAGCGGCCGAGGAGCATGAGGAAGGTGAAAATCGAGACGAAATCGAAATAGGCGAACGAGTGGAGGTGGTTTGCCCAGGCGACGCACGAACCGGTGTAGGCGACCAAGAGGCCCAGCGAGATCGGAAGATCGATGTGGAGCATCCCCGTGCGCAATGCGCTTGCGGCCCGCCGGAAGAAATACCCTCCGCCGATGAGGATGCTTGCGGTGGCGATGCCGAGGGAGAGGATGTCGAAGAGCCGCGAAAGGTGGTCGCCGGGGGCGAGCCCGATGTATCGTGGAAGAGCGAAGAGCATGGCGTTCATCGCCAGCGCCCCGCACAGGCCGAGCTTGCGGGCGAGGGGACGGGTTGCCGGGGTCGAGGCGGGATCCGCCGGGCCGAGCAGGTAGCCGAATCTCCGGACATCTTCGGCGTATGCGGAGAGGTCGCATTTTCCTTTTTCCCATTCCAGGCGCAGCGTTCCCGTGGAGGAGTTCACTCGGCACGAGACGGCTCCCGGATGTTCCATGAAAACGCGTTCGAGCAACCACACACAGCCCGCGCACGAGATGCCCTGGATGTCGAGGGTCACCTGCGGACGGTTTTCGCTTTCTGCTTTTTTCCGGATTTCTTCCAGCCAGGCGAGATCGCGTTCGTGGAAGACAAAATTCCCCGCTGGAGATTTCCGTTCCCCGTAGTTGTAAAATTCCCCGAATCCGCGCTTGTGGAGCAGGTGGGAAACGAACTGGCACCCCGCGCAGCAGAATTCCTGCTGCCGGGGCGTCGGACGGAAAGGCGTGCCGCAGTGGGTGCAGGCGGTGGTGGAGACGGTGTTCATTGGCAGATCACCGAGAGATCCCCGGTGCCTCTGTAAACGAGCAGGGCCACGCTCACGGCGGCCAGTGTCCGCCGGGCAATGTCCAGCGTGGCCGGGGAAAAGGTGGCTCCGATCCGGAAATACTGGCTCTGGAGGGCGAACATCAGGGGAACGGTCCCGAGCGCAAAAGCGAAGAGAATGGTTGCCCCGGCGGCGGCCGATCCGGAGAACGCGGCGGCGGCAAGAATCAGGTAAAGGGGGCCGCAGGGGATGAACGGGGAGAGCGCCCCGAGCAGGGACGCCCGGAGCAGGCCGGCATCGGAACCTCCCAGACAGCGGCCCATCCAGGCTCCCGCCAGGGGAATCCGCATCCGCTTGTCGAGTCCGGTGGCGACGATGACAAAGAAGACAACGAACGCCCAGGTGAGCCAACGGGTGGCACCACCCAGCAGGACATCCGACACCGCGCGTCCGATCCACCCGGCAAGGAAGCCGACAACGCTGTAGGAAAGCACCCGTGACGCATTGTAGAGAGCCGCCGTGGCCGGGCTGCCGTTGTTTTTTGAACAGACTGCACAGGCCAGCGGGCCGCACATGCCGGCGCAATGCAGGCTGGTGAGGAGGCCAGCGAGGAGGGCGGCCAGTGGTCCCGTGGCATTCACCGGGTGCTCCTCCCTTCCAGAAGCCGCGATTCCTCCTCCGCGGTGAGGCGCGAGCTGGGGACTTTCCTGCTCAGTGTGATGAGGGTGCTCCAGGCGGCGATGAGGATCACAAAGGCCAGCACGACCAACAGCCAGGGTCTCGCGCGGAAGAATGACAGGAGGGTTTTCATTCGCGGAACGGGCCGAGAAAGGGGACGGTTTTCTCCCCTTCGACATCCCCGGTTTCTCCCCGGATGATGACTTTTACGTTGAATTGCCCCGGAAAATCCGCGTCGGGAACCGAGAGGATGACGGGTTCCTGAATCTCTTCGCCTGCGGCCAATGGCACTTTTTTGTCGTTTCCTCCGGCGACTTCCAGGCTCTTGACCGGTGAGTCGACGGTGACTGTGTACGTGTGCGGAGCGGGACGTTTGTTGGCGAGGCGCATCAGGAAATTGTTCCGGACAGTTGTCTCATCGCGGAAGTAGGGAGCACCCTGCATCCGGAGAAGCGAGACCGTCACCGGTTTGACCTCGCGCGTGGAGAGCAGGAAGGCGGCGGAGCCGATGAGAAGGAAAGCCAGGTAGATGAAGAGGCGGGGGCGCAGGAAGCGGGTGGGTTTTCCCGCGAGGGAGTTCAGGGAATCGTGACGAACCAGTCCCGGTTTGCGCCCGAGTTTTGCCATGATCTCGTCGCAGGCATCCACGCAGGCGGCGCAGGAGATGCATTCGAGCTGGAGGCCCTGCCGGATGTCGATGCCGGTCGGGCAGACCTGGACACACCGCCGGCAGTCGATGCAGTCGCCCGTGTCCCGGCCGGGTTTGCCGCGCGGTTCTCCCCGTTTTTCATCGTAGCCGATGACGATTGAGTTGTCGTCGATGAGGGCGGATTGCAGGCGGCCATACGGGCAGAGCACGATGCAGAACTGTTCGCGGAACCAGGCGAAGTTGAAATAGAGGATGGTGGTGAGGGCGAAGACGAAGACAAAGACACCGAAATTTTCCAGCGGCGACCGGTGGGTCATGGCATAGAGCACCGGCAGGGAGACAAAATACGAGACGAAGAGGTGTGCGATGAGTGCGGCGAACAGGATGTAGATGCCGTGCTTGAGCGCCCGGCGGACCAGTTTGCCCGCGGAGAGCGGGGCCTTTTCCAGTTTCCTGCGGGCGGGAGCATCCCCATCGATCAACCGCTCCACTCTCCGGAACACGTGATCCAGAAACACCGTCTGCGGGCAGGCCCAGCCGCACCAGATCCGCCCCAGAACCGCCGTCACGATGAACAGCGTGAAGCCCATGCCTGTGATCAGGAAGAACAGGAGCCAGAGATCCTGGAACATCAGCGTCATTCCCAGAATGTGCAGGCGCCGGTGCATGACATCCAGGAACACCGCCGGCTCGCCGTTGATTTTGATGAACGGGAGCAGGATGTAGATCGCGATCAGGAAAACGGCGGAGACTCTCCGGAGCAGGGTGAAACGTCCCCGCACGTCAGCCGGCTGCACGGAATAGTGCGAACCATCATCATTGATGGTTGTGACCGAGTTGATCGTCGGGGCCTTGGCTTTCACGGGAAAAATGGGGAAACCCGGGACGGGTGGTGCCCGCTCACTGAGCCGGTTTTTCGATGGTGGAATTTTTGCTGATGACAAAAGCGACGACGTCGGCGATGCGGGCGGCTCCGAGCACGGGACCCCAGGTGGGCATGCCCTTGTCGGCAACGCCTTTTGTGACCGTCGTGTAAATATCCGTCGGTTTTCCGCCGTGGATCCAGGTGTTGTCGGTGAGGTTCTGACCGATGCCGCCCTTCAGATCCGGACCGTGGCAGGCCACGCAGTTGGTGGTGTAGATTTTTTGTCCGGAGGCGACGACCGCGGGATCGAGGCTGAGGTTGTAGAGCTGGAGGTCGGTCGGGGCGGCACCGCTGTCGAGGGCTTTTTTCTGGAAGTCCCCGATCTGTTGCTCGACCCGCACGTAGCCGGGCTGCATGTGGTCGGTCCAGTGGTAATAGGCCCAGTAACCGGCGGCGAAGACGATCGCGCCGTAGAGGGTGAAGAGCCACCAGTTCGGGAGGCGCTTGTCGTATTCCTGGATCCCATCATACGTATGGTGGCGCAGGGCGTCATCCGGATGTTCGGGGTGTTTGTTCATGAGCGGTTTTCTTTCTCAAGCGGCAGGTGGGAGAGGTGGCGGACTTTGTCACGCGAGCACCGGACGGCCCCGATGACAACGGTCAGAAACACGCAGAAGCTCACGGCGAAGGAGATCGCCGTGACCAGTGCACTCCAGTTTGCGAATTGGACCTGGTGGAACATTTCAGCGGGCGGCTTGTGCCGTTGTTGGAACGCCGGGAGCCGGGGAAGGAGCCGGGGCGGCGTCGGGCGGAGCGTATTTGCCGAGTTGCTGCAGGTAGGCGATGACGGCGATGATTTCTTTTTCCGGAGAAATTTTGATGCCGTTTTTGGCGAGATCGTCGGTGATCAGGCGCCCCTGTTCGAGGCAGGACTCCTGGATTTGTGCGGGGGAGCGGGGGGGGAAGGGGACTCCGAAGCCGCTCAGAACGCGGATTTTCGATGTGAGGGCTGGGATGTCGGTGAGTTGCCGGAAGAGCCAGGGATAGGCGGGCATCACACTGCCGATCGAGGTCGAGCGCGGATCCATGAGGTGCTGGAAGTGCCATATGTTTGGGTATTTCCCCCCCACGCGCTGGAGATCCGGTCCGGTGCGTTTCGAGCCCCATTGGAATGGGAAATCGTAGATGGATTCGGAGAGACGCCCGCTTTTGCCGTAGCGGAGGACTTCCCCGACAAGCGGACGGATCATCTGGCTGTGGCAGTTGTAGCAGCCTTCGCGGACGTAGATGTCGCGTCCGGCCAGTTCAAGCGGAGTGTAGACCCGCTGGAGCGGGGCTTCCGCCCCGGGGTTCTGTTTTGCGAAAACAGCGGGGAGGATTTGGATCATTCCCCCGGCGACGACAGCGAGGAAGGTGAGAACGGTGAACGGGAGCCAGCTTTCCAGCAGCTTCTCGTACCATTCGCCCCATTTTTTCCCGGAGAGGCCGAGATGGATCATGGCGACAAGGGCGGTCTCCACGAGAAGGACGAGGGAAACGGTGCCGAGCATTCCGGTTCCGAAGCCCCAGCCGCAGCCGAAGAAGACCAGCAGGAAAGAGTAGATGACCGGTGGATTGAAGAATCCCCCGACGAGCGAGAGTCCTTCCTTTGCGGGAGTTTCCGGCACGGGAACTTCGATGGTCGCAACCGCGGGGCGGCCCGAGCGGATCGTGCGCAGGAGGTTGTAGGCCATGAGGCACATGCCGAACAGGAAGAGCGCCCCTCCGAGGATGCGTGTGTGGAGCATGGCCTTTGTCGAGTTGACGACTTCGAGGAAGTTGGGATAGGCCAGCACGCCGTCCGGGGTCACGGCGTTGAGCATGAGTCCCTGGGTGATGCCGGAGACCCACATGGAGGCGATGTAGAGAAGGATGCCCACCATGCCGACCCAGAAATGGATGTCGGCCAGCTTGGTGGAGTACAGTTTGGTGTTCCAAAGTCTCGGGGCCAGCCAGTAGAACATGCCCGCTGCCATGAAGCTGTTCCAGCCGAGTGTGCCGCTGTGGACATGCCCGACCGTCCAGTCGGTGTAGTGGGAGAGGGCATTGACCGAGCGGATGGCGAGCAGCGGTCCCTCAAAGGTGGACATGCCGTAGAACGTCACCCCTGCGGCCAGGAATTTCAGCACGGGGTCGGTGCGGAGTTTGTTCCACGCTCCGCGCAGGGTGAGCAGGCCGTTCAACATGCCGCCCCAGGAAGGAGCCCAGAGCATGAGGCTGAAGATCATGCCGAGGGTCTGGAGCCACTCGGGAAGGGCGGTGTTCAGGAGGTGGTGGGGGCCCGCCCAGATGTAGATGAAGACCAGGGACCAGAAGTGGACGACCGAAAGACGGTAACTGTAAACCGGGCGTTCCGCCGCCTTGGGCAGATAGTAATACATGATCCCCAGCACCGGTGTGGTGAGGAAGAAGGCCACGGCATTGTGCCCGTACCACCATTGGACGAGTGCGTCCTGCATTCCCCCGAAGATCGGATACGCGTGCAGGAGGCTTGTCGGGATTTGCAGGTGGTTGACGATGTAGAGCATCGCCACGGTGATGATTGTGGCGATGTAGAACCAGATGGCGACATACAGGGACTTCTCGTTCCGGACGGCCAGCGTCCAGAAGAAGTTGATTGCGAAGACCACCCAGATGAGGGTGACGGCGATGTTGATCGGCCAGATGAGTTCGGCGTATTCCTTGCCGCGGGACAACCCGAGCGGAAGGGTGACGGCTGCGGCCACGATAATCGCCTGCCAGCCCCAGAAGTGAAGCTGGGAGAGGAAATCCGAGGCGAGGCGGGTTCGGACCAGGCGCTGGGTGGAATGGTAGATGCCGGCGAAAATCATGTTGCCCACAAAGGCGAAAATGGCGGCGTTCGTGTGCAGGGGGCGCAACCTCCCGAACGTGAGCCAGGAAGTGTTGAAATTCATCACGTGGAAACTCAACTGTGAGGCGATGAGCACGCCGACAGTCATGGCGATCAATCCCCAAAATACGGATGCCAGCAGGAATTGCCGCACCACCTGGTCGTTAAACTCGATCGTCTTTGTCTTCATGGGTGTTTTCTTTTCCGTCAGTTTTTGGGGAATTTTCCTTTTGAAAGGGAAGGAGGCTGTCCCGCAACGGGTCGCCACCCGAGAAATCGTGGTGGTAGAGGAATCCGGCCACGAAGAACAAGGCGAGCATCACGCTGATGAAGATCGTGAGATACAAAACGCTCATCTGGTGGGGGGCACGACCATTTGTTTGACCTGAGTCTAGAGAACCCGGGTGGAGCGCGTCTTCGCGGGGTTTTGGGTTTTCTGCGCATTTTTTTGGAAATCGGGAGGTTTTGAGATTGAGGCCCAAAGCTCCCGGTCTACCATGGGAGGGGAAATGCGGTCTTCCTCCAGTCCATCCGTTTCGCAGAGTGATTTGTTCCGGAAATTTCGCGAAGTTTTTGAGAAGCTGACCGGTCTTCCGCTGGATGTTCTGGTTCCGGGAGAATATCGGATTCCCGATGGAGCGCCGGATTTTTGCAGGATGATGGGATTGAGCGCGGGGTCCTGCGGGGCATGCCGCGAAATTCACGCCGGGCTTCAGGAGCCGGGGGAAGGAGCAAATACGGTGGAGTGTTTTGCGGGAATGACATCAACTTCGGTGGCGGTGAAGGCGCAGGGAAAAGCTGTGGCGTTTTTGCATACGGGGCATGTTTTTTTGGGCCGGGGAGGGAGACGGAATTGGGGGAGACTGAGAAAATTCCTCAGGCGTCACGGACTGAATCCCGACGCGTGCGAGCAGTCATTGCAGGTGACAAAATGTGCGGACCCTTCGCACTATGAATCCGCCGTGCATTTGTTGGAAATCTTCGCCAGACAGCTTTCGGAAAGTCTGCCCTCCCGGTCTTTCGGGGAGAGCTATCCGGCGGTGGAGCAGGCGGTAAAAATGATGCGTGAGGATCTGGAGCAGGATTGGACGCTCCCGCGTGTGGCCGGGGCGGTGAAAATGAATCCGAGCTACTTCAGTGATATGTTCCGGAAGTCAACCGGCGGCACCTTCACCGCCTGCCTGGCCCGACTTCGGGTCGAGCGGGCCTGCCGGATGCTTCAGGCGACGAAACTGGGTGTTGGGGAGGTCGCTTTTGCCGCAGGGTTTCGATCGATTTCCCAATTCAACCGGACCTTCAAAAAGATCACGGGCAAGGTTCCCGGAGAGTTTCGGAGAGAGAATGGCGTGTGGTGAGCCTGTTGGCCGGTCAGGGTTCCAGCAGATCCACTCCCCAGATGCCGGACGGAACAAGAACGGAACCGTCTTCCAGGGGGAGGACACGGGTCTTTTCTCGAAGAAAGGACCGGGCGTCCCTCTGGAACGCCCGGTTGCACTTGTTTTCTCAAGGATTCACGAAGGGAGTGGCGCGGGCGATGAGGCTGGCTGTCGGAACAATCTCGGGATCCAGGGAGATCAAATCCTTGGCGATGTCGAATTTTGTGGCACTCACAGAGCCGTCGTCCGCATCGTGGGCTCCGTCGTTGTCGACATCGTAACCAAGAAGGAGCGTGGCGATCTTGGAAACAACGGCAGCCTGTTCAAAGTCACCGGAGATGTTTGCCGCACCGATGGCGGCGATGGCGGGAGCACTGATGTTCAAGACACTGCCATTGGCTCCCCGGGCAAGTCCGGAGCCTCCGAGTCCGGCAAAGACGCCCTGGTGGCTGTCCGGGACCAGGGTATCGATCAAAGTGGAAGTGGCAATGGTATTGAACAGGCCCTGGCGGATGCCGGGATCCGTGGGGAGGGCGCGGGCGATCTGTGCTCCGAGGGTTCCCGAGGATTTGACATTCGAGACGCTTCCTCCCACCCCACCGGCAGCATCGGTGCTGCTGTCGCCGCCGCTTCCGGCCTGGATGAGATTGATGACGCTGTAATTGTCCTTGAGTTGATTGAGACCCAGAATTGATCCTCCCGCGCCGCCGAGGGATTTCACTGCGCCCGTGCCATCGCCGCCATTTCCGGCGACAAGAACGGCGCAGTAGAGGTCGGAGTCTGTTCCGCTCAACCCGAGCGAGGTGGAGGAGACAGTCAGGGTGGTGAGATTGCCGCCTGCGCCGCCGCCTTTTGCTCCATGGCCGCCGTTGCCGGTTTGAAGAAGAAGGCCATAGCCGTCGTCGTTGCTGCCATTGACCGCGGTGAAGCTGGAATTCAGAATGCTCCCCCCGATTCCTCCCTTGCCCAAAGTCGAGTTGCCTCCGGTTCCTGTGAGAACCTGGAGGTTGCCTGTGAGGTCGGTGCCGTGTCGTTCCACGGAGAGTTTTGCGCCGGTGATGGAACCGCCCGCTCCGGCATCGCCGGATCCTCCGTCGCCCCCGTTTCCGGATTGGAGCAAGGCACTGCCCAGAAGGTTGGTGGGGATGGCATCGCCGAGACTGTTTTTCACATTGGCCACTTTGAGGCCGGAGATGGAGCCGCCTGTGCCTCCTTTGGTGGCCCCGTTGCCGCCGTCCCCGGCAAAGACGCGGAGGGCTTCAGCATCGGGAGCAAAATCAGGGTCGTTGCTGTTCGAATCAATCTGGGAGAGCCCGAGGAGGGCTTTGGTGAAATTGATGGCTCCTCCATTGCCGCCTTCCGCAGTGGAACCCTCGCCACCTTTGCCGGACACAATTTTCATGGCGATGGAGTCCAGAACGGTGATCAAACCGTCGTTGGAGGCATTGTCATAGTCGGCCCTTAAAAACACCTCGCAGGCTCAGGGGTAGGCAGGAGCTCGGTTTTCAAGAGCCAAAATCTGAGCGCAGTAAAAAGAGCCGAGAGAGCCCTGCGCATCCAGAGGCTCAGGTTGGAAGCGGCGGCGGCGAGCAGGAGGTTGATGGAGTCGCCGTTTTCTCCTTTGAGGAAGTTTCGTCCCAGGCGGAAGTCGCTTTTGAGGTGGCCGATGCGCGGTTCGATGGCGGCGCGACGGCGGAAGCGGGCGCGCAATGCCCCGCCCTTGGTGCGACGCCCCCGCTGCGCCTGCAGCAGTTTGGGCACCGTGCGCACAAAGCTCTGCCGCAAAACGATTCCGTGCCGTCGCGCCCGCTTGACCCCGCCCCTCACGATCTTGGCCGCGAGTTTCGTGTCGGTGGGGAAGGTGATGTTCTTTTCCTGCGTGGTGGTGTCCACGACCACTTCTTTCTCCCTGGCCTTTTCCCCGTGCAATGCGATGGAGGCTGCCAGGATTTTCTCCGCCCCTCCCGGTCCAATCCTCTCTCGGAAGTGGACCAATTCGCTGGCCTGCACGGCATCCCCCACTGCATCTCCCTCTCCCCGCAGAAGAACTGCGCACAGGGACTCAAACTCCAAAACTCCACCACCCGCTCGTCGCTGAGGTTGTGCAGGTGTTTGAGCATCAGAAGTCCCACCATCCGGCGGATCGGCAGCGCCGGACGTCCCTCCGGGCTGTAAAGCGGCCCGAACTCTTGCTCAAACCACTCCCACCTCATGGCCAAAGCCAGAGTGCAGAGTGGCTGTCGGGGATCGAGTTGGGTGGAAAGTTCCGGCAGCAAGAAGGAACTTTGTTGGGCACAGATGACTTTTGGTTTCATGACTTGGATTGCTGGGTTTTTAACGGCTTCTCGCGTTTTCCCTGCAATCCAACCAAGCGTGTTCCATGCCTATTATCCTAATAGTCAGTAGATTGTCGCTTTTTTAAGGGTCGACTACATAACAAATTTTCCAGATGCGGCTTGACGCCACGGGAATGGAAACCAGCACGGCCAGCGCCCACTTTGTCAGTCGCTCGGGCCGCGAACGCCGGCGCTGGGTGAAGCTCTCCACGGCCGTGGTTTGCGGATGGTTGCGGGGGAGCTTTTGCAAACGTAGAAGGTCTTCCGGGGGGTGCAAGGAAAACTTGATGCAGGTCAAATTGCCAAAGGGGCGGCATGGTGGTTGCCGGGGGGGGAGGATGGAGCGCCGGCCTTTGCAGGACGGGCCTTTCGAAGCACTTTCCGGCGGGTGCGCTGGAAAGGACGTCCGGGGGCGGACGTGATCCCCGGAATGCAGGGATTCGCTGTCGTTTGTCCCGGGCTACCGGGCGTTTTCGACGAGTGTTTTTGCGAGGGATCGGAAAGCTTCAGCGGCGGCGCTCTCGGGGTGGGCGGCGACGGCGGGGTGGCCGGTATCGCCGGATTCGCGGACGAGGGGTTCGATGGGAATTTCGGCGAGGAGGGGAACCTGGAGGCGTTCGGCTTCGCGGCGTCCGCCGCCGGTGCCGAAGATGTCGTAGCGTTTGCCGTCGCCGGGGCAGAGGAAGTGGCTCATGTTTTCAACGATGCCGAGGACGGGGACATTGGTTTTTCCGAACATGGCGATGGCTTTGCGGGCGTCGATGAGGGCGACTTCCTGCGGGGTGGTGACGATGACGGCACCGCTGAGAGCCACGGTCTGGACGATGGTGAGCTGGATGTCGCCGGTGCCCGGAGGGAGGTCGAGGACGAGGTAGTCGAGGTCTCCCCAGGCGACCTGGCGGAGAAATTGCTGGGTGTAGCGCGTGACCATCGGGCCGCGGAGGACGGCGGGTGAGCCGTCGTCGAGGAGAAATCCCATGGACATGAGGGCGACGCCGTAGCGGTGGATGGGAAGGATGCGGTTTTCATCATCCGCCATGGGGCGTTCGTTGCCGCCGAACATGAGGGCGACGCTGGGGCCGTAGATGTCGCAATCGCAGAGGCCCGTGCGGTGGCCGGCCTGGGCGAGGGCAAGGGCGAGATTGGCGGCAACGGTGGACTTGCCGACTCCGCCTTTGCCGCTAGCGATGGCGATGACATGACGGACGCCTCCGATTTTCGTGGGGCCGACATCGCCGGTGGGAGCGGCGGGGGCCTGGACATCGACTTTGACGTTCACGCTGGCGACTCCGGGCACGGCTTGCACGGCTTTCAGGGATTCGTCGCGGATCTGGACCGGGATCCCGGGTTCGTTGGTGGAGAGGGCGATCTGGACCTGGACATCTGCCCCGGAGATCCGGATGTCGCGGATGAGACCAAAAGAGACGATGTCGCGGGAAAACCCGGGATATTTCACCGCGCGAAGGGCCTCGCGCACCGATTCTTCATTCAAGGAAGCCATATGTCCCACTGCATAGGGGCCGGGGGGTGTTCCGGCAAGTCAAAGGAATGCTGTCAGAACGCCTTTCTGAGGTGGCTGGGGAGGATGCCGAGTTGGTCGCGGTATTTGGCCACGGTGCGGCGGGCGACGGCGAGGCCCTGGTCCTTGAGGTGTTCGACGATGTCCTGATCGCTGCGCGGGTGGCGGGGGTTCTCTTCACGGACGAGTTTTTGGATGGCCTGGCGGACGCTTTCATTGCTGACCTCCCGGCCGTCGCTGTTGGTGTAGCCGTGGGTGAAGAGGTATTTGATTTCGAAGATTCCGCGGGGGGTGGCGATGTATTTGCCCGAGGCGGCGCGGCTGACGGTGGTTTCATGCACGCCGATGGCGTCGGCGACCTGGCTCATGGTCATGGGGCGGAGGTGGGAGGGGCCGTGGTCGAGGAAGTCCCGCTGGCGGAGGACGATTTCCCGGCCGAGGTTCTGGAGAGTCTGCTGCCGTTGCTGGAGGCTTTTGAGGAAAAATTTCCCGCTCTTGATCTTGTCGCGGATGTATTCCCGGACCTCGCGGGAGGAATCGGCAAGCATGTCCTTGTAGTTGTCGGAGATCCGCAGGGCGGGGATCTCGTCGCTGTTGACCTGGACCACGTAATCGTCCCCGTCGCGCTCAATGAGGATCTCGGGGGTGATGCTGCGATCGGGTTCCGCCGAGAAGGCCCGGCCGGGGCGGGGATTGAGTTTGGCGATTTCTTCCGCGGCATGCTGGATTTCCTGCACGGTCGTGCCCAGAGCCAGGGCGATGTCCTGGATTTTCTTGCGTCCGAGTTCCTCCAGGTGGTGGCGGACGATGCGGGATTCCGTGGCGTGTTGTTTTCCCTGGTGTTTGAGTTGCAGGAGGAGGCATTCGCCGAGGTTGCGGGCGGCGATCCCGGGCGGGTCGAATTCCTGGACCAATTCGAGAATGCGTTCCACCTCCAGCGGGGTGGAGTCGGTGGCGTAGGCCACATCTTCGAGATCCGCCCGGAAGTAGCCCTGTTCGTCGAGATTGCCAATGATCTCGGCGGCGATCCGGGCCTCGGGTTTCGGCCAGGAGGCCGTGAGGAGTTGTTCCAAAAGATGTTCCTGAAGTGTCGGTGTGCCTGCCTGGGACTCAAAGAAATGCTGGCGACGTTCGAGGGCTTCCTTTGTCCAGGATTCCGTCGGGGCGTGCTGGACGTAGTAGTCTTTCCACTGATCCTCCAGATCGCTGGAGGAGTTTCGGGTGTCATCCGTCGCTTTGTCGGAGGAGACTTCCTCCAGAACGGGATTTTCGCGAAGTTCGGTATCCACGAGTTCCCGCAACTCCATGAGCGGAGCCTGAAGAATGTTCAGGCTCTGCTGCATCTGCGGGGACATGGTCTGCTGCAGTGCCATGCCCGCGATTTGTTCCATGCCGGCCATTGGGGCGGAAAGTCAGGCATGGAAGCTGCTCTCGCAAGCAATAATCGCGCCAGAAACGGAAGTTTTTTCAAAAAACAATCCCCTTTTGTTTTTGTGAAAAGCGGTCTTTACTCCCGGGCCATGACGGAAGAAGAGGCGTATATCGCGCTGAACATGGTGCGGGGAGTGGGGCCTGTCCGTGTGCGGCGATTGCTGGGAGCATTCGGTTCTCCGGCAAAGATTCTTCATGCCACGGAGCGCGAGTTGGCGGCGGTGGAGGGGATTGGCGGGGACGTGGCTGCTTCGATCCGCGATTGGGAGAGCCAGGCCGATCTTGTGGAAGAGTTGCGTCTGGTGAAACAGGCCGGTGCCCGGGTGGTGACGCGGGCGGGGGCGGAGTACCCGGCGCTTCTGAGGGAGATTCACGATCCGCCCATTGTTCTTTACGTTTGGGGGGAGCTGCGGGAAAGCGACGCGCAGGCGATCGGGGTCGTTGGGACGAGGAAGCCGAGTCATTACGCCGCGGAGTGTGCGAAGAAGCTGTCCTACCAACTCGCTTCCGCGGGGGTGACGGTGGTGAGCGGGTTGGCGCGGGGCATTGATACGGCGGCCCACCAGGGAGCCCTGGCGGCCAAGGGTCGCACGATTGCGGTGATTGGCAGCGGGTTGTGCGCGATTTATCCTCCCGAGAACGGGGCGCTGGCGGAGCGGATTGCTTCCGGGGCCGGAGCGGTGGTCACGGAGTTTTCCATGCAGGTGCGGGCCGACCGGCAGACGTTTCCGATGCGGAACCGGATCATCAGCGGGTGTTCCTTCGGTTTGCTGGTGGTGGAGGCGGGGGGGAGAAGCGGGGCGCTGATCAGTGCCAACCAGGCCGGGGAGCAGGGGCGTTCGATTTATGCGGTGCCCGGGAGGATCGATCAACCCGGGGCGTTTGGTTCGAACCGGCTCATCCAACAGGGGGCGAAGCTGGTGATGTCGGCTTCGGACATCCTTGATGACATGGGGATGCTCTTTGCCGAGCAACCGGCTTTGATTCCCGCGCCGGCGCCGGAACTCGGGGGAAATGAGGCGGTGGTTTACGGGGCTTTTTCCGATGGGGAGACGTCAGTTGACGAGATCGTTGCGAGAAGCGGGTTGCCAACGTCCGTGGTGTCTTCTACGTTGCTCGCCCTTGAAATGAAGAAGCTGGTGCGGCAGCGCCCCGGCAGCCGGTTCGTCAAACTTCGCTGAAAATCACATGTCCAAATCCCTCGTTATCGCAGAAAAACCGAGCGTGGCCGCCGACCTGGCCCGGGTGCTCGGGAAACTTCCGAAGAAAGACGACTACTTCGAGAATGACGACTATATCGTGACCTCGGCCATCGGCCACCTTGTCGAGCTCTGCCTGCCCGGGGAGATGGACAAAAAGCGCGGGAAGTGGAGTTTTGCGAACCTGCCGATCATTCCCGATCACTTCGACCTGAAGCCGATCGAGAAAACGCAGAGCCGTTTCAACCTGCTCAAGCGCCTGCTCAAGCGGGCGGATGTCACCGAAGTCATCAATGCCTGCGACGCCGGGCGCGAGGGGGAGCTGATTTTTCATTACCTGATCAAGCTGGCCGGGACGAAGAAACCGACCCGCCGGCTGTGGCTCCAGAGCATGACCTCCGAGGCGATCCGGGACGGATTTGCGGGGCTCCGGCAGGGGGAGGAGATGGTGCCGTTGGCGGAAGCCGCCGTCTGTCGCAGCGAGAGCGACTGGCTGGTCGGGATCAATGGCACCCGGGCGATGACTGCCTTCAATTCAAAGGGGGGAGGGTTCCAACTGACACCGGTGGGGCGTGTCCAGACGCCGACTCTGGCAATCCTGGCCGAGCGCGAGGAAAAAATTCGGGCCTTCAAGCCGCGGCAGTATTTCGAGGTTTACGGGGATTTTGGAGTGGCGGCCGGATCGTATCGCGGACGGTGGTTCAGCGAGGGATTCAAGAAAGATGGCGACGAGGATGCCCGGGCCGAGCGGATTTGGGATCGTGCCACGGCCGAGCAGATCGTGGCCAGGTGCGATTCCAAGCCCGGCATCGTGGTCGAGGAGAAAAAGCCTGCCACGCAGATCGCCCCGCAGCTTTACGATCTCACGACGCTCCAGCGGGAGGCGAACTCGCGTTTCGGACTCAGCGCGAAGCGCACCCTGCAAATCGCGCAGGCCCTCTACGAACGCCACAAGGTGCTCACCTATCCGAGAACCGATTCACGCTATCTCCCCGAAGACAACATCGGGAATGTGAAGGCGGCGTTCACGAAGCTCGAAGCGCCGGATCTCGCGGAACATGCAAGAAACGCGCTTGCCCAGGGTTGGGTGCGCCAGAACAAGCGGATTTTCAACAATGCCAAGGTGACCGATCACCACGCGATCATCCCCACCGGGGTTTCCCCGAAGTCGCTTGATGACTTTGAATTGAAAGTCTACGACATGGTGGCCCGGAGATTCGTGGCCGCGTTTTTCCCCGCCGCGCAGTTCGAGGTCACCACCCGGATCACGCGAGTCGAAGGGGAGGCGTTCAAGACCGATGGAAAGATCATCACCGATCCCGGCTGGATGGCGGTTTACGGCAAACTGGCCGCCTCGAATGACGATGGGCAGAACATTTGCAGGGTTCAATCCGGCGAGACCGCACTCACCGAGGCGATGGAGATCAAGGAGAACGAGACCAAGCCCCCGGCCCGCTACACGGAAGCCACGCTCCTTTCCGCCATGGAAGGCGCGGGAAAGCTGGTGGACGACGAGGAACTCCGCGAGGCCATGAGCCAGCGCGGACTCGGGACTCCCGCCACGCGCGCGCAAATCATCGAGGGTCTGATTTTGGACGGCTACATCCTCCGACAGGCCCGCGATCTCATCGCCACGTCGAAAGGGCTTTCCCTCATCACCCTGCTCCGAGGACTCGGAGTCCAGGCACTGACCTCTCCCGAAATGACCGGGGAGTGGGAGCACAAGCTCAAGCGCATGGAGCGCGGAGAGATGCCCCGTCCGCAATTCATGGAAGAGATCCGGGCCTTCACCAACGAGATCGTGGACAAGGCAAAGAATTTCACCGGCGACACGGTGGACGGCAACTTCGAGCCCCTCGGGGAGAAGTGTCCGAAGTGCGGGCATGTGGGGTTTGAGGAATCCTTCAAGGCCTTCGAGTGCGGGGGGAAATGCGGGACGATCATCTGGAAAAACATGGCCGGCCGGCAATTCGAGCGCGAGGAAGTCCAGAAGCTCCTGCGCGACGGTGTGGTCGGACCCCTGGAAGGGTTCCGCAGCAAACTCGGGCGGCCGTTTGCCGCCGTGGTGAAGCTGGATCCCGCGTTCAAGCAGACATTTGATTTCGGCGACTCCGAAGACTCCTCCCGGCAGATCGATTTCTCCGTGCTGCCCTCCATCGGCACCTGCCCGGTTTGCAAGACCGGGACCATCCACGACACCGGGACCGCCTGGCAGTGCAGCAACACGCCCGCCTGCAAATTTCGCATGGGAAAATCCCTTTGCCAGAAGGAAATTCCCCGCGAGCAGGTCGTGAAGCTCATCGAGACGGGAAAGACCGATCTCATTCCCCGCTTCATCTCAAAGAAAGGCCGTCCGTTTTCCGCCTATCTCAAAGTGGAGAAGGACAAGGTGGGTTTTGAATTCGAAGAGAGGAAGCCCGCTGCCAAAAAAGCGCCACGCTCCCGCAAGGCCGCCCCGGAGACCCCGCAGGCCGCCTGAGCCTTCCCAAAACCGGGTGGCCGGTGTCCTGCGACTTATGGGCGGCGACATGGCGGTGTCTTTTTTCCGATTCTTCATTTGCATCCGCGTTGCGGGGGTTGTTAAATGACCTGCTTCATGAGATGTAACACCCCCTCTTTGGCGATTATTCTTTCCCTTGCGCTTCTGGGACTGCCGGCAGGTTTTCATCCCGCTGCCCACGCACAAACCGGAGACGGGCTCCGCCCGCAGGACACGCCCGGTCTGGTGCTGGCGAAACCCCAGGCCTGGTCCAAGGACGACCAGGCCACCGCACTGGAGTTTCTCGCCGTCACGAACCGTTCCGGCTACTATGAATTTCGGACCGCGAAAAACCCGAACTACCAGATTCCTTCCGCCAAGGTGGTGAAGCTGGTGATCTATCCGGTGGCTCCGCAGATGTTGTCCACGGCTGATGAACGCGCCTCGCTTCAGGTGACCCTGGACGAATTCGCCGCGATTTCCGCCAAATTCCCCATTGCCGCAAGGCACTTGGAAAAAGCCCTTGCCCCCCTGAAAGCCGACGCCGCCAAATACGACTCCGGCAGCGTAAAGGAAAACGGACAATGGATTGCCAAGAGCACCTATTACAGGCAGAAAGCCGGGAGTCTTTCGGATCTCCTCCGGCAGGAACTCATGGCCGCGCCGGATATCAATGCGGTGGATCTTTCCGCCAGCCAGTATTTCATCGGTCTGCAGGACATGGCCAAAACCGAACCCTCCGTGCGCTCCGTGGTGGAGGGGATCAGGGCCCTTTACGACAGCCTGGTGAGAAAGAAAAAGCGGGACGGCCTGCTTGCGGACCTGAATGCTCCGTCCCTTGGTTACGAGCAGGCAGTGGAATTGGTCGCGCAGCTCAAGGCCCTGAAACCCGAGGAAGAAGCCCGCGCCAACCTGTTCGTGAAAAGTTGGGACACGGCAACGGCCAATGCCGGCCGGCTCGGCAGGCAGATTGCCGATACCCAGGGACAATTCGAAGCCGCCATGCCCGCTCCCGATGACGCCGCGGCGAAGGTGCCGGTCATTTCCCCGGAACTTTCCGCCCAGATCGCGGCCATGAATGCAGCCGTCAAGCAATACCGGGCCGCGTCCCCTCCCACCGTGATCCTGGTTCCTCTCGCGCTGGCCGATGCCATGACCGCCTGCACTGACAATTTTCCGGCCCTCGACAAGCAGATCCAGGGCCGCGAATACCTCGAAGCCAAAGCCCTCCTTGATCCGCTTACCGTCAAAGCCGATCTCATCGGTCCCAAAACCTCCGCCGTGCTCGCGGGACTCCAGAAAAAAATCGGAGCCGACATCGGGAAATTCCAGCTTCTGCGCAACGAAGCCAAGATGCTGGCCGAAAATGACAAAATCGAAGGAGCTCTGAAAAAATACCAGGAAGCCTACGCCATCATCCCCTCAAAAGAGGTCTCCGCCCAGATTGAGGCCCTGCAAAAGCAGTAAAGCCCGCTGCCACGGTTTGAAGCGTCCTTCGGGATGCGGGGGGCTCAATGGAATTTTCGTTCGAGTTCGGCGAAGGACCATTGGATCATGGTCGGGTGGCCCCGGGGGCCGGCGTAGGGGAGTTCGCAGCGGAGGAGTTCGCGGACGAGATTTTTTGCGCGAGTTTCCTCATAGGTGAAATGTTCGATGGCGGCGATGGCGGAGACCGACCGGGCAAGGGAGTCCGAGGCAGTGTTGCCGGTGCCGAGGGAGCCGGAGGCGCGGAGGGACTCGCAGAGATCCAGAAGGGAGGCGCGGGGGTCGCGACCGGAGAGGGCGGCGGGGAGGGCTTCGACTTTGAAGGTATTGCTTCCGAAGGGCTCGATGACAAAGCCGGTTTTTTGCAGGGCAGACAGGTTTTCTGCAAGCCAGATCGAATCTTTGGGGGGGAGTTCGATGACTTCGGGGAGGAGCAGGCGCTGGGCGGGGGCCGTGCCGGATTCCATTTCCCGGCGCAGGGTCTCGAAGAGGATCCGTTCCGAGGCGGCCCGGATGTTCAGAAGGACAAGGCCGTCGTTGCTCTGCATCAGGATCCACCGGTTGTCGAGTCCGCCAATCAACCGGAAGGAATCTTCCACCGGAGCAGATGGCTGCTCGTCGGCGGGAGTCCATTCCTTCTGGGCGGGGCGGGCAATGGCTGTCGTTGCGGGAGCGGGGGGGGCGGAGAGAGGAGCCGGCCTCCCGGGAACCCCGGAATCCTCAGCCGGAGGTGTGGCGGCCAGGCGTCCGGTCGTTACGGCGATGGCCGGAGTGCGGAGGCGGTCGAGGTGGTTTCTCGCCGCGAGGAAGACAGCCTGGCGGACTTGGTCCGGCCGGTGCAGGCGGACTTCGCGCTTGGCGGGGTGGACATTGCAGTCGAAGGCGAGGGGATCCATCGTGATTTGCAGGACGGCAAGCGGATGACGTCCCCGGGGCAGGGCTTCGGAACAGGCTTCCCGCAGGGGCTGGAAAATCGCCGGACACTGGACTACCCGACCGTTCAGGATGATGAACTGTTGGTCCCGGTCCGGACGGCCTTCTCCAGGTTTGGACAGGTAGCCGGAAATTTGCACCCCATTTTCGGAAAAGGGATCCATCGGGAGGAGGCGGCGGAGAAAATCCGTGCCGAAAAGATCGCGGAGCCGGACCCCGAGATCCCTGGTTGCGGCGGCCTGCCAGAGTTTCTTTCCATCGCGGATGAGGGTGATTGTCACGTCCGGGTGGGCGAGGGCGAGGGCTTCCATCTGGTGGACGATGTGAGCGGCCTCCGTGGCTTCTCCGCGCAGGAATTTCCTTCTGGCGGGCAGGTTGAAGAAGAGCGAAGCCACCTCGATCAATGTCCCGGGGGCTTCTCCACTGTCGGAGACGGACTCGATTTTCCCTCCCGCCACGCGGATTTCCGTTCCCGCCTCCGCTTCCGGAGGCCTCGTGGCCATGCGAAAACGGGAGACGCTGGCGATGCTGGGGATGGCTTCCCCGCGGAATCCCATGGTGGTGACCGCCGCGAGATCCCCGGCGGTGCGGATTTTGCTGGTGGCATGACGCTCGAGCGAGAGGAGCGCGTCTTCGCGGTCCATTCCGGAGCCATCATCCACGACCCGGATCGATTGCACCCCGCCTTTGGCAAAATCCACGGTGATCCGGGCCGCTCCGGCATCGACGCTGTTTTCCACCAGTTCCTTGACGACAGAGGCCGGACGTTCCACGACTTCTCCGGCCGCGACCTGGCTGGCAACCTCGTCCGGAAGCAAACGAATCTTTCCCATGCATTTGACTTCGCATGGATTCGTTCATAAGAAAAGAACGTGATCACATTGACTGACAACGCGGCTGCCGCGCTTCTGGACCTGGTGCGTGACAAGGATCCTTCCGCAGGGCTCCGGCTGGCTGTGGAAAAAGGCGGCTGTGCCGGCCTGCAATATGCCATGTCGCTCGGTTGCCTCCAGCCCGGGGATCTGGAGGTTTCGCACAAGGGGGCGCGGGTGTTTGTGGAGGCGGGCAGTGTGGATTATCTCGCGGACTGCACGTTGGACTATGACGATGGCCTGGCCGGTGCCGGGTTCCGCATTCAGAATCCCCGGGCTGCACGTTCCTGCGGTTGTGGCACGTCGTTCGAACCCACGGATTCCTGAAAGCCGCCATGCCGTCCAATTCCCGTTTCAAGAAAAGAGTGCCCGCAAGGTTTTCCGATCCCGATTTCGATGCGTCGGAAGAGGATCGTCCCGCGAGAGACGGCAGCCTTTTCATCTGGACGATCGTCATTCTCCTGCTCCTGGGATTCGCCATCGCCTGCTGGATCGGGAGTTTTTACATTTTCGGACATCCCGAGAAACCCTTCAGTTACGGGATCCTGAACAAGCTCAAGAAACTCGATCCGCCGAAAAGATTCGAACTCACGGCGGCTCCCCGCGGGGAATTTTTGAAAGCGGGGCAGATTCTGGAGCGGTATGGAAAAATGACTCCGCGCGAGTTGACCCGGGCGAATGAGGCATTGCTGAGGAACTATCTGCGCAACTACAAGCTCACGCAGGATCTGGTGCCGTATGTGGTGGGGACTTACAATATTCTCGATTCCTACGAACTGACGGGGCAGGACTTCTTCGGAACGGGCATTGTGGCGCTGGCCCGGTCCAAGGATTCCCCCCAGGTGTTGTTGGAGCAGGTGTTCACGGCGGACCAGAAAGTCGTGCCGGCGCTTCACCGGACATTGCTCACGGGACTGGACATCGATTTCAAACGGGAGAACGAACTCTCGGCGATCATCCATGTCGACAGGCTCTCCGACGGGCGGGTGAAGGCGACGGCGATCTCGATCCTGTATCCGAGCTATGAATCGGCAACGGCATCGGGGACGTTCACATTGGATCCCCCGCAGGTTTTGAATGTGGCCGCGGGGCTTCCGGTCATCACCGCGCGGCGGCAGGAGGATGCCGACAAGAAATATGCCGGGTTCCGCAAGCGGGCGGGGTTGGCGGAGAATGCCGAAGGGGCGCCGCCGCAGCAGACCCGTCTCATGCGGGTGGAACGTCCGATCGCGGTCAACACGCCCCCGCAGGCCGTTGTTCCCGTCCAGACACCGCCCCCGCCCGTGCTGGCGGAGAATGCTCCTGTGCGTCCGGCGATTCCTGTCAATGCCACGCCGGCGCCTTCTCCAGTCGCTGTGGCGGAGGCTTCTCCGTCTCCGGCACAGCTTCCCCCGGCTCCCAGCCCGACTCCGGCGGCGATTGTCGCATCCTCTTCCGGAGCCTGGCCGGTCTATGAGCCCGGGCAGATGCCTCGCGGCCGGCTTTTCAATGTGAAAGATGTCTCGGCCATGGCGGGATCGGATGTAAGCAGCGAGAGGGTCTATTTGCAGGGAAATTTCGTGGTGACGGCGGCCGGGCAGAATCGGGCGGTTCTCCGCACGCAGGGGGCCATCACGGAAGCGATCGGTTTCGGTGGAAAGTCCGGAAATGTGCGCATTATTGTGGAGTTTCCCGCCGGGGTTCGCCCGCCGGGAGAAGGCGCGACATTTTCCCGGGATGCGCGCCGTCCGTTCCAGATCACGGACGTGCGGCAGGGTGCCGACGGTCAGGTGAATGTGTATGTCCGTGAAGTCACCCGGCCTTAGCACCCGGCTGGCGGCGGAGATCGCGGAGTCCGGTCCGATATCGTTTGCCCGCTTCATGGAGGTGGCTCTCTACGATTCCTCGGAGGGCTACTATGCTTCCGGTCGGGCGGCGATCGGGAAGCACGGGGATTTTTTCACGAATGTCAGTGTCGGTCCTGTTTACGGGGAAATTCTTGCGGGGCAGTTTGTGGAGATGTGGGAGGCGCTGGGGCGTCCGGAGGACTTTGTGCTGGTCGAACAGGGGGCTTCGGACGGGCAATTGGCACGGGATGTTTTGGATGCTCTTGCCGGGACGCCGCTGGGGGGAGTGCCGCTCATGATTGTCGAGCCTTCGGAAGTGCTCCGGGAGAGGCAGCGCCAAAAGCTCGACGGGGAAGCTGTCCGCTGGGTGGGCGATGCCGGGGATCTTCCGGAAATCTGCGGTGTTCATTATTCCAACGAGCTTTTCGATGCCTTTCCCGTCCATGTGACGCGGTCAACCGGGGACCGATGGGTGGAGTTGTGCGTGGACTGCGGGGAGGAGGGGTTTGTCTGGCGGGAGAAAGAGGCCGAAGGGGATTTGGCGGAGGTGCTGGCCGGGTTTCCCCGGAGGGAGAAAGGATTCACCTCGGAGGTTTGTCTGTCCCACAGAAGCCTTCTGCGCACGCTTGCGCGGAAGATGACGCGGGGATTTCTTTTTGCGGTGGACTACGGAATGACCCGCGGGGAATTGCTGGCCGAACACCGCACGGCAGGCACGCTCAGTTGCTACCGCGGGCACCGGCGGGAGGAAAAGCCTCTGGAAGCTCCCGGGGAGAAGGATCTCACGGCTCATGTGGATTTTTCGCTTCTGGCCCGGGAGGCGGTGCAGGCGGGATGGAGGTTTGAGAACCTTGCCGATCAGCACCATTTTCTCGTGGGGGCTGCAAGCGCGATGCTGCTGGCGATGGATGGACGGGTGCCGGATCCTGCGGGAAGGAAAAAACTGCGCACACTGCAAACGCTTCTGCATCCGGAGAGCATGGGGAGGCAATTTCACGCCCTGCTTTTTTCCAAGGGAGTCTCTCCGTCGCCGCTTTCGGGCTTTCAATACGCCAGAGAGGCGGAGCTTTTTTAAACTGTAACCCGTTGCTGCATATGTGGCAAGGAGGAGAGGCGAGGGTCGGAATCGGGCGTCTTACGTCACAATTGCGAGGCAATTTTCGCCCATTTCCCCAGGTAATCAAGCGTAATCCGCCACTACCAAAACCAACCGATTTCAGCTCGTTTGGTGTCCGTTTTGGTGTCCACTTTTCCAACTGAAAACTCGGTAGGATCAATGACCCTGCGGCGAATAGAAGGCTTAATTACCGCAAATAATGCGGAGATTAAATTGCCTTTGCGGCGAATACAGCTTACATTCACCGCAATCAAAGCGGAGATCACATGCCCTATATCCATGAATGCAAGAAATGGCCAGCCCTCACTTGGGATAACGCCAAGCTGTCTTCGCTGTTGGCGGATGTGCGGCACAGGCAGGGGCGGCTGCTGGGCAGGATGGAGGGTCTGGGCTTTCAGCTTCGTGCCGAAGCGAGCCTAAGCACACTGACCAGCGACGTGGTGAAGTCGAGCGCCATCGAAGGGCAACGACTGGATGCCGAGCAGGTGAGATCCTCGATTGCACGGAGACTTGGCATGGATTTTGCCGGCACAGCTTCGACGGATCGAAATGTGGAAGGCGTTGTTGAAATGATGCTGGATGCAACCCAGAAATACTCGGAACCTCTGACGGAAGAGCGCTTGTTTGCCTGGCATGCCGCTCTCTTCCCCACAGGCCGGAGTGGGATGCAAGCGATCACTGTTGGAGCATGGCGACCGGCAGAGGCTGGAGACATGCAGGTGGTTTCGGGGCCGCTGGGACGCGAGCACGTTCATTTTGAAGCGCCATCGGCTGATCGACTGAAACGCAAAATGGCCATTTTTTTGAAATGGTTTGAAACGCGAAACGATATGGATCCAGTTCTGAAAGCCGGGCTGGCGCATCTTTGGTTTGTAACGATTCATCCATTCGAGGACGGGAACGGGCGCATTGGCCGGGCGATTGCCGATATGGCTCTGGCACGAGCGGAGGAAACGAGCGGGCGATTTTACAGCATGTCTGCGCAAATCGAAACGGAGAGAAAACAGTATTATTTGCATCTGGAGCAATCCCAACGGGGTGGGGTGGATGTCACTTCATGGCTGGAGTGGTTTCTGAACTGCCTCGGACGCGCCATCAACGGAGCGGAAAACGAATTGGCGGGCGTCCTGCGAAAAGCGAAAGTTTGGGAGCGAATCAATGAGGCTCCGGTGAATGAAAGGCAACGCATCGTCATCAACCGACTTCTTGACGGTTTTGAGGGAAAGCTTTCGACTTCGAAATATGCCAAGCTCACCAAATGCTCGTCAGATACGGCATTGCGGGACATAAAGGATCTGCTCGATCGGTGGATTCTTGTTCAGGACGCACCCGGAGGACGAAGTACGAGCTATCGACTGAACAGCCCGGAGGATTTGGGCAGGATTCCAGTCTTATAAAGTCGCTCCCAACTCGGAGCAGGTGCGTGGTTTTCATCCGTCAAAGTGGCGGGGATGAAAACGCACACACTCCCTGAAAACGACATTCGCCACTCCGACCGCCGTCACCCGGTGGATTTCCTTGAACCCCTCCCGACACCCGATGATCAGCTTCACCGCATTTGTGAAGTCCTGAGCCGGACGTTCGGCTGGGTGGCTGCGGCGGACACGGTTGAACAAAAAGGACTCCGGGCTTCCGTGGTTCTCTACTGCGTCCGGGCCGACTTGCTTGGCACGGACACCCTTGAGGAACTTGGGGCAACGGCTGGAATGCCACAAGCCGTGGTTGACGAGCTTGTGTCCGATTTCTGCCACACCATCGGCTGGTAATGAACGCGGAGGATTTCAAACTGGCAGGTGCCAGCGGCACGGATCGCGTTTCCGACCGGGTTCGGTCGATTCCCTTGCGTGACTTGCTCGCCTGGCACGGGTTCTCATTGAAACGGGAAGGCGTCAGCTTCCGGGCGAAGGATGATCGCTACAACATCGTCCTCCACGGCGACAAATGGTTCGACAACCGGGCGGGGGTTGGCGGCACGGGAGCGATTGATCTTCAAATGCACCTTTGCGGCGGGGATTTCCGGACGACATGCCGGGTTCTGGCCGAAGGGTTCCAACCGAGCATTGGCGGACTGGCATTTCCAGAAAACCGGGTCCGCGAAGTGCTCTCCACCCGTCGATCATTCGAGGAACTGGCCTCGCAATATGCCGTGCCGAGTGAATCCAACTGGCCGATTGCCCTGGATTATCTCGTCAAAACCCGGGGACTCGATCCGGATTTGATCGATTCCTTGCATGAGAAGGGATTGATTTACGCCAACAACCACCGCCCGAAACCGAGCTTGGTTTTTCTCCACCGGACGGCCGAGGGCAAGATTGAGGGGGCAACGCTCCGGGACACCCGGCACGAATCCATGTTCCGCCCATGCCTGGGAAACAAGACCAGTGCTTGGTTCTCCGTGGGGGATCTGACGAATGCGGAACAGATCGTGGCCGTCGAATCCCCAATTGATGCGCTGAGTTACTACCAGCTCAATCCATCCAATCGGCTCGTCGTCGTAAGTTGCGGCGGATGCCACGTTCCGGGCGAGCTTCTCCACCAGTCCTACATGCGCCGCCAGTCGTTCGTCGTTGCACTCGACAACGATTGTGCCGGGGAACGCGGCTGGCAAAAGGCATGGGATGACACCGCCGATTGGACTGGGTTCAAAATCTCATCCGAATGCCCCCGGCTCAAAGACTGGAATGCGGATCTCCTGGCCATGCGGTCCTCCTGTCAGAACCACCACATCGCTCTCTCCCATGTCTGAAAAACTCCCCAACTTCCTCTTCGGAGCAATCTATCGCACGAAGTCCGGTCTGAAGGATGCTTCCGCAACCGCCGCCCGGTTCAACTGCTACACGCCCGCCTCGCGGGACATTCCTCGCGACGCATTCGTTGCCGACTGTTGGGTTTGTGACGCACACGGACGGATCGGTCTCAATGTTTCGCCGATTCCGGTCCGAAAAGAGGATCTCGGAAAAATCATCAACACCATCTGTCACGGCCAGCGGTTGTGACGCCGAACTCCATTCTCACCATGCATTTGACCGCCACCTACTCACCCGAGGACAACAAACTGCGCCTGTAT